>CAVZSK010000042.1:0-45383 GCA_963777875.1 uncultured delta proteobacterium | reverse complement strand
CGTTCCTGCCGATCAGGTCTCCGATCACGGTCCCCCAGGAGGTCTTGACATACTCGTATCTTACCCCCAGATGTTGGGCAAACAGTTTCACCAGATCCACATCCATACCATCCCCGCTTCCGGTGACAAAGTTCGCATAAGGGATTCCCAGGTGGCGAATCACGCCATTATTCTTAATCTCGGGGAGGTCTGCCGCCAAAGCTATCCCGCTGATTAAACAAACTAACCAGATTGTCAAATAACTTATTACTCCGATAGCTTTAAAAAAGGTTTTCGTCGGCTTCATCTCTGTTTCTTCTTCCCCATCTGCTGCTGAAATTAGGGTTGATCCCAGAATTTTTTTAACCATTTTTCAGCTGCAGGTATCGCTGGGTCAATCTTCATCTTCCCCTGGCGCTCCCGAAACATCGACTCACCAGCAAACCCTGAGATGCACAACACAGAGATATTATTATATTTTTTATTTTTTTGGTTTTTTTAAAAAAACCACTCTGGCGTCATATATTTAATCGGTTTTTTGACCGATTTTCGTGAATGATTTACTACGATCTATTGCAAACCAATCAGCAAGGATCAAGGAAGAGTGGAAACAGGGGTTTTTTTGCCGGTTGCCGTTACATTCCCTAGCCGGAATCATTGTATTGGGTAGCCGGCTTGTTTTACATTTGCCTGCCGGAATCCACGGGAATATGCACTCACGCCGACTCCTCGTTTTTCTTTCCGAATAGGCGATCTGGTTATTTTGGACCGGACCTATATCGACGGATATGTTGCACTTGGCCAGGAAGGAGAAAACGTATGAATAACTGGATCCAGGGGCAGATGGATTACATTTTCTTCTTTTACGGTTTGGCCTTTGTCTGTTTAGGAGTGGTTTCTTAATATCTTCCTTACTTGCTATAATTATAGACATTTCATACCATTTTACTAGAGTTTACTATGAGTTTAGAATCTGTGAGTTTTCTTGTTACCAAATTTTTAACGTACTTCTGCGTCACCGTGTTTGGGTAACGGTATCAACCAGACGAAAAGTCATTAAACAATGGGAATTTTATGCTGCTTTTTTGCAGGTAGCCATAAATTCCTCGTTGGGCAGCACGAATTTTTGGGATTTTCGATCCCAGCAGGCCCTGATGTTGACAAGTCGGAAATATTGTTGCACTGCTTTGACGATCCAACCTGCGGTTACGGCTCGCTGCCGACGCCAAGGGATAGGGAAAAGTTGAGCTCCTTTCTTGTCGCCGAGCCAGAGTGCCAGTAACCTTGGCAAACTGTAACTCAGGGAAATGAGCGTCGTCCAACGGGCCAATGTCTGTCGAGACTGCTGCCAGGCATTGATCAGACCAAAGCTGTGCTTGATCTCGTTGAACATTGGTTCTATCCACCAACGGCGGCTGTACAATTTGATAACGTGTGCTGCCGTCAAGGTGGGATCGGTGGCCAGCAACAGCGCCCACTTGGTCCATTTGCCGGAATCTTTTTGAAAGCGGCACCAGACTACTCGGCAAATATGTCCTTTTAAGAACCGGACTTTGGCCTGGGCGGCATAGAATTCGAAGCATCGGGTTTTGCCATACGCCTTGATAGAAGCTTGTTGTAAGGGCAGTAAGGTTTTGGCCTTGGCGAAGGTCAATTTCTCCCCATACTTGCGAGGTGCTCCCCGTCGAGGGGAGGAGGGCTGGGTGGGCAAAAGATAGAGCACGCTGTCGTGGCGAACCTGCCCAATGACGGTAATCCTTTGTTGGATCATAGGGAACACCAAAGGTTTTTTCATAAACCAGGCGTCGAGAAGAAGTCTGATCCTGATGTATTCTGGCAACCAATGACGAGCTACGGTCATCAAGACTTGGGCTGCTGTCAGTTTTGATCTGTTGCCGGTTGATCTTATTAACCGCCATAACCAGGGGAAGGCTGCGGTTCTGCCGCCATAAGTCAGCACCAGGGCTAAAGCCACCCGCAATTGGCCCAAGATGAAAGGCGGCCGGTTGGGTCTGTGGGCATGATCGTGATATACGGCTGCCGAAGGAGCTTTTTTTGAGGTCCTGGGCGTCAACATATCGTCTATGACCAGGGTAATGGTGAGACGAGGAAAGTAATGGAGAACAAGGTCCAGCCATCGGCGGCAAAGACTCAGCCAAGAAAAACCATTGCTCTGCAGAGCCTTGAAGTAATTGGTCCAAGTCGTTTTGGCGAGCACAGTGAGGATAGCATCGGTGACATGACCAGATCCTGATAAGATGTTGCCAATGAGCAGTTCGAGTAACGTAGGACGGAGCTTGATAGGCACCGCCTGCCATAGGAAAGTGAGCCACTGAGCAAGAACTTGATAGGGGATAAGAAGTTTTGTCGCCATTGAACAACCTCCCGAGAAAAGAATTTTCTTTTCTCGATTGGTCGCCAAAGGCGACCGCGCGTGTGTGCGCCCTTGTCAAGTCTTTTTTTCGTGGCAGATACATTTTTTAATCAATCGTAGATTCTAAACTCTAGAAAGATTATAATTAGGTAGAATTTTACAGTATTTCGGTTTTGCTAGGGGACCCGCATTTTTCCCTCCCTTTCCGATGAGGTGAATTTTATGGTAACGTTTGCCCTGGAAATAATCGTTTTGAGGGCGGCAAGGCTCCGTGACCAGGGAGCAGAGGACATTTAGCTGCACCTATGCAGCGGATTAGTCAATGCGAGTTCTTTTAATTAACAGCAATCTGAAGGATGACCTGTTAGCAGCCCCCCCCATCGGCCTGTGCTATGTGGCCAGCGCCGCTGAGGAGGCCGGTCATGAGGTCCGGGTCTTAGATCTCTGTTTTAAGCGGCAGCTCAGACAGGAACTGGAAAAAGCCATCATCGGCTTCTCGCCCCAGATAATCGGCGTTTCCTTGCGGAATCTCGACAACGCCAACATGCTCCTCCCGGTTGCTTACCTCCCCTCGGCGCTTAAGATTGTTCAGATGATCCGGGAATTAACCGCCGCTCCCCTGGTGCTGGGAGGCTCCGGCGCCAGTCTTGATCCCCAGGGGGTCCTGGAATTTCTGCACGGGGATTACATTATCGTTTCAGATGGGGAGAAGAGTTTTGTGGAACTTCTTAAAGCCCTGAGCCGGGATGAATCTCCTGCCGATATCCCGGGAGTGGGAATGCGCTATCAGGGTCAGTTCCATTTAACTCCGCCCCAATTAACCGGCTTCCCCCAGGGAAATCCGCGCCTCGGGAGATGGGTTGACCTCACTCCCTACGAAAAGATGGGGAGCAGTTATACCGTTCAGACCAAGCGGGGCTGCCGGCTGCAGTGCATCTATTGCACCTATAATCAAGTGCTGGAAGGAAACCGCCTCCGGTTGCGTTCCCCGGTGGAGGTGGTGGATGAGATAGAGGAGGCGTTTTATCAGTTTCACCCCGAAACCTTTGAATTCGTGGACTCAGTCTTTAATGACCCTTTGGACCATTGCCAGGAAATTTTAGCAGAAATCGTCCGGCGGCCCTGGAAAGCCCGTTTTACCACTATGGGGGTAAGCCCCAAGAATCTGGATACCCACCTGCTGCAACTCATGCAGCGCGCTGGGTTCGATTCTTTTATGATCTCACCCGAATCAGCCTCCGAGACCATGCTCACAAATTATCAGAAGGGCTTCAGTCTAGAGGATTTGTATAAGGCTGCCCAGGCCATCAACAAGTTTTCTTTGCCCGTGCTCTGGTATTTTCTCATCGGCGGCCCGGGTGAGACAAATCGCACCCTTCAGGAAACCCTGGAATTCATCGGACGCCATTTGACCCGGAAGAAAAGTCCTCCTTACAACCTGGCCCATATCTTTTTAGGGGTGAGAATCTATCCGGGCACGAAGCTCTGGCAAATAGCCCTGGAGGAGGGCTTCATCCACGACCGGTGCAACCCGCTCAAGCCCCTCTGGTATCTGTCCCGGCAACTTGACTTGGATGTGACGATGCGTCAATTGTATCAGGCCTCCTGCCGCTGGCCCGAGATTGCCTTAGGTAATGTGGAAAAATTTTTGCCGCTCACGAAGGTATTACGGGTCAGCGAGAAAGTCTTCCCCTTAGCCAAGCCCTACTGGCAACATTTGCCCTCGGTCAATCGCCTTCTCATCAAGTTAGGTCTACGTTCCGCGTTTCAGCCCACTGGCGTTCCAGTCCGACTGCGCGAATTTGTCTGGGACTCCAGAAGTTTATTGCCCTTTAACCAATAGGTCCCCTCCTGTATCAATATAGCCGAGACGCCCTCCTGTGATAAAATCACTGGAGGATGGGGAGGGGGAAAATGGAAGGCATCAAGTCTGGACATAGCGGCGGAGCAGGAGGTGCAGGTCAATTTCTCCGAGATTGAAATGCAGTTGTTGAGCAAATGGACGTATAACCTGGCCATCAATATTGTTCCGGAAAATTTGCAATGTATTCTCATGCGGTTAGACCGAGGGGGGAAGAGATACCGGATCATCACCGGGCTGCCCAGCGACAATCGCCGCCACGGCATCGGCGAAGTGGGGCATTTATACGAGCCGGTGGCCAAAACGGCTTTACTGGAGGCGGTTGGGTCTCATGAGGTGGTGGTGATTCAGCAGGCCAAGACCGATTCCCGGGTAAGTTACATGGAAAGACACGTCCTGGACAAAGATATCGAAGCCATCGCCATTCTGCCGATTTGTTATGAGAAGGTCGTTCGATGGCTGATTGTCATCGATAAAGTTCCGCCCAGCAAACCCGGCTTTTCGGACCACGAGCTGGATTACCTGAAAAAACAGAAACATTGGCTGGAAAACTATGAGCTGCCCGTAATCCGGCTGGAGACCACGATGAACTACGGACTCACCTCTTTGCGGGGCATCCTGGATAACTATGGGCATGAAATCAGAAGCCGCCTCCTGCCCATTGGGGGCTACGCCCAATTAATCAAAAAACATCTTTCCCCGGACCATGTCAAAATAACGAGATTCGTGGAACACATTATCAATGAGTCCAGGCGGTGCGAGAATGAACTGGCCGCTTTTACCAAATTAATCATCCATCTGTACTCGGCGGAGGATACCAAAGAGCCCATACCGGTAACTGAATTACTGGATTACTTCCGAGACATTTCAAATAGGCGCTATCTCGGTGATGAAAATCAATATCAAGAAATTACCATAGCCGGCTACAAGAACGCCCTGGACGCCGTATTTTCCGAGTTGGCCCGCTATATTGCCACGACCGGCATCAAGCAGGACGAAACCCGGTTTGCTGTCACCCAGGATGATTTCTCCATCAGCCTGGTTATTAAAAACCGGGTTTTCCAGGGATATAAAAAGGATATGGACGTCAGGCTGTCACTTTTTGATCACATTATCAGGAAAACCGGCGGCAATGTTGTCTACGGTCAGGGAGAATGTCTCATCCGGTTTCCCAAGGATTAGCTGAAATGGTTAAAAAACTATTCTGTTTTCCCGGCTGTGCCAAATCCTGACCATAATTATTTCGTCATCCGTGACTGTATAGCGCCCATAGTATCCGGCCTGACCGAACGGGATAAAAAGGTCCCGCAATTTGGGTCGCTCAATGTCAACGACAGGACGGCCAATCAAGGGATGCGCCCGTAGTTTTTGCACGGCTTCAATAATCCGCTTTGCCGCTCGCGCCGCGGCATCCGGGTTGTGGATCCGGATAAAGTCTCGCACGCGTGCCAAATCCAAAACTGCTTCGGGCAACCATCTCAGGACGTGGGACACTTGCCCTCACGATCGGTTCCCCACGTTTCCAGCCAGGCCTCAACCACATCGTGGCTAACAGTCTCGCCGCTGGCTTCAAAGCGTTCCCAGCGTTCCAAGGTTTCACGCCGGGTGCGCTCGGCTTCTTCTTCACGTTCTAGAAATTGCCGGATAGCTTCTTTCATCAGCCAATGCGGCGAGCGTTGCCGAGCCTCGGCTAAGACCTGCAAGCGGTTATAGGTCGCATCGTCGAGCTTAATCGCTTTGTTTGGCATTATTTACCACGCTCAGGTATTATTTGGTATTACCAATATATACCTTTAGTCCGTTTCGGTCAAGCACTCGCCACGAAGTTACCTGAGAAAATTGGTCGGCGGCTCTGGCGCCAAATTGATATAATCATCCGCAGTCAACCCGGTCTGTGGATTAGACAAAATCGGGAAAATCGATTAAAGCTTATAAGACAAAGCTCCGAATCTAGTTATCAGCAAGTCGAAAATAACGACGCAGCCGGGGTTATCAAACCACGAACTTTCGTCCCCTGAAAGTCGTCTTGTATAGAAATACCACGAAGCCTGAATCATGGATGAGGGTCTGGCAGTAGGTAAGATCACTGATTTTTTCCTCTTGCCTGTCATTCCCTGAAAGATTAACGAAGATGACCAGAAATCTCCGCCGTCCGGAAACCCCATTTTTCATCGCCTTGCTGTTGCTGTTGGTCGTGGCCGCGGTGGCCGGGATAAGCTGGGCCGGGTGGCTGGCAGGGCCGGAAAATTTTTACGGTGATCTCTGGCACCGCCTGGCCGGGGTCAGGTACCAGCCCCAGCACGTGGTGATCGTGGCCCTGGATGAACCCACGCTGCAGCGCTATCCCGAACCCCTGGTCTGTTGGACCCCGCATTTTGCCAGGGTCATCCAGGTCCTGCGCCGGGTGGGGGCCACAATCATCGGCCTGGATTATCTCTTTCACGTCAGCATCGAGTCCTGGCTCCAGACCCTGGATTTGCCCCCCGACCATCGGAGTCTGCATTACGATGAGCCTTTCAAAAGGCAGTTGGCTTCCGGCCAGGTTATCCTGGCCGCCCATCGGGCCGGTGACGAGCAGCAAAAAAGCAGAATAATCCTGCCCATCCGGGAATACCTGATGGCTCTGCCCCGGCAGGAACACGACCTGGGCCTGATAAATTTTTTCAATGACGCGGATGGGACGATTCGTGGTTTCGTGCCGGCTCTGGCGGATGATTATGACCAGGTCATGCTGACCTTCGCCAAAGTGTTGGCGTTGCGAGCCGCAGGTCAGGACCCGGACGCGGAACGGGCGCGCCTGCAAGATAATCCGGCCCTGAAAGCCTGGTCGGCCGACGACCCCCGGGAGGAATGACCTCAGGGCCGTGCCCATTATCGGGTTTGTCGGCCCGCCGGACACCTTCCCCCGCCTCTCCATGGGACGTTTCCTGGGCCCGGAGGCCGAAAATGATCCGGAAATCAGAGGCCTCAAGGACAAAGTCGTCATTATTGCCTATGAGCCCGCGGCGTTGCAGGATGCCCATCCCACCCCGTATTCCCTCAATCTGTGGCGCTGGCCGGGGAGCGACATGAGCGGCCCGGAAATCCACGCCAACATTGTGGAAACTCTGCTCACCGGAGTCTTTCCCCGTCCGGTGCCGGGCTATCTCAGCTCCCTCTATCTGGTGGGCGTCATCATGGCCGGCAGTGTCCTGTTTTACCGGCTGCCGCCCTTACCGGGCCTGGCCGCGGGTGTGGCTCATGGCCTTTCTGAGTGGGCTCTTCGCCTATCTGTTGTTTTCCCAATATTGGCTGCTGCCCACGGCAAATGTCCAGCTGGGGGTCTTATTGAGCTACATGGGTCTGGTGGGGATCAAACTGACCGGCGAGGAACGGGAAAAGGCCCGCATCCGCAAGATCTTTGCCCGGTATGTGGACGACGACGTGGTGGAGAAACTTCTGGCCTCCGGCCGGCTGCCGGACCTGGGCGGGGAAGTCTTTCAGGTGACGGTGCTTTTTGCCGATATTCGCAATTTCACCACCATTTCCGAGAGGTTAGAGCCACGTCAAGTGGTGGAGATGCTCAACACCTATTTGAGTCAGGCCTGCGAGGCAATTTTGGCCCAGGGGGGCACCGTGGATAAATTTATCGGTGACGCGGTCATGGCGGTCTTCGGGTCGCCGGTGCCTCATCCGGACCATGCCCGGCGGGCCCTGCGGGCTGCCCTGGACCTGGCCGCCAAGGCCCGGGAGGTTCGCGCCTGGATGAACCAGCGTTTTGGCGATAGGGACCTGCCCGATTTTGCCATTGGCATCGGCCTGCATACCGGCGAAGCCATTGTCGGCAACATCGGCTCGCCCAGGCGTCTGGAGTTCACCGCCATCGGCGATACCGTGAATGCCGCCTCCCGCCTGGAGTCCCTGACCAAAGAACTGGGCTGGACCATCGTCGCCAGCCAAAGCACCATCGAAGCAGCCCCGGGAGTGATGACCGGCCGGCAGGAAACCCGGCAGGTCAAAGGGCGGCAGGAGCCCCTGGAAGTCTTTGAGGTTCTCGGCCTCACTGAGATATAATGAAATAACCGCTTGCCAAAAGTTTTGTCCGTCTATCCCCTCCCACGCTTGCGGGAGGGTGAGGGGGCAAAGATGTTACATATTTATTAAATTCCACCTATGTCTAAGGAGAAAATAGTATGCAGCACTTCCTGAGGATTTTGCTTAGAAGCGCGCTTGGCCTGACAGCGTTGCCGGTCTTGGGAGTGGCGGTCCAGGCGCCGGCTGCGCCGACCCCCCATCGGTGGGTAGGCGATCCTCCAGCGTGACCCGGGAAGGGGTGACGGGGCAGGGGGATTGGGTTCAGAGATGGCCTGAAATGAGGGCTGTGCCCCCCGGGGCGTTTCTCCTGGCGCAAAACCCTGAAACCCTGAAAGAAAAGCCGGCCGTCCCCGGCACCGTCTCCGAACGAACCGAAAAAATTCAGGAAAAGGGCGGCGCCCCCGCCATCGCAAATGGAGCGGCAGGACTCTAAATCCCCTGTAATTCGGCGATGATCCGGAAAGAGCCGGGACCAAAAAACTTGGCGGTCAGATCATCAGGGGCCAGGAAGGTCCAGGGGGAGAGTAGCCCCAAGTCAGCCCCGGCATGAACTTTACGGTACAGCAGTTCATAAATTCGCTAATGTTTTCTCCCTCTCCCCACGCTTGCGAGCGGAGAGGGTTAGGGTGAGGGAGGCTTTGTGAAGATGTTGCCACAGTTATGAAATTTTGAACTTAAACTGATTGCCAAATGTCATCAGGTTTAGAAATCACCACGAAGCCTGAAAACCGGCACAAGTTCATGAGGTTTCCCTGGCCTCTTACCTATAGCCTAAAGCCTATAGCCTGCTTTTAACTGTTTCCGGACTTTTGGTACTTCGGGACTTTAAAGACCGGTTTCGGGTTAAAAAAAGGCGGGTAGTTCATCCAGGGATACCCTTTCACAGCCATGTCATAGCCCAGATCAAAGAGCTGATTCATGTAGATCCGATCAAAAGGTTCCCGGCCCCGGGTGGGCGCGGCGTCCGGGGGAATGGCCGCCAGTTTGTATTCCATGTTATCCCGTTTGGCAAAGGCATAGAGGCGGAAGAGGTCGCCCACGCCATGGTATTTGATCAGGGTGGAGATGGCCCGGGCGCCGATGGGGGCCAACCGTGGTCTGACGTCCTCCCATTCCGGCTTTACCTGGGAATTGCGGATAATATAGAGAATGCGTTGGCGTCCCCGGGATAAGGTATCCAGCCCTGCCATCATGGTCTCCGGGTCCAGGGCGGTTTCGTAGAGAATCACCTGCGCGGTGGTGCCGCCGTCCACGTGCATTTCGTCATAGAAGCCGCCGCCGGCCTCCACCTTGATATACTGGGGCGGGAAGGCGCCGGGAATGGAGGCGGAAGCCAGCATGACCTTGCGGAACAATTTTATGGCGTCCGGGTGGCCGCTGGTGGCGATGGCTCCCATATCCCATAATACCAAACGCTGGGCATCCAGTTGGGTGGTGCCGATGATGAGGCGCCGGCCTTTTTTGTGTTGCGCGGCCACTTCGGTTAGCATCGCCTCATCGACGTACAGTTCCAACAGCCTGGCCAGGGGCGCGGTATCGGCCACGGACTCCCGCCAGAGCACCGTCAGCAGACTCTTTTGCCGGAAAATATCGCTGCTGGTAACACCGGTATAGAGATGCCGCAGCACGTGGTCATACGACGATCCCAGAAAGGCAAAGGGGGCGATCAAGGCGCCGGTGCTGATTCCGGTCACCATTTTGAACCGGGGGCGGTCGCCGTGGACGGTCCAGCCGCACAGGACCCCGGCCCCAAAGGCGCCGTCGTCGCCGCCGCCGGACAGGGCCAGGAAGGTGACCGGCGTCTTGACAACTTCGTCACCAAAAGCAGCCCGCTCCTGGCGAGCGGCCTCAAGGGTAAACTCAGTAAAGACTTCGCTGACCTCGTCCCCCCAGGCCCGCACGCCCGGCATACCGGGGACCTCCACCTTGGACTCCAGGTTTTCCGGCAGGGTAGTGACGGGGCCGGAGTGCGGCGCAGCCCTGGACCAGGGTCAGGGACAGAGCCACACACAGCAACCAGACAATACCGGGCCTGATTCTTGGGTGCCGAGTGGGAACGGGCATAGTGTTATCCTTTTTCAGGGGCCGAAGGTCAGTGATTCGTGGCTGCATCTTGGGTTAATGGCTACTGGCGGGTGTCCACCACCTGTTCTGATAAAATTCATGAAGATGGATATCAATATTACCACAGGCGGACGGAGATTGTCTACTCTAGAAATGTTAGATTTTAATAGAGAAATTATACCCTCAGGATGCCGATCACCCGATGAGGTTCATCCGGAATAAGCGTGCCTTTGACAAACAGGTGGACATGCGTTCTCATAGAGACGACCCACGAAGTCGATCAAAAGGAGAGACACACATTTCCACCAATATATTATATCACGGATTCGGTATTCATGGATATCAACATGTTCATACCAAATTTCATGATGGCGCCATCCATTTCCGGGTGCGACAGGATGTCTTTAATCTCCTCTGCCCAATCTGTGATTCATATAAAGTCAAGCGCCGAGGACAAGTAATGCGCCGGTTTCGTCCTGTTCCCACGTGATCTCGACTTTTTCAAATTAAAAATACAGGCCCTTCATGAAACCAAGTACACTTTAGTCGGATGAACCAAAATTGGTCGCGAAAACCGAAAAACATCTTTCCGGCCGAGGTAAAAGGGCCAAGATGGGAAATGCGGAAATTTGGGGGGATACTGCCGGGTGTGCTACTTACAGAAAGTGGCGGGCGATGGGTGACTCGAACACCCGGCCTTTGGTTCCGGAGACCAACGCTCTATCCAACTGAGCTAATCGCCCGCATTTGTGTTTGATATGTTATCACATAAAAAAGCCCTGTCAAGAAGAACGCCGGTGGACAATACTTCTTAACAGGGCCTGGAGGAGAGGCTAATCTACTTCCAACATTTTCTTGCCGCAACACTCCGGACGGGGCGCCCCTTCTTTGGCTTCCTTGATGGCATTGCATTGCGAACAATAGTATTTGACGTCTTCTTCCGCCTTAATCTCGGCGGGTTTGCTGGCACAACCACAGTTGCACATAATGAAATCTCCTTTTGCTTTAGTGGGATTAAAGAGTTACGTATTTTTCGTTAAGATTATTAGTTTGTTACCTTTAAGTGCGGTCATGACTCGGCTGGTTTTTCATATTGGGAGATTACTTCCCAGCCTCGCTCAACCCAATCTGTCAAAGGCGGCGGATAGTGACCATAAAAAAATGGGTTCGGATCATGGGTATCTTGCACGTCCACCTGCACTTCGAGGTCGCCTTTTTTAACGACATAGCCCCAGTTATAATTATTGTGCGTGGTGGGGGCAGTGGCCTTGCCTTCGTACACCAGATGGTTGCCATCCCTTTTGACCTTGGAATACGTGAAACAGCAATCGCCGCCTAGACCGCCGCAGCCGCATTTACCTCGTTGCAGCACCAGGCCGTCCACTTTTAACCCGCCGGGAGCCCTCTCAATTTGTAAGTCAGCCATACCGGCCTCCTTGATAAGAATTGTTACTATAGAATAATAATTAATCTCAGCCTGTCAAGGTATAAATGTGACTCACCTAACTAATTATAAGGTGGCCAAGTATTATCCCAACATTTCTAACTGAAAAACACCTTCCGGAGTCATGGTGGCTTTCAGGCCGAACTGGCGGACCACCTGGGTCAGCGGCCGGCCTAGAAGGAAATCCAGAGCTCCGGGCGGAATTTCCCAATCCTGCAGGAGCATCTGCCGCAAGTAATGGTCAAAGTGCAGCATATCAAACAGGGTTTCTGAACCCCCGGGCTTATTCTCGGCCAGGTCCTGCAAAGCGGCTTCCAAACGGTCAACGGCACAACGCTGCTCATGGGCTGAAATCAAAGCCCATAATTCCGGGTGTTGGCCAAAGATAGTCTCCCGGGTTAAAAACCCGGATTCCGCCGGGGGCCGTTCGGCTTCACTGAGGTTGCACAATTGCTCCCGGCATTGGTGCGGGCGTTGGTCGTAAATGAGACAACGATTCGGGTTTCTGGCATAATACAGGCAATGTTTAGTGCCGGAATGCTCTTTAAGTTTAAGCCGTTCTTCGGTAACGGGAATAACCGCTCCGGTCCTGGGAGAAACGCCTTTTTCGCCCCGGCGTATGGTATACAATTCGGTCCAGTGGAGGATGTCGTCCTGGAACAGGTGCAGATCATCGAGCATCAGCGTGGGACTGCTTTTTTCGCAGCATTCGCCGCAGCGCAGACAGGTATCCTTGACCTCCTGCCACTCGGCTTTGGCCGCGCGGATCATCGCCAGCCAGCGGTTGCCTCGCTCCTCCACCGGGAGATCGTTCCAATCCCCATACAAACGGTCAAAATCGCCGGCGTGTTCGATGCGATTGATGAGCAGCTGCCGGCGGCCGGACTTGGGATCCAATTCCAGGAGTTCGTGGAGATACTCCCGCCAGATGTTTAACATTACTTCACGGTTGCCCCTTTCCAGGGCAACCAGCGGGTTGTCCCGGATTTTTCCTTTAAACTTCGGGATGTTGGTCATTTCTGCCTCAGATTGATTTAACTGGTATGTTTAATAAAATAATACAGACCCAGGGTGAGTTCAACCATGGCATCGAAATCCAGGTTGGCCAGAACATCCCCGGGCCCGTGATAGTGGGGATTACGTAAAAAAGCAGTGTCGGTGAGCATTACCGCCTGATAACCCTGATCCCAGAAATTGGCGTGATCGCTCAAACGGCTTTCCGGCAGAATATAGCCCTCGAAAGGGATGGCAATGGCGGACACCGGCAGGTGACAGCCGCTTTTTATTGCCTGTTCCAACCTGGCCAACAGCGGGCGGGAACGCCGATCGGCCACCAGAGCAATAAAGTTGCCGGTGGTGGGATAGCCCAGATATTGTAAGGGAAAGGGGAGGGGCTGGCTGTTAGGTTCATAGCGGTAATAGCCCACCATTTCCAGACAGAGCATGCCGTAAATGGTCTCACCCTGCTCTTTGGCCCGGCGGGCGTAGACCCGGCTGCCCATAGAGGGTGTGGCAAAAGCCGGGGGTTCTTCGGTGGTGAAACCGATGAAGGCCCAGGGGAGGGGAGGGGAGAGGGAACCGGCCAGGCGGGCGGTTTCCAACAGAACCGCGACGCCGCTGGCATTATCATCCGCGCCGGGAGTTCCGGCCACCGTATCAAAGTGTGCCCCCAGAATATAGTAACCCGAGGCTTCCCGGCGGCCGGCCATGACATTGGCCACTTCCTGCCCGAGATAGCTAAAGCTCTGGCGTTCGGGGGTATACCCCATGGCCCCAAAATTCTGGCTGACATACTCCTCGGCCGCCTTCAGGGCCTGGGGACGATAAACGCTGCGGTCCCCCAGGGTTTCACTGAGATAACGGACGTGTTCGATAAGCCGTTGCCGGATCTCTAATTTATTCAACATGCTGATACAGACGTATTTGGGTAAAAAAACAATGGTTCGCCCCTAAGGCCTCGTTCATAATCCGTTACCGCAAACCTTGGGAAATATGCCTCAACTTCAAAATTATTTTATCACACATTTGGCAAAAATCATAACAACCTGCTGTATCAATGAAATTGATTCTGGCAGACGATTGCCGGCAGGTTTAAACTGGAACTTGGGCAGTTCAGTGCCATGCAAGGACTATGATGACCTGATGGTAACCTTCTCCTGGCTCTACACTATTTTCTTTCCAGAATTCCCTGCTGTAATTATAATTATAGGTTACGGAAATAACGTCTGTAGGTTGCAGTCATCCTGACGGAGGAAATCGACCCATGAGCGACACCCTGAGCGTGTCGGCATTCTATTATACTTTCCGGGATATTATCCGATTGATTCATGCCTGCGCTCGCGTTGAGGACATCGCCGAAATCGTGGTAGTCAAAATTGCTCGCGCTTTTGAGGCCCAGGGGGCGGTAGTGCAGCTCTATCAGAGGCAGGACGGGCAAAGTGTCACCAATGCGGTCCAGGGTTTGGGTGAGATCTACCGGGAAGCCGGACCTCTCAAAGGTCCGGACAAGATCTTGGAGGTCTGCGCCAGCCCAAAAGTTCTGGTGATTAATAATCCCAGTCGGGATACCCGGCTTGTATCTCCGGCAGCCGGGGCGTCTCTGCCCTTAGAGATGCTGGTTTTGGCGCCCCTGGGTCTCCAGGAAGAATTGCTGGGGTTCCTCTGTCTGATTTTTGACCACCAGCAGGATCTTTCTTCCCAGGAACTGGAATTTCTGGCTGCCGTGGCCCAGCAATGCGCTTGCGCCATCGACAAAGCCCGGCTCATCGACAAGCAGCAACTGCAATTTGATCAGCTGGCCCATCAGACCGAGAGGCTGACTGCCCTGGGCCGCATGGCCGCCGGCGTGGCCCACGAGTTGAACAACCCGCTCTCCGGCATCCTGCTCTATAGCAGCAACATGCTCAAAAAGGTGCCGGCAGGCGAATTTCTCCATGAGGGCCTGGAAATTATCATCCAGGAGACCAAGCGCTGTAAAACCATCATTCAGGAACTCCAGGAGTTTTCCCGCAGTAAGGAGCCCAAGAAAATCGTCGGCAATATCAATACGGTGCTGGCAAAAGTCATTCATCTCCTGGAAAACGAATTTCGCCGCCGCTCCATCCGGCTGCACCAGGAGCTGGCCGCCAGCCTGCCGAATCTGCTCATTGATATCGGCCAGATGCAGCAGGTCTTTGCCAACCTCCTGATCAACGCTTCCGAAGCGGTCAATAGCAAGGGTGAGGTCTCAGTCTATACCCGTTTTGACGAGTCCAGACAGGCCGTTGTCATCGAAATTGCCGATACCGGCTGCGGTATCCCCCAAGAGTATCTGGGACGTATCTGTGAACCCTTTTTCTCCACCAAGCCCAGGGGTACGGGATTAGGGTTGGCCGTCACCTACGGTTTTATTATGAATCACCAGGGCGATCTCCAGGTAAAGAGCGAGCCGGGGCAGGGATCCAGCTTCACCATTACCATTCCCGTCACTACCCCTGAACCTGCAACCCTAAGGACCACCTCGTAATGTCTGCCGGTCATATCCTCATCATTGACGACGAACAGGTCATCGGCCTGGTGTGCCGCCTGGTGTTGGAGGAGCAGGGCTACACCGTGGATGTCTGCCAGACCGGCCGGGAAGGGCTGGATAAGTCGGCCACCGGCGCCTACGATGTCACCCTGTTGGATTTTAAACTTCCCGACATGGAAGGTATGGAAATCCTGCGCACCATCCAGAAAGACCGGCCCGGCGAATACATTATTGTCATGACCGCTTTTTCTACGGTGGAAAACGCCGTGGAGGCTATGAAGGCCGGCGCTTTTGATTATTTGGCCAAGCCCTTCACCGACGACGAACTTCTGCTTACCCTGGCTAAGGCCATGGAAAAGAAACGCCTGGTGGAAGAAAACTTGGCACTCCGGCAACAGCTCATCGACACCTTTGGGTTTTCCAACATTGTGGGCGAGACTGCCGCCATCCAAAAAATCTTTCTGGAAATCACCAAGGTGGCCCCCAACGACACCACCGTGCTGATCTGCGGCGAGCCCGGCACCGGTAAGGAGCTTTTTGCCCGGGCCATCCATACCTACAGCCAACGGGCCAGCCGGCAGTTCGTCCCCATTGACTGCAGCACCCTGGCTCCCTCGTTGTTGGAAAGCGAACTGTTCGGCCATGTCAAAGGCGCTTTCACCGGAGCCGTCAAAGACCAGCCCGGCATCTTTGAGGTTGCCAATAAGGGGACCCTGTTTTTGGATGAAGTGGCCAATTTGACTCCGGAAATTCAGGGGAAGCTGCTCCGCGTCCTGGAAACCCATGACTATAAACCGGTGGGAGCCAGCATCTTTAAAAAGACCGATGCCCGCATTCTGGCAGCCACCAGCCGGGATCTGAAAACGATGATTCAGGAAGGGAAATTCCGGGACGACCTGTATTACCGGCTGAACGTCTTTCCCATCTATCTGCCGCCGTTGCGGGATCGCCTGGACGATATCCCCCCCTTGGCCTATTATTTTGTCCGGCACTTCAGCCGTAAGATTGGCAAGCCCATCGAAGGTTTTACCACTGAAGCCCTGGACATGCTGCGCCATTACCCCTGGCCGGGCAATGTCCGCCAGCTCAAGAATATGGTGGAACGTCTGGTAATCATGGCCGAACACCCCATGCTCGACGGTCTCGACCTGCTGGAACACCTGGACCGGCGGCCCTGGCGCTCCGATAACGTGCCCCAAACCTTGCAGGAACTCAAAGAGGCCAAAAAACGGCTGTTGGAGCAGACCTACGGACAACTGGAAAAGGCCTTTCTCCTCAAAGCCATGGCCGATGCCGACCACAACATCTCCCTGGCCGCCCAGCGGGTGCGCATGCAGCGGTCCAACTTTTCCACCCTGCTGAAAAAACACCACCTCTCTCCGGAACGTCTAAAACCTCATTCCTAACTGTTTCTTTATGTATAAATTATTATACAACTGACATTGCCAGTTATCCTAAAGGGTTAGTCAACCTGAGCGGATCGTCATGTATAATAAAATATACTTCTCGAAATTATGTTATTTTCCACATAATATACAATTAATTAATAAATACAATTAGATAGCAAATTATTCAGGCAGGCACGAAGCTTGCTATCATGGATCATTAGTTCATTAGTCTATGAATCGAAGTTAGCCAAGAGTTCTGCCCTTAGGCCATTAGATCTGTTCTTTCTTCCCCTCGCCCCTTGAGGGGAGAGGGCCAGGGTGAGGGGTAAATAAGGCAATATCTTTGCAACCATACAAGTCAGCCCTACCTCAGAGGAGAGAGACATGACTGATACCAGTGCACCAGTAAAAGTTCAAGGTTCAGTAATGGTCGTGGGTGGCGGTATCGCCGGCATGCAGGCAGCTCTGGATGCCGCCAACTCTGGTTTCTTTGTCCACCTCATCGAAAAAGGTCCGGCCATTGGTGGGACCATGGCGCAGATTGACAAGACCTTCCCCACCAATGACTGTGCCATGTGAATTATCTCTCCCAAACTGGTCGAGGTCGGCCGGCACCCGAATATCAAGCTTCATACTTTAACCGAAGTCCAAGAACTTACCGGTGACCCCGGTAATCTGACAGTTACCCTCAGCAAACAAGCTCGTTATATCGATGCGGACAAGTGCACCGGTTGCGGCGTCTGCCTGGAGGCCTGTCCCATCCGCTATGAAGTGCAGTTTCCAGACAAAGTTAAGCTGGCGCGTACCGCCTATGACCAGGCCACCGACGAGGAGGCGGTGGCTGATATTATCGAACGCTACCGGGATGAACCGGGCAATCTGCTCCCCATTCTCCTGGACATTAACCGCCATTTCAACTGGCTGCCCCGGCCGGCCCTGGAGCATGTGGCTGACGATCTGGGCATACCCCTCACCGAGATTCTCCGGGTGGCCAGTTTTTATAATGCCTTCAGCCTGGTTCCCCGAGGGAAATACATCGTTAATATCTGTCTGGGCACCGGCTGCTTTGTCAAAGGGTCACCCAAAATCCTGGACCGTCTGGAAAAAACCCTGAAGATCAAACACGGTCAGACCACCAAAGATTTCCTGTTCACCCTGGAGGTGGTGCGTTGCATCGGTTGCTGCGCCCTGGCTCCGGCCATTCGCATCGGGGATGACACCTACGGCCGCATCACCGCCGAACAGGTGCCGGACATCATTGACTTTTACAGGAAGACGGTGAGTGTATGAAGATTCTTTGTCTGGAACATCTGGATGAAGTCAAACAGCGTGGCCTGGCCATGACCTATCCCGAGAAAGTCAAGATCATGGTTGGCATGGCTACCTGTGGTATTTCGGCCGGGGCGGACAAAGTCTATCAGGCCCTGGCCGGGAAACTGGAAGAAGGCAATGACGACATCGTTTTAGATGCCACCGGCTGTATCGGCTATTGTCAGCGGGAGCCATTGGTGGATGTGGTCTATCCGGGTAAGGTGCGCTTGAGCTATCACAGTATGACCCCGGAAACCGCCCTGGAATTGCTGGAGGCCATTCAGGCCGGAGAGTTCTATTGGCAAAATCTGCTCTGCCGCATCGATCAGGAAGAATTTCTTATTGAGGGGGTGTTCCGGCCCTACAGCAACCCCCATCCTCCGGAACTGCCAGCGGATATTCCCAGCTATCATGATCTGCCTTTTTTTAAGAACCAGGTGAAGATTTCCCTGAGGAACTGCGGTTTTATTAATCCAAACCGCATTGAAGAATATATCGCCCGAGGCGGCTACCGGGCTTTTTATAAGGCCGTTACCTTGCTGACCCCGGAACAGGTCATCGCTGAAGTCAAAGCTTCGGGGTTGCGGGGCCGGGGCGGCGCCGGTTTTCCCACCGGCCAGAAGTGGGAATTCTGCCGGCAATCCCCGGGAGATCTGAAATATGTAATCTGCAACGCCGATGAGGGCGACCCCGGCGCCTTTATGGACCGGGGCATCCTGGAGGGGGACCCGCATGCCGTCATTGAGGGTATGGCCATCGGCGGTTACGCCATGGGGGCCAGGGAAGGCTATATCTATTGCCGGGCGGAATATCCGTTGGCCATCAGCCGACTGAAAACGGCCATCACCCAGGCCCGGTCTTACGGGATTCTGGGCGACAAGATCTTTAACAGTCCCTTTTCTTTTAATCTCAAAATTCGGGAAGGGGCCGGTGCCTTTGTCTGCGGTGAAGAGACCGCGCTTATCGCCTCCATCGAAGGCAGGGTAGGAGAGCCCAGGTCCCGGCCACCCTTTCCGGCCCAGCGCGGCCTGTGGAAGAGACCCACCAACATTAATAATGTGAAAACCTGGTCTCACATCGCCCCCATCATCGCCCGGGGAGCAGATTGGTATGCCGGTTTCGGGACGGAAAATGCCCGGGGCACCACGGTCTTTTCCCTGGTGGGCAAGGTGAATAACAGTGGGCTGGTGGAAATTCCTCTAGGAATGACCTTGAAAAAGATGATTTACGATATCGGGGGCGGTATTCAGGACAACCGGCTTTTAAAGGCAGTACAAACCGGCGGGCCCTCGGGAGGCTGTATCCCTGCCGATCTTATGGACACGCCGATGGAGTATGACTCATTGGCCAAGCTCGGATCCATTATGGGTTCAGGGGGCATGATCGTCATGGACCAGGCCACCTGCATGGTGGACCTGGCCAAGTATTTTATTACCTTCACCATGGAAGAGTCATGTGGTAAGTGTACGCCCTGCCGGGAAGGCACCCAACGCTTGTTGGAAATTCTGACCAACATCACCGAAGGGAAGGGTAGGCCGGCTGATCTTGGTGATCTTGAAGAGCTTTCCGACTACATCAAGGAAGTCTCGCTGTGCGGTTTGGGAGGGACCGCTCCCAATCCTGTCCTGACGACGCTGAACTATTTTCGGGAAGAATACCTGGCCCACATTGTTGACAAACAATGTCCGGCCCGAGTGTGTAAGCGTCTGTCCCCAACCCCCTGCCAGTTCGCCTGTCCGGCCGGTATCGATATCCCCAGCTATGTTGCTCTGATCGCCCAGGGGCAATACGAAGAAGCCCTGGAGTTGATTCGGGAGGACAATCCGCTACCCAGTGTCTGCGGCTATGTCTGCACCGCTCCCTGCGAAGTCCAATGCAAACGGGGGGTGATCGACAAACCCATAGCCATTAAGTCACTGAAACGTTTTGTTTCTGATTTCGTCCGGCAAAACGGCTTGCATGGCCGGAAGAAGCCTCCAGCAAGACCGGACAGGGTGGCCATTATCGGTTCCGGTCCGGCCGGCTTGAGCGCTGCCTATTACCTGGCCCGGGAAGGTTATCAGATAACGGTGTTCGAAGCGTTGCCCGTGGTGGGGGGCATGTTACGGGTGGGCATTCCGGAATTTCGCCTCCCCCGGGAAGTCCTGGATTTTGATCTGCAGAATATTGCTGAATTAGGGGTGGAGTTTAAAACCAACACCCGATTGGGACGAGACATCTTTTTGGACAGTTTACAGGAGCAAGGGTATCAAGCCTTTTTTCTGTCCACGGGAACACACCATATTGCCCGACTGGATATTGACGGCGAAGATCTACCCGGGGTCATGTCCGGGTTGGATTTTCTGCGGCAGGTTAGAACCAGCAACCCCCCGCTCCTGGGCAAACGGCTGGTGATCATCGGCGGCGGCAACGTGGCTGTTGATTGCGCCCGGACGGCAGTCAGACTAGGCAGTTCGGTTACCATTCTCTACCGCCGGTCCGAAACCGAAATGCCCGCTTATGCCGATGAAGTTGCTCAAGCCAAAGAAGAAGGGGTAAATTTTCAGTTTCTAACCCAGCCTATCAAGATTTTAGGAGAAGATCACGTTAACGGCATCGTCTGCCAGGGTATAGAGTTGGGTAAGGCGGATGCCTCCGGCCGTCGGCGTCCCATCCCGCTGCATGGCTCGGAAACCGCCCTCTGGGTGGATGAGGTGATCACGGCTATCGGTCAGATTGCACCCCAAACAAAAATTTCTTTGGGCGATGAACCATTGCGCCTAACGGAGCGCCGCAACATTTGGAGCAATCCGGTCAACCTGGCCACCAACCTGCCGGGAGTCTTTGCCGGTGGCGATATCGTCACCGGTCCGGCCACCATCGTGGAGGCAGTCTGGGCCGGGAAACAAGCGGCCAGATCGATTTGTCGGTATTTGCAGGAGGAACCCCTGGAAGAGAAATTCCGGATCCCCATACCACGCCAGCGAATAGAGACGGTGGAAATACCGGATGAAGAGAGGGCCGCCTTGTCCCGCCCGGAAATGGCCAAATCAAAGGCTGTGGATCGCATCAAAGACTTTTCTTTGGTGGAGTTGGGTTTTACTGAAGAGCAATGCCGCCAGGAGGCCTTAAGATGCCTCAGGTGTGATTTAGGAGATTAGACTCATGATCAACCTGACAATTAACGGTCTTACGGTGGAAATGTCGGCCGAGGCCACCGTATTGGAGGCGGCCCGGAAATTGCGGATTACCATCCCCACCCTGTGTCACCACGATGCTCTGGAACCCTACGGCGGCTGCCGCTTGTGTGTGGTGGAGGTGGAAAAAAATGGCCGCTCCCGGTTGACAGCTTCCTGCACGCTGCCAGTGGAAGAGGGTCTGGCAGTAATGACTGATTCTGCCCGGGTCCTCAAAGCCCGTAAAATAACCATGGAATTGCTCCTGGCCAGGTGTCCCGAAGTTCCCGCGCTCAAGAAAATGGCTGCCCAAATGGGTTTGACGGAGTCTAAATACGCTCCTGGTGATAGTGATTGTATCCTCTGCGGTTTGTGCGTGCGAACCTGCCATGAACTCCAACATGTGGGGGCCATCGGCATGACGGGCCGGGGGGCCAAGCGGGAGGTCATGACCCCTTTTGGCGAGTATTCCGAGGTCTGCCGCACCTGCGGCGCCTGCGCCTTTGTCTGCCCCACAGGGCATATTGCTGATATCGGCAAGATCAGCGGCAAAAAGCCAATTCCCAAAAAATCAGAATTTAATCTCGGGCTCACCAGTCGGGGCAATATTTACCGCACCTATCCCCAGGCTATCCCCAATACTCCGGTGATCGACCGAGATAACTGCGTCCAATTGCTCACCGGGGATTGTGGCCTTTGTGCCCAGGTTTGTCCCGCTGAAGCTATTGATTATCAGCAGCAGCCGTCATCCTACGACCTCCAGGTGGGTTCGGTAATCCTGGCCCCTGGTTTTAAGACCTTCGATCCCAGCGGCTATGATTATTATGCCTATGATCACCCCAACGTCGTCACCACCCTGGAATTCGAACGCATTCTCAGTCCCGGCGGCCCCTTCCAGGGTCATGTCAAACGTCTTTCCGATGGCCAGGAACCAAAAAAGATTGCCTGGATCCACTGTGTCGGCTCCCGGGATGCGCATGCAGGCTGCGTGGAATATTGTTCTGCCGATTGCTGCACGATTGCCCTGAAACAGGCAATTATTGCCAGAGAACATATCGGGCCGGATTTAGATATGGCCTTGTTCTACATGGACATGCGCGCCATGCGCAAGGATTTTGAAAAATACACTGTCCGCATCAAAGATCAAGGAGCTCGGCTCATTCGTTCCCGGATACATTCCATTGACCCTCTGGGGAACAGCGGCGATCTGGAAATCGGCTATGTCAGCGAAGAAGGTGAGTTTCTGAAAGAAGCCTTTAATATGGTGGTCCTGTCCGTCGGTTTGGTGACCGATGCCAAAACCGTGGATTTAGCCAACAGCCTGGGAGTCAAGCTCAGCCCGGGAAATTTTGTGGACGCCAGTTGTTTCACCCCGGTCCACACTTCCAGGCCAGGCATTTATGCCTGCGGCGTTTTTAATGGCCCCAAAGACATTCCCGAGTCGGTACGGGAGGGCAGTGCTGCGGCTGCGGCTGCCACCATTCCTTTGGCCGCAGTCCGGGGCAGCCAGGTGCAGGAGCGGGCATATCCGCCTGAAATCCCCCTTAATGGGGAGCCTTCCCGGGTCGGCGTCTTCGTCTGTCATTGCGGCATCAATATTGGTGGTGTGGCAGATATCCCGGCCATCAAGGAATACGTCCAAACCATCCCTGACGTCGTGTTTGTCCAGGACAACCTATTTAGCTGCTCCCAGGACGCGCAGAAACAGATGATCGAAAAAATCAAGGAACACGACCTCAACCGGGTGGTAGTGGCGGCCTGTAGCCCTTCTACCCACCAGCCCATCTTTCAGGATATGCTCCGGAGCGCCGGCTTAAACAAATATCTTTTTGAAATGGCCAATATCCGGAATCAGTGCACCTGGTGCCATCAGCAACAGCCTCATGAGGCCACGGTTAAATGTAAGGACCTTATTAACATGGCAGTGGCCAAGGCACGACTGTTGGAACCCCTGGAATATATCACCCTGGCCATGAATCCCAAAGCCCTGGTGGTCGGCGGCGGTGTTGCCGGCATGACCACGGCTCTGGGTCTGGCCGGTCAGGGATACCAGGTAGATCTCGTTGAGCGCCGAGATCAGCTTGGCGGTCAGGCCCTGAATCTGCATACCACCTGGACCGGCGAACTCATCCGGCCATTTGTGGAAAACCTCGCTCATAAGGTCCAGAACCAAGAAAAAATCAAGATTCATTATAATGCCATTGTCGAAAGCGCTACTGGATCAATCGGCAATTTTAACACCAGACTGACGAACGGTGAATCCGTCAGCCATGGTATTCTCGTTCTGGCCACCGGGGCCAAGGCTTATCAACCCGTGGGCCAATACCTTTACCAGGAAAATCCCAATGTGCTGCTATCCCTGGATCTTGACCGGGAACTGATGGCAAACAACGGCCGGCTCAAGCAGCTTGGGGCGGCGGCCTTCATACAATGTGTCGGCTCTCGCATAGCGGAAAGACCTTACTGTAGCCGGGTCTGCTGCACCCATTCCATAAAAAACGCCATCAAGCTTAAAGAACTGAATCCGGATATGGACGTCTACGTGTTGTACCGGGATCTGCGGACCTATGGGGAACGGGAGAAATTGTATAAACAAGCCAGAGAGTTGGGAGTTATCTTCTTCCGCTATCGCCAGGCTGCTCCCCCTCACGTTGAGGAAGTGGACGGCAAGATCCAAATCACCGTCCTGGACCATATCTTGCGCCAGCCGGTGCAGTTTACCGTGGACCTTCTGACCCTGGCCACCGCCATCGTTCCCTATCCCAACAAACCTTTGGCGGAGATCTATAAAGTTGCCATGAGTGAGGAAGGGTTCTTTAATGAGGCTCATGCCAAAATCAGGCCGGTGGATTGTGCCACCGAAGGCATCTTCCTGGCCGGACTCAGCCACAACCCCAAGCCCATCGAAGATTCCATCCGCCTGGGGTTGGCTGCCGCAGCTCGGGCCGCCACGGTCCTGTCCAAAGATTATCTGGAGCTCGAATCCATTGTCTCCCGGCCCATTGATGAGAATTGCGACGGCTGCGCCTTTTGTGTGGATGCTTGTCCCTACCAGGCCATAACCTTACTGGAGTACATGAGAGACGGCAGTGTCAAAAAAACCGTGGAGATCAATGAATCACAATGTAAAGGCTGCGGCTCCTGTATGGCCACCTGCCCGAAACAGGGTATTTTTGTGGCCGGCTTCACGTTAGGTCAAATAGAGGCCCAGGTTGATGCAGCCTTGGGATTAATTTAGACCAAGGCGTGGGAACTTCACTGAAATATCCAATTGGAGAAAGGTGGTTATCATTTTCAGATTGAATATTATTTGAACTAATGTTAATAATATAGCAAATTCTTAATCACCCGGCGGTTAATAGGGCTAGCGGTTTGTAACCCGAAATAGGTTACCAGGCCTACGTTAAGTCAATGGCCGGGGCTGCCTCGGACCGCAAAGGTCAACCTGGCAGTCAGGTCATGGTATTAAAAGGGAGATTTTAATGAGTACAACTCAAAGCGAAAAGAGTAAAAACGGATCGGTCCTGGTGGTCGGCGGCGGTATCGCCGGTATGCAAACGGCTCTGGATCTGGCCGACGCCGGGTTTTACGTTTATCTGGTGGAAGAGAGCTCCGGCATCGGCGGGGTTATGGCCCAATTGGACAAGACCTTCCCCACCAATGACTGCTCTATGTGAATTATTTCGCCAAAATTGGTTGAGTGCGGTCGGCACTTAAATATCAAGTTGTTAACATTGACGGAAATAGAGGAACTCACCGGTGAAGTAGGTAATTTTACTGTAACCCTGAGAAAGAAACCTCGTTATGTGGATATGGACAAATGTATCGGCTGCGGGGTCTGCGCCGAGAAATGCCCCCGCAAGGTGTCGGATGAATACAACTTAGGACTGAATAAACGCAAAGCTATTTATATTAAGTACAGCCAGACTGTCCCTCTGAAATTTGTCATTGATCCGGATAATTGCATATATTTCAAAAAAGGCACCTGCAAGGCTTGTGAAAAATTTTGTCCCAGCGGCGCCATTAATCTGGATGACCAGGAGGAAGTGCTCACCGTGCAGGTGGGGGCGGTGGTGTTGGCCACCGGTTTTACTCCCTTTAATCCGGCTGTTTTCGATACCTACGGGTACGGGAAATATCCTGGAGTGGTCACCGGTCTCGAATTCGAGCGGATCCTAAGCGCCTCCGGGCCATTTGAAGGCCATGTGGTGCGGCCATCAGACAAAAAAGAGCCCAAGAAGATAGCCTGGCTCCAGTGCGTTGGTTCCCGGGACACCAAACCCGGGTCTCACTCCTACTGCTCCGGGGTGTGTTGCATGTATGCCATTAAACAGGCGGTCATTGCCAAGGAGCATGCCGGCGGAGATCTGGAGACCGCCATTTTCTTCATGGACATGCGGACGTACGGCAAGGACTTCGACCGCTTCTACCAAAAAGCCGAGCACGAGGCCGGGGTGAGGTTTGTGCGCTCCCGGGTCCACTCCCTGAGTCCGGCCCAGCCTGACAGCAATGATATCCGCCTGGAATGGGTGGACGATGAGGGTAACCTGCGGGAGGAAATCTTTGATCTGGTGGTTTTGTCCATCGGTTTGGAAGCCCCGGGAAAATTCCGTCAGTTGAGCGAACGCTTAGGGATAGAACTCGATAGGCCACGGCTTCACCGCCACCACCTCATTTGCCCCGGTAGCTGCTTCGCGTCCCGGGATATATGTTTGTGGTGCCGCGGCCGGACCCAAAGATATTCCGTATTCCGTGATGGAGGCGTCGGCTGCCGCCGCGGCTGCGGCCGGGGAATTGAGCAGCGCCCGTTTCTCCCTGGTGACCGAGAAAACCTATCCCCCGGAAAGAGACGTGAGCCGGGAGAAGCCTCGGATCGGCGTTTTCGTTTGCAACTGCGGCATTAACATCGGCAGCGTGGTGAAAGTTCCGGAGGTTGCGGAATACGCCCGGAGTCTGCCGCACGTGGTCTATGTCGAAGAGAACCTCTATACCTGCTCCCAGGATACCCAAGACAAGCTCACCGAAGTCATTAAGGAACACGGCTTAAACCGGGTTGTCGTGGCGGCCTGTTCTCCCCGTACCCATGAGCCTTTGTTCCAGGAAACCATGAATAATGCCGGCCTGAACAAATACCTTTTTGAGATGGCCAATATCCGTAACCATGATTCCTGGGTGCATGCCCAGGAGCCGGAAGTCGCTACCCAAAAGGCCAAAGCCCTGGTGGCCATGGCCGTGGCCAAAAGCGCCCTGCTCAACCCCTTGAAGGAGGCCGACCTGCCGGTCACTCAGGCGGCTTTGGTGGTAGGCGGCGGCGTGGCCGGCATGAGTGCAGCCTTGAATCTGGCCCAGCAGGGCTATCCGGTGCATTTAGTGGAGACAGGCTGCTGTTTTGGGCGGGAATGCCCGTCAACTCCTCAGCACGCTATCGCGGTGAGGATATTGGGAGCCTTTCGGAGCAGTTTAGAAGATCAGATTTCCAGGGAACCGAAGATTACGGTCCATCTCAATAGCACTATCACCGGGGTGGACGGTTTCGTGGGCAATTTTAATACCACCATTACCAACGGCTCCAGTGCCAACCACCATTAGCCATGGGGTAGCCGTGCTGGCCACCGGGGCCAAAGAGTCCAAGCCCCAGGAATATCTTTACGGCAAGCATCCGGCGGTAGTCACTCAACTTGAATTTGACGAGATGATGCGTCAAAAAGATCCCCGGTTAACCGGCGCCGAAACCATTGCCTTTATCCAATGTGTTGGTTCCCGGGAGGAAAGCCGTCCCTACTGTTCCAAGGTCTGCTGCACCCACTCGGTTAAAGGCGCCCTGGAACTGCTGGAAAACAACCCCGAGGCCGGTGTCTATGTGCTTTATCGGGATATGCGGACCTACGGCGACCGGGAAGACTTGTATCATCAAGCCCGGGATCGAGGGGTGATATTTAACCGCTATACCCAGGCGGAGAAGCCGCTCGTAACGGCTCACGGAGAGAAATTGCGGTTGGAATGCCTGGACCATGTCTTGCGGCGACCTTTGGCCATCGAAGTTGATCTCCTGGTCCTGGCGGCAGCCATCGAATCACACCGGGATCAAGCCCTGGCCCAGATGTATCGGGTCCCCCTGGATGCCGACGGCTGGTTCCTGGAGGCCCACCAAAAATTGCGGCCCGTGGATTTTGCTAACGACGGTGTTTTTCTTTGCGGTATGGCACATTATCCCAAGCCCCTGGAAGAAAGTGTCGCCCAGGCCCAGGCCGCGGCTGCCCGGGCCGCCACGGTCTTGTCTAAGGGCAGTATCAAAGCGGGCGGTCTCGTTTCCCGGATTACCCCGGAGTTCTGCTGTGGTTGTCAGATCTGTGTCAACGTCTGCCCCTACCAGGCTATAGCTTTTAATGAAGAGCAGGGGGTGGCCCAAATCAATGAAGTGCTCTGTAAGGGTTGTGGGGCCTGTGCTGCCGCCTGTCCCTGTGAAGCTCCGGTGCTCCTGGGCTTCAATAACCGGCAGCTTTACGCCCAAATAAATAGCAGCTTGCGATTTTCTTGAGGAATATGAGGAGAAACCATGGATAAGCCCGGCTTTGAACCCAAGATCTTAGCTTTCGTGTGTAACTGGTGCGCTTACGGCGCGGCCGATCTGGCAGGTGTCAGCCGTCTGCAGTATCCTGCCAATGTCCGGCTCCTGCGAGTCATGTGTTCCGCGACGGTCTCGCCCCATCACATTTTAAGGGCCTTCCAAAGCGGGGCGGACGGCATCCTGGTGGGCGGCTGACACCTGGGAGACTGCCATTACCTGTACGGTAATCACATGACAAGTAAGAGAATGCGGTTTTTAATGGAATTGTTTGCCTTTATGGGGCTGGGCGGCCGTGTCCGCCTGGAGTGGATTTCCTCGGCGGAAGCCCAGAAATTCGTCAAGGTGATGTCGGAATTTACCGAGGAGATTCGCGCCCTGGGTCCTAATCCTCTGTGTAATTACACCTTTGAGTCCAGGAAACAGGGTAAAAAGGGTGCAGCGTGCTCGTCAGAGGGAGCACACCTGATTTCGGGAACCGACTCCCCCAAAAAAACCAAAAGGGCGGTGGCCAGAGGATAACAGTATGCATGCGAAAGTTCAAGAATGGCTGGAAACCGGTAAAGTGGATATTTTTCTGGGTTATAAAATGATAGCCGGGCATCCTTTGCCCTATGCCTTCAGCCGTCAAAATTTGGCTGAGGTGCCAGACATGATCGTCGGCCAGGCGCGTTATGCTTTGGAGAAACTCGCAGCCGAGATCACTGCGGCCCGACCGGAGATCAAGGTCGGCATCATGGCCCGGGACTGCAACCGCCGGGCCCTGAACGTGCTGACGGTGCACCAGCAAGTGGCTCCCGGTCAGGTGGAGGTCTTGGAGGTGGGTTGTTGCCCTTCGCCTCTGCAGAGAGCATGCCGATTGTTCAGCCCTGGAAAGCAAAGAGGTCGGTTTTTATAAAAAAGAGGTGGGCATCGACAACAACCAGTCTCTGGAGAGTGTGGAAAATTTCGAGCCCCAGGATCGCTTTTCTCGTTGGATGTATGAATTTCAGAAATGTCTTAAATGTTACGGCTGCCGGAACATTTGTCCGGTATGTTTCTGTAAAGAATGTTCTCTGGAACATGAAGATCTGATCGGCACCGGCGAGCTGCCTCCCGAGGTGCCTATTTTCCACCTGGTGCGGGCAGTTCACATGGCCGGGCGCTGCATCGACTGCGGTCTGTGCGAAGACGCCTGTCCTGCGGATATCCCTTTGCGTCTGCTCTACCGGAAAGTGAACGACATTGTCGCCAAGCTGTTTGATTATAAAACCGGAATTAGTTTAAAACAGGCGCCCCTTAGCCTCATTTTTGATCAGACCGCCCACCAGGCGGAAGGGCACCCCGAGGCTTAGTTCATGATTGTTATGGCCTGAAGGAGATGAAGCATGTATAAACTTGTACCCTCGGTCTGCTCCTATTGCGGCACCGGTTGCGGTGTGCTGTTCAAGGTGCTGGACGGAAAACTCATGGGCACTTTGCCTCTGAAAACCCACCCGGTTAATGAAGGCAAACTTTGTATCAAGGGGTGGAATCTTCACGAATTCGTCAATAGCCCACTGCGTCTCCAAGCCCCACTAATCCGACTCAATGGCCGCTTTACCAAGGTCACCTGGGACCGGGCCATCCAGTATACGGCCGATAAATTCCGGGAAGTCATAGACAAATATGGCCCGGACAGCGTGGGAGTTTTGGCTTCAGCTAAGATAACCAATGAAGATAATTACCTAATCCAGAAATTCGCCCGGGCGGTGATTGGCACCAACAATGTTGATCACTGTGCCCGTCTCTGACATTCCTCCACGGTGGTAGGTCTTACCGCCGCTTTTGGTAGTGGAGCCATGACTAACTCCATCGCCGAATTCGAGGATTCCGGCTGTATTTTTATCATCGGCTCCAATACCTCGGCCTGTCATCCCCTCATTGCTCGCCGGGTATTCCAGGCCAAGGAAAAAGGCGCCAAACTTATTATTGCCGATCCCAGGCACATTCAGCTGGGCCGGTTTGCCGATCTGGCCGTGACTCATCGTTTGGGGAGCGATGTGGCTCTGCTTAATGGGATGATGCATCTCATACTGAAAAATGGCTGGCAGGCCCAGGATTATGTCAATGAGCGCACCGAAGGTTTTGAGGAATTCAAGACTTCACTGGAAAAATATACTCCGAAAAAGGTTCAGAAAATAACCGGGGTCAGCCCGGCTGACCTGGAAAAGATGAGCGAACTCTACGCCACCAACTCCCCGGCCGCCATTCTCTACACCATGGGGATTACCCAGCACACCACCGGCGTGGATAATGTCAAAGCCGTCTGCAATCTGGCCATGCTGTGCGGCAACGTCGGGGTTGCCGGGGGTGGTGTCAACCCGTTACGAGGTCAGAATAATGTCCAGGGCGCCTGCGACATGGGAGGCTTACCCCATGTGTTCCCCGGCTACCAACTGGTAAGCAATCCAGACCTGAATGCCAAATTTTCCCAGGCTTGGGGGAAGCAGCAACTCCCCGACCGACCCGGCTTGACCATCCTGGAGATGGTGAACGCGGTTTTAGATGGCAGATTGAAAGCCTTATTTGTGATCGGGGAGAATCCCAAACTCAGTGACCCTGACTGGCAACATCTGCATCACGCCCTGAAAGAGCTTGACTTCCTGGTGGTGCAGGATCTGTTCCTTTCAGAAACGGCTCAGGTGGCGGACGTCGTCCTGGCTGCCGCTTCCACGGCTGAAAAGGACGGCACCTTTTCCAATACGGAACGGCGTTGTATGAGGGTTTGCAAAGCCATCGAACCCATCGGCGACACCTTGCCGGATTGGGAAATTCTCTGCCGCCTGGCCACGGCCATGGGCTACCCGATGAGCTATAAGAACGCGGAAGAGGTTTTTCGGGAACTGGCTGCCTTGACACCGAGTTACGCTGGTATGACATACGAACGGTTAGGCATTGATGGACTGCAATGGCCATGCCCCACTGCTAATCACCCGGGGACCGCCTACCTGCATAAGGACAAATTTACCCGGGGCAAAGGGCAGTTCCATGTCATTGACTACAAGGATCCAGCCGAAATGCCGGATAAAACTTATCCGTACTTCTTGACCACCGGCCGGATGTTTGCCCATTACCACACCGGCACCATGACCCGGATCTCTCCAGCCCTGGACCGGGAACAACGGACCGGCTACGTGGAAATCAACCCGGTGGATGCGGATAAATTAAACGTGCACGAGGGAGATGTGCTGGTCATCACTTCCCCACGGGGAAAAATCGAGGCCCCGGCGAAAATCACTCCGACGGTGGAACCAGGCAATCTTTTCATGCCCATTCACTTTGGCGAAAATCCCACGAACGTCCTGACCAACGCCGAAGCCTTCGATCCTTTGGCCAAGATTCCGGAGTTTAAGGTTGGAAAAGCAAGACTGGAAAAGCTTGTTGAATTATGATGATAATCAATAAAGTTAAGGAGCATTCTGAAGAAATTACTGCGGTAACCTTCCACGAGCAGGTGTCCAACTTTTGGGGTACGGTTTGCCGTGCCCTGAGTTGTGCAATCATCCGGAGAACGCAATTGTAGAACTGTCTCTAGTTATGAGGGCCACCGTCATTGCCTCTACGAAAGTCGCATTTCCATGATATAGAAAGCTTCATCCTCGTAGTCACAATCTACATTGACCAATTTTATAGTATTAAAACCTAACTTTTCATAAAGTCGCTTGACGTCCGACTTGGAAGTTTCCACATCCAATTCCACGGAGGTGACTTGTTTCTCTTTAAGGATTGCGAGCGCCTTGGCTATTAATTGGGAGGCTATACCTCGTCCCTGAGCCTGCGGATGTACCGCCACCCTCATGATTGTTCCTTTTTTGGCAGTTTCGCAGGTGCAGGCGATGATAAACCCTAAAATCTTCTCATCCACATAAACGAAAAAAGTATCTTGAAAAGCCGGGCAAAAATAACCCTCTCGCCATTGTTTTTCAAAACAGAGGCGTTCGATTTCGAGAATCTGGGGAAGGTCCTCGGGTATAGCCGGTCTAATGCTGCCACCAATACCTGCTTGGTTATCCATAACACCTCCTTTGGTAATTAAATTTTCAGAAAGTTTACGATCTATTTTAACTACAATTTATACTTTTAAAACCTTTTTATCGTTAAAAGCCGATAGTTCGGTATTGTTAGGACTAGCTTCTTCAAACTATGGTTCCTCAGCCCCTGCGCTCAGGTTGCAGCAGGCGACCCAGATCCCCAAACTAAGAATGGGTTATCATCGAACCGAGGCGATTACTCGCCTGACCAGTTTATCGATTTCGATGGCGATCACGACCGTAAAGGACACCAGTCCTATTCTCAGCCACTCCATGGCCCCGATGGGCTCCATGCGAAAAACCCATTGCATGGCCGGCACGTAAATGGCAGCCAAATGGGCGAGGAAGGCGGCGATGGTGCCGAAAAAGAGGAAAGGGTTGCCCAGGGGGTTCATGCTGAACAGTGAGTGTAGCTCGGAGCGGCTATTATAAGCCTGGAAAAACTGGAAAAAAACCATGGTGGTGACGGCGATGGTTCGGGCTTTGTCCAGGGAGGCTCCTTGATTCAGGGAATGGGTGAACTCATACACTATTCCTGCCGAGATGATAAGGGCCACTAGAATGGTGCGCTCAATCAGCAAGCGGGACATGATGCCTTCTTGAGGATGACGAGGCGGGCGCTCCAGGACATCTTTTTCTCCAGGTTCGAAAGCCAAGGCCACGTCCTGGAGACCGTTAGTGACCAGGTTGATCCACAAAAGCTGGGCCGGCAAATAGGGCAGGGGCAAGCCGAGCATGACGGTTGCCAGGATGGAAATGATCGCCGCGATGCCAGTGGGGATGAGAAAGAAGGTGACCTTGCGGATATTGTCGAAGACAACGCGGCCCAATCCCACCGCCCGATAGATGCTGGCGAAATTATCGTCGGCAATCACCATATCAGAGGCTTCTTTGGCCACATCGGTGCCGGTTTTGCCCATGGCCACGCCGATATGGGCTGCCTTCAGGGCTGGGGCGTCATTCACCCCATCCCCGGTCATGGCGACGATCTCCCCATGTTTAAGTCAATTGTTGCGTGATGCGAAGCTTATGGTGTGGGGCGACCCGGGCATAGACCGAGACTTTTTGGACCAGGTGAAACAGGGCGGCATCGCTCATGGTTTCCAGTTCTCTGCCGGTGAGGACATGACGCACCGCTCCCTCCGGTCCGGCCCGTTTGACCAGCGCGGCCAATACTTCCTTCAAGAAGGCGAATATTTCCATATCGGCTAGGGCCTGGACGTGCTTCCCGGTCAGACCCAAGGGCGTCCGGCTGTCCAGGCCGGCGTGTTGGGCCAGAACATTGGCCAACTCTTTGGTGACCGTGAAAAGTTCTTCATCAGTCATGGCCTCTACAGGCTTGGCGGCCAGGTCTTCCACTACCTCCTCTTCTTCCACGATGCCCACTTTTTTGGCAATGGCTCCGGCAGTGATGGCGTGGTCTCCGGTGATCATCACCACCCGAATGCCTGCCTTCTTGCAACCGGCCACGGCGTCTACGGCCTCGGGTCGGGGTGGATCGATCATCCCCTGCAATCCGGCGAAAATCAATCCCGTTTGCAGGTCGGCCATGGTGATTTCCGTTTGGTGGACTGGGACTTCCTTATAAGCAAGACCCAAAACCCGCAGACCTTCCTTGGCAAAATGGTCGGCCACTCCGGGAACATTCTCCCACTCAGAGAAACGGCACTCCTGGCAGATGTCCAGCAGTTTTTCCGGCGCTCCTTTGACGAAGATGAGGTGGCGATCGCCAAGCCGGTGCAGGGTTGCCATATAGCCCCGTTCGGATTCAAAGGGAATGATAAATAGTTGTGGATAGTGCTCCCGCTCCTCTTCGGGATTTAACCCCGATTTCATGGCCGAAACAATAAGGGCGGCTTCCGTGGGGTCACCGTCTACCTTATACTGCCCATCTTCTATGTAATATGTCGGATTCATTGCACAAAAGCCCGATTCGGAAAAGCATCAACAGTTCGGGATCGGCGGTGGTATTGATGCGACGTCCCTCTTCCAGGATTTCGCCCTGAGGTTCATAGCCGCTCCCGGTAACTTCGTAGACGTGGCGGCCGTCATAGACCAGCTTCACGGTCATCTCATTTTTCGTCAGGGTACCGGTCTTATCGGAGCAGATGACGGTGGTGCTGCCCAGGGTTTCCACGGCCGGCAGTTTGCGGATAATGGCGTTCCTTTGAGCCATGCGGGCCGTACCGATGGCCAGGGTGATAGTCACCACAATGGGCAGGCCCTCAGGGATAGCGGCCACTGCCGCGGCGACGGCGGTCATGAACATGTCTTGGGCGCTGATGCCGACGAGAATGCCGATGAGAAAAAGCAACGCGGAAGCAACCAGGACGATGATGCCGATGGTATTGGCAAACCGGTCGATTTTTTCCTGGAGGGGGGCTTTCGTCACCCCAAGTTCCTGGACATCCTTGGCTATCCGGCCCAGGACCGTTCTGGACCCGGTGGCCACCACCACCCCTCTGGCCCGGCCGTTCACTACCACGGTGCCCATAAAGGCCATGTTCCTTTGGTCGCCGGGAGTGAGATTGTCCTCCGGGATGGCTGAGGTAATTTTTTCGGCTGGAATGGATTCCCCGGTGAACATGGATTCGTCGGTCTTAAGCTCGATGATCTTGATGAGCCGCATATCCGCCGGCACCCGGGACCCGGAAGTCAGGAAAGACGATATCCCCAGGAACCAGTTCCTCGCTGTTAATTTCCAATTCTTTGCCATCCCGCAGCACTCGGGCTTTGGCCACCACCATCTTTTTGAGGGCTCGGACGTTTTTCTCCGCCTTGTACTCCTGGATGTAGCCGACCAGGGCATTAATCAGTAAAATAGCGGCAATGACGCCAGTATCCTTGTATTCCTGGAGAAACGCGGTCACTACGGCGGCGATGAGCAGAATATAAATTAAGGGACTTTTAAACTGATGGACCAGAAGTTCCAGCTTGCTGATCTTGCCCTCATCCGCCAGTTTATTGGGCCCGAATTGTTGCAGGCGTTCCCTGACTTCGGGGTCGGTTAAGCCTGACTCCGAGGTGTTCAAATCTTTAAAAATCCAATCAGATTCAAGTTGGTAACAGTTCATTCGTCCTCCCGCTTAGTAAAAAGACTGGTAGCTTTAACCATATTTTCCGGAGAACCCATGGTTATCAGCAAATCATTGGCCAACATCACCATATCAGGATCGGGATTATGAAATACCTGAGAATTGCGGCGGATGGCAAGGACCGAGACTCCATGCTTTTTCCGCAGTTCTACCTGTGATAGAGATTTCCCAGCCAACGGCGCGTCGGCGGACAGGCGGAAGGTGCTGATTTCCACATCATGCAGATGGTCCTGCAAAGAGTACGAAAGCCTCCAATCCTTTACTTCTGTATCGATGCGGGCGGGAGCGCAGGCCCGCCCTGCCGGGCATTAATCGGGAATATTTTTGTGGCGGCCGAGGCTGAGGTCGTGGAGGGGCAGGATGATATCGGCCACGTCTTTGACTTTTCTGACGCTGTCATAGGCGTCCATGAGATTGAGGTGGACGCCGGGAGGGACACAGGGGCCGGAGGCCGGGAAATTTTGGTCGTTGCAGCAAAAACCGGTGATCACGGCTTTGCCTTTTTTGGTGTTCACCACGATGGACTGGCCGCCCACGGTGTGGCCCGGGGTCAACAGGACGCTGATGCCGTCCCTGACCTCCTGGTCGCCGTCCAGGAGCACCACTTCATTTTCGTCCAGCAGGTCCGGAAAATAGCGGTGATCCGCGGGATGGGGGTTTTTAAAGAAGTCATATTCCCGTTTTTGGACATAGACCCTGGCGTTGGTGCATTTGTAGTCGTTTTCGCAGTGGTCGTTATGCAGGTGGGTATGGATGACGACGTCAATGTCTTCGGGAGTCAGGTCATAGGTTGCCAGGGCATCTTCAAATTCCTGGATCTTGATACCGTATTCCGTCTCTACTTCCGGGGGCACCACGAACTGCTCCAGGCCGGTGTCCACCAGAATTTTCTCTTTGCCACCCTCCAGATAGAAGACATAAATGGGTATCCAGATGCGTTTGCCGTAGCCTTTTAAATAGGTCATGATGCCCTGGTCGGTGGCATTGGCGCCCACTACCAGGGGATGGATGGTATATTCGGTCATGGCGGCACTCCTCTATGAGTTCTGAGTAAATGATATCAAATATTATTATACCGTAACAATTTTCCTGGATAAAGCCAATGGCAGATGGTAGGAGTTATTCAATCCTGGCCCGCCTGTAAAGACGGACGCAAGCACCACGGGCAGGCGAGGGGGCCTGCCACCATCAGGGAAAGGATTTTTTTATATACCCATGGGGGAACTGGTATAGATTTTCAGCCGGATTTGCTATACCATGCTCTATTTAAGAGGAGTTCCTGAGCTGTCATGGAAGATTTCAAAAAGGTTATTGATCTGGAAGAGAACCGGCTGAAAACGCTGGTCGGGAAGATGGCAGAGACGCTGGCCAAAGAGGGAGAGGACCGCCAGAACAGCGCCAAGAAAATTAAGGCGCTCAAGCAGAAACAACTGGAGGCCGAGGGCTGGCGGGAAAAAAGGGAAATCGAGGAGGAGATCGTCTATTTTCAGGAGCAGAACTCCAGACGCCTGCACCAGGAGACTAACGATACTGAAAAACCCTTATTTTGGCATTCTGGAAATCAAAGATGACGGCCTGGGGCCCAAAAGCTATTGTTTGGGGAGGCAATCTTTCTTTGACAGCCTCAATAAGGTGCTGGTCCTGGATTGGCGGGAGGCGCCTATTTCCAGGCTCTACTATGAGTATGAGGCGGGGGAAGAGTATGAGGAAGAAATCAGGGGCCGGGAGCGAACCGGGACGATAAGCGCCAAAAGGCAGGTGGAGACGGCCGGGAGTGAGCTGCGCACAATTATGGAAAAGGGGATACTGCTGGTCCGGCGGGAAGACAGCACCTGGGAGCAGGCCGATGCGGGCGGCCCCGTTTCCCGAAAAGAAGGGCAGCGAGACCATCGTTTACCGGAAATCACCTCCTTAATCAGCGGCGAGCAGTTTCGGGCTATTACCCATCCCGAATCCCGCACCATTGTCTTACAGGGAGGCGCAGGCAGCGGCAAAACCACGGTGGGACTGCACCGCATCGCCTATCTGGCTTATCAGAATCCGGAACGTTTTTGTTCCAACCGCCTTCTGGTGGTCATGTTTAATCGCTCCTTACAAAAATATATCTCCCGGGTGTTGCCGGAACTGGGAGTGAAGCCGGGAGTCCAGGTTGAGACCTACCACAGTTGGGTGGGCAAGATTTTCCATCGGGGCGGGCTATCGCTGGCGTATGCCCCGGAAGCCCCGGCCGAAGTCACCCGGCTGAAAAAACACCCATTGATGCTCAAGCTGATAGATACCTATCTCAATGGTCTGCTGGCCAAATCCCGGCAATGGCTCCAGGAAGGACTGTATCCCGGAGAACACGCCCGGTTGTCTCATCTCCTGGAAGCCCTGGAGGCGATCCAAACTTTCCCGGAATTTTTGCAGTGGCTGCAAAGGCAGCAGGCATTGGGCCCCATAGTTCCATCTGAGAGGTGGCAAGAATTGTGCTCCCGGCTCCTGGCGCGGTTGGCAGAGCATACCATAGACCTGAATATGATGTTTACCGACCGTCAGCTCCTGGAAGACACCTTTGCCGAGGCCGCAGGTATCCGAGAGAGGACCCTGAACCGCCTTAGACAACATCAGAGTCAATTACTGGAGCGCCGCCGGATGGACTTTGCCGATGCGGGGATTCTGCTGCGTCTCAGGCAGCGCCAGGGATGTCAGGCGGCTCTGCCTAATTATGCGCATATCATGGTGGACGAAGCCCAGGACTTGAGCCAGGTGGAGCTGGCCACCCTCCTGGGGGCGGCCGATACCTGGCAATCAATTACCATCTGCGGTGATATGGCCCAAAAAATCAAGGATGAGGTGACGTTCGAGGGGGCGGCCGGGTTTGGCGAGTTCATCGGGCAGCAGCAGAAGCAGTTGGGGGCGGAACAAATAGCCGCCCAGACGCTGATGGTAGGTTACCGGGCGACCCGGCCGATCATGGAGCTGGCCTGGAGGGTATTGGGTGAAACCGGCGCTTTGATAACGGTCCGGGACGGGCCGCCGGTGGAGATTGTCAGAACGCCGAGTTATGAGGAAAGCCTGGCCAGAGCCAAGCAGATCCTGGAACAGTACCGACTGGAGCGGCCACATTCCCTGGTTGCCGTGGTGTGCCGTTATATCAAGGATGCGGACCGGCTCTATAAAGATCTTCAGGGTCCGGGACTGCCCCATATCCGGCGGCACGCCCGGGAAGATTTTTCCTTTCAGCCGGGCATCGTCATAACCAATGCCCACCAGGTGAAAGGGCTGGAGTTTTCGGCGGTGATGGTCATGAATCCTTCCCGGGAGCATTACCGGGATGACCGGGCCAGCCGGATGCTGCTGCACGTGGTGCTGACCCGGGCCTCGGAGCAGTTATGGCTCATCGGTCACCAGCCCATGGCGTATGGGATTGAGGGGGAGGGGGAGGATGAACTTACGGTGCCGACCAGTTACTGGCATACTACTCTATTTTTAAACGATACCCCACCCCTGGCTCGGTGATCAGGAAACTGGGGCGGGCCGGGTCATCTTCCAGTTTGCGGCGGAGATTCAGGATGAAGACCCTCAGATAGACATTTTGATCCACGAAGGTGGGTCCCCAGACATTTTTTAAGAGCTGGCGATGGGTCACCACCTTGCCATGGTGCTTCACCAGTTCGGCCAGGAGTTTGTATTCCAGGGGGGATAAGTGAATTTCTTCCTGGCCTCGCCATACCTGCCGTTTATCGAAGTCCACGGTAATGTTGCCAAACCTGACGAGCTGTTCGGTGGTGCCACCTTCGGCCGGGGAAGCCCGCCTGAGAGCCACCCGGATACGGGCCAGCAATTCTCCCATGGCGAAGGGTTTGGTGAGATAATCGTCGGCGCCGGCATCCAGGTTGGCGATTTTTTCCCGCTCCTGGCCCCGGGCCGACAGGATAATTATGGGCACCCCGGAGTACTCCCGAATCTGCCGGAGCAGGTCACCGCCGTCCATGTCCGGCAGACCCAGGTCCAGGAGAATCACGTCCGGGGCCCGGGAAAAGGCCTGGGCCAGGCCATCGCCACCCGTGGCGGCTTCCAACAATTCATAGCCCTGGGTTACCAGGGTAGCCCGCAGGAAGCGGCGGATACTGGGATCATCTTCAATCAACAGGATGTTAGGCTTCATGGTCGGGAATCAGCTCCGCGTCGGTGAGAGGGCTCTCCCAGGGGAGGTGCTCCTCCGGGCACCGGCAGGGTGAAAGAAAATTCGGCCCCGCCTTCTGGACGGTTTTTAGCAGTGATCCGGCCATTATGGGCTTCGATGATACTGCGGCAGATGGCCAGGCCGAGCCCGGCGCCCCGGGCAGTCCCCGGGCGGCCCTGATAAAATTTCTCGAAGATCTTCTCTTCCTGGCCGGGGGGCAGGCCGGGTCCGTGATCGGCGACGACCAACCGTAATTCAGGGCCGGCGAGCGTACCGGCAATTTCGATGGGAGTACCGGCCGGGGTATATTTCGCGGCATTTTCCAGGAGATTGATGAAAACCCGCTCCATGAGCAGGGCGTCCATGGGGACCAGGGGAAGTTCCTGGGGCAGATTGAATATGGACCGGGTGTTCTTTGAGCTGGCCGTCCAACTGACTCAGGGCGCAGCCGAGCACCTCCTCCAGGACATGCCAGTCTTTATTGATTATGAAAGTGACCGCTTTGCAGACGACTGATTTCCAACAGATTATGCACCAGCCGGTCCAGACGTCGGGCCTCGTCGTAAATATTCTGGACCAGCTCCTGTTTGGTCTGCCGGTCCAGGTTGTCTTCCGCCTCCAGCAGGCTGCTGGCGGCACCGGCGATGACCGTCAGCGGGGTCCGCAGGTCGTGGGAGACTGAACTGAGCAGGGTGTTGCGCAGTTGCTCCGTCTCGATCTGCAATTGGGCCTGCCGGGTTTGCCGGCTGAGATCCTCCCGTTCAATGGCCAGGGCAATTTGCCGGCTCAGGGCTTCGAGCAAGCGCATGTATTCGACTTCCAAAGTTTTTACGGGCGAACGCCGTTCCAGGCGCAGGACCCCAAGAACCTGATTGTTGGAGGTGACCAGGGGTAAATAGAGCCATTTGACTTCCGGCAGGGTTTGGGTGCCGGCCCCGGCGAAATGGCCGTGTTTAAAAACCCAGTTAGCCACTAACCCTTCCCGGACATCTTCTGGCGACAGAGGCGCGCCGGCCCGGACGAGCAATTTTTTTTGGGCATCAGGGAGTAAGAGGCTCACCCGGCTGTCAAACAAGCCACTGATCTGGCCGGCGGCGGCTCTGCAAGAGTTCTTCCAGATCGGCTTTCCCTGCCAGGGTCTGATTCATCTCATACAAGGCCGTGGTCTGCCATTCCTGCTGCCGGGCCACTTTGGCCTGGTGGCGGACGCGCATGGTCAGATTGCTAATGAGGGTGGTGACCATGAGCATCACCACCAGGGTGATGAAAAATTCGGTGTTGGCCGGCTCGAAAGGAATTGTAATGAGGGACAAAAAAGAAGGCAAAGGTGAGGACGCTGGCCACCGAGGCGAAGATGGTGGGGCCTCGTTCCGACAGGGTGGCGATGATGACCACCGTGAGCAGATAGAACATGACCTGGTTGCTCAAGGGGAGGTAAGGAAAGACCAGGAGATTGAATCCGGTGCACAGCATCACGCCACCGGCGGCCAGGAGATAATCTCGCCAGAATCTGACCAGGGGGCCAGGCCGAAGTCTCGGGACCGCGGGATGGCTGCTTTTCCTGAGCGATGAGACAGACATCTACTTCAGTCAGGTGATGGACTAATTTATCGGCCAGAGAGCGAGAAAAGACTTGAAACCAGCGCTTCGTCCTGGAGCGGCCTAAACAAACGGTTTTGATGTCATGCTGTCGGACGAAACTGATAATTTCATCCAGTAGGTTCAGTCCATAGATTTTGAAGGTTTTGGCGCCCAGTTGTTCCGCCCGGAGTAAGGTTTGAGCCACATTGTCCTTGCTGTCTTCAGACCGGTCTCGTGAGCCGGGGTGTCCACATGCAGAACAAACCATTCGGCGTTCTTAGCCAGAGCCATCTGCCAGGCAGTCTGGACTAAATGCGGCCCGCCCGGTCCGGGGCCAAGACAGACGAGCAGACGCTGATCGGCGGGGTGGGCCTGGGAATCCGAGAGATGTCACTCTCGATAGGGTTGTGCTGGGTTTGGGGCATGAACTAACCTGTCACTCATGGCAATGATAATCCAATATACCTTTTTTATTTGTCAATATCACTAATTTATCATCAGTTGGGGGGGCTTACAGGTCAGGGCGATAAAAAAGGCCCGCCGGGACAAAAAAGCAGACCGGCGGGCCCGATAAAGGTTCGGCTCCGGCCCTGGCGGTTTATGCCAGGACCGGTTGCCAGGGTTCATTAATAGGCAATTAACAAATAGACCATACACATGCTGACGATGATGATCATGGGCCACCAGCACATCTTCATGTATTCCACAAAGGAGATGGGGTAGCCGGCCTTTTCGGCCATGCCCATGGTGACCACGTTGGCGCTGGCGCCGATCATGGTGCCGTTGCCGCCCAAGACAGGCCCCCAAGCTCAAGCTCCACCACAGGACGTTGTCTCTGGGCAGACCGAAGCTATCGCTCATGAAGAGCACGACGGGGAGCATGGTGGCGGTGAAGGGGATATTGTCGATGAAGGCCGAAGCAATGGCCGAAACCCACAGGATCATGATGATGGCCACCGTCAGGTTTCCCTGGGAGACGCTGAGCACGGTGTTGGCGATCTGCTGGATCAGGCCGGTGGCCTCGGCCCCGGCGATGACGATGAAGAGACCCACGAAGAACATCAGGGAGGGCCACTCCACCTCTTTCTCCAGCATCTCCACGATGTCCACCTTGGAGATGGCCAGGAGCAGCAGGGAGCCGATGAGGGCCGCCACCGACACCTGCATGTGCAGGACGCCGTGGAAGATGAACAGGAGAATGGTGAAGCCCAGGAGCACCAGACCCTGGATCATCAGCTTTTTGTCGGTGATTTTATATTCTTCCCTCAGGTACTCGATGGTGCGCTCCACATCCTTGACGTCGGCCTTCAAATAGTCCTTCTTGTGCCACCACAGGAAGTAAAAACAGGAGACAATCTGGCAGAGGAAGCAGATGAGGGTCAGGTTGGTGACGAACTGGCCGAAGGTGAGGCCGGTAAAGGAGCCGATGAGGATGTTGGGCGGGTCGCCGATGATGGTGGCGGTGCCGCCGACGTTGCTGGCAAAGGTCTGGGGATCAGAAAGGCCAGGGGGTGCACCTTCAGGGTCACGGCGATCTGGATGGTCACCGGGATCACCAGGAGCATGGTGGTGACGTTGTCCAGGAAGGCCGAGATCACCGCGGTGAGGAACTGCAACACAAAAGACAGGACAAAGACGTTGCCCCGGGACCAGGCATAGGCCTTGTAGGCCAGGAACTGGAACATGCCGGTCTTCTTCATCACCCCCACGAAGATCATCATACCCAGGAGCAGGAAGATGACGTTGAGGTCCACGGCGCCCATGGCGTCGTCAAAGGACAGGATGAAAAAGGACTTGTCAAAGGCCCCCAAGGTATAGGTGATGAACAGGATCAGGGCCGCGCCCAGCAGGGCCGCCAGGGTGCGGTGCATCCATTCGAAGGAGATGATCAAATAAACCAGGAGCAAAATAAGGGTGGCGAGCCAGAAGGCTGAGGTGACGGCCCGTTTCAATTTAAAGTTCTGGGAGGCCTGGAACAGTTTGTTGCCGGCGGCGTCGGTGCCCGCCTCCACAACGTTGACGGCCGTGGCCGCCAGGGGTTCCCAGGAGGGTTTGGCGGCCTTGACCTCAACTTTGGCCCCGGGCAGGGTCCCGGCCGGCAGGAGGAATTCGCCCACGAAGCTTCCCGACTTGCCGGTAAGGATCTCCTCTTCTTTCCCCGCCGGCTTGACGGGCTGGCCGTTGACCAGCACTTCCACTTCCACCTCTTTGACGCCTTTACCCTGGGGGTTTTGCAGCATCCCGGCCACGGTAAGGCGGTCCCCCGTTTTGGGCGCCTCCGCCGCCAGGGCCACGGTTGCGGCCAGTAATCCCGCCAGGAAGACCAGGGCTAACATGATTATGGGAATTTTTATATTTTTCAGCATGTGCAGTAGTCCTTGATCGATTGAGTGTATTGGATTGTCCTGGTAGGGGCGAGGTATGCCCGCCCCTACGGAATCTTATTTCAGAAACACCGGCATGCCCTGGAGCGGCCAGATGAAGTAGCAGAACACTGCCAAAAAGGCCATGAGGATAATGCTGGGGATCCAGCCGTAGAGGAAAAACTCCCCGGCCGTGAATTGCTTACTATCATAGGCGATGGCGTTGGGCGCGGCGCCGATGAGCAGATTGAAAGGCATACCGGCGGTGGCCAGCGAGGCGAAAAAGATGACTTCCGGGGCCACGCCCAGATACCTGGCAATGACCAGGGAGACCGGCAGGGTGATGGCGATGGCGGCCACGTTCATGATGAAGTTGGTCATACACAGGACAAAAAAGGCGATGGCCAGAACGAAGACCAGCCAGGGGGCCTTCTGGAACCAGCTCACCCAACCTACGGCCATCCATTCGGCGGCTTTGGTGTCGTAGAGACAGTAGCCGATGCTCATGGCCCCACCGAACAGGAGAATGATATTCCAGGGGATGGTCTCCATGTCCTCCACTTCCAGGGTGCCGGTGAGGAAAAAGGCGACGGTGGCGACGATCATGATGGCCGCCCGATCCATGTCCTTGAAGAAGGGGATGGGGGAGAAGGATTTCATCATGAACAGTCCCAGGACAACGATCACCATGGCGATAACGAACTTTTCCTTTTTATTAATGGGGCCAAGTTCTTTACCCAGGCTGGCCACCCGTTCCCGCAAGCCGTCGATGCGAGCCCTCTCGGGTTTGAAGAAAGTGATGATGACAAGCCAGATACAGACGACCATAATCGCCCCTAAGGGGAGCATGTACCAGATGAGCTGGAAGAAGCCGATCTCCTTGCCGCCGGTGAATTTCTGGAACATGCCGGCGCCGGCCACCGCCCGGGCGGACCCGAGGAAGGTGATGACCGAGCCCGCTCCTGCGGTCCAGGCCATGCCGATGAACAGGCCCTTGCCGAACCTGGTGGGCTGATCGGACTCGCTATACAGAGAGTGGATGGCCACCAGCAACGGAAAAATAGCGGCGGCCACGGCGGTATGGGCCATGAGCAGGGTCATGCCGGCGATGATGAGAAAGGTGCCCAGGAGGATGAAATTGGTATTCTCGCCCACGATATTCAGCATCTTGTAGGCCATGCGCTTGGTGAGCCCGGACACCGCGAAGGCCAGGCCCATGACCACCGAACCGAAGATAAACCACACGGAGGGGTCGAAGAAATCCTTCAGGGCCGCGTCGGCGGTGCGAATCGAAAAAATGGTCTGGAACAGGCCGATGGCGATGGCAGTGGCGCCGATGGGCATGACCTCAAAGATCCACCAGACCGCGGCCATGAGAAAGAGGCCCAGGGCCATGCGGCCTTGGGGCGGCAGGGGAAAGTGCTTGCCGGAAGGGTCTACTGCGTCCCCTAAATCCGGCATGAAATAGAAAAGAAAAAATAATGCCAGACCCAGGAGAATAAAGATAATACGCTTCCAGTCGATTGCCTCCTTTTTGGGGGCAATGACGATCTCTTCGGGCATTGCCGGCAGGCCGGCGCCGGTGGGCATTTTTTTGATGTCTTCAGCCATACTTGTCTCCTTTATCGCAATCGTCAGCGCAGCCTAATCGCCCAGCACCACGGTGGAAATCTCCTTGAAGAGCTCGTTCATGCGAACCATGCCCACGACTTTTTTATCCAGCAGCTACCGGCATCATGCCGACGTTCTCCTGGATCATCAGGAACAGGGCCTTGGTGATGGGGTCTTCGCCGTTGACCGTGACCTTGATGGGGCTCATGACTTCGCTCACCGGTTTTTGGGAGGCTTCTTTCATGCCGGGGCCGAACATATCGCCCATGAGGACGGCCAGGCTGGGATCGGCTTTAACGAGGCCGGCATCCTTGGCAAACTTGGGCTCCAAGCCTTTGATGATGTCCCGGAGGGTGAGCATGCCCATGAGCTGGTATTTTTCATCGAAGACCAGCACGGCCCGGGGCTCGAAGCTGCCTTCGAACTTGATGGCCGCTTCCCGGACGATGGCCATGGACTGACGCAGGGTGAACCAGTACGGAATGTGAGGATAATCCTCCAGGGGGATCATGAAATCCTTGACATGTTTCCTGTAGGGCATAACAGTCTCCTTTTGCTGAAAATTAAGATTAATCATTGAAAAATGATTGCTTTTGCCGTCTTCTAAAAAACCGTTCTGAGCCAGAATTATTTCCGGACTTAGATACTTTTCATCGTTATCGAGTAGCCGAATGGCTTGCTCAAGTTCTTCAAAGATTTGATATTTCAGGAGATACCCCGAAACTCCCAGGTTCAAGATCCGCCTGGACCAGACGCCGGTCGGAATGGATGCCCATGGCTAAGATTTTGG
>CAVZSK010000041.1:0-53940 GCA_963777875.1 uncultured delta proteobacterium | reverse complement strand
GGTTTTCGGTTTCCGGTGGCTGGTTTGCAGTTGCCGGGGCCGGGTCAGGGCAGGAGTCCTCGGGCAGGGTGTCCGGGACGCCGGCGGCTTCTTTTTCTTTGAGATATTCTGCATAGAAATTCTCGGAATCGCAGGAATATTTCGAGGCGGGGGCGGTTGTGGCCCATTTGCGGCGCAGGCGGTCAAAGAGAGATTCGTGTTCGGGGAGGTTTCGGGTTCCGAGTTTCGAGTTTCGAGAGGTTGGTTGGCGGGAGGCGGTCGCTTCGGCTTTCGCCGCCCTGCGGGTCCCGCCCTACAGGAGAATTTTTTCGGGTGGTTTTTTTGCACAAGGTTATCTTTTTGATATTGGTTGATTAATATGTTTTCGGGAAGCTGATTTTCGCGCGCGTAATTTCGCGCTATTTTTCGCGGTTCGCGATTTGTCGGGGCCGGGTTTCCGAGTTTAGAGTCGGTCAATCGAGGTCTGGCAGTCGGAGCAGCTCCGTCGAGGTCCGGTCTGGGGGTTTCCGGGCCGGGCTCAGGAGTTTCGAGTTCCAGGTTTTGAGTTTCGAGAAGGGAACTGTGAGTTGCCTCAGGGATTATTTCGGGTTCCGGATCCGGGCAGAGGGAGAAAGCGTGGTCGGCCAGGGCCTGGTGAATGCCGGTGATGATCCGGGGGTCGGTGGGCAGCAGGCTGTCCTGGGAAGTCCACTGGGGGGAGGAAATCAGGCGGTAGACCGTATCGAGCTCCAGGGGCACCTCCATTTGGTTGATCTGGTGAATAATCCGGCTGCCCACATGGGAGCCTTTGAGAACCTGGTCGACGTTGCCGTCAGCTTCAGCAGTCCGGACGGCGCGCTGGACATGGTCCAGAAAGGCGTTGAGCTTGAAGAGGCAGCCCTGCTCCTGGCTGTCCTTGAGACGCTGGCGGGTCCGGCGCATTTTTTCCTCAAGGTGCTTCTTATGGCGGAAAAGGGAGGAGATGCTGGGGCCGTATTGGTCGCTGAGGGCCTCATAGGTAGCGTCTCCGGCCAGGAGGGCCAGGTCAATGGCCTGGCGTTGGGGATGGTGACAGACGGTACATTTGGGCATGGTGGACTCCGGTGCAAAATTAAAAGTGCAAAGTCAAAGTGCAAAGTGCAAAGTGAAAAGTGTAAAAGGCTGTGAGCGATCAGTGTTCAGCTTGCAGCCCAAAAGAGCCAAAAGGAAAATGATCTTTCTCATCAGCTATACTAAATACGGGAAAAAAGGACAGAACAGGTGAGACAGATGTCGCAGAAACAGGGAAAAGGGAAAAGGGAAGAGGGAATAGAAGGCGAAATAGAGGTGATAGGCAGTGATAGGACTGAGGGCTAAGTGAGGAAAAAAGATCTGAGGACTGGGGGAAAGAAAGGACTGAGGCAAAAAGAGTTTGGGGGAGACGGCGGGGAGTGTAGGGCGGGGAAGGCATCCCGCCTTTAGAAAGGCGAAAGGGGGAGGGGAATTGTGTGTAGGACATTGGCAGATACCGGCGCCGGTCAGATGGCTATGGGTATGCAGCACGGCAAACAATTCCTGGAGCCGCAGTTCCAGGTCGGCGGGGTAATTTTTCGGCGCCGTTTGGATTTGTCCTTGAAAACAAGCGATCTTTCTGTTATACAATGAAAGACTTTAATAATATGGTTTTAATAGTTATTTCGAACTGTTATCTGACCATAAATCTGAAGTTTTTTCCATGTTTTTCACTCATTTTTAAAGCAATAATTAGGTAATCAGGCGCCATTACCTGGGGCGCAACACGAGATAAGAATTACTTAATTCTTAAAGGCTCTTGAGGTCTTCTTGGGTGTTTGCCAACCAGACTTGGGGGACGGGGAGTGGCAGGAACACGGAGCAGTCATACCTCAACAAAACGGCGATGACCTATGCTTCCCAGGACCAGGTGTGATGACGGACGATAAAAAGGTCGAAAGCAAAGCAGCCCTCGATCCCAGGACAATGATCCCGGCAGCCGGTGAGCCCTGGGAAGAAATGACGGTTCCTGAGACTCGGGGGGGTGCCTTACCGGAAACTCTTCCGCTGGGGCTGGTCCGTCGTGTCAGCGGCTCGAGGGTGGTTCATCTTCGGCACCATTCTGCCCATGGTACGGCAACTCCTGCAGAAATATAATATTCAGGTGCTGGCCACACTGATTACGGGGCTGGGCGGCACCGCGGCCATGACAGGGGGTTTTCTGGCCCCCTTGCTTCCCGACCACCCGGAAACCGCGGCCATTGTCTTTGCCTTCCTGACGCTGTTCGCCATTCTCTTAGGTTTTTTCGATCGGCTCACCTTGACCTGGTCAAACAACCTGATGGCAGTCAAGTTGCAGCAGCGCCTGCACGATAAACTCCTCAATCTGGGGCCCACCTACCACCACTCGCATGACCTGGGCGAGACAATGCTCATTGTCACCCGGTTTTCCACAGGCACCCAAGTCTTGCTGCGCGACCTGATTTCTTTTCCCGTGGTGAAGGGTATCGGCCTCATTACTGCCATAATTTTCCTCATTAATAGTTTTTCGATGATGGGTAACCCCCCCCTCTTGATTCAGTGGACCTTGCTGGCTACTATCTTTATCCTGCCGGTGGGGGGTTGGTGGCTTTCCCTGAAGTTGCGGAAGGCTTTCGAAAAGGTGAGGGATAGTGAAATGGCCCTGGCCAATGAGTTTTCCAATTCAGCGGCGCTGCCCCTGGAGGTGCAGCTCATGGGAGCGGAGCCGCAGCGGTCCCAGGCCTTTGCAAATCGCCTGAAGGCCTTTATACGCGACACTATGGCGGCTTTCCTGCGTAATGAATGGGCTTTCCAGTTTCAAATCAACACTCCGGTGATTTTGCAAGCAATCTTTCTGATCTATGGAGTCTTTTATGCCTTGAAATCAGGGAACCCGGCCGCGCCCGGGGCCATTTTAGGCATTTACTATTTCGTGCCTGAGGCGGTGAACCCCCTGCAGGAACTCATACAGTTCTTTGCGGGTCTGCAATCTTCCTGGCCCCAGGTGGAAAAAGTGGTGGAAATCCTGGAAATGGAGCCGGAAGTGCAGGATAAGCCGGGGGCCGTGGCCTTTGTGCCAGGGGAGGGCGCCCTGACGGTTGAACATCTCGACTTTGCCTACACACCCTTTGGCCCGAAGATCATTAATGATCTGAGCTACTCCTTTACCCCGGGGAAGGTCACGGCCATCCTGGCCCGGGCAGGCATGGGAAAATCTACCCTGCTCAACCTCATAGCCCGGCTGCAAGATCCGCAGGGAGGCCGGATATTCATTGACGGTCAGGATATCAGCAGCGTCACCCTGGCCAGCTTGCGTCGCCAGGTGGTCAAAGTCTCCCAGTTTCCCCTCTTTGTGCCCGATACCATGAGCGCTAATCTCAAGCTCGCCAAGGCGGAAGCAACGGACGCCGAACTGGAAGAGGTGTGTCGCCGGACCGGCCTTTGGCACGTCCTGGAAGAAGCCGCCGGCCCTGACATTTATCCCCTGAATTACCATCTGCCCAAGGCCAGCAGCGAAGGCCTGCACGGGGCGCAACGCCAGTTGCTGGCGGTAACCCGGGCCTTCCTTTTGCAGCCCACTATCCTGCTGCTGGATGAACCCACCACCGGCATTGATCGCCATCGGCCGGGCCCAGTTGGCCGCGACTTTGCGGGAAATTTGCCATGGGTCTGACGGTCATCCTGGTTGACCATGATGTGGCGTTCATCTCCCAATTTGCCGATTATATCTGCTGCCTGGAACAAGGCAAGTTCACAGAGGTGGGCTCCCCGGCGGAATTGGCGAGCCGGCCAGGATTATTCCAAGTGTTACTGGAGGAGAATGCTTTTTACCTCAAAGGGCCGGAGGTCCGGAAAGCACCTCGCCAAAGAGCACAATTCCCTAATGGGCGCAGGGGTGGACACCGTTAGGCGCGGGCTAAGAACCGGGAAGCTGAAGGGTGTGAAGATCGGCAAGCACTCTTTCAGATCAAAAGAGGAAATGGGCAGGTTGACGGCTTCAGGTAGCATCGGCCCACAATGTTTAAACGCAGGTTGGCCGGGCCGGAATTGTTTTGGGTATCATCTTGGTGAAAATCTTTCGGGGGTAATGAGTTATGAGAAAATTTCTAGCTGTCTTGTTGATGGGCGTTCTGACTTCTGGTTGTGCAGAATCGCTAACCCAAAGTACTAGAGAGACTGATAAAAAACCAGATACTCCTTGTTCCTGCACTTCAAAGGCAGGACAAAAAAAGGTGGACAAGGAGACAGCAAAGTAACGCCGACTATCAAGGCAAAGTAATACCCGCCTGGACAGAGTAGACAAGCGGGGGTAGACACATTTTGGCAGGGTGGACAATTCAAGGGGCGTAAGACGATCTCGACCTGGCGTCGGGCAAGAAAGCGCGGTGATCCTTTGCTGACCAAGCCAGGGTCACGCCCTACGGGCTCCAACCGATGACCCTGGCCTCAGCCGTTTTTATGTTGAGCCATTGAGCCACCGCCAGATCGGACCAAACTGCCCGCGTCTGGCTCTGGCGGCCGGAGGACCTCATGGCCGAGGCCTGCCGCCGCCTGCCCCGGAACCTGACCCGAGAAGAATGGCCCCTGTATCTGGGGAACGAACCCTACCGGAAAACCTGTCCCAACCTGCCAGAGCCGGAAGATGAGTGATCTTTAATATAATAAGGCGAATCTTTTCGTGGCAAAACAAAAGCCCCGGCTTGTTAATCGCCGGGCCATGAGCCTGGCATTCCGGCCGTAACACGGGACAACTCCCTCATGGCCTGAACAATTTTCCGGGGATTATGAAGAGATATCAGGTATAATGGCATTAGGCAGCAGACGAAAGGAAAAAATATGGATGCCAGATTTATCTTAAGTGATTATATTTCCCAGGCGATGTCCCAGGCAGAGTATGACAAACTGGCAGATGGCACTTTTGCTGGTCGTATCCCTATCTGCCCTGGGGTTATATCTTTCGGTGTCACTTTGCGTCGATGTGAAGAGGAATTGCAGTCCACTCTCGAAGACTGGATTCTGGTAGGATTGAAACTAGGCCATACTTTGCCTGTGCTGGAACATCTTAACTTAAATCGGGAGCCGTTGCATGAATCCCTGGAGACCGTGTAAGCGGCGGGATTTTATTCAGAAGTTGCGCCAGCTCGGCTTCGACGGTCCCTATTCTGGCACTCGCCACCAATTTTTGATATTCCAGCACTATCGATTAGCCATTCCGTCCAATTCCGAGTATTCGGTCCCCCAATTGCGGATCATGTTAGATGAAGTCGAAGTCATTCTTGGCCGGAAAATAAGCCTGGAAGAATGGAATCGGTTATAAAAATGATTTAAATTTCCTCAACGCAATAAAAAATAAAGGGCCAGCTAAAATCAGCCGGCCCTTTGAAATAGTTGGGGTGAGCGACGGGATTTGAACCCGCGGCCACCGGGGCCACAACCCGGTGCTCTGCCCCTGAGCTACGCCCACCACACGATTAATTAATCTATCATACTGATTGGGGGTTGACAAGCTCTCCGGCGGAAAATTACGGGGCCGGGGCTCGGGAATACTTACAGGCCCAGGTCCTGCTTGAATTTTTCCAGGCCCACTTCATCGATGAGCTTGCCCAGGCGCTTTTTTTTGTTCGCCTCGATGTACCAGCCAATAACTTTATCAATGAGCTGCATGGCCTGATAGTCGTCCAACTCATCGGCGATGACGTCGGCCAGGCGGGGCTTGATGCCGGAAAGAAAACCGCCGGCATACACCCGCCAGCCGTTTTTAAAGCCCACCAGGCCGATGTCCTTGGCAGTGCTTTCGGCGCAGGAATTGGGGCAGCCGGAGACGCCCATCTTAAATTTGTACGGCAGTTCATAGCCGTGATATTTGTCGTCCAGGGCCAGGCCGACCTTGACGGCGTCCTGCAAGCCGATGCGGCAGAAATCGGTGCCCGGGCAGATTTTTACCGAGCGGACGCACAGGCCGATGGCGGATCCCGGCTTCATGGCCAGTTCGTGCCAGACCTGGTCCAGATCGGCTTCCTGCAGACCCACCACAACCAGACGTTGGGCCGAGGTGAGCTTAATGGCCTTGACATGATATTTTTCGGCCACATCGGCCAGGCGGCGCAACATATCGAAGTCGGTAATGATGCCCCCCGGGATATGGGGGGCGATGGCAAATGAGGTCTTATCTCTTTGCAGAATGGCTCCTTTTTCCAGGATATCGTCAGCCATGTCTGTCCTCCTTGAAGTATTGGCGTTGGCTATAGTAATGCCTGATTCACCCCTCACCCTGACCCGCTCCCCTCAAGGGGAGAGGGGTAATCTGAAGAAAAAATCCTACTCTTACCAAGGGGCAAATTTTAAGCAAAACGCTGACAACTAAACGTTAATAGAGGATAAGTCTGAATGGTTCGCAACGCAAGGTCTGCCCGCCAGAAAAATTAATCCTGGAGGCGCACCCAGGTGGCCTGGGGACCTTTGAGGCCTTCGTCCCAGGCCAGTTTAACCTTCTGGCCGACCTGGAGGTTATCAAATTTTCCCTTTTTGACGGCATTGGCGTGGAAATAGACCTCGGTGCCGTCGCTAATTTCGATAAAACCGTAATCCTCATCGGTGAAAATTCGCAGGATTTTACCGGTGACCGCGGTTTCGACGTGATTTTTCACTTTTTGTTGCCGGGTATCGGAGGTCTCCTGCAAGCGGCGGTCCAGGACGTCGAAGGACTCGATGATGAGAGGGGGCACCAGTTCGCCCTGGCGGGTGACGGTGAGAACGTTGCCGGGGATGGTGGCGATGATACGGATTTCGAATTGCCCCTGGCGGTGGTGGCCGGTGCCGATGATTTCCACCCGGGCATTGACGATGGGGTCATTGTAGCGATTTTGCAGCCGGGCCAGTTCTTCTTCAACCTTGGCTTTCCATTCCGGAAGGATTTCCAGGTTGCGGCCCTCAATGAAGATATTAAATGGTAGCATACGCATACCTCCTGCTTTCTTCAGGATAATGGTTTCTTAACAAATAATAAGACACTTGTCGATGGTATGTCCAGATTTTGTGGGAAAAAAGACAGGGGAGTTTGCGGCGTCGGCTTCTTATGATAAGTTTAAAGTAAAGATTCATCTCACTAGTGAAGCGGAGGAGGGGCCATGCAGGAGGCCAGATTTTATGACAAACAGGAAGACAACAAAGTAAAGTGCTATCTCTGTGCCCATGGGTGTGTCATCGACCCCCGGAAACGGGGCATCTGTATGGTCCGGGAAAACCGGGACGGGGTGCTGTATTCCCTGGTCTACGGCAAAATCATCTCCCAAAATGTGGACCCTATTGAAAAAAAGCCCTTGTTCCACTTTTTGCCCGGCAGTCGGTCGTATTCCATTGCCACGGTGGGCTGCAATTTTCAGTGCGAGCATTGTCAGAATTATGAAATTTCCCAGTGGCCCCGGGTGGAGAAAAAGGAAATTCCCGGGCGTGAGGTGACACCGGCGGACATCGTGGCCGGAGCCCGGGACAGTGGCTGCGCCAGTATTTCCTACACCTACACCGAACCGACGATTTTTGGGGAGTTTGCTTATGACACGGCAGTGTTGGCCAGGCAGGAGGGCATCCGCAATGTCTTTGTGTCCAACGGTTTTATGACCGAGAAGTCTGCGGCTATCCTGGGGAAGGTGCTGGATGCGGACAACATCGACCTGAAGAGTTTTTCCGACTCTTTCTACCGGAAGACCTGCAAAGCCAGACTGCAGCCGGTGTTGGACACGATTGACGAGGATGAAGGAGCTGGGGGTCTGGCTGGAGGTGACCACCCTGATTATCCCCGGGTTGAACGATTCCGACCAGGAACTCAAAGAGCTGGCCGGGTTCATCAAGGAGGTGGGGCCGGATATTCCCTGGCATGTGTCGGCCTTTTATCCCACCTATAAGATGCTCAACCGGCCCCGGACCCCGGCCCAGACCTTGCGCCGGGCCCGGCAGATCGGCCTGGAGGCGGGGTTGCGCTACGTCTATACCGGCAACATTCCGGGGGAAGATGGCGAGAAGACCTTCTGCTACGCCTGCGGGGCTCTGGTCATCGACCGTTTCGGCTACACCATCAGGCACAATTATCTCACCGACGGGAAGTGCGTCCAGTGCGGGGCGGCCATCGATGGGGTTTGGGAGTAGAAGCGGCTGGCAGCGGTCAGCAAAAAGTTAGAAAAAAAATTTTCGGGGCCGCGCCGATATTTTCCTCCGGGCGTGTTTTATAGGACAGAGAGACAAAAAAGAACGTTTTGTCTAATATACAGGAGGAAGAAAGAAATGATGACAGGTTTTCGGAAGAATTGCTTACCCCTCGTCTTGACCTTAGTGCTTTGCCTGGGGTTCGCCACTATGAGCTGGGCCGGCCCCCGGGGTATGGGTGGCGGCGGTTGCGATATGGGCCCTGGTATGGGCGGTGGTTGCGGTATGGGCCCCGGCATGGGTAAGGGCCATGGCTGCGGCATGATGGGCATGCAAATGACCCCGGACCAGGCCGCCAAGGCTTTTGATCTGCGGCAGAAATTTATGAATGACACAGCCGACATGCGTAAACAGATGATGGTGAAGCAGGCCGAGTTAGGCGAGCTGTGGCGGGCCAAAGACCCGGACAAGGCCAAGGTTACGGCCAAACAGAAAGAAATTAGTGCCCTGCGGGATCAGCTGCAGGAAAAAGGCACTGCTTTTAAATTGGATATGCGGAAGGAATTCCCGACCATGGCCGGTGGTCCCAGTGGGCCCGCCAGGTTGTCCCATGATGGGCGGCGGCAAAGGCCAGGGAGCCTGTCCCATGGTGCCCCCGGCTCCTGAGGGCGGCAAAAAGTAATATAATATTCACCTCACCCTCACCCTTCAACCCTCAACAGCAGGGGCAAGCCGCCGGGCTCCCCCTGCTTTTTTTATGATTCAATGCCTCTCCGGGCCGGCACTCCGGCATGATAGTAATGTTTGATATTTTTCATTTCCGTGACCAGGTCAGCGATCTCAATGAGTTCCGGGGGGGCATAGCGGCCGGTGAGGACCACTTCCACCTGGGGATGCCGGGCCTGGAGTAAATGGATAACCTCGGGCAGCGAAATCAGTTCGAAATACAGCGCGACGATGATTTCATCCAGGATCACCAGATCGTAGTCGCCGCGGCTGAGGATATCTTGAGCCACCTTCATAGCCTCCTTAGCCCGATGAACATCGGCGGGATCTATTTTGCCGCGATGAATGAAGCCTTTCAGGCCGGTTTGCTGGATGACGAAATTATCCCCAAAGAGGCGGCCGGCATGGAGTTCACCAGTATCCTCGCCCTTGAGAAACTGCAACATGAAGACTTTGAGACCCCGGCCCAGGGCTCGCAAGGCCAGCCCCAGGGCGGCGGTGGTTTTGCCTTTCCCTTCGCCGGTATAAATCTGTACCAAACCCTGCTCTAATTTTCCCGCCATACCCAAACCTTTCCTGCCATTGAGGTTTTAGCAGATTTCCGTGACGTTGATTGGAGAATTTCTGTATACCATAATGTTAGCAGATCTCAAGAAATTTGAAAGATTATCTCTAACTCAGGCCCAGTTCACCCCTCACCCAACCCTCTCCCTCAAGCGGGAGATGGCAGAACTTTTGCAACCGCTAAGGTTACCAGGCAGGTTCGTCTGGCTGCCTCGGGTATCTGGAGACATTCTGATAAGATTCCGGAGAGGTTGAGGGTCTTGACGGGGTGCCAGATTAGTAATACGCTAACCGCCAACCAAACCTAGCAGCGGCAGGATAAAGAAAAATGGCAGCAGCACCAGGCATATTTCGGGTAGCATTTATTTGCGGCGGGGCCAAGAGCGGCAAGAGCCGGTTTGCCCAGAATCTGGCTGAATCACTGCCGGGGCCGCGCCTCTATGTGGCGACGGGAGAGGCCCTGGATGAAGAGATGCAGGCCCGCATCGCCCGGCATCAGCAGGACCGGGGACCCGAGTGGCAGACCCGGGAAGAACCCCTGGCCCTGGCGCCGGTGTTATGGGAAACCGACGGACGCTACGGGGTCATCTTGGTGGATTGTTTGACCATGTGGTTAGCCAACCTCATGGGCCGGGGAGAAGGTGACCTGGCCAAGGAGAGACAGCAACTGGGTGAAGTCCTGCAGGTCATGACCACGCCGGTGATTCTGGTGAGTAACGAAGTGGGTTGGGGAATCGTCCCCGATAACCCCTTGGCCCGACGTTTTCGTGATGTGGCCGGGGGGCTGCATCAGGAAATTGCCGCGCTGGCAGATGTGGCCGTCCTGGTGGTGAGCGGTCTGCCCGTATATCTGAAAGGCAAGGAAATTCTCAGCAATGAAAAGGATTAATTGGAGATCATGACAAAAGACATACTACAGAGTACCCTGCAACGCATTCAACCTCTTAACCCGGAGTGGCTGGCCAAGGCCCAGACCCGCCTGGATCAACTGACCAAACCCCGGGGCAGCCTGGGGCGTCTGGAAGAGCTGGCGGCCTGGTACGTGGCTGTCCGGGAAGAACTCCTGCCCACCATCAGGAAAAAGGTGGTGGTAATTTTCGCCGGCGACCACGGCGTGGTGGCCGAAGGCGTCAGCGCCTATCCTCAGGAGGTAACCTTCCAGATGGTGGCCAACTTTGTCCAAGGCGGGGCCGGCATCAATGTCTTGGCACGGCATGTGGGGGCTGAGGTGCAGGTGGTGGACATCGGCGTCAACCATGACTTTACCGGCATGCCGGGGCTGATTACCCGGAAAGTGGCGCCCGGCACCCGGAACCTGGCCCGGGAAGCGGCCATGAGCCGGGAGGAGGCAGCCGCGGCCATTGTCTGCGGTATCGAGTTGGCCCAGGAAAACATCGCAGCCGGGGCCGACGTCCTGGCCACCGGGGAAATGGGCATTGGCAACACCACGCCGGCGGCAGCCCTGGCCGCGGCGTTTACGCGGCAGATCGGCGGCGGAGGTCACCGGCCGGGGCACCGGGGTGGATGACGCGGGGTACCGTCGCAAAGTCGAGGTGATTGACCGGGCGTTGGCTCTGCATCAACCCGATTCCAAAGATCCCCTGGGTGTCCTGGCAAGTCTGGGCGGCCTGGAGATCGGCGGTCTGGCCGGCCTTATTCTGGGGGCGGCCGCGGCCCGGCGGCCGGTGTTGGTGGACGGTTTCATTGCCACGGCCGGGGCGCTGGTGGCAACGCGACTATGCCCGGCGGTGCGGGATTATCTCAAGGCGGCGCATCAATCAGCGGAATTCGGCCACCAGATCATGCTGGCGGACTTGGGACTACGGCCCCTGTTGAACCTGGAGATGCGTTTGGGGGAAGGCACCGGCGCGGCCCTGGGCATGAGCCTGTTGGAGGCGGGTTTAAAAATCTACCGGGAAATGGCCACCTTTGCCGAGGCCGGGGTGAGCGACCAGGACTGATGTTCAAAAGATTAGGTCTGGCCCTGACATTTCTTACGGTCATACCGGCGTCCCGGGGTCAGATGGCCGACTCCCGGGAACTGGCCGAGTCCATGGCCTGGTTTCCCCTGGTGGGACTGGTTCTCGGCGGTCTGCTAACCGCGGCCGCCCTGGGGCTGAATCAGTGCCTGCCGGCGCCGGCCAGCGCCGCCCTGCTGGTGGCGCTGCTGGCGGCTGCCACCCGGGCTTTGCACCTGGACGGACTGGCAGACACTCTGGACGGCCTGGGAGGCGGCCACAACCGGGAGGATTCCCTGCGGATCATGAAAGACCACGCGGTGGGAGCCTTCGGAGCAGTGGGGATCGTTCTGGCGCTCCTGCTCAAGTACGGTCTTATTTTAGGATTGCTGGAGGCGGGAGAGTTAAGATTTCTCCTGATTTTTCCGGTGGTAAGCCGGGGGGCCATGGTGCTGCTGGCTTATCTGTCGCCCTACGCCCGCCTGGAAGGTGGGCTGGGGGAGGCCATGACGACCCTGACCACGGGGCGGACCCTGGCCCTGGCGGGGGGCAGCGCCATCGTCCTGGTGGGGCTGGCCGGCCACTGGCGGGGTCTGGCGGCCCTGGCCGTGGCGGCGGCGCTCACCTGGGGTCTGGCACTCTATTTCCGGCGCCGGCTGGGGGGCGTCACCGGCGATGTGTTCGGGGCGGTGAATGAAGTGATGGAGGTTATAGCCCTGATTCTCTTGCTGGGGTTGAACTAATGAGAAAAGTGGAAAGTGGAAAGTGTAAAGTGGAAAGGTGGAAAGTGAAGATGAAGTGGAAATGATTTAGTGAAAAGGGGGAAGAGGGGATGCCGGGGGTGGGCAGAGCGCGGTAAGCCCAAGAGGCCGGATTTCCCTTTAGGTTGACAAGGGTCTTCAGATTTTATTTAATTAAGGCAGTGAACCAGCCGAAAAAAAGATTATATATCAAAACCTATGGCTGCCAGATGAACGTCTATGATTCGGAGCAGATGGCGTTGATTCTGGGCCAGGACTATGAACTGACCGAGCGGGCCGAGGACGCGGACCTGTATCTGATCAATACCTGTTCCATCAGGCGGAAATCCGAAGAAAAGGTGCTCAGCCTCCTGGGTCGGTTAAAAACATTGAAACAGCAACGGCCTCAGATGCTTCTGGGCGTTGGCGGTTGCGTGGCCCAGCAGGAGGGGGCAAGACTGCTGCATAAGGTCCCGCATCTGGACCTGGTCTTTGGGACGCAGGGGGTGTACCGGTTGCCGGAACTCCTGCGGCGGCGTCGGGAAACCAACCGGCGTCTGGTGGACACGGCATTTTCCCCGGAATTACCGAATATCTGCGGCCAAAGTATACCGGGAGCCCTGCAGAAGTTCGTGACCATCATGCAGGGCTGCGACAATTACTGCACCTACTGTGTGGTACCGTATGTCCGGGGGCCGGAGCGCAGCCGTCCGGTGGCGGACATTGTCCGGGAAGTGGAGGTTTTTTTAGGGCAGGGCGGCAGAGAAGTAACCTTGTTAGGGCAGAATGTGAATTCGTACGGCCGGGGTCTGGCCGGGGAAGTTACCTTTCCGGTCTTGCTGCGCCGGTTGGCTGAGCTGCCGAAGCTGGCCCGGCTCCGGTTCACGACCTCCCATCCCCGGGACCTGTCGGAGGAGTTGATCCGCGGGTTTGCCGAGCTGCCGCCGTTGTGCGAACATATCCACCTGCCGGTGCAGTCGGGTGCCAATCAGATTCTGGCGCGCATGCACCGTGGTTACAGCCGGGAAGACTATTTAGAGAGGGTAAGCCGGTTACGTGAGGCGTGCCCCGGTATTGCCCTGAGCACCGATTTGATTGTCGGGTTTCCAGGCGAGACTGAGAGCGATTTTCAGGATACCTTGCGGTTGATGCAAGAGGCCGCCTTTGACGGCGCTTTTTTCTTCAAATATTCACCCCGGCCGCAGACGGCGGCGGCCGCTTTTCCGGACCAGGTGCCGGAGTCCGTTAAGACGGAGCGTCTGGCCCGGCTCAAGGAAGTGCAGGAACAGCTTAGTCTGGCCAGCAACCAGCGATTGCTGGGAGAGGTTAGAGAGGTGTTGGTGGAAGGTTGCAGCAAGCTAGAGAAAACTCAACTTTCCGGACGCTTGCGCAGCAATCACGTGGTGAATTTTGACGGTCCCCAGGAACTGATCGGCCAGATGGTGCGGGTGCGGATCAAAAGAGCGTACCTCCACTCCTTGGGAGCCCTCTTGTGTGAAGACTAATTTGGAGCCTAATCCTTTATTCGTTGCCTCCCGGCACGTCCACAGGAGGATACCATGTTAAGAGAAGTGAATGTGGCCGGATTGACCATTGATCCGATGACCAACAGTCCCATCATGATTTTGAAGGACATCAATTCCGATCAGGCCGTGCCCATTTGGATCGGGTTGCTGGAGGCCACGGCTATTGCCAGCGAGCTGGAAAACATTAAGTTTTCTCGTCCCATGACCCATGATCTCCTCAAGAACATCATTGACATCATGGAGGCCCAGATAACTCGCATCGAGGTCTGCGATCTGCGGGACAATACGTATTTCGCCTTGATTTACCTGAAGGCGGGTGACAAAGAAATCAGTATCGACGCCCGCCCCAGTGATGCCATCGCCCTGGCGCTCCGGGCCCGGGTGCCGATTTTTGTGGAAGATGTGGTGATTCAAAAGTCCCGGCGGGTGGATTTAGGGGCCAAAGAGGAAATCACCACGGAAGAAGGCAAGAAGTGGACGGAAATTCTGGAAGGCCTGGACCCGGAAGATTTCACCAAATATAAAATGTAAGGAGTTTGCCGAATTAGCCCGGGCAAGTTATTCTTTCAGCCAAGATAATTATATTACGTCTTTTGCTGAAAGCTGATTGCTGAAAGCTGATCGCCTAACTTAATGATCGATCTGCATTCCCATTCTTTGTATAGTGACGGTGAACTGCTGCCTTCTGAGGCAGTGCGCCGGGTCACCGTTTTGGGTTACCGGTTTTTAGGCATTACCGACCATGTGGATGCCTCCAATTACGATCTGGTGCTGGAACGTCTGCGGCGGGCGGCCATGGAGCTCAATAAAGTGACCCAGACCAAATTAATTCCGGGAGTGGAATTCACCCATGTGCCGCCTTCCCAGATCGGCCCGCTGGTGGCCCAGGCCCGGGCCCTGGGCGCGGCCCTGGTGGTGGTGCACGGGGAAACCATAGCCGAGCCGGTGGCTCCGGGAACCAATCGGGCCGGGCTGGAGGCGGATATCGACATCCTGGCCCACCCGGGACTCATTTCCCGGGAAGATGCCGAACTGGCGGCCCAGCGGGGCATTATGCTGGAGATCTCCGCCCGACCGGGGCATTCTCTGGCCAATGGGCATGTGGTGTCTATGGCCCGCCAGGTGGGGGCCGGCCTGATCCTCAATACCGATTCCCACAGTCCGGGCAACTATATTACCCGGGAGCGGGCCTACCAGATTGCCCAAGGGGCGGGATTATCCCTGGAAGAATGCCACCAGATGCTGGCCAACTCCGAAACCCTGGCCCGCCGGGCTCTGTCTAGTTTAGGGATGTAATGAGCTTGTATGAAAACAGGCAAGAGGCGACAGGCAAGAGGCAAAAGGAAAAAACCAGCGATCTTAACTACCGCCAGACACTCATCCCTGGTTTCAGGTTTCGTGGTGATTTTTAAACATGATGGCTTTTAGCAATACCAAACAACACCTCGGCCTTCCTGCCCAGGATGGCGGAAGGTTGCGATGACGTGCCCCTGATGCGGCTCTTAATACTCACTCTTGCCCTGGCTGTTTCCCCTGACGCCATGGGAATTCCTGATTTCTCACCAACCCAGCAGTTTGTTTTTGCCGACCAGAATCCAAATCTTTCCCAAAGGCCGGCACCACTATCTCCACCTGGTCCTGTCCTGACCAGATCTTAGGCAAACCAGAAAACTTATTCGAAAGAGGTTACCATGAGCAAAGAACGTAAAGTCATCAGCAGCCCCCAAGCCCCCCCGTCCGTGGGTCCCTACAGCCAAGGGGTGCAGGTGGGTCATTTCCTCTACCTGTCCGGTCAGATTCCCTTAAATGCCGCGGGGGAACTGCAACAGGGCGACATCGTGGTGCAGACCGTCCAGGTGCTGGAAAATATCAAGGCCCTGTTGGCGGCCGCGGAGATGTCCCTGGCAGACGTGGTGAAAACCACGGTATTTCTCACCGATCTGGGCAACTTCGCGGAAATGAACCGGGTGTATGCCGAATATTTTCCGGAAAACCCCCCGGCCAGATCCACCATCCAGGTGGTTGCTTTGCCCAAAGGCGCGGCCATAGAAATTGAGTCTATAGCGGTGAGAAGCAGCGATTTTGAAAAAATCACCGAGGATACTGCAGCTTAAAGAGACCGATTTCACTAAAGAGGGAGGAGAGTTTCATGGCCGTCAATTATAAGGAAGCCGCGGAGTTTATCAGCAATGACCTGAGATTGAGAACCCTGCCGGTGGCTGCAAAATTTCTCAAGGACAAGGCCGGGTTCCCGGAAAAGACCAGGCAGCCCTCGGTGGCGCTGAAAAAGCGGGTGACCATCTGCATGGGGGTCACCATGGCCCGGGTCTATGGCTGGACGGTGGGGTTGACCCAGGAAGACTTGATCTGCGTTCCGGCCATGATCATGTTCGGGTTCACTGATGCTGCGGACCAGCCGGCAACTCTGGCCCGCCTTTTTTGTGAGATAAATTTTTCCAGTAGCCCGGAAAAGGCCTTACAAGAGACCAGCAATATGAACCGGGTGGCCAATCGGGAGTATGAGGCCCTGTTGTTAATGCCGTTGGCCAAGAGTCCGGAAAACCCCGACACCATCCTGCTCTACGGCAACCCGGCCCAGGTCATGCGGTTGGTCCAGGCGTACAGTTACGTGGCCGGGGAACGGGTGTCCGGCCACTTCGGCGGCAAAGTGGAGTGCGACGAGTATATCATCGCCCCCTTTAAAACCGGCAAACCCCGGGTGGCCATCCCGGGCATGGGGGACCGGATTTTCTCCATGACCCAGGACGACGAGATGGTCTTTGCCCTGCCGGGTCAGGACCTGGAAACCCTGTTGCAGGGCTTGAAAGAGGCCGGCAACAAAATCGGGGCCCGTTACCCGGTGACCTTCTACCAGGGCTTCCAGCCGGAATTTCCCAAATATCATATGGCGTTGGGGAAAGAACTGGGGTTGTTTTAAGCCTGAAGTAAAGCAATCGTAGGGTCGGGGTTTCCCCGCCTCGTATTAGACAAAAATTATGATCAAGAAAAAAATCCCGCAAATTCCGTAACGAAGATGAGGAACGCGACTTTTGGGCTACCCACGACTCCACCGAGTTTATTGACTGGCGCGCGGCTCAACGCCTGACCCTAAAAAATCTCAAACCTTCCACCAAAACGATTTCTATTCGTCTGCCTGAGTCACTACTGGCTGATCTTAAGTTGCTGGCCAACAAAAATGACGTTCCTTATCAGTCGTTACTCAAGATATTTTTAGCCGAACGCGTCAAGCAGGAATTGGGTTCGTAAGAATCTACTGCGACAACTTCAGGCTGGCCAGCCGGTTCAAACTGACACCCGCCTCGGCTGCCTGGATGGCAAGCTCTCGATGAACTTCCGGGGGAACCCGGACCATGAATTTGCCGCTGTAGCGTCGGGAGGCAATGGGTTCGGGAGGTTCTTCACCATGCTCACGCATATCATCGACTACATCTGCCACCACCTTCCGTATGCCCTTTAAGGCTGTTTCGGGGGTAGAAGCCAGCCAGCTTAGACTGGGGAATTCGGCGCAGAGCCCCACGTACTCCTGGTCGTCTTCTGACCAGGTCACCCGATAGGTGTAGCGATCATCCTTCAGTGCCATTCTTCAACTCCAATCTCTCCAGAGCCTTGAGCACCTGTCTCACCTGATAGGCCCTGGCTTTGCCTTTTTTATTCTGAATGTTGACCCGGGGGTCACCTGGCCAGGGGGTCTGGTATACCCTGTGGCTGGTGCCACCCTGGCGGGGTCTGCCAAAGTAGTGGTCACATACCTTGCAAAGATCACTGAAACGGACATCTTGAGGATTTCGCCGCATGTTCTCGATGATCTCTGCGAGACGGTCCATAATTTATAGTATCATTAATGATATCGTTGTCAATAAAAGTTTCGAATATTTTTGGAAATCTTTTGATAGCATCGTTATAAAAAAACCGGGGCAGGTTTCAACCCGTCCCGGCTTTTTATTGTTTCAATTCAGGCAGTTTAGCGGCTTAGTACATACCGCCCATGCCGCCCATGCCGCCCATGCCGCCGCCCGAAGGCATCGGCATCGGTTCTTCTCTCTTGGGTTTCTCGGCGATCATGGCCTCGGTGGTGAGCAGCAGCGAGGACACGGACGCGGCGTTCTGCAAGGCGAAGCGCGTCACCTTGGTGGGATCGATGACCCCGGCCACCATCAGGTCTTCATAGACGCCGGTTTCGGCGTTGAAGCCGAAGGCGCCGCTTTCTTTGCGCACATGTTCGGCCACCACGGAGCCTTCGGCGCCGGCGTTGTTGGCAATCTGCCGCACCGGCTCTTCCAGGGCCCGCCTGATGATGTTGACGCCCAACTGCTCGTCGTGGTTTTCCAGAATTAAGCTATCCAGGGCGGGCAGGCAGCGGATAAAAGCGACGCCGCCGCCGGGGACGATGCCTTCTTCCACTGCGGCCCGAGTGGCGTTCAGGGCGTCTTCGACCCGGGCTTTCTTTTCCTTCATTTCCACTTCGGTGGCGGCGCCGACATTGATGACGGCCACGCCGCCCACGATCTTGGCCAACCGTTCCTGGAGTTTTTCCCGGTCGTAATCCGAGGTGGTCTCATCGATCTGGGCGCGGATCTGTTTGACCCGGGCTTCGATCTTTTCCCGGGAACCGGCGCCGTCGATGATGGTGGTGTTGTCCCGGTCGATGTTGATCTTTTTGGCGCTCCCCAGGTCTTTCAGGGTAATGTTCTCTAATTTGATGCCTATGTCTTCGGAAATTACCTGGCCGCCGGTGAGGATGGCGATATCTTCCAGCATGGCCTTGCGGCGGTCGCCGAAGCCGGGGGCCTTGACCGCGGCCACCTGCAGGGTGCCCCGCAGTTTGTTGACCACCAGGGTGGCCAGGGCTTCGCCTTCCACGTCCTCGGCGATGATCAGCAGGGGTTTGCCCATTTTAGCGATCTGCTCCAGGATGGGGAGCAGGTCTTTCATGGCGCCGATTTTCTTTTCGTGAATCAGGATCACCGGCTCTTCCAGGCTGACGTCCATCTTTTCGGGGTTGGTGACGAAGTAGGGGGAGCTGTAGCCCCGGTCGAACTGCATGCCTTCCACCACTTCCAGGCTGGTTTCCATGCCCTTGGCTTCTTCCACGGTGATGACGCCTTCTTTGCCCACTTTGCTCATGGCGTCGGCAATGATATTGCCGATGGTGGAGTCATTGTTGGCGCTGATGGTGCCGACCTGGGCGATTTCCTTCTGGTCTTTGGTGGGTTTGGAGATCTTTTTCAGTTCCGCCACGACCGTGGCCACGGCCTTGTCGACGCCGCGTTTCAGGGCCATGGGGTTGACGCCGGCGGCCACCAGTTTGGAGCCTTCCTGGTAGATGGCCTGGGCCAACAGGGTGGCGGTGGTGGTGCCGTCGCCGGCCACGTCCGAGGTTTTGGAGGCCACTTCCCGGACCATCTGGGCGCCCATGTTCTCAAACTTGTCTTCGAGCTCGATCTCTTTGGCCACGGTGACGCCGTCTTTGGTGATGGCGGGGGCGCCGAAAGATTTTTCGATGATGACATTACGGCCTTTGGGGCCTAAAGTTACCTTGACGGCATCGGCCAGGGTGTTGATGCCGCGCAGCATGGCTTCCCGGGCCTTGATATCATATTTGATTTCCTTAGCTGACATATACAACTACTCCTCTCATAGGAAAAATTAAAAGCTTGGTTTGGATAATAAGGAAAAATTGGCAGGCTTGCGGAATTAATCTTCGAGGATCGCCAGGATGTCGTCTTCCCGCATCATGAGATGTTCTTCGCCTTCAACTTTGATTTCAGTGCCGGCATATTTGCCGAACAGGATCCGGTCACCGGTTTTGACGGTCAGGGCCACACGCTCGCCGTTATCGGATACCTTACCGGAACCCACGGCCACGACCTTGCCTTCGATGGGTTTTTCTTTGGCGGTGTCGGGGATGTAGATGCCGCCTTTGGTCATCTGAACTTCTTCGGTCCGCTTCACCAGAACACGATCGTTCAAGGGAATAATCTTCATACTGTAACCTCCTGATATATTTTAGTGAATCAATAAGGAAAGTCTATTTTGTTAGCACTCAATGGCATCGAGTGCTAACAACATTAATGTAATCCAAATTACTCAGAAGTCAAGAGGGGGAGTGAAAAAATTTTTTGGGGAAGGAAAATTTTCCAAGCTTAAAACATCAACCGCACGACGATGATGGCCACGATGATCCCCACTAAATCAGCCGTCAGGCAGACGGGCACGAGATATTTCGACTTGCGGATGCCTACTGAGCCCAAATACACGGCGATCACATAAAAGGTAGTTTCAGCGCTGCCCATGATCACCGCGGCAATGGTGCTGGTCAGGGAGTCCGGGCCGTGGGTTTTGAGAATTTCCGTAAAAATGCCCAGGGCCGCGGCGTTGGACATGGGTTTGACCAGGCCGATGGAAAAGACTTCCGGCCGGCAGGCCGAAGGGACCGGCCACCGTGGCGAAGATGCCTTTGAAAAAGTCGTGGGCCCCGGAGGCCTGAAAGGTCTTGACCATGATAAAGATGGCCAGGACATACGGGAAGATGCCGATGATGATGTCAATGCCTTCTTTGGCGCCGGAGACAAATGATTCATAGACCGGTGTCTTCTTGGCAAAGCCGTAGGCCACGGTGAAAAAGATAAACACCGGGATGATGTACTGAAAGGCAGCCTGGATTTTTTCCATCTTAATTATTCCTGCCGTAGATCTTTTTGAACAAGAAGAGAATGCCCACGGCGGTGATGGAGGAGATGACGGTGGCGATGAAGGTGGGCAGCATGATCTGATTCGGGTTTTGGGAGCCGAAGCTGGCCAGGAGACCGATGACCGTGAACGGAATCAACTGGACGCTGGCGGTGTTAATGACGATAAAGAGCATCATCTCGAAGGTGACGGTGTCGGGCTTGGGGTTCAGGGTCTGGAGGTCCTCCATGGCCTTAATGCCCAGAGGCGTGGCCGCGTTGCCGATCCCCAGGAAATTGGCCAGCAGGTTCAGGGTAATATTGGTGATGGCCGGGTGGCCGTCCGGGAGGTGGCGGAACAACAGCGAAATGGCCGGCCGGAAGAAGTTGGACATTTTGTAGATAATGCCGCAATCCTCCAGAATTTTCGTCAGCCCCAGCCACAGGGAGACAATGCCCACGAGGTAGATACAGACCTCCACCGCGGCCTTGCCGGCCTCGAACAGGGCCTTGGTGAACTCGTCAATCCTGCCGCTCAAGGCGGCGAACAAGACGCTGAGACAGATAAGCACCATCCAGATGACGTTCATGCAGATATCCTAAAAAAAGGGGTGAGGGCCAGTGGCTGAGGAGCTTTGTTCCTCAAAACTCGAAACTAATACCTGCCCCTAAAATTCCAGAGACGGCTGTGTGGCTTTTTTCGGTTTCTGGTCAAAATATTCCACGGCCAGGCGGGTGGCGACCCGGCCCCGGGGGGTGCGGTTCAGGAAGCCGCATTGGATGAGAAAGGGTTCGTAGACATCCTCCAGGGTGTCCCGTTCTTCGCACAGGGCCGCAGCCAGGGTATCCACCCCCACCGGGCCGCCGTCGAATTTTTCGATGATGGTGAGCAGAATCCGGCGGTCCATGCGGTCGAAGCCGCGGTGGTCCACGTCCAGCAGATTCAGGGCCGCGTCGGCGTTGGCCCGGGAGATGCGGCCGTCGCCGTGGACCTGGGCAAAGTCCCGGACCCGTTTGAGCAGGCGGTTGGCGATGCGGGGGGTGCCCCGGGAGCGTCGGGCGATCTCCCGGGCTCCGGCCGGGTCGATGTCGATCTGCAGGGCGGCGGCCGAGCGGGTGACGATGGCCTGCAAATGATCGGGGTGGTAGAATTCCAGTCGCAGCATCAGGCCGAAGCGGTCCCGGAGGGCCGGGGTCAACAGACCCGCCCGGGTGGTGGCGCCCACCAGGGTGAAGCGGGGGATGTCCAGTCGGATGGCCCGGGCCCCGGGACCCTGGCCGATGATGAGGTCCAGCTTGTAGTCTTCCATGGCCGGGTAGAGGACCTCCTCCACCACGTGGGGCAGGCGGTGGATTTCGTCGATGAACAGGACGTCCCCGGCCTTCTGGTTGGTGAGCAGCGCGGCCAGGTCGCCGGGGCGTTCGATGACCGGGCCGGACGTTGTCTTGAGCCCCGCGTCCAGTTCCTGGGCGATGATGTGAGCCAGGGTGGTCTTGCCCAGGCCGGGGTGACCGTGCAGCAGGATGTGATCCAGGGCTTCACCCCGGCCCCTGGCTGCGGTGATGGCAATACCCAGGGTGCGCTTGAGTTCGTCCTGGCCCACGAACTCCTGCAAAGCCTGAGGTCTAAGGCCCAGTTCCAAACCCAGGTCTTCCGGATGCCGCCGGGGGCTGACATAACGTTCCTGCTCTTCCATAATTGCCCCAAGTTTACCGCACTTGGCGGGGTTTGCAAAGTGCAAAGTGGAAAGTGGAAAGTGGAATGAGGGAAAAGTGGAAAGTGAAAAGTTCGATTCTCGGTCCCAAATTGTTCATTTCATCTGGTTCCCGAGCTCCTGCTCGGCACTGTCCGACGCTTCCGAACCTTAATCATTGCCAGCCACTGCGGTCTCTGGTAAATACTTCGGTTAGATTATGAAAACCGCAGTCCAGGCTCAGGGCCTGTTTAAAACCTATTACAGCGGGGTCTGGCGCCGGCGGCGGCAACCGGTGCTCCAGGATTTGCACCTGGAGATCCCGGCCGGGTCCATCTTTGGGATTTTGGGTCCCAATGGGGCCGGCAAGACCACCCTCATTTCCATTCTGGCCACCTTGCTGCTGCCGGACACCGGGTCGGTGCAGGTGCTGGGTCTGGATGTCCTGAAGGAGGCTGGCGCAAGTGCGGCGGCGGATCAATCTGGCCAGCGGCGCCGCCAAATTCGTCTGGTCCCTCACCGTGGAGGAGAATCTCCGTTTCTATGGCCGCCTGTATGGCCTCTGGGGCAAAACCCTGGCAGAGCGGATCCGGGAGGTGGTGGCCATGTTCGAGTTGGAACCCTGGCGGCACAGCTCTTTTGAGACCCTGTCCTCGGGTTTGAAACAGCGGCTGGCCCTGGCCAAGGCTTTAATCAGCCGGCCGGAGCTGCTCTTTTTGGACGAACCCACGGGCGGTCTGGACCCGGTGGCGGCCCAGCACACCCGGCAGGAGATCGCCCGCCTGAACCGCCAGAGCGGCATGACCATTATTCTTACCACCCACAACATGCGGGAGGCGGAAATGTTGTGTCACGAGGTGGGGTTCCTGGGGGAGGGCCGGATTCTGGCCCAGGGCGGCATCGCGGCTCTCCAGGCCCAGCTGGCCCTGGGAGACCGGGTCACCCTGGTGTTTGCCGGTCAGCTGCCGGAAATGGACTTTCAGGGCTTGCCGGGGGTGTTGGAATGGCGGCTGGACTCCCCAGAGGTTGGAACTGGTGCTGGATCACAGCGACAGCCGCTTGCCAGGGATCATGCGGGCGATTGACGCGGCCGGGGGTAACCTCAGCCAGATCAGGGTGCGAGGCGTGGACCTGGAGGATCTCTACCGTGAATTTAGTCACTGAGGCGGTCAAGGTCTGGGCTTTTACCGCCCGGGGCGGCATTATGAACCGCCGCAATGTCTTTGCGGTCTTTGAAATGCTGTTCTGGCCTTTGATGGGTCTGTTTTCCGTGGGGCTGCTCACCCGTTTTCTGGAGTTGGGTCCGGAGACGGTCTCCTTTGTGCTCATCGGGGCGGTGGCCATGAACACGGTGCAGATCGCCCAACTGGACGTGTCCTACGCCCTGCTCTATGATGTCTGGGGCAAAAGTTTGAAACACGGCCTCATCGCGCCCATCAGCCTGGTGCACGTCGTGCTCGGGTCCGGGCTGGTGGGTCTGATCCGGGGGCTGGTGGTCTTCGGCATCATGCTGGGCTTGAGTATCTGGGCCTTTGGGATGGATTTGAGCCGCCAGGGCTGGCCGGCCCTCCTGATCTTTTTTATCGGCTTGTTCCTGGTGGCGGTCATCGAGGGGGTGATGGTGTTGTCCCTGGTGCTCCTGTTCGGGCACCGGGCGGAAATCACCGCCTGGGCCGTTTCCTACCTGGTGCTGCTCCTGTCCGGGATGTATTACCCGGTAACATTGCTGCCGCCCATGTTGCAGACCGTGGCCCAGGCCTTTCCTCTGACCCATTTTTTGGAATATTTTCGCTACTTTTATGGCTTTCCCCTGTCCACCTCCGGGCCGTTATGGCGGGGCTTCGGTCTCAGCCTGGGCTATCTGGTCGTGGGATATGTTCTGATAACCTACAGCCTCAGGTTGGCCCGGAAGCGGGGCACCTTATTGAAACTGTCGGAATAACCGTAGGGTTTGGTTGAGAATTCGTCTGAACAAGGTGGCACGATGATGAAACTCAAACCGGAAACTCGAAAACTGGAAACTCGGAAACTCATTAAATGATTGGCGTTTTTGATTCTGGATTTGGCGGGCTGGCGGTGCTCAGGGAATTTTTAAAGGTCCTGCCGGACTACGACTACCTGTATTTGGGGGACAACGCCCGCATCCCTTATGGCACCCGCTCGGATACCGTGGTCTTGAAGTTCACCCAGCAGGCGGTGGAGTATCTGTTTCGGCAGAAGTGCGTCCTGATTATTCTGGCCTGCCACACGGCCTCGGCCAAGGCCCTGCGCACCCTGCAGCAGCACTACCTGCCGGTGCACTATCCCGGCAACCGGGTTTTGGGAGTGGTCATCCCCACGGTGGAAGAGGCCCTGGCCCGGAGCGTTTCGGGCCGCATCGGCGTCATCGCCACTGAAGGGACGGTGGCCTCCAACTCTTTTAAGATCGAGCTGCGCAAATTGGATCCGGCCGTCCAGGTTTTCCAACAGGCCTGTCCGCTCCTGGTGCCCATCATCGAGTCCGGGGAGCAGGAGGGGGAGGTGGCAGACCTGATGCTCAAGAAATACCTGGCCCCCCTGGCCGCCCAGCAGATCGATACCCTGATCCTGGGCTGCACCCACTACTCCATCCTCAAACCGAAGATTAAAACCCTGGTGGACCAGCAAACCCAGATTATCTGTTCCGGGGAAGTGACCGCGGGGAAGCTGGCGGACTACCTGCAGCGGCATCCGGAGATCGAAGGCCGTCTGAGCCGCCAGGGCCGGCGCCGCTATCTCACCACCGACCTGACCCCCCGTTTCCAGGACCTGGCCAGCCTCTTTATGGGGGAGGCTATTGAGGCGGAGGTGGTGCAGCTATGAGAGTGGTCAGTGATCAGTGGATCAGTGGTGCAATTCTCAAACAATAATATATTTTTGGTGGGGCGGGCCTCCAGTCCGCCCTAGGTCTAAACCTAATTTCCATCTAGGATTCCAGCAACCGACCGCTGACTACTTTTCTAAAACTTACACCTCTCCCACAGCCGGGCCACGATCTCGTCGCTGACGGAGTAGGGGTCGGTTTTTTTCGAGACGATATCGGCCAATACCTGTTCCAGGCCGTCGTCGGCCAGAATCCGGGGCAGGATTTTTTCCCGGATGCCCTGGAGGATGAGATCCACCAGTTCCCCACGCAGCCGGGGGGCCATGATCCGGGCCAGCCTCTGGCCGCCTTCCCGGCGGAGATAATCCCGATGGTCCAGAACCGCAGCCATGAGTTCAGGCACGCCCTGGCTCTTAGGAGCGATGGTTTTAAAGACCTGGGGCCGCCAGCCGTCTTCGAGGTGGGATTGCTGGCGCATGTCGATCATGGTGATCAGGTCCTGGTAGGTGCGGTCGACCCCCTCCCGGTCGGCTTTGTTGATGACAAAGAGGTCGCCGATCTCCAGGATGCCGGCCTTAATGGCCTGGATATCATCTCCCATACCGGGGACGGTGACCACAATGGTGGTGTGGGCGGCGCCGGCGATCTCCACCTCGTCCTGGCCCACGCCCACGGTCTCCACCAGGATAAAGTCCTTGCCCATGGCATCCAGGACATTGATGACGGCCCGGGCCGAGGCGGTCAGTCCGCCGAAATGCCCCCGGGTGGCCAGGGAGCGGATAAAGACGCCCTCGTCAGTGGCGTGGCGCTGCATCCGGATGCGGTCTCCCAGGATGGCGCCCGCCGGAAAAGGGGCTGGTGGGGTCCACCGCCACCACGCCCACGGTCTGGCCCTGTTCCCGGAGGGATTGAATCATCCGGTCCGTCAGGGTGCTCTTGCCCACCCCCGGGGAGCCGGTGACGCCCACGATATGGGCCCGGCCGGTGTACTGGTAGAGACCCTTGAGCACCTCCCGGGCCTGGGGCTCGCCTTCGTCCAAATCCCGCATCAACCGGGCCGTGGCCCGGATATCGCCTTGTCTGATCTGATTAATCACATCCATAGTTCCAGCTCCGCCAAAATTCCTCATAGACTCACATTCTCATTGGGCAAACCCTGGCCGACGCCTGAACCAACCAGGGTCCACCATGTCGTGGCTATTGCTTATCAATTCAAAAGGAAAAAGTCAAAACCCTGGCAGGCACTGGAGCAAAAAATTCACCTTGACAACTATGGTCTATATTGCTAAAAAGAAAAGATGAAACGGTTAATTAGCAGTATTTTTTGGTGCTGGCGGTTTCCAGATGGAACCCCGGCGCCCTGCTCAAATCTGAATTAACCGCCGTGGGTTCCCCGTGGGAGCTCCCGGTTTTTTGTATCTGCATCACCTCTGGCCGTGGGAAGCACTCACGGCCTTTTTGCTGCGGCGGACAGGAGGTACAGCCATGCTCATCGTGATGGATAAGGGCGCCACTGAGGCGGAGATCGCCGGGGTGGTGACCAAAATTGAGGTTTTAGGGTTTACGGCCCAACCCATGCCGGGGGGGGAGCGGGTGGCGATTGGCATCCTGCGCAACCCCGGTCCGGTGGACCCGGCCTTGTTTGTGGACCTGCCGGGGGTGCAGGAGGCCATTCCCGTGTCCCGGCCCTACAAGCTGGTGAGCCGGGAGATGCAGCGGCACGACACGGTGATCGAGCTTGCCCAGGGGGTCAAGATCGGCGGCGGCCACTTTGTGGTCATTGCCGGACCCTGCGCGGTGGAGAGCGAACTTCAGGCCTTGACCATCGCCCGGGCCATTCAGGCCGCGGGGGCCCAGATCTTCCGGGGCGGGGCCTTTAAACCCCGGACCTCCCCGTACAGCTACCAGGGGCTGGAGGAGGACGGGCTAAAAATTCTGGCCACGGTCCGGGCCGCAACCGGGATGCCGGTCATCACCGAGGCCATCGACCACGCCTCCCTGGACCTGGTGGAGGAGTACGCCGATATCATCCAGATCGGGGCCCGGAACATGCAAAACTTTTCCCTGTTGCGCCGGGCCGGGCAGGCCCGGAAACCGGTGCTGTTGAAGCGGGGAATGTCCGCCACCCTGGATGAGTTTTTCATGGCCGCGGAATACATCCTGTCCGAAGGCAATACCCAGTTAATCCTCTGCGAGCGGGGGGTCCGGGGCATCGGCAGCCACGCCCGGAACACCCTGGATCTGGCCGCGATCCCGTTTGTGAAACGGGAAAGCCACCTGCCCATCATCGCCGACCCGAGCCACGCCGCGGGCCGGCGCCTGCTGGTGGCGCCCCTGGCCCGGGGCGCGGTGGCGGTGGGAGCCGACGGCCTGATGATCGAAGTGCACCACGACCCGGCCCACGCCCTCTCGGACGGCCCCCAGTCCCTGTTTCCGGATCAGTTCGGTGTCCTGATGAGAGACCTCCAGACCCTGCGGCCGGGACAGTGGTCATGAGGGAAATTGCCGTCCCTTTGCCCGGTGGGGATCACTCCTACCGGATTGTCCTAGGCGCCGGCTTGAGGCAGCAATTGGGGGACTATCTGGCCCAGGTCCTGCCTGGCAGACGGCTCTGGGTGGTGAGCGACACCCTGGTGGGTCGGCTGTATGGCCAGGAGATGGTGGACCGCCTCAACCAACAGGGGGTTCAGGCCACTATGCTCACCGTGGCCCGGGGAGAGCGGAGCAAATCCTGGCCGGTGGTGGCCCGCCTGACCCAACAGTTACTAACTCAGGGGGCTGACCGGGGCAGCGCCCTGGTGGCCCTGGGCGGCGGCGTGGTGGGGGACCTCACCGGCTTTCTGGCCGCGGTTTTTATGCGAGGTATTCCCGTGATCCAGGTGCCCACCACCCTGCTGGCCATGGTGGACGCGGCCATCGGCGGCAAGACGGCCATCAATATCCCGGCCGGCAAGAATCTGGTGGGGGCCTTTCACCAGCCCCGACTGGTCCTCATGGACCCGGAGTTTCTCCTGAGCCTGCCGGCCCGGGAGCGGCGTAACGGCTTGGCCGAGGTGGTCAAGGCCGGGTTCATCCGGGACGCCGGTCTCCTGGAACTGCTGGCCGGACCGGGCCGGAAACTCTTTAGGGAGCCGCAGTTACGGGACCGGGAGCTGCTGGCCGGGATCATCGGCCGGGCCGCGGCCATCAAGGCCGACGTCGTGGCCGCGGATGAACGGGAAGGGGATGTGCGGCGGATTCTCAACTTCGGCCACACCCTGGGACACGCTTTGGAAAAGGCCTCCCATTTCAGGCTCAAACACGGAGAAGCGGTGGCTCTGGGGATGGTTGCGGCCCTGGATTTTTCGGTGCAGCTCACCGGCTTGGGTGCGTCAGAGGCCAGGGAGGGGAAGAAGGTGCTGGCTTCCCTGGGGCTGCCGGTGGACCTGCCGCAGTTGCCCCGAGACGAAATCCTTGGGGCTTTAAAGGTGGACAAGAAGAAGCAAGGGGAGCGGCTGGTTTTCGTCCTGCTCAAAAGGCTGGGGGAGGCGGTGGTGTCTCCGGAGGTGCCCCTGGGGATGATTGAGGGCTGGCTGGATGCAAACAATCGGTAGATTAAAATTCAGCGTTATCAATACTAAAAAGCCATGACTCATACCTACATGCTCAAACCCATCGGCTGGGTGAGGAAAGAGGCCGGCCGGGTGGTGGTGGAGGTGGAGGAATCCTACCTGGCGGCCCTGCTGGGGTTGGAGCAGTATTCCCATGTCTGGGTCCTCTACTGGTTCCATGAAAATGACAACCCCCGGGATCGTGCCATCCTCCAGGTGCACCCCTGCCGCAACCCGGGCAATCCCCTGACCGGGGTGTTTGCGGCCAGGGCTCCGGTGCGCCCCAATCTCATCGGCCTGAGTGCGGCCCGTCTGCTGGGGGTGGAGGGTCGCCGGCTGATCCTGGAGGGCCTGGACGCCCGGGAGGGGACGCCGGTGCTGGATATCAAGCCGTATCTGCCGGTCAGCGATGCAATTATTGATGCCACGGCGCCGGAGCTTTTGCCCCATATTGAAGATGATTTAGTGTAAAGGTTTTATTGGTTGGTTATGAAGAAGCCTTGGTAGATCTCTGGCAACCGCATGGTGGAGGTGGAGGATAAGAAGTCTTGAGGCAGACATAAAACCCCGGACCCAACTTTCAATAAGTTGGGTTTTTTATGTTTTTCAACAACATAGATGATGATATAATGATATTATACCGATTGCCAAAAGTTTTTTTCTTCATTTTTCCCTCTCTCCACTTGAGGGGTGAATCAGACATTACTTTTGGCAAAGACTATAGCAGGAGAAATAAAGATGATATCCCGACTTCATAATAAACTTTGGGAAAAATTCGAAAGAGAACAAATAGCAGCGGAATCACCGGATTATCACCGCAATCTCCGTTATTTTGAAGGCCTTTACCGGGAGGCCCAGTTATTGGGCGTCTTGCCGGGGGCCGATCCCCTGGAAGGGATAGAGGTTGATATCAGAATAGCCGAAGTTTTGGGCAGGCCCCATGTTCACCGGACTTCTTAAAAAAATTGCCCAGGCCCTGGATAACGAGGGCATCCCTTACATGGTCATCGGGGGGCAGGCGGTTTTGGTGTACGGCGAACCACGCCTGACCCGGGACATCGACATTACCCTGGGGGCTTCTCTGGAACGCCTGCCGGAAATGGTCAGTTTAACAGAGGACATCGGGTTGGATATACTGGTTGACCCTGCCGAGTTTACCACTAGAACCCTGGTGCTGCCCTGCCGGGACCATGAGACCGGGATTCGGGTAGATTTTATGTTTTCCTGGTCGGCTTATGAAAAGCACGCCCTGGGCCGCAGTCGCAGCATCGACCTGGCAGGTGGATCGGTAAAGTTTGCTTCAGTGGAAGATGTTATCATCCATAAAGTCATTGCCGGGAGACCCCGGGATCTGGAGGACGTGCGCCTTCTCCTCATTAAAAATCCCGGGTTTGACCGGCAATATATCAAGGATTGGCTAAAAGAATTCGATGAGGCCATGGGAGAAAGGTTTGAACAGCGGTTCCAGCAGATTTGGCAGGAGATTCGGAGGAAGCAATGACTGGAGTATGCTCAAACCGTTAAAGGCGCTGGTGATAATCAGGCAGGGTCGGAGCAGGTCTTGTGTAAGAGAAGCGACTTAGCTAAATCAGAAAAAACTGATTTTTAAAAATCCAAGGAGAACATTGGTTCAGGTCAGGAGACATGAGGAATTTTATGAAAAGAAATTATTCCCTTGCAAGGAAAAAAGAAAAATAATACAAATAAAGATGGCAACTAAAAGGATTTTTCAGTCATTTATTTGACTAACAATTAATTATCTGCTATTTTGGTGGTCCATGTCTTGTGATATTTTGTCATTAAGCCGGCAGATCGTGTAAAGATCATTTCATGGGAATGGGTGGTAAACTTTATCCAGGCAAGGAATCACCTTCCAGGGGAAGCGGTTCGGCGTATCCGGCGGGTTCATGGCAGGGTGGCTGTGGTCTTAGCGGCGGCATCTGGGACCGTCATAGCTGACCTGAGGCGGAAAGCGTTTAGGATTCGGAGAGACCGGTTTTCTTGCGAGTTTTAATAACTATCAGTAACAGGGACAAACACATGGCAAAAGAGGAAAAGAAAAAAAGTAAAGCAAGTGGCGGCAACGGCAATACCGGGGCGGTCATGGTAGTAGGTGCGGGCATTGCCGGGATCCAGGCCGCCCTGGATCTGGCCAAGGCCGGTCTGTATGTCCATTTAGTGGAGAGTAAGCCGGCTATTGGCGGCATTATGGCCCAATTGGATAAGACCTTCCCTACCAATGACTGTTCGATGTGCATCATTTCACCCAAGCTGGTGGAGTGCGGGCGGCATTATAACATCGAAATCCACACCTTGACGGATGTCAAAGAGATTTCCGGCGAGCCGGGGAATTTTTCGGTAAAGCTGGAGAAGCAGCCCCGGTATGTGGACATGTCCAAATGCACGGGTTGTTCGGACTGCACCAAGGTGTGTCCGGTGGCCATGCCCAACGATTTTAACGTGGGTTTGGGGGATTGGACGGCCATTTACCGGCTGTATCCCCAGGCCATACCGTCGGCCTTCGGCATCAAGAAGCTGGACCGGGCCCCCTGCGTGCAGGCCTGTCCGGCGAATCTCTCCGCCCAGGGCTACGTCCAGCTCATCAAGGCGGGCAAGTTTAAGGAATCATTGGACATCATCATGAACCGGCTGCCCCTGCCCGGGGTCATCGGCCGGGTCTGCCCGCACCCCTGCGAGAGCGTCTGCCGGCGGGCCGAGGTGGAAGAACCCATTTCCATCTGCTCGTTAAAACGTTTTGTGGCGGACCAGGTGGACTGGGACACCCTGCCGGTGCCGGAAGTGACCAAGAACGATCAGCCGGTGGCCATTGTGGGCGCGGGTCCCTCGGGTCTGGCCTGCGGTTATCACCTGGCCCTGATGGGCTACAAGCCGGTGATCTTCGAGGCCGCGGCCGAAGCCGGGGGCTGGCTGCGCTACGGTATCCCGGAATACCGCCTGCCTAGAAACGTACTCAAACGGGAAGTGGATTATATCCAGCGCTGCGGCGTGGAGATCCGCTTAAACAGCCCTCTGGGCGGGGACCGGACCATCAACAACCTGCTGACCAAAGACGGCTTTCGGGCGGTGTTTTTAGGAGTGGGTTGTCAGGGCAGCCTGAAAATACCCGTGCCCGGTTCAGAGGCCCAAGGCGTGCTCTGGGGCGTCGACTACCTGAAGGAATTTGCCACCAGCGGCAATTCTCCCACCCAGGGCAAGAAAGTATTGGTCATCGGCGGCGGCAACGTCTCCATGGACGTGGGCCAGACGGCCCTGCGCAACGGCGCCAAGGAAGTGAAGATCATCGCCCTGGAAACCCGGGAAGAAATGCCGGCTTCGCCGTGGGAAATCGAAGAAGCGGAACTGGCGGGCTGTAAGATTGAGCACCGCTGGGGCGTCAAGCAGATCGTGGCCGAGGGCGGCACAGTGAAGGGTGTTGAGCTCAAGGCCGTGGAGCGGGTCTTTGACGAGCAGGGCCGTTTTGCCCCGACGTATTTAGAAGACCAGACCCGGATCGAAGACGCGGATGTGGTGATTATGGCCATCGGTCAGAAGGCGGAATTGGGCTTCATTACCGAGGCCGACAAGGTCAAGCTGACTCCGAGAGGTCTCATCGAAACCGATCCCCAAACCCTGCAGACCAGCCGGGAAGAGGTGTATGCCGGCGGCGACGTGGTGTCCGGGCCGTATATTGCCATTGCCGCGGTGGCGGCGGGCCGGGAAGCGGCCATTTCCATCGACCGCTACCTCCGGGGCCAGGATCTGAAGGAAGACCGGGAATTCCCGCAGCGCTATGAGGAACACGGGGACTGGAACCCCATTGCCAAGAATACTCCTAAGGCACCCCGGGCCAAGATGCCTCATCTGCCGGTGGCGGACTGGACCAAGAGCTTTAACGAGATTGCCCTGGGTTCAACCCGGAACAGGCCCAGGCCGAAGCAGCCCGCTGCGTCAACTGCGGGGTCTGCTCCGAGTGTATGCAGTGCGCCATCAACTGTCAGCCCAAGGCCGTGGACCACAGCCAGAAGCCACAATCTCTGGATATCAATGTGGGCGCGGTGATCATGTCTGCGGGGGCCAAGACCTTTGACCCGAGCATTGCCGATGTCTGGGGTTACGGTCGCATTCCTAATGTGGTCACCAGCCTGGAGCTGGAACGTATATTGAGCGCTTCCGGCCCGTATGAAGGCCACCTGGTGCGGCCGGCGGACCATAAAGAGCCTAAGAAAATGGCCTGGCTGCAGTGCGTGGGCTCCCGGGATGTGAAATACAATTCCTACTGTTCTTCGGTCTGCTGCATGTATGCCATTAAAGAAGCAGTTATTGCCATGGAACACAGCAAAGAGCCGCTGGAAACCACTATTTTCTATATGGACATGCGGACCTATGGCAAAGACTTTGAACTGTATTACAATCGGGCCAAGGAATTAGGCGTCCGCTTCATCCGCTGCCGGGTGCACAGTTTGGATCCGGTGCCGGGCGGCGACGTCAAGGTCAACTATGTCACCGAAGAAGGGGAATTCCTCTCCGAAAACTTTGACATGGTGGCGTTGTCGGTGGGCTTCCAGGTAAGCGGTGAGGTCATTAAACTGGCGCACAAATTGGGCGTGGAAATGACCCAGCACCAGTTGGCCAAGACCGATCCGTTTACCCCGGTGCAGACTTCCAAGCCGGGAGTCTATGTCTGTGGCACCTTCCAGGCGCCCAAAGACATTCCCCAATCAGTTATGGAGGCCTCGGCCGCGGCGGGCGGTTGCTGTGCGGCTTTAGGGGACGCCCGTTGGACTTTAACCAAGACCAAGGAAATACCGCCGCAGATAGACCGGTCCCAGGAACAGCCGCGCATCGGCGTCTTTGTCTGCAACTGCGGCATCAATATCGGCGGTCTGCTGAGCGTGCCGACCTTGAAGGAATATGCCGCCTCCCTGCCCAATGTGGTGATGGTGGACGACAACCTCTTTACCTGTTCCCAGGACACCCAGGATAAGATGCTCCAGGTTATCAAGGAACAGAACCTCAACCGGGTGGTGGTGGCGGCGTGTACGCCGCTGACCCATGAGCCCCTGTTCCGGGAGACCATCGTGGATGCCGGCCTGAACAAATATATGTTCGAAATGGCCAACATCCGCAACCAGGACACCTGGGTGCACATGAAGGAATACGACAACGCCACGGACAAGGCCAAGCACCTGATTAAGATGGCCGTGGCCCGGGCCTCCATGCTGAAGCCGCTGGTGGAAAAACCGCTGAACATTATTACCCAGGCCCTGGTGGTGGGCGGTGGTATTGCCGGGATGACTGCGGCCCTGAACCTGGCCGACCAGGGATTTAAGACTTTCCTCCTGGAAAAAGAGGCGGAGCTGGGCGGGGTGGCCAAGAAGATCCACCACACCATCGAAGGCCTGGATGTACCAACGTACGTAGCTGATTTGGTTAAGAAAGTTAAGAGCCACAGCAAGATCGAGCTGCTCACCGGGGCCGAAGTCGTGGGTTTCGGTGGGTATAAAGGCAACTTCAACACCAGAGTGATGGTGGGTGAGGAAGAAAAGGCCATCGACCACGGCGTCGTGGTGGTGGCCACCGGCGGCCATGAATACAAACCCAAAGAATTCCTCTACGGTGAGGATGGCCGGGTGCTGACCCAGTTGGAGTTGGGTGAGAAGATTCATGCCAGCAAGGCTGAGGTGGCCAAGTGGGATCAGGCCGTCTTTATCCAGTGCGTGGGTTCCCGGAATGAGGAGAATCCCAACTGCAGCCGCATCTGCTGCCAGGGCGCGGTGAAATACGCCTTGCAGTTGAAGGAAATGAACCCGAAGATGGACGTGGTGATCCTGTACCGGGATATGCGGACCTATGGGATTTTGGAAGACTACTATCGCAAGGCCCGGGACCTGGGCGTCATCTTCGCCCGTTTTGATCCGGAGCGCATGCCCGAGGTCACCAAAGAAGGCGACAATCTCAGCGTCACCTTTGTGGACCATGTCCTGCAGATGCCGGTGAAGATCAATCCGGATGCCTTAATTCTCAGCGCCGGGGTAATGGCCAATGATGAGTTAGAGTTCGCCAGCATGTTGAAACTGCCGCGCAACGCCTTCGGTTATTTCATCGAAGCGCATGCCAAGCTGCGGCCGGTGGACTTCTCTTCGGAGGGCATCTTCCTGTGCGGTCTGGCCCATGCCCCGAAGCTGATCAGCGAGAGCATCGCCCAGGCCATGGCGGCCGCGGCCAGGGCCGGCGGCTTCCTGTCGGACACCAAACAGACCATCAGCGGGGTGGTATCCCACGTGGATCCCAGCCGCTGCGCCGCCTGTCTGGTGTGTGTCCGGAGCTGCCCTTACAATGTCCCGGAGATCAACGAGTCCAACGTCTCGGAGATCAACGAAGCCATCTGTCAGGGGTGTGGCATTTGTGCGTCGGAGTGTCCGGCGAAGGTCATTCAGTTGTCGCACTACGAGGATGATCAAATAGCTGCCAGCATTCTGGCGTTCGAATAAGGAGTGAAAGATGGAATTTCAACCCAAAATCATTGCTTTCTGCTGCAGTTACTGAGCGTACTCCGCTGCGGACCTGGCAGGTTCGATGCGACTGCAGTATCCCACAGACATCCATATCATTAAAGTTCCCTGCTCCGGCCGGGTGGATCTGCTTCATATCCTCATGGCCATGGAGCAGGGGGCAGACGGGGTTTTCGTGGCCGGCTGCCTGGAAGGCGACTGTCACTATATGCACGGCAACCTCTTTGCCCGGAAACGGGTGGGGCGTGCCAAAGATATCCTGGAGAAGACCGGTGTGGGTAAGGACCGGGTGGAAATGTATAACCTCTCTGCCGGGCAGGGAACCAGATGGGCCGAAATCTGTCGAGAATTCGACGAACGGATCAAAAACTTAGGGCCGAGCCCCATCCGCTTAGCTCATGAAAAGAAAGCCGCTTAGGCTTTAGGAGGCAGCCTGATGATAAAGGCAACACCAAAACCACTGGAAGAGATTATTGACTTTGTCAAAGATTACAATAAGGTCCTGGTCGCCGGTTGCGACGGTTGCGTTACCGTCTGCGAAGCGGGTGGCATGAAAGAAGCCCAAGTCCTGGGTTCGGCCCTGCGCCTGTATTACACCCAGGCGGGTAAGGACCATGAGGTGGTGGAAACAACCGTAACCAGGCAGTGTGACAAAGAGTACCTCGAGGAATTGAAGGACATGGTGGAGAACGCCGACGCCGTCATTTCTATTGCCTGCGGTTGCGGCATTCAATATCTGACTGAGATGTATAACAAAAAAATCGTTTTCCCGGGCGTCGACACTCATTTTATGGGCATCAATGCCGACCGGGGCTTGTTTGAAGAGCGCTGCGCCGGCTGCGGCCAGTGCGTCCTGGGCACCACCGGCGGCATCTGCCCCATCGCCCGCTGCTCCAAACGGATGCTGAACGGCCCCTGCGGCGGTTCCGAGGCCGGGAAATGCGAAATCAGCAAGGACACCCCTTGCGGCTGGCATCTCATCTATGAACGCCTGGAGACCCTGGGGCAGTTACAGCGGTTTATAGATCCGGTGGACCCAAAGAACTGGCGGACCAGCCGGGACGGCGGCCCCCGGGTTATTATCCGGGAAGATCTGCGGAAAGGGGAGCCTCAGCACGGGGGCGCCCACTAAATAAGCTAGTTCGGGCCGCCCGGCAAGTGGCGGCCCTGTGAAGATTGCCAGAGAGGAAGTAGGGAATGAGCACAAAGACACCCAGTAAATTAGAAAAAATCATGGCCTCGGGCCAGTTAGGGGTTACCTCGGAAGTAGGCCCGCCCCGGGGCGCCGATGGGGCCGAGATCGATCATAAGGCGGCATTGATCAAGGATTTTGTCGACGGGGTTAACGTTACCGACAACCAAACTTCGGTGGTGCGCCTGTGCAGCCTGGCTGCCTGCATCAGGCTGAAGCAATTGGGCGTGGAACCGGTCCTGCAGATGACCACCCGGGACCGGAACCGCATCGCCATGCAGAGCGACATCCTGGGGGCCGCGTCTTTCGGGATCAATAACATGCTTTGCCTGACCGGCGACCATCAGAGCTTCGGCGACCACCCCATGTCGGCCAACGTTTTCGACCTGGACTCCGTACAATTGTTACAGACCGTCAGGTTGATGCGGGATGAAGGCAAACTCCTGAGCGGCTATGAAATGAAGGTGCGCCCGAACATATTCGTGGGCGCCGCGGAAAACCCCTTTGCCGGTCCCAACGTGGAACTGCGGGCCATGCGGCTGGGGAAGAAAATCAATGCCGGGGCGGAATTCATCCAGACCCAGTGTATCTACAACATTCCCAAATTTAAGGAATGGATGAAGATCGCGGTGGACAAGGGCTATGCCGACAAAACCTATATTATGGCCGGCATTACACCCTTCAAGAGCCTGGGTATGGCCCGGTATATGAAGAGCAAGGTGCCGGGGATGGACGTGCCGGATAACCTCATCGACCGGTTAAAGGGTGTGCCCAAAGAAAAACAGGCCGAGGAAGGCATCAAGATGGCCATCGAAATGATCCAGGAGCTGAAGGAATTGCCCGGGGTCAAAGGCTTCCATATCATGGCCATTGAATGGGAAGAAAAGGTGCCCGAACTGGTAAAGGGCGGCGGCTTGTATCCCCGGCCCCAGGTCTGATTACAGACTTGACAGGTTTGAAGGCTGCGAATACAATCACCCATGGGCGTTAGCAAGAGCCCGGATCGCTGGTTATTGACAACGAAGGTCAATAGTTATATATTTTATCTAGACAAAATTATGGATAAGTAATTTTGGTGGAAACCCAATAAAAGGGGTACATAATGTCGAAAGAACCCTTAGTAATCAAGAAAAAGAAGGAAAAGTCCTTCAAAGACATTGTCATGGAGAAGCTCCCGGATGGGGGTAATCTCAATGCCTGTCTGACCTGCGGGACGTGTGCGGCGGGTTGCCCGGCCACCGGTTTGCATGGCATGGATCCACGCAAAGTGGTGCGCATGGCGGCCTTAGGGATGGATGAGGAACTCAAGAAGACCCCCTGGGCCTGGATGTGCAGCATGTGCACCAGTTGTGTCCATGCCTGTCCCATGAATGTCAATATTCCGCAATTGGTCTACAATATGCGGCAATCCTGGCCCCGGGAAGAACGGCCCCGGGGTATTCTGCGCTCCTGCGATGCGGCCTTAACCACCGACACCGGCAGCGCCATGGGCACCCGGCCGGAAGATTTCGAGTTTATCGTCAACGACGTGCGTGGAAGTGATTCGGGAGCAACCTGGTTTTGAAGACTTGCAGGCGCCCATCGACAAGAAAGGCGCGTATTTCTGTCTGAACCAGAACTCCCGGGAACCGGTCACCGAACCTGATGAATTAGGACCGCTCTGGAAGATTCTCCATCTCGGTGGGCGCGGATTGGACCTATCCCAGCAAAGGTTGGGGCGGGGAAAATTACTGCATGTTCCTGGCCGACGACGATGCCTGGAAACATTTAACCAAGCTGGCCCTGGATCAGGCGGTGGAGTTGGGGTGTAAAGAATTCCTCAACACCGAGTGAGGCCACATCACGTTCGCTGTCCGGGCCGGACAGCAAAAATTCAAACTCCCGCATAAGATTGATATCGTCAGCATCTATACCTGGTACGCCAAATGGATTCGGGAGGGGAAACTAAAGGTCAATTCCGATTGGAATAAAAATCTCAAAATCAAATTCACGGTGCAGGATCCCTGCAACATCATCCGGAAAAGCTTCGGCGATGAGTGCGCCCAGGATCTGCGCTTTGTCGTGAAATCAGTAGTGGGGGAAGAGAACTTTGTGGATATGACCCCCAACATGTCCAACAACTACTGCTGCGGCGGCGGCGGCGGCTTCCTGCAGAATCCCTATAAGGACGAGCGTTTGGCCTACGGTCAAAAGAAGCTGGACCAGATCGTCGCCACCGATGCCGACTACTGCGTCGCACCCTGCCACAACTGCCACGCCCAGATTCACGAATTGTCCGAACATGCGCCCAAGCATTTCGGCACCGTGCATTTGTGGACCATCATCTGCCTGTCCTTAGGGGTGTTGTGCCGCAACGAGCGGACCTACCTCTTGGATGATTTGAAGGAAGTGAACATCCCGGAATGGGATGAGACAGAGTTCCTCGTCTAAAAACGAAAAGAGAAAATTAATCCAAGGGAAAAGGGCGGTGAATAAATCAACCGCCCTTTTTTTATGGTTCTGATTGTATCAATGTTGTTGATACCAATGTGCTGTCAAAGGTGGCACAGGCTTTCCAGCCTTCCAGACTCAAGCTGAGCCTGCGCCTACCCAAAATTGTCCTTTGATCGCAACTCGGTATGATATGGCCAGGGCTCAATATTTGGTGTATCTCTTTTTATAATTTCGGCAGCTCGTCCCGGGTCTTGGTGACTGCCGCAGCCGACTTCACCAGCAGGGCCTGCTCGTCGGCATTCAGGGGCAGTTCCACGATCTTTTCGATGCCGCCGGCCCCCAGGACCACCGGGACGCCGAAGAAGATGTCCTTGAGGCCATATTCGCCGTCCATATAAACCGACACCGGCACCACCCTTTTCTGATCCTTGAGGATGGCTTCGGCCATCTGTACCGCCGCGGCCGAAGGGGCGTAAAAAGCCGAGCCGGTCTTGAGCAGGGAGACGATCTCGCCGCCGCCCTTGCGGGTCCGATCCACCATAGCATTAAGCCGGGCCTGGTCTTTGACGAACTGGGTGATGGGCATACCGGAAACGGTGGTGGCGCTCAGGATGGGCACCATGTCATCCCCGTGGCCGCCCAGCACCATGGACTGGATCTCTTCCACCGCCACGTTCAGTTCCATGGCCAAAAAGCACTTAAACCGGGCCGTGTCCAGGATACCGGCCATGCCCATGACCCGCTCCCGGGGGAAGCCGCTGACCTTTTTCATGACGTAGCACATGGCGTCCAGAGGATTGGCCACGTTGATGAGGATGGCATTGGGGCTCTTGGCGGCCACGGCCTTGGTCACCCCGCCCACGATTTCGGTGTTCTTGTTGAGCAAATCCTCCCGGCTCATGCCCGGCTTCCGGGCCAGACCGGACGTGATGATGACCACGTCGGAACCCGCAGTCTCGTCATAACCGTTGGTGCCCACAATATTGACGTTAAAACCGTAAATGGGCCGGGCCTGCATCAGGTCCAGGGCCTTGCCCTGGGGCATACCCTCAACAATGTCCACTAAGACGACGTCGCCCAGTTCCTTTTCCGCGGCCCAATGCGCCGCGGTGGCGCCCACATTACCGGCCCCGACAACGGTGATTTTTTTCCGTGCCATATAACGTTACCTCCGTTCCCTTCATATCGTCAGCTTCTCTAAAGCCGCCTTTTTCAATAACTTAATAAGCTTAATGGTTTTTCCCTTAGGGTGCAATGGGAAATTGTTTGAAATATTTGTAAAAAATTTTGTGACAACATAACGGCTGTATGAACTATAACGTATTGACAGGGCACTTATTATCCTTCAAAGTATGAACAACCAAGAAATGAAGGATCATGGCAGATAAATTAATGTGTTGTCCACTGAGTAGACAAATTAGGCATTGGGGCCGCGCCACCTTTCCCCGGCAAGAATTGTGATGGTCAAAGGCAACCGTATTAAAAAATCCCATAGCAACTGAACCGACGGCTCCGGGTTGGTTCTATCGGTTAGGCCCCGGATTGGTGCTGGGCGACCGGCGGCAAGGGCACGGCGCGCCGGCGTCTGAAAAAGTCTTATTGATCAAGAGCGGCCGGGCTTTTCCCCTGGGCCATCCCACTACCCGCCTGTGCCTGGACCTGCTCACCGGGGCGCTGGCAGAGAGACCGGGGCCTAGCCTGGTGGAGGTGGGCTGCGGCACCGGGGTCCTGTGTCTGGCCGCGGCCGCCCTGGGGGTCTCCCAGGTAACGGGCCTGGATATTGATGGCCGGGCGGTCCGGGCCACCCGGAAGAATGCCCGGGACAACGGTTTGGCCGGCGCCATCCAGGTAATTCAGGGCTCCAGCGAATGTCTGCAGGGGCGCTTTGACCTGGTGGCGGCCAACCTGCCCTGGGAAGTGCAGGTGGACAAGGTGCCGGAACTGCACCGCCTGGCCGCGACCGGCGGCCGGCTGATCCTCTCGGGCTTCCGGGACAACCAGGAAGAGCTTTTGCTGGAAAGCTACCAGCAGTTGGGGTGGACCCTGAGCCGCCGTCTGGTCAAATATTTCACCCACCCGGAACTGCCGCCGCATATCAGTTTCAATTGGGTGGCCTGGCTGCTGGAACGCGCCTCTCTTTAAGAAGCGACTGCACCTCTGTGACCCCTCTCTGTAGTGCCGGCCCGGCCCAGTTAAATTCTCCTTGCTTTCCCGGTAGAAGTTTCGATACATTGAAAGCACAATCCTCCGCCAGACCAGAGCGGGGGGCGCCCTCTGCTGCAAAGGAGCACACAATCATGCCAGCACTCCTCGTGGAAGTCACCCGGGGCGACCGGGTGGAAAGCAGCCATTACGGCGATATTGCCGTGGCCGATCCCCAGGGAAACCTGGTGGCATCTCTGGGAAACCCCGAGACCTGGGTCTGTATGCGCTCCATGGCCAAGCCGATCCAGGCATTGCCCATAATCACCACCGGGGCGGCCCAGGCCTTCGGGTTCGGCTCCGAAGAGTTGGCCCTGTTTTCCGGCTCCCTCAACGGCCAGGATTTTCAGGTGGCCATCGTGGCAAAGGTCCTGGCCCGGCTGGGTCTGACCCCTGCCCACCTGCAGTGCGGCATTCACGCCCCCTCGCATCGGCCCACGGCCCAGGCCCTGGTCAAGTCCGGCCAATCCCCGGCCACCGTGCACAACAACTGCGCCGGCAAACACGCCGCCATGCTAGCCCTCTGCGTCCACCACGGCTGGCCGGTGGAGAATTATCTGGACACCCAACACCCGGTCCAACAGCTCATTCTGCAGACCATCGCCGAGGTTACCGAAGTCCCGGTGCACCAGATTACCGTGGCCATCGACGGCTGCGGCGCGCCGGTTTTTTATGTTCCCCTGAGCCGTATCGCCATGGCCTACGCCAAATTTGCCGGGGCGGCCCAAGGTAACTTGCCGGCCGGGCCTCTCACCCAGGCCATGGCGACCCTGGCCCGGGCCTGCCTGGACCATCCCCGCCTCATCGCCGGAGACGGCCGCCTCTGCACCGACATCATGCAGGCCCTGCCCAACCGGGTGGTGGCCAAGACCGGGGCTGAAGGCGGCTATGCCCTGGCCCTTATCCATGAGGGGGTAGGGGCGGCCATTAAAGTCTCAGACGGCCACGCCCGGGGACTCAACCCCTCGGCCATTGAAACACTCGCTCAACTAAACGTTCTCACCCCTGAAGCCACAGCCGCACTGGCGGCCTATCACCGGCCGGTCCATTCAAGAATCACCGCCAGGAAATTGTGGGACAGGTGCGGGCGGCATTTACCCTGGCGAAAACGGGTTGAACTTCGAGATAAAATTGCTATAATGAATTTTTAAAATGTCAGCTGCCAAATTTGGCGGGCAGCTTTCAGCAGTCAGCTTCAGCAAACCATCGAAACCAGGTAACTCCTCATTGATTCAATAAATTCGGGTAGGCGACTATGAAACCATTATGGGCACCTTGGCGCATGGAATATATTCTCGGGGAAGACAAACCACCGGGGTGTATCTTCTGCCCCTGGGAGCCGGAAGACCTCAGATCACGGCTCATTTTGTTCAGCGGGCGGCTAACCCGCATTATGATGAACAAGTTTCCTTATATCAACGGCCATTTATTGGTGTCGCCGCTCCGGCATGTTCCGAGTTTAAGCGATTTGGAACATGAGGAACTTTTGGATCTAATGCTTAAAGTCCGCCAGTCCCTGGAGATCTTAAAGCAGGTAATGAATCCGGACGGCTTCAACGTGGGCCTGAATTTAGGCGCTGTGGCCGGAGCCGGAGTGGAGTCCCACGTGCATTTCCACATCGTGCCCCGTTGGCTGGGTGACACCAATTTCGTGCCGGTGTTTGCCGACGTTCGAGTCATTCCCGAGCATTTTCAAGCCACGTATCTCAAGCTGCTGCCCCACTTTGAAGTGTTAACGGATGGAGAAAAATAATGCGTAAGTTCAAGATAATCCTGGCGGTGGTGGTCCTGATCCTGACCTTCCTGTTGATCCGGCAGAATCTCGATGTCTTAAATCACCCGGTGCAATTTAAACTCAATCTCGGTCTTTTTTCCTTTCAAAGCGTCTCCCACCCTTTGTGGCTTATTCTGACCTTTACCTTGTTTATCGGGATCCTGGTGACTGGTCTGTACAGCCTGCTGGCAGTCCTCAAACTGCGCCAGACCAACCGTCAATTACACCATGATCTGGAACTCTTAAAGAGTGAACTCCATACCTTGAAGCCCCAGATGGAAACCCCGGTTGCCAATACCCCGCAGTAATATTATCACTGGATTTATTCTGGAATAAACTCGGGAGGCGCAGCTAAAGGTTCGCTTCCCGTTTTTTGTCAGGTAGACCTTGGGTCACTCGGTGTTTTTTTAATCAGGAGGATTATGGGGGTAAGGAGATACCTGGTAAGCAGTTTCAAGACCTCATGTTGTCTTATCAGCCCGGCTAAACAGGGGCTGGAGCGATAATAGGCCCGGATGAATTTCTCGCCCAGGGGATTCCCACCGAGGTGTCTGTCCCGGAAGGTTTGCAGCAGCACCACTTCCTGGGCGAATGGGGAGCCGTACGCAGCAGTGGCGATAAAGCAATACTTCTTCTTGGCGGTTGTCGCAGCGGTGGTTTTTTCTGCCTGGTCGGCGCCAATCCCTTGAGAGGCAGGTGAGGTCAGCTTAATCGGCGCCACTTCGGCAAGGCCGGCCAGGTCTTGCGTCCACGAGGAGGATCTTCTTCGAGCCGGCCGCCTGTGGCCAGGTGATCTTCTGCCAAGCCCGCCCCCTCCGGAGATGGCGCTGCCTGGGCAGGGCTGCCGGCTGGTGACGGCTGATCATCGGGAGTATTGCCAACATCAGATAATGCTGGTAATACCGCTCACTTAATTCCTTTTTGACCAGTCCCTTCTCATCCGGGTCGGTGAGATGAGATAAGATAACTTCCAGTTGCTCCGTGGAATATTTGGCGTATTTCGAGTTGATGCCCAAAACTCCTCTACAAGTTAGATCAGGTCACGAAATTTCTTTGCCCCTTAGTCTTGAAAATGAACCGTTCACCCGATCCGACTGGACCCCTGCTCCTGGGATAAACCAATGAGGGTATGGACCTTGTGGGGCGGCAGCGAAAATCAATTGAATTTCATCCAAAGGCGGAGTGACGATTTCCAGCGTCTCCAGATTTTTGCGCACGGTCTCGGCAACCATCATCACCCCGAAAATCTTCATGATTTCAAAAAAATCCAATTGATTTTGCGCATTGTCCCGGATTAATTTCAAGGTCGGGATCTATTCCTTGAGATTGCCGACTTTGGACTGGACGTCGTTAATGCCCGCAGTGTACTTGTCCCATTCATCTTTAAAAGTTTCCAAAGATCTTTCCCTGTCATTCAGATTGGTGAATACCTGTTCCTTGACCTTGGGATCAATCTCGGGAGAATCGGCGTCAAGTTTTAATTTCTGCAGGGCCTGCATGGTCGTGTTGATTTTTCCAAGTTCTTTCTGAGATAATTGCAAGATTTCATCAACACCATCCAATTTAAATTTTTCCAGAAAATTTATCAGGTAATTGGCTAACTCGTAAATAAGCAGAATATTGCCCAGGACAAACATCTTGCCCCTGTTAAAATCTCCTTTTGTAAACACATCATCCAATTCATTTATAATGAATTTATTACAACGAGAAAAGTTTTCCACCGGTAAATTTAATCTTTTGAATTGATTTATTGATATCCCGTACTGAACCGACTAATGAATTTACTCTTAATCTATCATAAGCGTTTAATTCATATCTTTTGGATAATCATCATAAGAAATAACCCGATGTTTCTCTACTCTTTCAGCTACTTCATGAATGATATTATCCAACTTCCGCTTCAAATCTGCTAAGGTAGCCAGCTCTTCTGAAGACAACTTGGGATTATCAATGAGTCTCGGGCTCATAATATCTTTATTACTGAAGGCATATTTTTCCTGGATATCTCTGACTTTCTTGGTGTAATCCTGTAAGTAGGTCAGTACCGCCTGATAACCGGCATTTTTTTCCAGTTCGATCAACTCACCGCCCATAATTAATCTCCTGACAACATTAGAAGGTATGCTATTTTTGAAAAAAATTATACTTGAAGATATTAACATAGATTTTCCCAGGATTCAATTTTTTCCCTGATAACTTGGCGGGGAAATTTGATATAGTGATTCTATCAGGTTGTCTGAGGATTTGAGGCAGAGGTCTAAACCTGGCTTTTTTTACGAAGAAGGGTGGGAGGCAGTCGTGAAGGGTGAAAAACAGGGTCGGTTCACAATGCTTATCGTCAGGAGAATGACATGGCAGTTCCAGGGGCATCTGGGAAAACCGATATTTTGGTCCCTGCTGATTATGGGGCTGCTCCTGGCGCGTATCCGGCCCCGGGCCAGGTAGCCGGCCAGGTGCCGGGCTTTAACCCGGAAAAGCAATTCACTATAGTCCAAATTAACCCGGATGCCGGGAAAGAGGAAGTCCGGATTGTCTTCAGCCAACCCATCCCCCTGGAGGTAATCAGACCCAAGCTCCAGCTGGTTCCCCCGGTCAAGATCAATTGGGAAAAGTCCACGGTCAGTGACGAAGGCGTCCTGACCCTGCGGGGGGCCTTCAAATTCGGGTCCAATTACGTTTTGAACCTGCCGGATACCTTCACCTATAACCGGCGGACCTACATCAAAAGCCGCAACTCCTTTTTCCTGCCCGATATGGCGCCCCGGGCCGAGTTTATCGACCAAAAAAGCGTCATCGAACGGGACAGCCGCCAGTTACTCCAGGTCCGGGTGAGAAACCTGGACAGCGCTGATTTTGGAAGGCATCAAGGTCCCGCCAATTCTCCTCCCCCTGGCGGTGGCCTATGAGCAGGTCCCGGGAGATTGGCAGAGTCTGCTGACTCAGCTCCAGGCCGGGGCCCAAGAGCTGATGCCCTTGGTCCAGGGTAAAACCGGGGGGGTTTTCAGCCAGTCGCCCTGGAAGGGGATCATGCCCATTTTCCTCACCCCGCCCGACAAGACAAGCAGCTCTTTGCCACCCAGGGTCAAAAGAACAAGCCCCGGGCCTTTTCTCTGCCCTTGACCTTCCGCCCCGATAAGGAAACCGGCTCCCTGGAGCTGATCAGGCTGCAAGATGGACACCGAGAAGGAAAACCGGCCGGGCCCCCCCAACTGTTCCGCATCACTGATCTGGGCCTGACCTACAAAGTTAGCGAATCGGGTCTGCTGCTCGTGGGTCACTTCCCTAAAAACCGGCGCCCCGGTGGCCGGGGCTCAGATCCTGGCCTTTACCCGGGATCTGGAGGTCTTTCCCCTGGGTCAGACTGATTCGGATGGCATCCTTACCTTTGGCAGCCGGGAACTGGAAGGCTTAAACCTCAAACAGGCCGGACAGTTCGGCATGGTGAAGCGGCCGGTGGACCATCGCCAGATCACCTTCCTGATGGCCGGGTCCTGCCGGGGATGTGTCCTACATTGCGGTTAAACCTCAGGGTAACCTGACGCCGGCAGGGGTCTGGCAGGTGGAACCTGGGGAGGCCGTAAAAAACCGCCGGGGGTATGTCTTTACGGATCGAGGGGTGTACCGCCCGGGAGAAAAGGTCTCATTTAAGGGCACCATCCGGGAATACCGGGACGGCGCCATTGTTCCCCCCGGTCCCGGCCAATACAGCTTTGTGATCACCAGTCCCAAGGGCGAGGAGGTCTACTCCCGGGACGTTTCCTTATCAGAGTTCGGCAGCGCCTGGGGAGAGCTGGAAATTCAGCCCCATCTGCCCCGGGGAACGTACACCTTGACCATGAAACTCGACCTCGGGACGGCTGCAGTCGAAAATAAACCAACCGCGGCAGAGGGCGAAAGTGCCCCCCACGATGTCAGTTCCAGAAGCCGGCCCAGGAGGCCAGTTGCACCTTCCAGGTTCAGGACTTCAAACCTCCCCGGCATTTTGTGGAAATTTCTTTCCAGCGTTTTTCCCGACCCGAACAACGCTACGTCAACCGATCGGAGTTGCGGGAGTTTGTCCGTATCAACATTTCCGGTTCCTATTATGCCGGCGGTCCGGTCAAGCATGGACAGGTGCGTTGGAAGGTAAATACGGCCAAGACCAGCTACCAGGTGCCGGGATTTGATGATTTTACCTTTGGTTCCTACGAGTTCGACAAAGCGGAGTTACTGGAGAGCGGCCAGGCCATTTTGGATGAAAACGGCCAGGCGACCGTGGAATTTCCCTTAGACCCCAAAGTCCTGTCCGGCCTGCAGGGTCTGGCGGTAACTGCCGACGGTGGTCGACTTCGACGGCCAGTCAGTTGCCCAATTACCAAAGACTTCCAGGTCGACCCGGAAATTTTAGTGGGAATCGAGACCATGTGGGAGAGATTCGGGCCGGTGACAAACCAGCGCCTCAAGACCATCGTCACTCACAAAGGCGAAAAAAATCACTAAAGGTCGGGTCCGGGCCGAAGTTTTACAAAGAGCAGCACCTACGTCAGCCAAACGCAATGACCAGGGAGACGTCTACTGGGACTATCAGGAAATCTGGCGGAAGCTGTTCACCAATGAACTTCCCTTAAAAAACGGTGAAGCCGGTTTCCGCTTTGACTTCAGCTCGGGAGGGGAGTATCTTATCTCGTTCACCTATGTGGATGAGCGAGGCCGAAGTTTTGCTTCCTCTACGAATTACAAGGTGACCGGTGATTTTTATTGGGACGACTACGAAAATCAGGAAAAACCACACCAGTCCCTGGCCATACTCCCGCGGACCGCCCCGCGTACTGAACCGGGTCAGAAGGCCAGGATCATGGTTAGCCCCCGGCGGCCGGTGGCCCATTATCTGGTCACCCTGAGCAGAATGGGGTGCTGAAGCATCGCGTCATGGCCGCGCCCGCCGGTCTGCAACTCCTGGAAATTCCCATCAAAGCCGAATACGCCCCCAATGTCTACGTCTCAATCCTCGGGTTAACCTCCCGGGGAGAGTTCCCAGCCTTTGCCAGCCGCTATGACCACGAGGCTCCGGATTTCTTCTGGGGCAATCTCAATCTGCCGGTACACAAACAGGCGGAGCGCCTGGAAGTGAAGATCAGCCCCAATCTCAAGGAGCTGAAGGCGGAACCGGGGGCCCAGGTGGAGTTGGAGTTTACCGTCCAGGGCCGGGACGGTCGGGGCGTGGAAGCAGAAATGGCGGTGGTAGTAGTGGATGAAAGGGTGCTGGCGCTGACTGCCTTTAAAACCCCGATCCCGAGTCCCTGGTCCTGTTCAACCGGGCCCTGGGGGTCTATACCGGCGAGTTGCGCACCATGCTGATGCACCAGACGCCTTTCTCCCTGGCCCGGAATGAACCTCTCACCGGCGGGGGCGGTCTGGAACCCGGCGCCGAGGCCATGATGGGCAAAATCCGGAAACGTTTTGATCCCTGCGCCTATTTCAACCCCGCTCTGCGGACCGACAGCCAGGGCAAGGCCAAGGTGTCTTTTACCCTCCCCGACACCATGACCACCTACCGGGTCTATACCGTGGTCCTGGACCGGGGCAGCCGTTTTGCCAGTGCCCAGCGTCCCTTTCTGGTAACCAAAGACTTTTACCTGGAGCCCGGGATGCCGGCCTTCTTTACCCAGGGAGATCGGTTCCGCTTCCAGGTGGCCGCCTTCAATGCCACCTCCACCAGCGGGGCCATGACCTTTAAGACAGCCGCGGAAGGCGGGCTGAAACTCTTGAAGCGAGGCCGCCCGGATCGAGCTCGCCGGCCAAGAACAGTGTCAAGGTCGAGGTGACGGGCACTGCCCAGGCGCCGGGGCCGGCCCAGGCCCTGTTCCAGGGGGATTTTCAGGGTAAGCTCGATGCCGTGGAAGAGACTCTCCAGATCAACTCCGGCCAGGTGTTGGGAACCACCGTGACCTTCGGCTCCCTCACCGGATCTAAGGACCTCAAGCTCAACCTGCCGTCGTATGTGACTGCGGCAACCGGAGGGCAGGCAGCCGAAGTCAAGGCCGTTTTGACCCTGGCGGGATCACCCTTCCTGCGGATGACCGGCGCCATCCGGTATCTCCTCAAGTATCCCTACGGCTGTGTGGAACAGACCAGTTCCGGGGTCCTGGGGCTGGCCGCCCTCCGGGGCGTTATCGCCGACGGCCTGGTGCCCGGCATAACCTTCGCCGAAACCGATGCCTATCTGGCCAAGGGTATCAGCCGGATATTGGCAATGCAGCTTGACAACGGCGGTTTCGCCTACTGGCCCGGCGGCCAGAAGGTCCATCCCTGGGGCACCGTCTATGCCACCATGGCCCTGAGTCTGGCCAAAAATAATGGCCTGGAGGTCCCGGCCCCGGCGTTGGCCAAGGCCACCGGTTACCTGAAAGGAAACAGGTCCTCGTCCCAAGAGCCCAGAATATGCTCCGGGCCTACGGGGCCTATATTCTGTCTTTAACCGGAGCCCTGGACCGGGACGCCTTCCAGGCCGGCGGTCGAGGCGAATACCCAAACTCAGCCGGGAAGGCAAAATCCTGGTGTTGCTGGCCGGGAAACAGGCCAACTACATGTCTGCCAAGGAACTTCAGGAGGCCCTCAAGCTGGTTCCACCGAGACCACCGGCGAGACCGCCGAGGATGATTTCCAAGCCCGCTACCGTGGTCCGGCTCTGGCCCTGCTGGCCGCCAAAATAATCCTGCCCAACGATCCTTTTACGGAACAGGCAGCCCTGGCCTTGATGGGCGGCCTGGACAATCAGGGAGTCTGGACTTCCACCAGCGATACCGGGTGGGCCTTATTAGCTCTCGGGGAATATTTCCGGGGATATAAATTCGAGACCGCCCCCATGGCCCTGACCGTCCAACAGCCGGGAGGCCAGCGGCAGCAACTCACCCTGGATCCCAAGGGATTCCGCACTCTCACCTTGGATCCCCAGATCCTCCTGAAAACCCCGGAATTTCGTGTGGAGACGTCTGGGAAGGGCGCCGTGCTCTACAAAGTGGAACTAACTGCCCCCCGCACCGATATCGCCGCTGAGGGGGCCACCCCACGGTATCAAGGTCTGGAAACAGATCAAAAATACCGACGGCGCCCCCGAGATCAAGGTCGGCGAATATAGTGAAAGTCACGGTCTTCGCCCAGGTGAAGGGGAAAGACCAGCGTTATCTGGTCCTGGACGATCCCCTGCCCGCAGGGCTTGGTGGCAGTCAACACCGCCTTCGCCACCGAGGAGCAAAAGCCGGATGAAGATGAAGAAAATCAGGAAAACGATACGTTTGAATACATCACCCCCGAAGGCATTTTCCGATTACGGCCCGATTTCTTCGAAATCCGCAGTGACCGGGTTTTAGCCTTCAAAGATCAGGTCTACGCGGGGAACTACCTCTTTGAATATTTCGCCCGGGCCGTCTGCGCCGGTGACTTTGTCCACCGGCCACCAAAGCCGCCGCCATGTATCACCCCGAAGTCTATGGCTATTCACCCAAAGGGGCACTGACGATCAAAGGGAGGTAGCAGTAATAGCGTTCCAGGTTATAAAGATTGGGTATCGAAATAGTTTTATTTTTGGGAGCCACTAGTTTGGCGAAATAGGTGTTTTTATCATCCTAAACGTGGTGAAAAATCTTACCTCAGATAAAAACGGTAGATTCTCGCTACTCTCAGCTCCGTAGGGCGGGAAAGCAAAGCGCATCCCGCCTTTTGGTAATTATTTGATGGTTCTGTCCTTTAACTTCCCCTCCCCTTCGAGAGGCATGGTGGAACTACATGTTTTCTTCAGTCTTTTACTCAGTCCTCAGTCCTCAGTCCTCAGCACTCAAACGGCCCTGGCTCTGGGCAGCCGGACTCTTAATCCTCCTGGCCCTTACCGCCCTGGCCAGCCATTTCGAAAGGCCTCCCGCTTCGAACTCCAGGCCCTGACCCCGGAACCGGGCACCCTGGTCCTGGACTCCCGGGACCGCCTTCTCCGCCTGGGAGCAGACGCTCAGGGCCGCCGGGTGATGCTGCTGCCGCCCGGCCCCCTGCCGGAAATGGTCGTGGCCGCCTTCCTGGCCGCGGAAGACGGCCGTTTCCGGCAGCATTACGGCATTGATGTCAAAGCCGTAGTTCGGGCCGCCTGGAGCAACCTGCGGGCCGGACGGGTCGTGTCCGGGGCCTCCACCATTACCCAGCAACTCGCCCGCCTGGCCTACCCGGCGCCCCGCACCTACTACCACAAACTGGTGGAAATGCTCCGCAGCCTGAGGCTCGAGGCGGCCCTGAGCAAAGATGAAATCCTCCGCTGCTATCTCAACCTGACCCCCCAGGGCAACAACCTCATGGGCGTGGAGACGGCCTCCCGGGTCTACTTCGATAAATCGGCTGCCCACTTAACGCCGCCTGAAGCCGCGGTCCTGGCGGCTTTGGCCAAGGCCCCGGGCAGATTAAATCCTCTCGGGCCGCATCGCCAAAAGCTCTCGAACCGCCGGGATTGGGTGCTGGCCCGGCTGGCCCAACTCGGTTTTTTGAGCGTCCAGGAAAGCGCCGCCGCCCGTCAGACCGGCCTCAAGGTACGCTCCGGCGACCTCTTCCCCTTTGAAGCGCCGCATTTCGTCAACCTAGTACAGGCCGAAACCGAAACCAACGCCCATGGGTCTATACACACCACTCTGGACCTGAATCTGCATCGCCGGGCCCAGGCCATTGTCCTGTCTCACCGGTCCCGCCTCCAGAAAGGCGGGGTTTCCCAGGCCGCCGCCGTCATCATCAAAAACCGTTCCATGGAGGTGGTGGCCCTGGTGGGCTCTTTTCACTACGGGGCCAGGGATCAGGGCTTCAATAACGGGGCCACGGCCAGGCGCTCCCCGGGTTCGACCCTCAAACCATTTTTATACGGCCGGGCCCTGGACCTGGGATTTAACCCGGCCCATGTCCTGGAAGACGTGGATGGACGCTACCGGACCCCCAGGGGGGAATTTATTCCGGCCAACTTCGACCGTGTGGCCCACGGGCCCATCTCCATGCGTGAAGCCCTGGGCAATTCCCTCAACCTCTCAGCCGTCAGCCTGCTCAACCAGGTGGGCCCCCCGGCCTTCTATGACCTCCTGACCCGACTGCAGCTCATCAATCACCCGGAGCGCCCCCGGACCATTACGGCCTGGGGCTGGTGGTGGGTAATCCCGAGGTCAGTCTCCTGCAACTGGCCACCGCCTTTGCCTCTCTCGCCAACGGCGGCGTTTATCGTCCGGCGAAATTTATTAGAAATACGGTCCCTGCAGGCCAGCCGGAGCAGGTTTTTTCTCCCCAGGCCGCCTACATCATCAGCGACATCCTGGCCGACCCCATGGCCCGGGCCCGTACCTTCGGCGCCTCCCTGGCCATGAACCCTGAGCTTCCCCCTGGCCCTCAAGACCGGCACCAGCACGCATTATCGAGACTGCTGGGCCGTGGGTTATACGCCGGCATACACCCTGGCCGTCTGGACGGGAAATTTTGACGGCCGCCCCTCGGCCAAAATGAGCGGCGCCACGGCCGCGGCTCCCATCCTCGCCAATCTGGCCGCGGCCGTGCTGCCTTCGGACCGAACTCCCGGTTTCAGCAGACCGGTCGGGGTTGCCAGCCAGGAGATTTGTTCCTTTTCCGGCCTGCGCCCGGACCAAGTTGCCGTCACCGCCGCCAAGAGCTATTCATCGCCGGGACCGAGCCCGAGGCCGTCTGCACCTACCACCACTCCCAGGAACCCTGGCACCGCATGCCCACGCAATTTGCCGGCTGGCTCCATGATCGCTTTGAGCACCACGGCGCCGGCCGCTATCGTCTCGCCGGCTTTGATACCGATCTCGAACGCACCTTCGGGGAGCCGGATGCTGCCGAATCTTTTACTCAGTCCTCAGCCACTCAGTCCTCAGCACTCAAACCGGGTGAGGGGTGCATCAGGCCAACCTTCTCACCACAACAATTCTCTTAACAAAAAATTGTCCTTAGGCCGCAACCCCACCCTCCATCTCCACCACACCCTCTTCCCGGCCCTGGCCGCCAATAAAGATCCCCAGGTGACTATCACTGCGCCCCTGAACGGCGACCGTTTCCTGGTGCCGCCCGGTCAGGATGCCGTCACCTTGTCCCTCAAAGCCGCCTGCCGGGCCCCCTTCCCTCAGATCACCTGGTTTATTGACGGCCGGGAATACGCCGCCACCGGCCCGCCCTATGAACTGTCCCTGCCCTTGGGCCGGGGCCGCCATCGCCTCACCGTCATCGGCCCGAACGGCCTGGGGGATAATCTGGAGGTGTCAGTGGAGTGAAGAGAAGGTTAGAGGGAGGGATGAAAAATTGCACTGGGGAACGTGCTCGACATGACTCTCAGGCGTTCCTGTGGCTCACAGAAAAACCTGATACTGCGTATTCAATACCTTGGCCAACCGTTTCGCCATTTCCTTGCCGATGGGACGTTTGCCCCTTTCCATTTCCGAGATATTGGTGGCTTTGACTCCAACTTTAGCCGCTAATTGCGCCTGGGTGAGACCCTCCCGATAACGTGCCCCTTTAAGCACGTCCATCGGGCGGATGCCTTCCGGGAAAACTTCCGTCAACAGTATACGTGCGGCCTTCATCTCCTTGGGCGGCGCTGTCAAGCAACGACAAGAAATTTTCAATGACTGCCGTGACGCCGTCAACTCCGCCGCCGGCACCCGCACCGAAATATCAGCAAATTCTCCGGTAATCTGCACCTTCATGAGTTCCGACATATCTGATCTCCACTATCTTGATAACTGTGTCGGCCACCCGCCACACCGCAACGTATGTGGGGCGCCCTTTTTTAAGATGGCAATGATAACAATCATCCTTTCCGGTTATCTTACCGAAATTCGGCCACTGCGCCACAACGGGACCACCCTCCTGAATATCTTTAATCAAAAACTTCAGGCTGGCCCGGATGTCCTCGGGATTCTCTTTATCTGTTTTGCCGCCTTGCTGGAAAAGATAACCGTCCATGACATGGTTATATATTAGCCATTAATTGGTTATATTGTCAAGAAAAGCCTTGCCGACCACCATGCTGCACTTGTCAAACTTTTTGACAAACCGGTTCCCAATCTCCGTTCGGGAACCTATTATTGCTCGCCCAAGCTCCTGTTTGGCCCCCTCTGTTATTTTCATCCCCCTGCTTTTAAGATACAATAACCCCCATGACCGAAGCCCCTCCCGACAAAATCACCCCCATGCTGCGGCAGTATCTGGATATCAAAGCCCAGCATCCCGACGGTCTGCTCCTCTTCCAGATGGGGGATTTTTACGAACTTTTTTTCCAGGACGCCCATAGCGCCGCCCAAACCCTGCAGATTGCCCTAACCAGCCGCAGCCAGGCCGAAGACCCCCATCCCCATCGCCAGCT
>CAVZSK010000040.1:0-60559 GCA_963777875.1 uncultured delta proteobacterium | reverse complement strand
GGCCACTACCCCGAGTTCCTTTTGTTTTTCTTCATGTTCGGCCAGAAAATGATCGCATACCACTCCGGCATCCACTGCTTTCAGATAGACACTAAAGGCTATATCCTCACAACAGCCTCCATGGGAATAAGCCTTTAAATCCTTCTCGAGGTTTATCCCATTGTCCTCAAACAATATCCTGGCTGCCAACCACTTAGCCGACGAAAGCGTAGGCCCAAACATTACCGTTTTCCCTTTTAATTCCTTTATGTCAGTTATGTGGCTGTCCTTCCTGACGATGACCACACCGTATTGTGTGGCTCCCCCTTCCATAGAAAGAGCCTTAAGAAGGTTTCCTTGATCAAATAAATCAACCAGCTTGACATAGGTGTGAGGATCCTGGAGTGCGAAATCTATCTCACCGTTTTTTATTTCACTCTTGAATTCTGCGAAATCCTTTGGGACCATTAACTCTACTTTTAGTTCGGTCTCCCTGGCCAGGTATTCGACCAGAGGATGAAATTTTTTAAAAGTCATCACTATATTCGTGCAAGGAAGAATAGCTATTTTAATGCCTTGTTTTTTAGAATCAGCATTTAATGAAAAAGCAAACAAGCATATTGAAATCATAGCTATAATTATAGATTTGTAAAAAAGATGTATCATGATTCAAGATTCCTTTATTATTTCCCTATGTTAAGCTAAAATCAACGGGCGTATGACAAGATTTCAACATACTGAGGGTCACTTCATTTAATCCAGGCCTTACGCAGTAGCCAGACTTTCACCCCTTGGGTCAGAAAGACATAGCAGAGCAAGGTCAGGGCCAGCAGGGGCCAATAGAGGGAGGGCAGGGTCTTGAAGCCCAGGTAGGTGGCGATGGGCGAGATGGGCAACCACATGCCGATCATCATAATAACCGTGGTGGTGACAATCACCGGCCAACTTGCCCGGCTTTGCAGGAAGGGGAACTTGTTGGTCCGGATAACATGAATAATCAGGGTTTGGGTAAGGATCGACTCGACAAACCACCCGGTTTGAAACAGGGCCGCGTTGTCCCAGCAGTTGAAGAGGTAGAGCATCATAAAAAAGGTCGTGTAATCAAAGATGGAACTGCACGGCCCAATAAACACGATGAACCGGTAAATTTCACTCATGGACCAGGGGCGGGGCTTGGCGATTTGCTCCGGGTCCACGTCATCTGCCGGAATGGGAACCTGGGAAAAGTCATAGAGCAGATTATTAGTCAGGATCTGAATCGGGGCCATGGGAACAAAGGGCAGGAAGGCGCTGGCGCCCACCACGCTGAACATATTCCCGAAGGAGGAGCTGGCCCCCATGCGGATATACTTGAGGATGTTGGCAAAAATCTTCCGTCCTTCAATTACCCCCGCGTCTAGCACCATCAGGCTTTTTTCGAGTAAAATAAGGTCTGCCGTTTCCTTGGCAATATCTACCGCGGAGTCCACCGAGATCCCCACGTCAGCAGTGTGTAGAGCCGGCGCGTCATTGATGCCGTCGCCCATAAAACCGACTACGTGTCCGCGCCCCTGAAGGGCCCTGATAATCCGCTGTTTGTGCGCCGGGGTAAGCCGGACAAACAGCGTGGTGTTCTCCACCGCCTCAGACAGCTCGGCGTCTGGCATAGTCTCGATCTGGGTTCCCAGGAGCACATGGTCGATATCGAGCTTGACCTCCCGGCAAATCTTCCTACTCACCAATTCATTGTCGCCGGTCAGGATTTTGACCGAGACCCCATGGGCGTTCAAGGCCCGGACTGCCGGAGCCGTGGAATCCTTGGGCGGGTCGAGAAAGGCCACGTACCCCCTGAGAATCAGATCGCTCTCATCGTCGGTGGAATAAGCCGGCTTCTGTTCCAGGTCTTTATAGCCTAGAGCCAAAACCCGGAAGCCATCTTTGCTGAGCTGCTCATACTCTTCCTCCATGTCGCCGATGGCGTGATGATCCATGGGATGAAACTCACCCTGCAATTCAAAACGGTCGCATCTCTCGAAGACTTCTTCCGGGGCACCCTTGCAAATGAGCCGATAAGCTCCCTCAGGGGTTTCCACCACTACCGACATCACTTTTCGGGCAAAATCAAACGGGACTTCGTCAACCTTGCGGTAATTGGGAATGTTGAAGGAGTCTTCCTGTTCCTTGTGTGCGAGGACGGCCCGGTCCAAGACGTTCTTCAACCCGGTTTGAAAGAAGCTGTTCAAATATGCCAGCAGCAAAACGCCCTTGTCATCTTCCCCGGTCACGTCGCAGTGTTTCTCCAGAATGACGCGATCCATGGTCAAGGTGCCCGTTTTATCGGTGCAAAGTATGTCCATCGCCCCAAAATTCTGGATCGCATTAAGGCGTTTGACGATCACCTGCTTCTTGGACATGGCCATGGCGCCCTTGGAAAGGCAGACGGTCACAATCATGGGCAGCATCTCGGGAGTCATGCCCACGGCGACCGCCATGGCGAAGAAGAACGCCTCCTGCCAATTATGCTTCGTTAAGCCGTTAATGACAAAAACCAGCGGCACCATAACCAGAATAAAGCGGATCATCAGCCAGGTAAACTGGGTGACCCCTTTGTCGAAGCTGGTCTGCACCTCCTGGCTCACCAAGGCGCTGGCCATGCTTCCCAGATAGGTCTTCAAGCCCGTCATCACCACCACGGCCACACCCGTGCCGCGCTCCACGCTGGTTCCAAGGAAACAGATGTTTTGCAATTCCAAGAGTCCCAAGCCCTCTGAGGCCTCTTGGGTCGCAAACTTCTCCACCGGAAACGATTCGCCCGTCAGGCTGGCTTGAATAATGAACAAGTCTTTGCAGGAAATGAGGCGAACATCTGCAGGGATCATGTCACCGGCCGCCAGATGCACCACGTCTCCCGGGACCAATTGCGCCAGGGGGATCTCCCTGGTTTGGCCATCCCGGACCACGGTGGCATTCACGCTAATCATGGCCTTGAGCTTGGCCGCGGCGGTGTCAGCCCGGGCTTCCTGGACAAACCGCAATACCACTCCCAGGACCACCATGACGGCCATCACCACCGTAGCCCGTAAATCGCCGGTTAGCGCTGATACCGTTGCCAAGATAGAAAGTAGGATTACTAAGGGGTTTATCAAGGCCCGCCCGAACAGTCGCCAGCGGTTGTGCCGCCTATCCTGCGCCACCACATTTGGCCCATGTTCTGCCAACCGCCGCGCCGCTTCGGCTTCGCTCAGGCCCTGGTTGGAAGTCCCGAGTTTCTGGTATACCTGCTCCGGCTCACTGACACTTACTGCCATGATTTCCGGAGAAACCTGAATCTCGGAGGGATGCTTGGGCGCGCCCAATTTTTTTGGGATTATTGTCATGAGTCAGCTTTCCATGGCTATACGAAATTGAAGGATGAAAGTGGCTTTTCTTTTAAAATAGAATAAGTTATCCAAAATAACGAGATTATTTTGGGCAGAGCCTAACATAACGTTTCCGGGATAACTGGCGAGTACTCATCTTGAAAAATTATCTCTTAGTCTTCTCATCAGGTTTACCAGAAATGTTCTTAACCACTTATGGTTATCTATGAAATATTATTCCAGTGTGGTTTAGTATCCGGTAAAGCACCACTTTCAACGGATCGGTCACCAGGAGTTCCAAAATCGCCGAGCCCCAGACCAACAGGGCCAATTGCCAGGAAATAGGCGTCATCAGCCAGCCGAAGATGGCCATGGCCGTGGCCAGAATTCTGGTGAGGACTCCCGACGTGACTAACAGCCAGCCGGGTTTGAGACTCCAGAAAAATCCCCGGGTGCGCCCCATGAAGATGTCCAGGTAGCCGGCGGTGGCAAGCTTGAGAAAGATGAACGTTTGAATCTGCGCCAGGTTCAGGTGGAGCACTTCCAGGCCGATATACAGCAGGCCGAAGGAGAAGAGAACCCCCATGATGCCGAGGAAGGTGCTGATGCTCAAGATTTTCCGCATCTCCCACGTATCCGGGAGGTCGCCGGGACGGGCGTGATCGTAGGCGATGGCCAGGATGGGGAGGTCATTGAGCAGCGTCTGCAAAACGATCATGACGGCGGTCACCGGGTAGAATTGAAAGATGAGAATGGACAGGGTAACAAACAACAGGACGCGCAGAATGCCGCCGATGCGGTAAATGGCATAGCTCTGCATGCGCTGGAAAATCCTGCGGCTTTCCTGAATGGCGTCGATGATCACCGAGAGCCCCGGTCGGGTGAGGACGATGGCGGCGGCGGACTTGGCCGCGTCGGTGGCGCCGGCCACGGCAATGCCGGCATCGGCCTTTTTCAGGGCTGGGGCGTCGTTGACGCCGTCGCCGGTCATGCCCACGATATGACCGCCGATTTGCAACAACTCGACGATGTGAAATTTATGCTCCGGAAATACCTGGGCGAAACCATCGGCTTCTTCCACCTGAAGTTTCGCTTCCCGGTCGGGCTTATCCAGGAAATCCTCGGGAGTCTTGATGTCGGTGCCGAGATGGACCTGGCGGGCAGTCTCCCTGGCGATGGCCAGGTGGTCGCCGGTGACCATCTTGATGGTCACGCCCAGGGACTGGGCCGCCTGGATGGTGGCCGCGGAATCCTCCCGGGGAGGATCAGACAAAGAGATGAGACCGGCATAGCGCCACTGCCCGGTGGCGTCGGTCCGGGCCACCCCCAGGGTGCGGTAGCCTTTGACGGCGAATTCCTGGACCACGGCGTCAACCTGGGTGGCCAGGGAGATGTCGGGGGCCAGCAAGGCCAGGATGGCCTGGGGAGCCCCCTTGCTCAGGTGAAAGGTCTGACCGGCGGCGTCCGTCACCGTGGCCTCCACCCGTTTGGAGACGGGGTCGAAGGGCTTGAATGCCGTTATATTAAATTTTGCCAGATTTTCGGCGCCGGCAGAGTTGATGACGGCCAGATCGATGGGGTCACCATCTTCCTCCCGGGAGGCCAGGGCGGCCAGGGTGAGGACTTCGGCGGCAGTAAAGCCGGGGAATGGCCTCACCTCTCCCACGGACAGCAGATTTTGGGTGATGGTCCCGGTTTTGTCGGAACAGAGCACATCCATGCCGGCCAGTTCATCGATGGCGATCATCTTGCTGACGATGGCGCCCTTTTGGGCCAACACTCCGGCCCCGATGGCCATGGTCACGGACAGCACCGCCGGCAGGGTGGCGGGCACCGCGGCCACAGTGAGGACCAGGGCAAATTCCAGGGTTTCCCACAGGTTCTCATGGCGAAACAGGGCGACCAGGACAATGATTACCACCAAGAGCAGTCCCACGAGAATGAGATAGTCGGCTATTTTCACCAGGGCCTGTTGGAGATGGCTGGCGGTCCGGGCGGTTTCCACCAGCCGGGCGGTCTTGCCGAAGTAGCTGTTCAGGCCCGTGGCCACCACCACGCCGTCCATCTCCCCCTGGCGGATAATAGCCCCGGCGAACGCCTCCTGCCCCACGGTTTTTTCCAGCGGCAGGGATTCCCCGGTCAGGGCCGACTCGTCCACCAGGAGGTAGTCGCCGTCGATGAGCCTGAGGTCGGCGGGCACAATGTCGCCCAAGCGCACCCGGACGATATCCCCGGGAACCAACTCCCGGGCCGGAATCTGGCTCCAATCGCCATCCCGCCGCACCCGGGCGAAGAGGGCCATTTTTTCCTTGAGGAGTTCAATGGCATTGTCCGCTTTTTGCCGCTGCCAAAACCCCACTCCGGCATTGAGCAGCAGCATGGCTACAATGATGTAAAAGGTCTCCCAGTGATGAATCAGAGCGGCCAGGATCGCGGCGATCTCGATCATCCAGGGAATGGGCCCCCAAAAAAAGCCGAAGAATTTGAGGAAAGGGTGTTTTTTCTTTTCGGCGATTTCATTGAAGCCGTATGTCTGGAGGCGCTGGTCGGCTTCGGTGGTGGTCAGACCATCAGGCGTGGTGGCGAGTTCGTTGAATACTTGTCCCAGGGAGACGGCGCTGGCTTGACGGTCGTCCTCAAGTTTGGCTCATGGCAATAACCCGGCGTGGTTGCTAGTGGCATGGATGGGCTACTACCCATCCTGGAGACTGATTCATTTTTATCAATTAGACAGGGATAATTCAATCTTAATGTCTCTTCGGCCTGGCTTTCTTCCCGTCTGTCCCCGATATCAGGTTTATAAACATGTGGCTCTGGCAAAATTCACTTCTCCCCCCGGGCCATTTTGAGCGTAGAGAAAAATCTCATTCCCCTATTAGGTTATGATCCTGCAGGACATTCAGGATGGCAAAAAAACTAGGTTGCAAGAGGGTCCAAGGTTTATAATTTTTGACATAGAGAGTACAATAATCATATCCACCAAATGAATCTAAATTGGCGGTCCAAGAAACGTACTTTTTATAGTAGACGATTATGACTGAAGAACAAGGCAAGCCGGTTCGATTGAATCTTGTGGTCCAACCCAGTCATCCCGGGTTCTATCTGATGACCGGGGCGCTGTTGGGCGCAGTTTTCGAAATACTCGTGGCGCATCCCCTCAATGACTTTTTTCGCAATCTCTTTGCATATCTCATATCGGGAAATCCCATCAGGTGGCACTATCTGTTGACTCATCCGATGAGTCCGGGGGAGTGGCCGGCGGTCAGTCTCACCGGATTGATTTTTGGGGCGGTTCTGGGGTTTGTCTTTTATCGCTTACGGGAGAACCAGAAGCGTATCCAGGGCTTGCGCCAGGAATTTGAAATCCAGGTGGCGGCCCTGCGGCATCATTATAAGAATCTGACCTTGGGTATAAGCGGGTTCTCCGACCGGGCCCGGAGAAAACTGGAAAAATTACAAGAACAGATTTCCAGCCTGCCGGATTTCGTTGACCACACCGATCTTGAAGCCTTGCGGCGAAGCGTGCTTAATTTATTAGCAGCCTCCAAAAGTCTATCCACCTCTTTGACGGAGGAGTTGGTATTCTTGAAGGCCTTGCAAAGCTGCGATCTTACCCCAGAGCCACAGGATTTTTTCCCGGTTTTACGTCATGCCATCCAGGAGCTAGTGGAATTGCGTTTCCAGGACAAAGAGATTGAAGTAAAAATTAACGGCAAGTCCCTGGACGAACCCACTTCCCCTCTGATCTTTGCCTTCGAGCCATACACTATGGAGATTGTCTTACAGAATCTCTTGAGTAATGCCATGCGCTATGGGGACTCTATCCAGGTTACGGCAGCAGCAAGTGTTCACAAGGTAATGATAGAAATCAGCGACAATGGACCAGGTCTGGAGTTAGAGAAGATCAAGGCCAACCTCATACTGCCGGATAAACACCGAGCTCCAGAGAGCACGCAACTGGGTCTCAGGACAACCTTATACTTGCTGGATAAAAGTGGTGGCTATCTTTTTGCCAGGAACAAACCGGGGAGTGGGGCTACTTTCATCTTGGAATTTCCCCAGCGGGCTCTCTAATCTCGGTCAGCTTCCCCCTCTTTGGCAGAAGAGCCGGCGGTCTTTTCTCAATCTGCACCCGTCAACCTTCTGACAGGGTCTAAAGCCATGCAAATTAATGAAAATTCTGACAGGTACAAAGAAAAATCGTATGAACTTGCCGTTTTTCTCTTCCTGATCATCCCTTCCATGCTGCTTTCCTTCTTTCTCATCCGGGGGCAGAAGAACCAGAGTTTTGTGCTGACGGCCATTTTCACCATGCTGCGAGATCTGGGTCTGGTCAATCTGCTGTTGTTTTTTCTCTGGCGCAACGGGGAGTCCTGGGAACGGCTGGGTTGGAACTTTAAGAATGGCTGGAAAGATGTTGTCCTGGGGAGCGTCCTCTTCGTGCCCACCTTCCTGACCGCCGGTTTACTTGACAGCTACCTGCAAGCCGCAGGATTCTCTACTCCCAAGAATCCCATGCCGGCCTTCCTGGAGGCCAGAGGTGGAGCAGAACTGGCGTTGGCCTTCTTTCTGGTCATCATCGTGGCTATTGCCGAAGAGACCATCTTCCGGGGCTATTTGCTGTTGCGCTTCCAGGAGGTGCGACTTACCCCGTCTACGGCTGTCCTGTGGTCGGCGCTGATTTTTTCTCTCGGTCATGGTTATGAAGGGGCTTCAGGGGTGGTTACCGTGGGATTCATGGGAGCAGTCTTCGCCTTGGTTTACTTCTGGCGGGGAAGCCTGGTGGCTCCCATGGTTATGCACTTTCTGCAAGATTTTATCGGGATCGTGCTGGCGCCCTGGCTGGGTTTGAAATAACATAGTAGTCCTCAATCAGGAGTAAATTTATGTTTGGCAAACGGCTAAAGATCTTCAATCTGCTCGGCTTTGAGGTGCGTCTGGACCTCAGCTGGTTTTTTATTGCAGTTTTCATCACCTGGTCCCTGGCCGAAGGTCTCTTTCCCCATTATTATAGAGACCTTTCCCCGCAAGCCTACTGGTTGATGGGGATAGCGGGAGTGCTGGGATTATTTTTTGGAATTATCATTCACGAATTCGCCCATTCCCTGGTGGCTCGCCATTATGGCATGCCCATGAAGGGGATCACGCTGTTTATCTTTGGGGGCGTGGCGGAGATGGGGGATGAGCCCACGAGTCCGAAAGTGGAGTTTCTCATGGCCATGGCCGGCCCAATTACCAGCATCATCTTAGCCCTGACCTTCACCTTCCTGGCCTTCTGGGCCCAACGGTTCGAGGCGTCCACGCCGGTCTTTGGGGTGCTGCGGTATTTAGGGGCGATAAATGGAATTTTAGCCGGTTTTAATCTGTTACCAGCCTTCCCTCTGGATGGTGGGCGGGTGCTGCGATCAATTCTGTGGGCGGTAAAAAAGGATTTCCGGTGGGCCACCCGGGTCGCGTCCCAAATTGGCCACACATTTGCCGTCATTCTTATCCTGTTGGGATTTTTGCAAATTGTACAGGGAAATTTCATTGGCGGCATCTGGTGGGTCCTGATAGGGTTCTTCCTGCAGGGGGCGGCCAAAATGTCCTACCAGCAGCTTTTGGCCCGGCAAGTCCTGGAAGGGGAACCGGTGCGCCGGTTTATGCAAGCCAACCCCACGGTAGTCCCCCCTGACCTGAGCATTAAACAACTGGTGGAAGACTACGTCTATACCTTCCACTATAAAATGTTTCCCGTCGTGGCGGACGGCAAACTGCAGGGCTTTATATCCACGCAGCAGATCAAGTCAATCCCCCGGGAGGAATGGGCCAACCATACGGTGGGAGAATTCTCCACCTCCTTCAGTCGGGAAAACAACATATCGCCTGACACCGATGCCCTGAAAGCCCTGGATATCATGAGTCGGACCAACAGCAGCCGCCTCCTGGTTACCGAGGGGGACCGACTGGTGGGAATCCTCTCCCTGAAAGACTTGTTACAATTTTTCTCTCTCAAAGTGGAACTGGAGGAAAAAGCCTAGCGGTCAATGAGAATAAGCATGCGAAGTCTTATATGTGCCATTTTTTCGCCATTTCTTCCATTTCAGCATCCTCCACCCGATTGACTTGGCCATCTGCCTGGGAGCAGGTTAGCTCCAGGAGGTCTTTTTATTGACTTGGGAATAGGTCTTAAAATCCATTAGCCGGAACTTAGATCTGGGTCTTACACCTTGGACTGAGATAAGTGTAGATTGCTCGTGAAAAAAGATGGTTGGTTTTTCTGAAAGGGGTGATATAGTTTAAAAGGAAAAAATATGACAAGGGAAAATCGAACGGTACTCAGGGTTGTCTCTTTGGTAGTAGCGATGCTTCTCCTTTCCGGTTGGGTGATGCCTGCGCATTCCTGCACCGAAACGAAGCAAGGGGCCACTATCCATTGCGCTGAGGTGCCCGAGTTTGATACCTACGCCCTGTTAGTCCAAGATGGCACCTTCATTGTTGGGCTTCAGGTCCTAGCATGTTCCCTGTCTCACCTCACCTTAAATCCCCAGCTGTTAGTCTTTACGATCTACCGTCCTCCCCAAGCCTAGCTCCGCTGTCGGGCCTTAACTCGACAATCCGACCTCGATCAAGATTTCGTTAACCTTTCCTGATTTTTCATCGGTCTTGAGAAAGCGACCAGTTTATCGGACCAAAACGGCCTATAGCTGAGTTAACCCGATTCGGTTGCAGGGGTCACCTAACTCTAAATCCACACAACCAGAGGAAAAAGTCATGAAAACAATAATAGGCGCTTTATTACTGGTGGTTATGGTCATTATGCCGCCGGCGGCTGGCCATGGGCAAGAACAATCCCCCAACAAAGCCACCCAAGATTCGGGGGCTGAGGTCAAGAAAAATTCTCCTTCAGTGTTGGGGGAAATCACGGATGTCATTCAGGCCCAAAAAGAAAAATATCAAAAAGACATCCAGGACCAAATTCAAAATAAAGTCAAATCCGTTGAAGATAAATTCAATACCTTGAAATCCCTGGCGGGGAAAGCCGAACCTGAAAAGCCCGGCAAACAGGAGACTACCCCCGCACCTGCCGAGGCCGGCAAGGAAGGGGCTGAAAAAAAACCGGCCCAGGCCGCGGATCAGACTGCCTCCTCGGGATCGGGTTTTTGGTGGAAGCTCAACGCTCTCCAGGAAGCAACCATGGCTTTTCTCAAACAACTCATGGCCATTCTCTTTAAATAAGTTGGGACAAGCCTGACTAATGGGGATCGAAACCGACTCACCCAAGGAGTAAAAGGACATGAAAACGCCGAAAGTCACATTCATAATTTTGCTGTTGGCTAGTTTGATCGGCTTCGGGTGGCTGTTTACAGCCAACAGCCTGGCAGAGGATGATCATAAAGGCAAGGGGCATGTCGAGCGGGAAGACCAGCACCGCGTCCCCTTTCTGGATAAAGATAATGAGGGCAACGAAACTGCTGGCCAGATTGCCGCGTGGCTTTTAGTTGGAGCGAACTTGACTATTGCCATGAGCATCTTATTTAGATGGGTCAATAACTTCACTCCCTTGGGGCTTAAGCTAAAAAGTTCGCTGAGCAGCTTTAATCGCTCTCAGAAAAAGCATCTGATGTTTCTTCATTACTACCTGAATCCTGTTATCCTGGGAATCGTTTTGTGGCACTGGCTTACATCCCGGTGTAACTCTTCGGCTCTCCCGGAAATGGGTCTGGTGGTGATGATGGTTCTCATGGGTCTTGGGATAGTCCTAAAATTCAGGTTATGTCCCATGAACCTTCGAAAAAAAGTTTATCAAATACATACTCACCCCATATTTTTCCTGTCCATGGTGTTGGCGCTGGTAGTGGGCCATACGATAGTGGACTGACGCTTCTAACGATTATTGATCGGGCAGTTTCGCTCACTTATCCTAACACTCGCCCTGATCCTGGACTCTTTCGCAACCGGGTTACCTTGTCTGAAAAAGACACCAGCCTTGTAAGACATCACGACGAAGCATGAGAATGCTGACCCCTTAGAGACAAACGGCGGGATGCGCTTCGCTTTCCCGCCCTACGGGAAAGGGCTTCGAGCCGTTGCCAGAAGCATTTTCATATAAAAACCACGAATTAGGGAAAGGGGAGGGGGGTGAGGGGACTACCACCCCCTGACACTTCAATCTTAATAATGAATTTTCACTTCAGATAATCAATCTTTTTCATAGACATAATCCCCCACCTGGCCGACCACGGGCAGATAATGGGGCATTTCATTGCTGAGAATGACCCCGGGGATGCCGTCGGGAAAGGCGGCGCAGGTCATGGTTTTGGTATCCACAGATTTGTGATGAAAGTGCTTACAGGAGATGCATAAGGGTATGTTGAGCATATTTACCTCACCAGGATGAAAGATTGGGCTTCGCCGTCAGGAGCCGGAAATTCAAAAAATTAATTATATCATCTGCCATATTGACTTTTTATAGTTTTTCATATTTAAATCTTGATTTTAACTATTATGCTGTCAATTAACGATTATGATTATCACCTGCCGGTCGAGCTGATCGCCCAGGAGCCGCTCACTGAGAGGGATCAGGCCAGGATGCTGGTTCTGGACCGGGTTGCCGGGTCCATGGCGCCCAGCCGCTTTTCCCGGTTGCCTGAGTGGTTGAGTGACGGGGACGTCCTGGTGGTGAACAACACCCGGGTGTTCCCCGCCCGCCTGCGGGGGCACAAGGACAGCGGCGGCAAGGTGGAAGCGTTGTTGCTGGCGCCGCCCAAGCTCAGAGAAAACGGCGGGCTGCCGCGCCAGGCTGAGGCCAGGGCTCTGTGTAAAGCTTCCAAGCCACCCAAGATCGGGCAAAAACTCTTTTTTGGTTCGGAACTCAGCGGCGAGATAACGGCAGTTGAGCCGTCCGGGGAAATTGCGCTGCTCCTGAAGAGTAGTGACCGGGATCTTCATCTGGTATTAGCCGAGATCGGTGACTATGCCCCTGCCGCCCTACATCCGGCGGCCGGCCGGAGAAGCAGACGCCCACAGATATCAAACCGTTTTTGCCAGTCAGACCGGGGCGGTGGCCGCACCCACGGCGGGCCTGCATTTCACCCCCGAAGTGTTCCGGGAGTTGGCGGCCAAGGGGGTTGAGATTGTTTATCTTACCTTGCACGTCGGCCCCGGCACCTTTCAGCCCGTGCAGGGAAGAGGACTATTCCCGGCATCGTCTATTGCCGGAGTATTTTTCTTTATCGGCAGACAGCGCCGCGGCCATCAACCGGGCCCGGGCGGCAGGGAAAAACATTATCGCCGTGGGCACCACCAGCGTCCGGGTGTTGGAGGCACAGTATCACGACGGGCAGGTGCGACCGGGGGAAGGGTTCTGCGGCTTGTTTATTTACCCCGGCTACCGATTCCGGGTCGTGGACCGGCTGATTACCAATTTCCATCTGCCCAAATCCACCCTGCTCCTGCTGGTGAGCGCCTTTGCCGGCCGGGAGTTCGTGCTGCAGGCCTATCAGGCCGCCATTGCCCAGGGCTATCGTTTCTATAGTTATGGGGATTGCATGCTGATTCTTTAACCATGGTAGCTACAGGCCTAGTGCCCCATTAAAATAACCGGTCCACACAAGGCGGGATGCGCTTCGCTTTCCCGCCCTACGGGTTAAAGGCTCTCAGCGAGAGACATTCTCACATAAATCTTGTTATGCGGAAAACGAAAACCAAGAAACCATATAACAGTGAATATTGACTATCAGCTCATAGCCACCGACCCCAACTCCTCAGCCCGTCTGGGGAAACTGACTTTGTCCCGGGGCGTGGTGGAAACCCCGGTTTTCATGCCGGTGGGCACCCAGGCCACGGTGAAGACCATGACCCCGGAAGAACTCCAGGGGTTGGGGGCCCAAATCATTCTGGCGAACACGTATCACCTATACCTGCGCCCCGGAGTGGAAACCGTCCAGACCCTGGGTGGTCTGCACCGCTTCATGAACTGGCCCGGCCCGATTTTGACCGACTCCGGCGGGTTCCAGATTTTTAGTCTGGCCAACCTGCGCACCCTGACCGAGGAAGGCGTCACGTTCCGGTCACACCTCAATGGTGCGGCTCATTTTTTGACCCCGGAGAAGGTAATTGCTTTACAAGAGGGCCTGGACGCTGATATTCTTATCTGTCTAGATGAGTGTCCCGCGAACGGCGTCAGTGAAGAGTATGTGGTCAAATCCGGGGCCTTGACGTTACGGTGGGCCAAGAGGTGCCAGCAGGCCCGGGTTCGGGAAGATAAACTTTTATTCGCCGTGGTCCAGGGAGGCATGTGGCCCCAGCATCGGCGAGAGCAGGCCCAGGCCATGGTGTCCCTGGGTTTCGACGGCTATGCCATCGGCGGCCTGAGTGTGGGTGAGGACAAAGAAACCCGGGAAGCCATGCTGGACGCCACGGTGCCGGAACTGCCGGCCAATCAACCTCGCTACCTTATGGGGGTGGGAACGCCGGAAGACCTGGTGGAAGCGGTGGCCCGGGGCGTCGACATGTTCGACTGTGTGCTGCCCACCCGGAATGCCCGCAACGGCATGGCTCTGACCCGGTTCGGCCGGGTGGTCATCAAAAACGCCGAACACGCGGCGAGTTCCCTGCCTCTGGATGAGGCCTGCGGCTGTTATACCTGCAGGCACTACAGCCGGGCCTATCTGCGGCATCTGTATGTAGCCCGGGAAATCCTGGCGTATCGTTTGTTGACGATACATAACTTGTATTATTACCTGGAGTTGATGGCCGGCCTGCGGCGGTCGCTGGCCCAGGGGACATTCCTGGAATTTCGACAGGCTTTTTATAGCCAAAGACATAACGGAGGTGCACCTGATGGTTGATATTGCGTATGCCATGCCCGGAGGGGTCGGTGACGCTGCTGGCGGCGGCGGCGGTCTGATGACTATTCTCCCCCTGATTTTGATGTTCGGTATTTTTTATGTCCTGCTCATCCGTCCCCAGCAGAAAAAGGCCAAAGAACATAAGAGTTTTCTGGATAATCTGAAACGGGGCGATAGAGTTGTGACGGCCGGCGGCCTGTATGGGGAAATCACCGGTATGACCGACGAAACCGTTACCCTGGAAATTGCCGATAGAATCAGGGTAAAGGTCGGCCGGGGGTATATTTCTGCCTTTGCTTCCAAAGAAAGCGCCAAAGCTGCCGTAAACAGTGGGTAGCAGTAACTGCCAAGGCGTTCAGCCAGCAGCGCGCAGCTTGCAGCAAAAGCAGAAATGCGGCGAATTATGGCAAGATTCAAAGGTTCAATCGTATGGTGCGAACTATTTGAAGGTATTTTTTTAAGCCAAAAGCTGAATGCTGACCGCTGACAGCCTTTTCTATCCCCGTCAACCACAAACTGTTAACACAGGACACGGACCTTGGAAGAGCAGCCTCAATCCGGTGATTTGAAGTCAGCCCTCAGCAACTGTGTGGCCACGTTGCGGTCGCTCATTGTCGAGATGGCCACCATTGTGCCCGCCGGTACCCCACAGGCCGAAAATTGGTACTGGATCCTGGAAAATCTGCAAAAACACCTGGATGAAAATCGTTGTCGGATGGCGGTGGTGGGGACGGTAAAGTCGGGCAAGAGCACCCTGATAAATTCCCTGTTAGGCGGCGACCTGCTCAAACGCGGCGCCGGCATTGTCACTGCCATGGTCACCCGCATCGAACCCGGAGACCGGGCCGGGGCAGTACTGCTCTTCAAGGATTGGGAAGAGGTCAACGGTGAACTCAACAGTGCCTTGAGTCTTTTTCCCAGTCCCGTTTTATTGGAAAGAAGGGAGGGCTATGACATCCGCCAAAGCGGAGATCGTCAACTGCTGGCCGAAGCCCTGGCTCAGACAGATCAGGCCCAGCTGCTGCACCTGGATATGATGGATAAAAACTATATCCTGGTGCGGTCTTTCCTGGAAGGCTACGCCGAGGTTGAAAAGATTCTCACGGCCGGCCAGCACTCCTTGGAGCTTGATGCCAAAGAACTGGCCAGGCACCAGCATCTGGTAACTCACGAAGCGGAAGCGGTCTATCTTAAGAATGTCCGACTGACCCTGCCGTTCCCCTGGCCGGCCAAAGGTCTGGAGTTGGGAGACTGTCAGGGCAGCGATTCCCCCATTCCCCAGCACCTGGCTCAGGTTCAAAACTATCTGATCGGGGCAGATCTGGTCATTTATGTGATCAGTTCCAGGGTCGGCCTGCGTCAGGCGGATTACCGGTTTTTAACCGAATTGAAGCGGATGCGGCTGTTGGCGAACTGCGTCTTTGTGCTGAATCTGGATCTGAATGAACTGGAGAATCTGGACGAAGCCCAGGCTCTGATCCAGCGCTGGCAGCGGGAAATCGCGGTCTTTCAGAGCGAGGCGCCGTTGTTTACCTTTTCCGGCCTGGATCAGTTGCTCCACCGACTCAAAGCCCAGGGGCAGACCCTCAGCCCCAAAGACCTGGGTAAACTCATAACCTGGGAAGCCGATGCCGCCCTGACAGAGTTCTCCCGCCGGGAAGCGGCCCGGTTTGAAGCATATCTCCAACAGACCGCGGCGACCAGGCAGATCCGTCTGCTTTTATCCAGCAGTCTTGGGCAGTTGCAGACCGTGTCCCAGGGGCTCAGGGAACGGCTCCTCCTCCAGGATAAATTTTTAGGCGAGGACGTCACCGCCTTTCAAACCATCAGGGATCGGTTGAACCAGCGGCGTCGACCCCTGGAAAGCTTGTTGCACAGTTTGGGCCAGGCAATGCAGGGCGCCGGGCATGACCTGAAGCAACAGGTAAGATCCCGTCTGGACAAATTTTTTGATGCCCGGCATGGCGAGGTCGGTCCTGAAATATCTCGATTTATTGGGGACTATCAGGGTGATTTGGATAAACTGGAGCTTGGTGACCAGCTCAGCGCCTTCCTGCCGGGACTGTATCAGGTCTATCAAGGATTTCAGCAGCGGCTGCTCCTCTTTTTAACTGAAGAAGTCAACCTAAAGATCCTGGAATTTATCCGCAATCAGGAAGAGTGGCTAAAGGAAGAGTTGAGCCAGGTTTTGGAGCCATTGCTGGCCCCGCTGCAGGATGCCTTGAATCTGTATTATCAGGAGATCGGGAGTTTGGGAATCAAGGCGTCGGTTCCGGTCATAACCCCGGGACCCTGGGTCAAACCGGAAAATTTGCAGCCGAAACTATTCTCCCTGGAGCTTGGCCTCAATATGCGTCTCCGCAGCCAGGCCATGCTGCGCTTCGGGATTAACCTGGTGGGGGAGGCCATGAGTCGCTTGAAAAAACGCTTCCGGAAGCAGGCAACGGCGCCACGGCCGGAACGGTTGCGGGCCTCTCTGGCCGACGCCCTGAAAACCATTAAAGCCCACACCCGGGAAGAATTGGCCGACAACCTCCTGAGTTACAGCGAAGGCCTGAAATTCCAATATTTCTTGCCGCTGCTGGATTACTTGTCCCAGAATCAAGAAAATGGTCTGAGGTCTTCCCTGGCGGCCCTGATGGTTGACCTGGAAGGGGTTCAGGAGGCCATTGCCCAGCAGAGCCATCAAAAAGATGCCTGGCGCCGCCAACTGGCCGAACTGGCCCTGCGGTTGGAGCGGTTTGAAACCGGTTGCAGGACCTTAACGGCGGCTGCCCCGCCAACCAACGCCCATTGAGCATGGCTGACCCTTTCAGCAGTATACCCTGGATGGCCCTGCGATCTTTGCCGGGCTTGGGTGTGGTCATTTTCCACCGCCTGCTTAAAAAGTTTTCGTCCCCGGAATTGGTATTTCAAGCCCCCTATGAACAGCTTGTCCAGGTAAAGGGGGTGAGCCCGGGGTTGGCCCAAACCATCCGGGATTTTGACGCCTGGCCCGGCTGGGATGCCGTTTTGGAGCGCCTGGTCAATTTAGGCGGGGAAGTCATAACCTTTGCCGATGCCAGGTTCCCGGCGGCGTTGCGGCAGATACCGTATGCCCCACCGTTTCTCTATGTCAAAGGGACTCTTCTCCCCAGCGACGATCTGGCTGTCGCCGTCGTCGGCACCCGGAAACCCAGCTACTACGGCCGGCGGGTCAGCTCTCGCCTGGCCACCGACCTGTGCCGGCATCGGGTGACCATTGTCAGCGGTCTGGCCCGGGGCATTGATACCGCGGCCCATAAAGCGGTTGTGGATTGTGGGGGGCGCACTCTGGCGGTTTTAGGCTGCGGGTTGGATGTCCACTATCCTCCGGAAAATAAAGAATTGTATCGGTTGATTCCTCAGCATGGAGCCCTGATTTCCGAATTTCCCCTGGGGACCCCGCCCGAGGCCAGGAATTTTCCTATCCGCAACCGGATCATCAGCGGTTTGTCCCGGGGAGTGGTGGTGGTGGAGGCCGGCACCCAGAGCGGGACCCACATCACGGCAAACTATGCCCTGGAGCAGGGACGGGAGGTCTTCGCCGTGCCCGGCCCCATCGATTCACCGGGAAGTGTCGGTCCCCACCGCTGGATTCAACAAGGGGCTAAATTAGTCCGGGAGGCCTCGGATATTATGGAGGAGCTTACCGGCTATGCCGCGGCTGCCCCGGCGTCTGAGCCTCCAGCCTCGGCTCTCCGGTTGGAAGACCCGATCATTGCCCATTTGAGCAACGCCCCCCTGCAGTTGGATGACCTGATTCGGGCGGCGGGTTTGTCCGCGCCGGAAGTCATGAGCCGCTTGACCCTCCTGGAATTGCAGGGGTTAGTCCGGGAGTTGCCGGGGAAACTTTTTGTCCTGTCCGGATGAACAAGAGGCAATCGTCATTGACGGAATTATTGTTAATGATTACTTAAGAGCAGCACCTTTTTTAAATCAATCTATTATTATTAACTTTATTGCCTGCCGATGCACCCAGCGCCAGGATTGTGGGGCTTTCGGATCAGTCAATCGCCAGGCTAGTGTATAAAGAGGTATAACGCGTTATGGCCAAATCTTTACTTATCGTCGAATCGCCCGCTAAGGCCAGAACCCTGCAGAAATATTTAGGCAAAGACTTTGACGTCCGGGCCTCGGTGGGGCATATCCGGGATCTACCGAAAAAAGAGTTGGGCGTGGACGTTGAGCACAATTTTACCCCCAAGTATGTCACTATTGAGGGGAAAACCAAAACCATTCAAGACTTGCGCAAGGCCGCAGCCAACATTCAGGATGTCTATCTGGGGCCTGACCCCGACCGGGAGGGAGAGGCCATTGCCTGGCATATCGCCGAGATTCTCAAAGCCGGCAAGCATACTTTCCACCGGGTCCTGTTTTACGAATTGACTCCTAAGGCCATCAAAGAAGCTTTGGCCAAGCCGGTGGCGTTGAATCGGCCCCGTTTTGAAGCCCAGCAGGCCCGGCGTATTCTGGACCGTCTGGTGGGCTACCAGATTTCACCGCTCTTGTGGGAAAAGGTGAAGCGGGGGCTAAGCGCCGGCCGGGTCCAATCCGTGGCTTTGCGTCTGATCTGTGACCGGGAACGGGAGATTTTGGCCTTCGTTTCCCAGGAATACTGGTCTTTAACGGCCCATCTCAAGGCGGCGCAGCCCCCGCCGTTCCAGGCTAAGATCGTTAAACACAAGGGCAAGAAACTGGAACTGGCCAACGGCGAACAGACCGATAAGGTGGTGTCGGCCCTGACCGGGGCTCAATACCAGGTGGCCCAGGTTGAACAAAAAGAGCGCCAAAAGAGGCCCTTGCCGCCTTTTATTACCAGCACCATGCAACAGGAAGCCAGCCGTAAGCTGCGGTTCGGGGCTAAAAAGACCATGCAAGTCGCCCAGCGGTTATATGAAGGGATTGATTTGGGGGCCGAGGGGCCGGTGGGACTCATCACGTATATGCGGACGGATTCTATTCGGGTGGCCGGAGTAGCCATTACGGCGGTACGGGATTTCATTCAACAGGAATATGGCCCCGAATACCTTCCCGCCAAACCGCATGCCTATAAAAGCCGGAAATCTGCCCAGGAGGCCCATGAGGCCATCCGACCTACGGATGTCACCCGCACCCCCGCGGCCGTTAAAGCATTTTTAGAAAAAGATGAACTGCGGCTCTACGAGTTGATCTGGAAACGTTTTGTGGCCAGCCAGATGGAACCGGCCCGCCTGCTGGTTACCACTGCCGACATCGCCGCCAATGATTATACCTTCCGGGCCACCGGTACGGTGGTGAAATTCCCCGGCTTCACCGTGCTCTATGAGGAGAGCCCGGATGCCAACGGGGAAGAGGGCGATGTCAAACTGCCGCCGCTCACCGAGGGGGAAATCCTGGAACTCCTTAAACTTGATCCCAAGCAGCATTTTACCCAGCCACCCCCCCGATACACCGAAGCCACTTTAATTAAGGAGCTGGAGAAACAGGGAATCGGCCGGCCCAGCACGTATGCCACCATTTTGACCGTTATCCAGGGGCGTCTGTATGTTATGAAAGTCAAAGCCGGTTTTAAGCCCACGGAATTAGGCATGATGATCAATGACCTCCTGGTGGCCAGTTTTCCGAATATTATGGCGGTGAGTTTTACGGCCAACCTGGAGGAGCAGTTGGATACCGTGGCCGAGGGGTCCGTGGTCTGGCAGGACGTGCTCCGGGACTTCTATGGCTCTTTTAATAAGGAGCTCCAGGAAGCCAAAGGGGCAATGCCAACCATGAAAGGCAAGGGGTTGGCCACCGGACTGCCTTGTCCCGATTGTGAAGGCGGGCTGGTCATTAAATGGGGAAAAAATGGGGAATTTCTGGGGTGTTCCAACTATCCTGAGTGCCGTTACACCAGAAATTTCAGCCGTAACGATCAGGGAGAGATCGTCCCCGAAGAAAAAACCGAAACGCCGGTCCTGGACCTGCCGGAGGTCACTGAGACCTGCCCCAAATGCGGCAAGACCCTGGTGGCCAAGCAGGGTCGTTTTGGAACATTCCTGGCCTGCCCGGGTTACCCCAAATGCCGCTATACCCGCAATTTAGAGGCGGAGACGGAGCAGGCGGCCGGGGTCCCGTGTCCTGAGAAAGGCTGCGGTGGCACCATCCTGCCCCGGCGTTCCCGGTGGGGAACTTTTTACGGCTGCAACAACTATCCCGAGTGCAAATTTGCTTTGAAATATCCTCCCGTAGTCAAATCCTGCCCCACGTGCGGCTTTCCCCTGCTGATTGAAAAAGAGACTAAAAAGCTGGGTAAATTTCTCGCCTGCCCGCAAAAAAGCTGCGATTATACTGAACCCCTGGCGGATGAATAAGGCCGGCCTGGAGAGTAAGGCTATTACCCCCAGGTCCCGTCGCCACAGGAGAGAAGCTGCAATCCTAGGCTGGCCCGTGGCCGCCGCTTTCAAGGTATGCTGCCGGGACGATGACGGAGCGAATTTGGCCAGTACCGGGGCGGCTTTAAAGGAAGTAAGTCCCACCAAGTCGCAGTCACCGTGCACCATTTGCCTTGCGGATTACCAGAGGGCGTGCTGCCACTCGGCCCGGACATAGTCTACGCCACCACCTGGGTGACCTATTGGTACCGACGGGCGGCGCTCTGGCTCCCTCCCCACTTGCGGTAAGGGTTGCCGAGGGGTTAAATAGCGTGTACTATGCACCCTGTAGGGAATGAAAGCACAGCGCCCCTCGCCTGATTTGACCTCCAATACCTCTGTGAATGCCAATAAGATCGGTATAGAGCTGCTTGACAAAGGGCTCGTCATCGCCCCGGGCGTAGGAGAGGAAAAGATCGTAGTGGGCGGCCATGGGTGTCAGCGCCTGCTCGGGGAGTCTTCGGTCCCCGCGTCTGAAGGTATGCTTGGACCACAGGAGAAACGTCAACGCACGCTTGATCTTTTATCAACATAGCATAAGCGTCTGTCAGGGGAAAGGGCCTTTTGGGCGATCGGGGTATAGCCGGAGCTCTACCGCTTGCCAAAAGTCATCACATCCCATATTTGACCTTGACAATATGTCCTAATTTAGTACGATATAAAGACCGGAGGTTGTACCCCATGAATATTTCAAAAGATATAAAGCCAGTGACCTATCTGAAGACAAATGCCGCTGATTTGCTGAAGCAAATCAATGAAACCCATCGGCCGGTCATCATCACCCAGAATGGGGAGCCCAGGGCAGTACCTGCAGGATCCTCAAAGCTATGAAAACATGAGGAATGCCATCGGCTTATTAAAGTTGATTTCCCAAGGGGAAGAAGATATCAGGAACAGGCGAGTCATAGCCCAGGAGGATGTATTCAAAAACCTTGAAAACTCTCTCAACGAAAAAATCAAATGAGCCAAACCTATGAGGTTCTCTGGGCAAGTGTGGCCGAGAATGATTTAAGAGATATTATTGAATTTATTGCTGCTGACAATCCCACCAATGCCTTAAAAATATTACATAAAATCAAGGAAAAAGTCTCCAGTCTGTATTCCCTGCCTGAACGAGGCCGTCTGGTGCCCGAACTCCAGGATCAAGGCATCCTGATATACCGTGAATTAATTGTCCCGCCCTGGAGGATTATCTACAGGATAGCAGAAATGCAAATCTACATTTTAGCTGTTCTGGATGCCAGACGTAATATTGAAGATATCCTCTTAAAAAGATTGATTTACTATAAATAAGTGAGATGCTGGCCGATCTGTCCCATCCAAAACAGTTTTCAGGCTCAGATGGTGTCTGACTTTTTTCCCTTCCATAAAAAGGTTCCTCATGTATCACGTCTGCTTGTCCTTGACGTCCGCCCAGATTATGCCGATAAAAATTGAGTCGCTGGTGCATTTGTATTATAATGGCGCTAAAGGCACGTGATTTCAAAATATCTGGTTCTTTAGGTAGTGCAGATGAAACAGGTGGTCATTGAAAACCCGGTTATAAACTCGCCCTTTGCCGAGCCCCAGCGCCATTTCCGCTTTTCCGATGAAGGCATTACCAACGAGATCAATGAGGCCCGCCGGGTCAGCTCCTACTTCATTCCCATCGCCAAGCCCAAGAAGAAAGGCAAACAGCTTTCCTTTGAGACCGAATGGACCCAGGAGCGCATCGAAGAAAACAAGTTCATCAATGACGTGCGCCGCCGGGTGCATCTCTGGCGTCAGGGCGGCTATAGCGGCATTACCAAGACCTCCGCCCGCCTGCTGGCCTACTGGCAACGGCCAGACCGGGAAAAACGCTTCTTCTTCTGCCAGATTGAAGCCCTGGAAACGGCAATTTACATCACCGAAGCGGCCCACAAATACGGCGACGCCTGGATTGACAATGAACTCCGCAAGGCCAACGAGACCGCCAACCCGCTCCTTTACCGCATCGCTTTCAAAATGGCTACCGGGAGCGGCAAGACCGTGGTCATGGCTTTGCTTATTGCCTGGCAGACCCTGAATAAACTTGCCAACCCCCAGGACAAGCGCTTCACCGACACGTTTCTCATCGTCACCCCCGGCATCACCATCCGGGACCGGCTCCGGGTCCTGCTGCCAAACCTCCCGGACAACTATTACCACAAATGGGATATTGCTCCCCCGGATTTACTGGCGGACCTGCTCAAGGCCAAAATCCTCATCACCAACTACCACGCCTTTATCTTGCGGGAAAAGGTGGCTGCTGGCAAGCTTACCAAGACCATCCTGGCGGCAGGGGAGGCCAGCCCTTTCACCGAAACCCCGGAGGAGATGGTGCGCCGGGTCTGCCGGGAGTTGGGCGCTAAAAAGAATATCATCGTCATCAATGACGAAGCCCACCACTGCTACCGCCGCAAACCCGACGGTATCGAAGAGAAGCTCACCGGCGATGAACGTAAAGAAGCGGAGAAACGAGAAGAGGCGGCCCGCATCTGGATTTCCGGTCTGGAAGCGGTGCGGGCCAAGCTGGGTATCAAAGTGGTCTATGATCTCTCCGCCACCCCCTTCTTTCTGCGGGGCTCCGGCTTCCCGGAAGGCACCCTGTTCCCTTGGGTGGTGTCGGATTTTTCGTTGATCGACGCCATAGAGTCCGGCATCGTCAAAGTGCCCCGGGTGCCCGTGGCCGATGATGCCATGGTGGGGGACCAGCCGACCTACCGGAACCTCTGGGTCCGCATCCGGGATCACCTGCCCAAGAAAGGGCGCAAAACCGAAGCCGTCAGCGGTGAACCCAAACTCCCGGCGGAATTGCAAGGGGCGCTCCACAACCTCTACAGCAACTACGAAAAATACTATCAGGCGTGGGAAGAGCAACCCCGAAGCCCAGGCCAAGGGCCAGACGCCGCCGGTCTTTATTGTGGTCTGCAACAATACCAACGTCTCCAAGCTGGTCTTTGACTATATGGCCGGGTGGGAGAAGCCGCTTGCCGGACGGCTCCACCATCGTGGTGCCCGGCCAACTGCCCATTTTCAGCAATGAGGCCAACGGCTCCTGGCGGGTGCGGCCCAACGCCATTTTGATTGACAGCGAGCAACTGGAATCCGGCGAAGCCATGAGCCCGGAGTTTAAGAAGCTGGCCGCCCGGGAAATTGAAGAATTTAAGGCGGAATACCGTCTGCGCTTTCCTGGCCGCAGTGTGGATAACATTACCGACGAAGACCTGCTCCGGGAGGTCATGAACACCATCGGCAAGCCCGGCAAGCTGGGGGAGCAGGTGAAATGCGTGGTCTCCGTCTCCATGCTTACGGAAGGGTGGGACGCCAACACCGTCACCCACATTTTGGGAGTGCGGGCCTTCGGCACCCAGCTTCTCTGTGAGCAGGTGGTGGGGCGGGGTCTGCGGCGCATGAGTTATGTCACCGAACCCAGCAGTCTGCCGGTAAATGGCCGTCAGGTGGACTTTGAAGCCTTTCCCGTGGAGTATGCCGAAGTTTACGGCGTGCCGTTTTCCTTCATCCCCTGTTCCGGCTCCGCCAAGGACCCCAAGCCCGGCCCCATACCCACCAGGGTGCGGGCTCTCCCTAACCGTCAGGATTGCGAAATAACCTTTCCCCGCCTGAACGGCTACCGCTATGATCTGGGCGGGGAGCAGTTGACCGCCGTCTTCACTGATGATTCCCGGATGATCTTATCCACCGCCGACATTCCCACCTGGACCGAGAACGCCCCCATTATCGGGGAATCAAGCATCCAAAGGCTGGACGACCTCAAGCGCCGCCGGGTGCAGGAAGTGGCCTTTCTCCTGGGCAAGCTGGTGCTGGAAAAATATTTCCGGGACGACGAAGAGAACACCAAGCCCTGGCTCTTCCCCCAGCTTTTGGGTCTGGTCAAGCGGTGGCTCCAGGATTGCCTGATTCTCAAGGACAATACCTTCCCCCAACTGCTGTTATTGATCGAATTTGCCCATAACGCCGCCGACCGCATTTATCATGCGATTGTGGCCTCCACTTCCGGGCACAAGACCCTCAAGCCCATTTTGCGGCCCTATGACACCATCGGCTCCACCCGCTATGTGGATTTCGACACCACCCGACCCACGTATGAGACCGACCCGCAGAAATGCCATATCTCCCACGTGGTGGCCGACACCGAATCCTGGGAACAGAAGCTGGCCCAGACCCTGGAAGAAATGCCGGAAGTGGTCTGTTACGTCAAGAACCACAACCTGGGATTCGCCATTCCCTATACCATCGACGGTGACGAAAAGAACTATATCCCGGATTTTATCGTGCGTCTCCAGGGTGCTGACGGCGACCTCATCAACCTGATCATCGAAGTGACCGGGGAGAAGAAAAAAGAGAAGCTGGCTAAAGTAGCCACGGCCAAAAATCTGTGGGTCCCGGCGGTGAACAACCATGGCGGTTTTGGGAAGTGGGCCTTTCTGGAAATTACCGACCCTTGGGACGCCCAGAACCTTATCCGGGCCTTTATGGCAAGCCTGCCCGATATCGACCGACTCTTAAGGCCTCTTGGTTTCAGGCGGTGATTGTGTTACATATGTAATTCTTAGTAATACTGATCATTATTTTGAGGTGCCCAGATGAGCAACCACCAAACTCATTACCATTTCCTTGTTTCCCGAACTCCTGGATGAAGCCGAAAAACTGGCCAAAGAAGAAAAACGCACCCGCAGCGAATTTTTCCGGGAAGCCATCCGTCGGTATATTGAGGAGAAAAAATGGGAGCGCCTGTACCGTTACGGCCGCCTCAAAGCCCAGGAACAAGGGCTGACCGAGGCAGACGTGGAGCGTCTGGTTGACGAATACCGCAGCGAGCAGATACGTGCTGAGAGTGGTTCTTGATACGAACGTCATCATCTCGGCGCTCAACTTTGGCGGCAAACCCAAGGATGTTCTGGAAATGGCGAGAAAAAACCTTATAGCCAATATCACCTCTCCCTTTATTCTGGATGAAGTAAGAGCAGTGCTGACGGGAAAATTTTCCTGGCCGCTTGAGCAGTTGCCTTGGAAGTCGTGCAAGGCTCTGCGAGAAGTCTCCCAGGTCATTGATCCTCAGGAAACCCTCTCGGTCATCAGCTATGCCCCTGACAACCGCATCCTGGAATGTGCCGTCGAGGGTCCGGGCTGACTTTATCATTTCAGGCGACCATCACCTCACTGACCTCAAAATTTATAAAAATATTCATATAATCACGCCGTCGGCATTCTTGGCGGCGTGTCAACGGAAGTAAGAGGCGAAAAATGGGATAAAGGGGATTTGCTTTGAGCGACTACCATATCAACATTTTTTACAGTGAGGAAGACGGCGGCTATATTGCCGATATTCCCGACCTGGAATCCTGTTCTGCCTTTGGCGATACTCCGGAAATCGCCCTGGCCGAAGTGGAGCGGGCCAAAACCGCCTGGCTGGCGGCGGCCAGAGATTCCGGCCGGCCCATTCCACCGCCACGGTATCGGCCCGTGATCTATCAAGCGGCCTACTATTAAGACCAAGAGCAGGTCCTGGAGAGACATTGCCCTACCTGGCCACTGGAAACTGATCTGCCGAAGTTTTGGCCGGGAGGCAATTACACGGTTATCAATTTTATCGCCAGAAAAATGCGGAATTCATAGTCGATTTTATCGCCCGCGCCAATCCCGATAACTGGATGGTGGAAAATTTGGAAGTGCTGTTCTTCTCCACCCGCCTGTTGCGCAGCGATCTTTTGGAACTGCCGGTCAGCGCCAACCTGCGCCTGACTGCTTTGAGGATAAGCGGCATGGCCAGCAAGAAGAAAGGCGACACGCCATTCGCCCATCTTTGAGTTCACCTACAAAGACAAGCGCAAGAACATTCCCACCCACGAACTCCGGGATTTTGTGGCGGCGGAAGAGAAGCAGCCCAAGACCGTCCTGTATCCCCGTGACCCCTCTCTGGACCCGCAACTGGTCTGGAAGGGCAAAGACGAGCAGGACAGCCAGGATTTGGCCGTGCCCGCCGTGCCCATTTATATCCAGGAAAAGATTCTCCCCAAGGCCATCATTGAAGAAGTGCGGGCGCAGGCCAAGAAGGCTAAACCCGAGTCCCAGCCCTCCCTGTTTGAAGAGTTCAACGGCATTGACTTTGAGGACCTGGTGGAATTTTACCAGCACGAACAGAACTGGAGCAACCGCCTGATCCTGGGCGACTCCCTCCTGGTCATGACTTCCCTGGCCGAAAAAGAGGGCCTCAAGGGCCAGGTGCAGATGATTTACCTCGACCCGCCCTATGGCATCAAGTTCGGCTCCAACTGGCAGGTGTCCACCCGGAAGCGGGATGTCAAAGACGGCAAAGCCGAAGACCTCACCCGCCAACCGGAACAGATTCGAGCCTTCCGGGACACCTGGAAGCTTGGGCATCCATTCGTATCTGAGCTATCTGCGGGATAGGTTGGTGGTGGCCAGGGAACTGCTCACCGAGACCGGCAGTATTTTTGTGCAGATCGGTGATGAGAATGTGCATCTGGTGCGGTGTTTGATGGATGAGGTGTTTGGGAGTGAGAATTTTGTGCTCCAGATTAGTTTTCAGGAAAACAACCGGACAGGCATCTGGATTATTTGCTACCGATACATCTGATTATTTAATCTGGTATGCAAAAAATATTGAACATCGTTAAATATCGTCAACTTTATTTCAAAGAGCGAACGATTATGGGCGGGTGGAATTATAACTATGTGGTCGAACTTCCGAAGGGAATTCGTCGGAAAATGACCCGAGAGAAGATGAAAATCCCGATCTGCTACCCATGATGGCAGCAATATTTACCATAGTAGATCATTTGACATCTCAACGTCGAGCAGTGAAACAACTTCTTGCCAGTTCAATTTCAAGGAAAGACATATTTACCAGGAACAGGTGGTTGGAAAACAAACTTAAAGGGATTTGCGAATCTTGCAAGCTGATCGATTATAGCTCATGGGAAAACACTTTGCTATGTTCGCTATCTTGATGATTTTCCCGTTTTTCCAATTGAACAATGCTTGGACAGATACAGTCAGTGGCGGCTTTGGCAGAAGACAAAATTTATGTAGTTCAAACAACATTTAAGAGTCATTCGAACGCTGCCTCCTCATGACCACCGACCCCGGCGACCTGGTGCTGGACCCCACCTGCGGCAGCGGCACCACTGCCTTTGTGGCCGAGAAGTGGGGGCGGCGCTGGATTACCATGGACACCAGCCGGGTGGCCCTGGCCTTGGCCCGCACCCGCCTCATGGCCGCCAGGTATCCCTTTTATCTCCTGGCCGACTCCCCCGAAGGCGTCAAGAAAGAGGCGGAAATCACCGGCAAGCTGCCCCCGGCCTTTGAAACCACCGGCGACCTTAAAAAGGGCTTCGTGTATAAGCGGGTGCCCCATATCACCCTGAAAGCCATTGCCAACAACGAAGAAATTGACGGTATCCATGCCGCCTGGCAGGAGAAGCTGGAGCCGGTGCGCCGGGAGTTAAACCAACTGCTTCAAACAGAAGTGGGAGGAATGGGAAATTCCCCGAGAGCCTGAAAAATCCTGGCCGCAGCAAGCCCAGGACCTGCTGGCCCAGTGGTGGCAACTGCGCCGGGAGCGCCAGCAGGAGATTGACGCCAGTATCGCCCGCCGTGCCGACACCGAACTCTTATACGACCAGCCCTACGAAGATAACAAACGCTTGCGGGTCTCCGGCCCCTTCACCGTGGAAAGCCTCTCGCCCCACCGGGTGCTGGCGACCGATACTGACGCCCCGGAATCAGAGACAACTGCCCAGAAAGCGGCCACGGCGGGGCAGTTTGAAACCATGATTCTGGACAACCTCAAAAAGGCCGGGGTGCAGAATACCAAAAAGGGCGAGCGCCTGAAGTTCGACCGCCTGGAACCGTATGCCGGGGAATGGCTCCACGCCGAAGGAGAATACAGCGACGCCGACGGCAGCAGTTACCGGGTGGCCGTCTGTATCGGCCCGGAACACGGCACGGTCGGCCCGGACCTGGTGAAAGAAGCGGCCAAGGAGGCGGTCAGGGGCGTCGGCTTTGACCTGCTGATTGTCTGCGGTTTCGCCTTTGACCCCCACGTCTCGGAAGAAGCCAAGCGCTACGGCAAGCTCACCGTGCTGCCCTGCCGCATGAACCCCGACCTGGCTATGGGTGATGAACTCCTGAAAAAGACCGGGGCGGGCAATCTCTTCATGGTCTTCGGCGAGCCGGACATTGACCTGAAAACGGCCAAGAACGGCGAGATCACCGTGGAGATCAAGGGCCTGGACATATACGACCCCACCACCGGCCAGATTCGCAGCAGTGCCACCGACGACCTGGCCTGCTGGTTCATCGACACCAACTACAACGGCGAAAGCTTCTTTGTCCGGCACGCCTATTTCACCGGCGCCGACCAGCCCTATGAAAAGCTCAAGAAGGCCCTCCGGGCGGAGATCGACGAAGCCGCCTGGTCTGCCCTTTACGCCACCGTCAGCCGTCCCTTCCCCCGGCCCGCCACCGGCAAAATCGCCATCAAGGTTATCAACCACTACGGCGACGAAGTGCTGAAGGTGTTTGAGGTGTAGAGGGGGCCAAAAGCCGAAGGCGGGAGGCGCTTCGCTTTGGCTTTCGCCGCCCTGCGGGTCCCGCCCTACGATTCGCTGTTGAAGATCGCCGACGTGGCAGGGGAGGGCAGGGGGGAGGACCGAAGGAAATTATTTTGGGTTCTTGTCTGATCCTGGATTGATCACCTTGAGTTGCGGTCTTTCAATTTTATGGCGGACAATTTCGCCTTTAGCCAGGTAGATGACTTCTTCGGCAATATTAGTGGCATGGTCCGCGATTCGTTCCAATTCGCTGGAAATAGCCGGAAACTGGATGAGGCAATCCACCCGCTCCGGAAATTGGCGGATGCGTTCCTGGACTCTGGTCTAGTGCCTTCCGGTTAATGACATCCACCTCATCGTCTTCTTCACACACCCGCCGGGCCAGTTCCGGGTCCATCTGCACCAGGGAGTCCAAACTGCTTCTTCACCATGGCCAGGACTTTCTCGGCCATATTGGTGTAGTCGAAAGGAATGTCGATTTCAGAGCAGGCAGCCAGGGACATGGCCCGTTCGGCGATATTCACCGCCAGATCGCCGATGCGCTCCAAATCGTTATTGATGTTGAAGACGGCGATGATAAACCGCAAGTCTTTGGCCACCGGTTGGTACAAAGCCAGACGTTTTGAAACACTCTTCTTCCATCACCACTTCCATGGTATCGATTTCCTCGTCGACATCAATTACTTTGGTGGCCAGGGCCGTGTCTCGCATTACCAAAGCCTTGATGGCGTCCCGCACATTTCCCTCGACAACGGCGCAAATACGAAGGATTCTCTTCTTTAATGCTTCAATTTCGATTTCAAGGGTTCGGGCCATGTACTTTCCTTGGAATAACGCTCTTGCTTCGATAATTTCTGGTCAGCTTTAATGAATTAAAAAGTATACCAAGTTTAATCTGTGATTGCAACAATTGAATAATTAACTGTTTATGAGACATATTTATCAACCGTAAACCGGAAACTGAAACCGACATTAACCGAACCGGCCGGTAATATATTCTTCCGTCTGTTTGATGGTCGGATTGGTAAAAATCTGCTTGGTAGTGCCGAATTCGATGATTTTACCTTCAAAGAAGAAGGCGGTGTAGTCCGAGACCCGGGCTGCCTGCTGCATATTGTGAGTAACGATGGCGATGGTGTAGGCGCTTTTTAATTCGTGGATCAACTCTTCAATTTTACTGGTGGCGATGGGATCAATGGCGGAGCAGGGCTCATCCATGAGCAACACCTCCGGTTCCACCACGATGGCCCGGGCAATGCAGAGTCGCTGCTGCTGCCCCCCGGAGAGGGCGGTTCCCGGTCTGTGCAGGACGTCCTTCACTTCCTCCCAGATGGCGGCCTTCCGCAAAGCGTCTTCAACCCGGTCCGTGGTCTCACTTTTATTCAGTTTATAGTGTAACTTCAACCCGAAAGCAATGTTCTCAAAAATGCTCATGGGGAAGGGCGTGGGTTTTTGAAAGATCATGCCCACCTGCCGGCGCAGTTCCAAAAGATCGATGCCCTGGGTCAAGATATTCTTTCCGTCCAGGAGCACCTCGCCGCTGGCTCGCTGGTCGCCGTACATTTCAAAAATGCGATTATACACTCTGATATGGGTTGACTTGCCACACCCGGAAGGGCCGATAATCGCCGTCACCCGGTTTGTGGCGATTTCCAGACTATTATCAAAGAGGGCCTGTTTCTCACTATAAAAGAAATTCAGGTTCCGGGCCGAAATCTTGGCCTCGGTCTGGGCAGCCTGTTTGCCGATTACTTCGGCAATTTCGGTGCTTTTAATGAGGGAAGCAGTATCGGTTTTTTCTTGGGTTCGGGTGGCGGTCATCACTTTTTCTCTCCAAAAACAAAGCGGGCCAGCAGGTTCAGGGCCAGTACGGTTGCGGTAATTAACATGGAAGCACCCCAGGCCAGTTGCTGCCAGTCTTCGTAAGGAGACATGGCGTAATTGAAAATGGTGACGGTGAGGTTGGGTGTCGGCTGAAAAAGAGAGTTCATCATATAAGGGCTATTCAGGGCAGTAAATAACAACGGTGCAGTTTCGCCGCTGACCCGGGCCACACCCAGCAGGATACCGGTAAGGATGCCGGAGCGGGCGGCCCGGAAAACTACGGATAAGGTCACCCGCCAGCGCGGGGCGCCCATGGCCAGGGCTGATTCCCGAAGGGGATCAGGGACTAACCGCAGCATGTCCTCGGTGGTCCGGGCTACCACCGGGAGCATGATGATGGCCAGGGCCACGGCTCCGGCGAATCCGGAGAAATGGCCGAGGGTCAAGACCAACATGCCATAGACGAAGATGCCGATGATGATGGAAGGCATACCGGTTAAGACATTGGCAGCAAAGCGACATAAGTCGGCCAGCCTGGAATGGTGACCGAACTCACCCAGGCAGACCCCGGCCAACAGCCCAATGGGCACAGCCATCAGGGTGGCCAGCACCGTCAGGAGCAGGGTGCCTAAAATCGCGTTGGCCAAGCCGCCGCCGGGAACCATGGGCGGAGTAGGCAAATTAATAAAAAAGCCCAGATTCAACGCCGGCAGGCCCTTATAAGCCAGCATCAAGCGTGATCCAGAGCAGGATAAAAATGCCCGCTGAAGCAGCCACGGAAGCTGCTACACTGACCAGCAAGTTAACGATCCGGCGTCCGGTGGCCGGCCTGGGGATCATACCTTGATGCTCCAACCCCGGTACATGCGCCGCAACATGGCTTGGGAAATTACCTGGACGATAAAAGTGAAAATAAAAAGCACCAATCCCAGGGCGATCAGGGAACTGAGATAAATAGGCTCGGTGGCTTCGGCGAATTCATTGGCCAAACTGGAGGCGATACTGTTGCCGGGGGCAAAGAGAGAGGCGGAAATTTTATGGGTGTTGCCGATGACAAAGGTTACCGCCATGGTTTCACCCAAGGCCCGGCCCAGCCCCAAAAAGATGCCCCCTAACACCCCCACAATGCCATAGGGTATGGTGATTTTATAGGTCACTTCCCAGGTGGTGGCGCCCACACCATACCCGGATTCTTTCAACACCGCCGGAACCAGGGCGAAGACGTCCCGGCAGATCGCCGTAATAAAGGGCAACACCATGAAGGCCAGGATGATCCCGGCGGTGAGCATGCCGATGCCCATGGGCGGGCCTTCAAAGAGAGGCAGAAAGCCAAAGTAATGCCCCAGAAACGGCTGCACGTAGGTTGCCATAAAGGGGGCGAAAATGAACAGGCCCCACATGCCATAAATAATGCTGGGGATGGCCGCCAACAATTCAATCAAGGTGCTCACCACCTTGCTGAGACGCGGGGGGGCCAGCTCCACCAGAAACAGGGCAATGACGATACTCATGGGCACTGCCAGCGCCATGGCGATGAGGGTGGACACTACCGTGCCATAAATGCTGCTGGCCGCGCCAAAATACTGAGTTACCGGGTTCCAGGTTTGGGTGATAAAGAAGCGCCAGCCGAAGGTTTTCAGGGCCAGCCAGGAAAGACTGAGGAGTTCCCAAAAGATTCCGGCAATAACGATGGGCACAACCAGAGCGGCCACAATCGTTAGCCATTTAAACACCGTATCGGCGTTAACTGTGGAGCTGTTTTTTCCTGACGGAGTTGCGGCAGTCTCCCTGGCCTGAGTCATCGGACATTCCTTGGGTTCCTAAGTATAATCAAAAATAATATCACAATTTTCAGGTAGACACTAATTCCAAACCGAGGAAGGGCGGGATATCCCGCCCCTGCAGACTGATTGGACCAGCCGAAAATTAGCTCAATCAGGGCCAGATTGGCTTTATGCCGGTTCTGTCCGCATACCCGACTTCTTTGCTCCAGTAATCCTGAATTAAGGACACAACGCTGTCCGGCATGGGAACATAATGCAGTTCTTCGGCAATGCTGTCGCCATGTTTAAAACACCAGTCGAAATATTTGAGCATTTCTTTGGCTCTATCTTTGTCCAACTGCTGTTTTTGGACTAGAATGAAGGTGGCGCCGGCGATGGGCCAGGTATTTTCGCCCGGTTGATCGGTAAGCACCACATAAAATCCGGGGGCGCTTTGCCAATCAGCAGAAGCGGCGGCGGCTTTAAAGCTTGCCATGTTCGGAGTGGCCACCTTGCCGGCTTTGTTGATGAGGTTGGTGTAACGGAATCTTGTTGATGGTGGCATAGGCATATTCGACATAGCCGATACCGCCTACCACCTGTTTGACGTTGTTGGCGACCCCTTCATTTCCCTTGGCGCCGACACCGGTGGGCCAGGAGACGGATTTGTTGTTGCCGACTTTTTCTTGCCATTCCGGGGAGACTTTGCTCAGATAGTTGGTGAAGATCCAGGTGGTGCCGGAGCCGTCGGCCCGGTGCACGATGGTGATGGCCTGGTTGGGCAGCTTGACCTTGGGGTTAAGCTTGGCAATGGCCGGATCGTCCCAGTCTTTGATCTTGCCCAGGAAGATATCTGCCAGCACGGCCGGGGACAAGGTGATCTGGCCGGGACCGATCCCGGGAAGATTAATAATGGGCACGACGCCGCCGATCAAAGTGGGGAACTGGGCCAGATCATCTTTTTTTAAGTCGTCAGCTTTGAGGGGATCGTCAGAACCACCAAAATCCACGGTCTTAGCTTTTATCTGGGAGATGCCGCCGCCGGAACCGATGGACTGATAATTGACTTTGACTTTGGTGAGTTCCTGATATTTATGAGCCCATTTGGCATAGACCGGGTAGGGAAAAGACGCTCCGGCGCCGTTGATGATCATCTCCGCCTGGGCGAGGCCGGCCAGCATGAAGCAGGCCAACAACACCAGAATACCGACAAGTTTCTTCATTCAAAAAATCCTCCTTTTAAGGTAATATGTTATTTTTATGTTAGAAAAATGTTAGCTAATCATTAATTATCTGTAATACACGTAGCCTTACAGGAAGTATTCTCGGGACCGCTTGATTTGGTAAGATCATCGGCAGGAGGTATTATCTCTGAGGCCAACCTTCCAGTTTGGTCTCTTCCCAGCGATTCCCAAACATTTGGTTCCTAACTTATGAATCACTATAATAAATATAATGATCTGTTATTTTGCGAGTGCGAGCTAATCGTTAGTAATTGTGTAAGAATGGGAAGAAGTTATGGCTGGACGGGAAGATGGAGCGTAAAAACGCTGCCCTGGCCCAAGGTGCTGTCCACCGTCACCCAGCCATCATGGGCCTGGGCAATGTGCTTGACGATGGCCAAGCCAAGGCCGGTGCCGCCGACCTTACGGCTGCGACTGGGATCGACCCGGTAAAACCGCTCAAACAAGCGAGGGAGATGTTCCATGGCAATGCCCCGACCCTGATCGCGCACGTGGATCAGGACCTTTTCGCCGGTCTGTTCAGCTTCAACCTTTACCGTGGTCTCCGGCGGGCTGTATTTCACGGCATTGTCAATGAGGTTAACCACCGCCTCTTCAAGTAAAGGGGGGTTGATATAGGCCTGGAAGCCATCCGGGCAGTTTAAGACAACGTTAATATGTTTTTCTGCGGCCCTGATTGCACTGATCTGGATAGCGGCCTGGAGCACCGCCTTGAGTGGTTCCAGGGAAAGACTGACTTTGCCCTCTTCTTCCTCCTGCTCGATGCGGGAGAGGGTCAGCAGATCTTCGATGATTTGATTTAAGCGGTCAGCTTGACGGGCCATAATCTGAAGGAAAGATAAAGCATTTTCCGGTTCCTGAATGGCCCCGGCTTGCAAAGTTTCTATAAAACCCTTGAGAGAGGTAATGGGGGTGCGCAGTTCGTGAGAGACATTGGCCACGAAATCCCGCCGGACTCGCTCCAGACGTCGCATGGCCGTGACGTCGTTCATGACCAACAGGACGCCGATGGCCTGGCTCTGGGAGTCCAAAAGTTTAGTGCCGTGTAGTTGGATAAAACGCTCGCTCAACCCGTTCAGAACGATTTCGCCCTCTGCCGGGGCTGCAGCAGCCCTGGTCTGCTGGAGAAACCGCTGGAGCTCTTTGTTGCGGATGATTTCCTGGATGCTTTGCCCTTTCGCCATCTCCGGGTTCACCATGAGGAGGCGGGCGCCAGCCTTGTTCAGAGTGATGAGCCGGTCGTGATTATCCACGGCCACCACGCCCTCCACCATACTGGAAAGAATTGCCTCCTGTTCCTGGCGTTGTTGGGTAATGGTTCGAAAACGGTCATCCAGTTGGGCCGCCATGTAATTCAGGGCTTCGGCGAGTTTGGCCAGTTCCTCTGATTCCGGCACCGGCACCTTGCTGCTTAAATCACCCCGGGCAAACCGTTCGGCTCCCCGGTTGATTTCTGCCAGAGGCCGGCTTAGGCGGCGAGTGATAAAGAAAATGAGGGCGGCTGCCAGCAAAACAATGACTAAGCTGCCAGAAATAATTTTGAGATAGATTTTCCGAAGAATTTTGTCCACATAGGTTACGGGCAGGGCAGTACGAATAAGCCCGATAATTTGATTGTGGTCCTTGACCGGCAAGGCCAGATAAATCATGCGTTCATCTAAGGTGTAGCTGCGCCGGGTGGAGACGCCGACTTCGCCTTTGAGAGCTGCTTGAATTTCCGGCCGATCACCGTGATTTTCCATTTTTTCGGGATCATAGGCCGAATCTCCCACCATGACCCCGTCGGGCAACATTACCGAGAACCGGATGTCGGTTTGTTGGCCTAAAAAGTTAATCACCTCGTTGAGCTGAGAAAAATCCTTGCCAACCAAAAGTGGTTTGAGCTGTGACTCCGCCAGGAGGGTTAGTTTGAGGAGGTTGGCGGAAAGCTGTTCCAGGTAGAGCTGCCGCCAGAACTTGGTCACATAGACGGTTGTCGCCAACAGCGAAATGAAGGTGATGAATAAAAAAGGTGGAAAAAGTTGCCAGATTAATTTTTTACGTCGCATGAGGTTATTTTCTATAGATTAAAGTTCCGAGTTTTGAGTTTCGAGAAAAAAATCGGATTGCCATATCTATCAGATATATTATGAATTAATTTCATCTGCTTCGACTAGAATCTCGAAACTAAAATTATTCTTTAAAGCGGTAGCCTACCCCTCGCACCGTCTCGATATAATCGCCGCAGACTCCCAATTTTTTTCTTAACCCCACCACCTGGACATCCACGGACCGATCCGAAACCGGATAATCATCGCCATGGACTCCATTCACGATTTGGGTGCGGGTAAAGACCCAGCCGGGACGCCGGGCCAGCATGTGCAGCAAGCGAAATTCGGTGACGGTTAGATCCGCGGGTTGATTCCGGACCAGGACTTCATGCCGACCGGGGTGAATCACCAGCTCATGGATGGTTAGAGGGGCGCTCTCGGAAACGGTTTCTGCAGCCCGGCGCCGGAGGACCGCCCGCAGGCGGGCCACCAAGACCCTGGGACTGAACGGTTTGGTAATATAATCCGCAGCGCCCAACTCCAGTCCGGTGACGATATCCGCCTCCTCGCCCTTAGCGCTCAACATGATGATAGGAATGTGCTGGGTCTTAGGATCATGCTTCAGCAGGCGGCAGACCTCCAAACCATCGACCCCCGGCAGCATCAGATCCAACAGGATAATGTCCGATTGGGCTGATCGGGCCGACTTCAGAGCTTCTTCGCCGGAAGCAACCGTGGTGACGCGATAACCTTCTTTGACCAGATTATAGCGGACCAACTCCAGGATGTCTTCTTCATCGTCCACCACCAGAATATGTTCTTTGGCCATTCACTGCCTCCCATGAAAAAGGATAGAAATTTATTAGCAGTTTTTCATGAAATTATTAGAACTAGACGACATTTCTGTTAGCTTTGTGTGCAGAATAGGGTTAGAGACCATGAATGTCTCCGGCCAAAGGACTTTTATGACTCAAATGGCTAGTCAGGGGGAAGGATAATGTATTTGATTAATTTGTCAAGAAATTTGCTCAACCTATCCCGTGCCGATTTCAATCCAAGAAATATTAGATTTACATTAACATAAGGTTAGTATATTGTTATTGATTAGTTAATAGCTACCAGATAAATTAACAGATTTCAGAAGAATAAAAATCTTGGTTTTGGGGGAATTGTTCGTCTTGTATCGGGAACACGTCAGCCGCAAGTTTGAAAAAGAACTCCAAAATTTGCGAAACAAAATATTGAACTTGGGTGAGATGGTGGCTAACGCCATTGCCCAGGCGTGCAGCAGTTTGGAATCCTGGGAGGAAGGGCCAGCACTGGCGACGATTGAAGGAGATCATCAGATCAACGCCCTGGAGGTTGACATTGATGAGTCCTGTCTGACCATGATCGCCCTGTTTCAACCAGCGGCCACGGATCTGCGCTTTATCACCACTGCCATGAAGGTCGTCACCACGTTGGAGCGCATCGGGGATCTGGCAGGGAATATCAGCCATTATGCTCTGGATCTGATCGCAGCCATGGAAAATACCATCGACTTAACGCCCCAACTGACCATGGCGGCCAAGGCTCAGGAACTGCTGAACACCAGTCTCAGGGCCTTTATTGATTGGGACGTTGATCTGGCCCTGCAAACGGCTCGGGGCGATCAGACAATTGACAAACTCTACCAGGACAGCCTCTGGGACACGGTGGAGCGGATGCAAGGCCAGGATCTGCAGACAATGCACAATATTATGCGAACCTTTATGATTTCCAAGTTCCTGGAACGGATAGGCGACCATTCGGTGCACATCTGCGAGATGGTGGTCTTCATGGTTAAAGGCCGTATTATTCGTCACCAGAAGGCGACCCTGGACTATTTGGATGAAGAGTTTCATTAATACCAGGGGATATTCCTGGGTAAGGTTGTGGCTCATTATTGTTTGGGCGGCTACTTTGGTGCTGGGCTGCGGCCAAGGGGAGCGGCAGGGCCAGACCCTGACTATTGCCGGGTCGACGTCGGTGCAGCCTTTCGCCGAAAAGCTGGCGGAGGTGTATATGCAACATCACCCGGGTCTGCTCATCAATGTCCAGGGGGGCGGGTCCAGCGCCGGCATTATGGCCGTGCAACAGCGGGCCGCGGATATCGGCGCTTCCTCCCGGGAATTGAACAAGGCGGAAAAGAGCCTGCATGAAACGGTTATAGCCTGGGACGGCATCGCGGTTATTGTCAATCCGGCCTGCAAGTTAGACGATCTTTCCTTAGAAAAATTACAACAGATTTTTGAAGGCACGATAGAAAATTGGGCGGCTTTGGGACTGAAACCGCATGGCCTGCACGTCATCACCCGGGAAGAGGGCTCGGGCACTCGCACCGCCTTTGAAGACCTGGTCATGAAAAAAACGGAAATCACCGAGCAGGCGTTGGTACAAGATTCCAACGGTGCGGTCCGGGAGATCGTGGCCAATGACCCAAACGCCATCGGTTATATTTCCTGCGGTCTGGTGAATAACCAGGTAAAGGCTTTGGCCATCGACGGGGTCAGCCCCACCGGTCCGAATATCAAAAAAAATACTTATAAATTGACCCGTCGCTTTTTGTTCGTGACTCTGAATAAGCCTGAGGGACAATTGAAAGATTTCGACGATTTTGTCCTGAGCCAGAAAGGTCAGATGCTTCTGGAAAAAGAGGGATTAATCGGGGTCCACTAACCTATGATAATGAGTAAGGAAAAACTGATTGAAAAAGTGTTGATGATGTTGGCATTTTCTGCCATCGGCTCTTTGTTGCTAATTACCATCTTTATTTTTAGCGAAGGTTTACCAATAATTATCAAAACGGGGGTGGGTAATTTTATTTTCGGGGCCCACTGGGCTCCCACCAAAGGTCATTTCGGCATCCTGGCGATGATCCTGTCCTCCATCTATGTAACGCTGGGGGCCATGATTTTTGGGGTGCCGTTAGCCTTAGCCTGCGCCATTGTCCTGGCGGAATTTTCACCGCCTTATCTGACCCGCATCCTTAAACCCACCATTGAACTGCTGGCGGGAATCCCCTCCGTCGTCTATGGTTTTTTGGGGGTGGTTCTCCTGGTGCCGCTCATCCGCGACTATCTGGGCGGTCCCGGACTATCGCTGCTGGCCGCGGCGCTGATTCTGGGAATTATGATCCTCCCCACGGTGATTAGTATATCCATTGACGCCATTAATGCCGTTCCCAATCTTTACCGGGAAGGCTCCATTGCTTTGGGGGCCACCCAGTGGCAGACGGTGCGCAAACTGGTGCTGCCGGCGGCGCGGTCCGGGATCATTACGGCCATCATCCTGGGAATGGGCCGGGCCATCGGCGAGACCATGGCGGTCATTATGGTGGCCGGCAATGCCTTGAAAATTCCTCTGTCCATTTTAGACCCGGTCCGCACCTTAACCGCCAATATTGCCCTGGAATTAGGCTATGCCTCCGGGGCCCACCGGGAGGCATTGTTTGCCACCGGCATCGTCCTGTTTATTATCATCATGATTCTCAATACCACGGCGACACTCATTTCCGGAAGGAAGTAAGGGGCTATGCGAATCGACCCTTTCCTGACGGAACGTCTGGTAAAAAGCCTGCTTTGGGGCCTCACCGGCCTGACCCTCTTTTTCCTGATCTTCATTATCGCCTTTATCTCGGTTAAGGGTTTACCGCAAGTCACCTTTAACTTTTTGTTTCACGATATTGAAGATATGGGGCGGGCTGGCGGTATTTTTCCCACTGTGGTCACTACAGTTTATCTTGCCTTGATAGCCCTGATCGTGGCCTCACCGCTGGGGGTGGGAACCGCCATCTATCTCACGGAGTATACCAGGGAAGGCTGGATGACCCGGCTGATCCGTTTCGGCGCCGAATGCCTGGCCGGGGTGCCCTCGATTATTTTGGGTCTCTTCGGTTTTGTCTTGTTTGTCATCAAGCTGAATTTCGGTTGGTCCATGCTTTCCGGGGGGCTGAGTCTGGCCATCATGATCTTACCCACCATTATCCGTACCAGCGAAGAAGCCCTGAAAGCAGTTCCCAAGGAATACCAGGATGTCTGTTTTTCCTTGGGAATAAGTAAATGGCAGACCATAACCAGGGTGGTTTTGCCGTGCGCCCTGCCGGGGATCATGACCGGCATTGTTTTGAGTATCGGCCGGTCCATCGGGGAAACCGCGGTGGTGCTGTTTACGGCCGGGGCCTCCCTGCGGACGCCGACGAGCCTTTTTGACTCCGGCCGCTCCATGGCAGTGCATTTTTATATTTTGGCCCGGGAAGGGCTCTCCATGCCCAACGCGTATGGAACCGCGGCTATTTTGATTATTTCCATCTTACTGATCAATATCACCGCTTACACCCTGATGCAGCGGTTTTTACAGAAATACAGCTGAGAGCAGCGGGATACGGGTGATGAACGCAGTCAAAATTCAGGTGCGCGACCTGACCTTTTATTATGGACAGCACGTAGCCATCGATTCTTTTGACCTGGATGTCAGGCAGGGAGAGATTCTTGGCCTGATGGGTCCGGCCAAAAGCGGCAAGACAACTTTTTTGCGGGTGCTCAACCGGATGTGTGACCTGGTTGACGACGCCCGGGTGCAGGGCTCGGTTTTGTTGGACGGTGAAGACATCCTGGGGCCGGAATGCGACGTTGATGCTTTGCGGCGGCGAGTGGGGATGGTTTTTGCCAAACCGGTGCCTTTGCCGCGTTCGATTTATGAAAACCTGGCGTTCGGGCCCCGGCTGCAGGGCAAGAAAATCAACGCCACGGGTCTGGATGAACTGGTGGAAAAAAGCTTAAAGGCGGCCCAACTCTGGGGGGAAGTCAAAGACCGGCTCCAGGATTCGGCTTTGAAGCTTTCCGGTGGACAACAACAACGCCTGTGCCTGGCTCGAACCTTGGCCATGCAACCGGAAGTTATTCTTCTGGACGAACCCACCAGCGGCCTGGATCCCATCTCCACGGCCCGTATCGAAGAAACGCTCACTGAACTTAAGAAAGATTTTACAATTATTTTGGTAAGCAACAATACCAAACAGATCGCCCGGTGTTCGGATAAAGTGGCCTTTCTGCTCATGAGCCGCCTGGTGGAATATGGCGTGACTCCCGAGGTCTTTATGGTGCCCAAAAACAAGCAGACCGATGATTACATCTCCGGACGGTTTGGATAAAATAACAGTGGAAAGAGGAAAGTGAAAAGGCAAGAGTTGTTTACTCTTCCTAAGCCCTCTTCCTTGCATTTAAATTTCATTATGCCCGAAGATATTATCACCATACGCCATTTGGATCTGTACTACGGTAGATCCCATGCCCTGAAGAATATCAATGTCTCCTTTGCCCGGCAGCGGATTACTTCGCTGATCGGCCCCTCCGGCTGTGGCAAGTCCACGCTGCTGCGCGTCTTAAACCGGATGAATGATCTCATTGATGGAGTGTCCATCACCGGCCAGGTGCTCATCGATGGGGAAAACATCTATCACCGGGAAACCAACTTAATTCAACTACGCAAGAAAGTGGGCATGGTCTTTCAGCGCCCCAACCCGTTCCCGCTGTCAATTTACGATAATATGGCCTATGGGCCGACCCTGCATGGACGGCCTGGGAAAAAAAAGCTGGAAGAGATCCTGGTGCGGTCCCTGGAAGCAGTGCACCTCTGGCAGGAGTTGAAAGATCGTTTGTCGCAGTCGGCCCTGGCCCTGACGGAAGAGCAGCAGCAACGTCTGTGTATTGCCCGCCTGCTGGCGGTGGAACCGGAAATTCTCCTGATGGATGAGCCCTGTTCGGCCCTGGATCCTCTGGCCACCCTGCAGTTGGAAGAATTAATGCAGGAGTTGGCCAAGGAATACACCATCATCATCGTGACCCACAACATGCAGCAGGCCGCCCGGGTGTCCAGAGACACCGGCTTTATGCTGTTGGGGGACCTGGTGGAATTCGGCCAGACTTCCACCATCTTCACCCGCCCCCAGGACAGCAAGACGGAGGATTATATTTCCGGGGAAGTATGGTTGATCTCGGCATGGCGGCCGTCAACCGATAAAAAAAGCCCCCTGGAAAGGGGGCTTTTTTTCGATATGTTACTTTTGAATGATATTAGATTTCCTGAGGGATAAGTTTCCCTTCAGCCAATTGATACCCCAATGCCTTGACAATCTGCAGATGTATATCGCTGGGTTCTTCGAAAAGGCGCTGCGGTTTCGCATCCTCAGAAAGCAGGAAGATGGCAGTTTTCAGGGAACGCATTTCTTCGACGGCTTCCTTGGCATTGAATAGGAGGCCAGCTTTAGTCAGCTGGTTATTCAAGAAGCAGAGATAGGTCAGGGCCGCCATACAGACAAAGACATGGATGGGAATCTTGGAGTCGGTCCAATGATACTGGGGCGTCAGCGCTGACTGAAAGAGTGTCTGAGGCCGATTGGGGCTGTCTCCCAGCAGACCGCGATCCACTGCCAGATCAGCGATATCTTCGGGTGACCAATCCGTCCGATCGGTTTGGATAACGGTTTTGCCCATTTTCCGCAGCAGGCTTTCACAGTAGCGGCGATTGACCCGGGACTGGACAAAGGATTTGCTATTTTCCCGGGCAAACGTCAGAATCAGGACGTCAGCTTCCAAGCCCAGGTCTTTGCAGCGGCTGGCAAAGCGATTCTGAATTTCCTGAGAAAAGGGCTCAACCAGGTGCTGGCGCAGTTCCCGCTGCCAGATGATCAAATCTTGACGAAGCTTCTGGAGTTTGTCCCGCAGCTCCCGACGCATCTTCTTAAACATGGCCGGGTCGAACAGGATTAAAGCCTGTCCAGAATCAGAGGTGATGGGACCATGGTAGAGAATGCTGTGATGAACCTCGCCCTCGGCCTGCAACCGCCGATTGTGTTGGCATGGCAGAACCTGGTACTTACTTAAAGGCGTCATCAGCAATTCCGGGCTGGTTTCCGGCAGCATCGCAGCAATATAATGCACCCCGGGTTTGCCGGCAATTTTTTCTCTTAAGGGGAGAGAATTAATCCCGGTGCCGATTAAAATGGTGAGGTCCTGGTATGAAGCCCCCAAGGCCGAGACCTTGCCGAGCAAGTTATCCACCATCTGATCAAAATATTTGGTAACCGGTTCGTCATCTTCATAAGCTTGGTAATACAGCGGAATTCCCTGGCGATTCGTCAGCAGGGCGACTTTTACCAGACGCCGGGGTATCTTGTTAAACCGAATATAGCTGGCGGCGCTGCGATTACTGGAGGTGTTCTGGCTCGCGGCCGGAAAGAGCAAACTTGCTTCCAATAAGAGGTGGGCGTTGTCTTCCGGTGGGGTGAGAGAGATCACCTTTTTAAAGAAACGGCCTTTTATTTTTTCTAACTCGGGGGTCCGGATACGATCCCAATGGTTCCAAAAGTTCTGGGAACTCAGGGAAATCAAGCGCACCGGCCGGATCCGTTGGATGTCCGTCTGTTCATACCAGGAAGCCAGCTTTCTTTTGCTGGTGGGCGCGATGGCACGGTTCATGGCGGCATAGAAGATGATCTCACCCAGCGATGGTCCCCGGATTTTTTTCCCGGGAGGGAGAAGATCGTCGATCATACCCGCCAGATCGATGTCATGGTCTAATTCATCGATCAGAAAGACCGAACCGTATTCCTTGGGTGAAAAGCCTTCCGGCAAACTGCCTGCCGAAAAATCTAACAGGGACTGTACCTTGTCAGCAGTCCCCAAATAAACCTGATTAATTATAGTCGGTCTGCCTTTAATCCGCTGGGACTCCCGAATATAGTAGTACGTGTGGTCCTTTTTGACCTTCTTGTGGAGATGGGCCATTGCCTCGTCCTCTTTATTTGCCTGATTTTATGATAAGAAAGGCGGGAGGGATAAATAGCTTAAACAATCACTTCAGCCTTAAAAATATTTTTCTTATATTATCTATAATTTAAAATTAACATTAATTAATTAAAAAACAATCGTAACAATGTCCTAATTTTATAGGTAAATAGACTCAAAAATGTAAAATATTTTATTTTTTTTCTTAAAAGCGACCCAAACCAAAGCCATGGTTTACTGACTTCGTAGCCGACGTCGGTGCAATCAGGTCTTAAAACCGTCTGACTGGCAACGCGGTTTGGACCTGAGATTCCAGCAAAGCTGGAGGGGGGCCGGGTGGCCCCCGTTTTTTACGTGGCTAAAGGAAACAGCTGGTCGGAGGTATAGCCTTTCTGGATGGCGTACCGGACTAATTCAGCGATTTTGCGGCAGCCCAACTTCCGCATCATATTGGCCCGGTGGTGTTCCACGGTCCGGGAACTGATTTCCAGGAGGGCGCCGATTTCTCGGCTGGATTTGCCTTCGGCGATATGCCGTAAAATTTCCTTTTCCCGTTTGGTCAAGGGATCTTCCGGCATATGGGTGCGCTCTTCCCGATATTTCCGCAGGAGTAGGTCTTTCAATTGCGGGGAAAGTAACGGGGAGATGTAAATGCCCTGCTGGCGCACCGTGTCGATGGCGGAAAATAGTTCCGAGTCGGCATCTTCTTTCAAGAGATAGCCCTCGGCCCCGATACTGAGGGCGTAATTAAGATATTCATTACTCTTATGCATGGTGAGAATGAGTATCTTCATTTTGGGGAAGCGTTTTTTAATTTCCTTGGCCGCTTCCAATCCTTGTAATTGGGGCATGGAGATATCCAGCAAAATAAGATCGGGAGTGACTTGTTTGAGGAGTTTAAGCAGTTCCACCCCATTGCTGGCCTCACCCACAATATTATACGCCGGATTGGCGTCAATAATTTTTTTGAGGCCTTGACGAAACATGACATGGTCATCGGCGATGACAAGGTTATAGGGACGCATGGTATTATCCTTTCTTGATTAATGAATGTTTTTAGATAAAGGCACGGTAAAATGAATCCGGGTGCCGGAATCCTCCTGGCTGGAGATTTCCAATGTTCCTCCCAACATCAGTATTCTTTCACTGATGGCGGACAACCCCAAACCCACCGGGCCGGCAGACCGGTCCCTGAACTCGGTGGGGAAGCCGCGGCCATTGTCCGAAATACTGAAGGACAAGCGCTGATCAGTGCGAACTACCTCTATACGAACCTCAGTAGCCTGGGAATGTTTTTCAATATTCGTCAATATTTCCTGAAAAATTCGATAAAGGTGAATTTTGCCCTGTACCGCTAAAAAAGCGTCAATACCCTCCAATTCGTGCAGGTTTTCGGTGATGCCGTAGAACTTCTGGAAACTCTCCAGCAGGTGATGCAGCGCCGCCCCCAGGCCGACATTTTCCAACAGGGAAGGGCTGAGATCGTGGGACAGGCGCCGGACGTTCTCCACCACCACGCTGATATACTCCAGCATCTGGCTGCATTCCTGCTTGAGCCGGGACTGGTCTTTCCGGAGCTGGTTGGCGATGGACCTGAGCTGCAACTTGAGGGCGGTAAGGGATTGTCCCAGTTCATCGTGGAGTTCCAGGGACAGGCGCCGGCGTTCGGTTTCCTGGGTGGTAAAGATTTGCGCGGTCAAGGATCGTAATTTTTTGGCCGATTGCTTAAGGGCCGCTTCCAGGTTTTTTTGTTCGGTTATATCCTGGGCATTGATCACTATGCCAGCCACCACCGGGTCATGCAGCAGGTTTTTGCCCTTGATTTGCCAAACATGCCAGGAACCGTGCCGATGCCGCATCTGGACTTCAGTGGTAAAAATTTCTTTGGGATGCCGCAGCAGCCGAGAAAAGAGCTGTTGCAGCGGTTCCAGCTCATCCGGATGGATTAAATCAAAAGCATTTTTCCCCACGAGCTGCTTGGGGTCGTATCCCAGGAGTCGTTTGATGGTGGGATTCACATAACTGATGATTCCCTTCGGGGTGAGCAGACCGATGACATCCGAGACATTTTCGGTGAGCTGGCGGAAATATTGTTCCCGGCGCTGCACCGCGGCTTCGGCCTCCAGGCGGGCGGTAATATCAGTGATAATCGCGAAACTGCCTTTAAACCTGCCCTGGGCATCGAACATCGGCCTGGGTGAAATAATGGTGGGCAGTTTCGTGCCATCCTTGCGGGTCCAGACCAGTTCATATGGGGTGTGGTCTCCGGTCCGCCGTTGCTCAAAATGTTTCTTAAAAATCTGCTTATTGTCCTGGTCCAGGAAGGCTGACAGGGGCTGGCCCAAAAGCTCCTCTGCCGCATAGCCGAAGAGTTCACAGAGCCGGGGATTGACATAGGCGATGCGCCGCTGGTCGTCCGAGATCCCCAAGCCGTCGTTCATGGTCTCCACCAGGAGACGATACTGCTGTTCACTTTCCCGCCGGGCTTCTTCCGCTGCCCAACGTTGGGTCACGTCGATGAGCGTGGCCAAAATAGCCGGACGGCCCTGATACTCTATTCGACTTCCCATTAATTCGATGTGGATCACGACCACCGTCTTGCCTCGCAAACCCCTGATGGTGTATTGTTCCGGGGGGATGCCAGCTAAGCGGTTGGCGATATTTTGCCTGACCAGATCGCGATCCATCCGGGTGCACCAGATCCAAAGCGTTTTTCCCGGCCCTGAGTTCCTCGGGGGAGTAACCGAACATCTGGGCCATGGCCGGATTGACGTACGGTAAGCGATTGTCCTGAAGCACCAGAACCCCCACCAGAGAACTTTCCGTGTAGGTGCGAAACCGCAGTTCGCTTTCCCGTAAGGCTTCTTCGAATTCTTTCCGCCGGGTAATGTCCCGCCCGGTCCCCTGCAACTCCAGCATCCGGCCCTGGTCATCGAAGAAGGCATACGTAATCCAGTTCAACCATCGAGGGCTGCGACCCGGCATAATAATCTTCTGTTCGTAGTCAGCCACGGGGTGTTCCGGGGTCAGAGAGCGGATGTGTGAAGTAACCTTTTCCTGGTCTTCTAACGTTAAAAACGGGAGAAAAGATCGGCCGAGCAGCTCTTCCTGACTTTGGCCAGCAAAACGGCAGGTGGCTTCATTGACATAGAGCAGGGTGGTGTCCGGTTTAAACCGGTTGATCAGGTCCGGCTGATTTTCCACGATGGCCCGATAGCGTTGTTCACTGAGGGCTAATTTCTCCTGGGCCTCTTTGGCGGCGGTAATGTCGATCAAAGAACCGATGTATTCCAGCGGCGCGTCTTGTTTGTCCCGGACCAGATTGAATTCATCATGCAGCCAGTGGTAGGTCCCGTCTTTGTGCCGAAAACGGTATTCCAACTGCTGCTGCCCGACCTTCGTCCCTTCCATCTGCTTTCGGCAAACCAGAAGACCGGTCTTCCGGGTGGATGTGCTGGGCCCAAAACAAGGGGTCTGCCAGGATCTCTTCCCTGGAAAAACCCGTTAAGACCGATAATATTCTTACTGACATAGAGCAATTCGCAACAATTGGTAAAACGGCAGCTGTACAGCGCCGCCGGACTGTGATCCAGCAGACACTCCAACCGGGCCTTGGTCTTTTCCAATTCGGCCCGGGTCTTTTTATCCTCCGTGACGTCCATGGCATAGACGCCCACCTGCGTCACCCGGCCGGAGGCATCAAATATAGGATAAACAATGCTATAAATATGAATGCCGGCATGATCATCTTCAAATCGGATCACTCTGCCGGTTCTTACCACCTCATCGGCTTTGGCTTTTCGGGACTTAGCTAATTCAGGCGGTAGCAGTTCATAGACATTGAGTCCGATGAGTTCGGCAGCTGGCCGCCGGAATATTTTGGCGGCTTTAGTGTTAGCAGCCAGAATTACCCCCTCCGGGTCCAGGAGCAAAGCCACATCCTGGAGGGCATCCAACAGGGCCATGATGGCCCCTTCACTCTGTTTGACTTTTTGTTCGGCTTCTTTGCGGGCTTGAATATCGCGCACCGCCGCAATGAGATAACGCTTGCGGCCGATGGGGGCTGCAGTCAGGTTTAATTCCACCCAATGCCGGCGGCCGGCCCGGTCCCGGGCCAGCCATTCGAATAATTGCGGCCCTTCCTGCAATGCCTTCTGGATATATTCTTGGGCTTCCAGCCCGGCAAAGGGGGAGTCATCGGTAAACAGGGCCGCAATGGACAAACCCTTAGCTTCCTCCCGGCTAAACCCGGTCATCTGGCAGAATTTGTCGTTAACTTCCACAAAAGTCCCGGTTTGGGCATCAACCAAAACAATGGCGTCATTCACGGCATTAAAGAGTATCTGGTATAATATCTTGGCAAGACCCCGTTGGGAGGAGGGCCTTTTCTGGACGGCCGCTATGGGGATGGGGGGCTGATTGGTATCCAGGGGTATTTTTTTGCTCATCTTATTGGAAAAAACCCATTTAAATTATTCTTATATGTTAATTGATTTTATTAGCATTCACAATATCGCTAAATTACCTAAGTAAATAAACTTAATATAATAATAATTATTAGTAAAAATAGGGTATTAGACATAATAGTCATTACTACCATTGTAAGAAATTGGTGAGAAATTTCCGATACGATAAATATGTGGCGTAGTTAGAGCGAGTCTGCTAAACTTTTCCCTTGAAAATCGGCACGGCAAGGCCGGGTCTCGACTGGGAGGTGGGTTTTCCATGTCTTTTAACTGGCAGGAGGTTGATTGGGTGCTGTTGGATATGGACGGCACTTTACTGGACAAACATTTTGACGATTATTTTTGGGAAAGCCTGGTCCCTCAGGAATATGCCCGCCGTCGGGAGATGACTCTGGCTGAGGCCCGCCAGGAGTTGTTTGCCCGGTACAAACGGGAAGAGGGAACCCTGAACTGGACCGACATCGATTTTTGGTCCCGGGAACTGGATCTGGACATACCGGCCCTGAAAGAGGGCATCCGGCACCTCATCGAAGTTCATCCGGACAGCGAACCCTTTCTTACCTATGTGCGCCGCCTCAAAAAGCAGGTGATCCTGGTCACCAACGCCCACTATAAGACTCTGGATCTCAAGATGAACCATGTGGGGTTATTGGGGTATTTCGACCGGGTAGTTTCTTCCTTCGATCTGGGCGCTCCCAAGGAACTGCGACAATTTTGGCAAACCTTAGAGGACCAGATCGGCTTCACCCCCGAGCGCACCATGCTGGTGGACGACAATCGCGAGGCTTTGCAGGCAGCCAGGGATTATGGTATTAAGTATGTATTTTTCAAGGCCATATCCAGTTCCCAGGCCGCGGCCGAAACCTCCCGGCGATTTCCCGTCCTGCATTATTTCACTGAATTAATGCCTTGATGAGGGGAAAGAGGAGGGCCTTTGGGATACTGAGGGCTGGATCTCATTAACCGGCCTTTTTTACCGCACTACCTGGAAAGCCAAGGCCGGCTCGAAACTGAAAACTGAAAACTACTTAAGCCTTTTCCCGCCAGATTTTCGCCCCCAAAGCCGACAGTTTCTCTTCAATCTTCTCGTAGCCTCTGTCCAGATGGTAGACGCGATGCACTTCCGTCTGCCCCTGGGCCCCCAAACCGGCCAGGATGAGGGAGGCGCTGGCCCGCAGGTCCGTGGCCATGACCGGAGCACCTTGTAAAGACTTGGCCCCCCGGACCACCGCCTGGTTGCCGGAAACCACAATGTCGGCGCCCAGTCGCCGCAATTCGCTGATATGCATGAACCGCTTTTCAAAAATCGTTTCAGTGATAACGCTGACCCCCCGGGCCAGGGCCATGGTGGCCATAAACTGAGCCTGCATGTCTGTGGGAAAACCCGGATACGGCATGGTCTTTACGTCCACCCCGGTTAAAGGACCGCCGGGTTTAATGCTGATAACATCTTGATCAACTTTCAGTCGCAGACCGGCCTCAATATATTTGTCAATGACGGCCGTGAGGTGCTCCACGGGCGCCCGGCGGATGGTCACCTCTCCCCGGGTGATGGCCGCGGCGGCCAGATACGTTCCGGCCTCGATACGGTCGGACATAACCCGATAGCTGGCCGGCTGTAATTGTTTGACGCCATGAATGGTGAGCACATCGGAACCGATGCCCTCGATCTGGGCGCCCATGGCCTGGAGGAACAGTGCCAGGTCGGAGACTTCCGGCTCCTGGGCGGCATTTTTAATGACAGTCCGGCCCCGGGCCAGAGTCGCGGCCATGAGCAGGTTCTCAGTCCCGGTAACGGTTGGAAAATCCAGGATAATTTCCGCGCCTTCCAGGCGTTTGACCGCGGCTTCGACATAGCCGTGCGCCAACGTCACCTTCACGCCCATCTCCTCCAAGCCTTTTAAGTGAAGGTTGATGGGACGGGCGCCGATGGCGCAGCCGCCGGGCAAAGACACCCGTGCTTTTCCCATCCGGGCCACCAGCGGCCCCAGCACGAGCACCGCGGCGCGCATGGTCTTGACCAGATCATAGGGCGCTTCCCATGAGACCAGCTCACTGCTGTCCACGAGTAATCCTTCCGGCCCGTCGCTAAAACGAGCCCCCAGGTTGGCCAACAGCTTTTTGGCGGTCCGGATATCTGCCAGATTAGGAACGTTCGACAGGGTATGGCTGCCGGGGGCCAGCAAAGTCGCCGCCAGGATAGGCAAGGCGGCATTCTTGGCGCCGCTGATCACCACTTCTCCCTTTAAGGGAACTCCACCCGCAATAACAATCTTATCCATGCCCGTTGGCGTATCATAAAATTAGCCTAATCTCAAGCATTATCTAACAGATAGAACTTTATCAAGGCAGCCTGATTATTCTTTGTGCCTGTGGCAACCGTGAACCGGGGCCCTTCCTGTCGGAGAAAATGAGAAAATTTTCTCAAAAACGCTCCACAGAGGAGTAAATAGGGTTGCTTCCCGGCGCTTTCAGGGTTTATGATCATTAGACAAAAAAAGGTTTGAGTTTGTCGGAATCTGTGTATGGACTTTGAGACTGTACGTCCGGGGCAGGGCAGGAGTGCAAACCGGTCTGAAAGGGCGTGGCTTGTGGGATGTCTGCTTCGGGTCTGTCTGCTGTTCCTGGTGGGCAGCAGCTGCTTTTGGGGTAGTCCGGTTTGGGGGGGGGAGCCCATTCGCCTGGGTGATATTAACCCGTTGACGGGCAACCTGGCTTTGCATGGCCTGGAAATTCATCAGGGCATTGTGTGCCGCCGTGGAGGAGGCAAACTCCCGGGGAGGGCTGAACGGCCGCAAAGTGGAACTGCTCAGCCGGGATGACCAAAGCCGGCCGGATGTTGCCCTGAACCAAACCCAGGACCTGCTCTACCGGGAAAAGGTAGTCGGTTTATTGGGAGGCTACGTGGACTCCCTGGTGGGTCCCATCAGCTCCATGGCCGCCCGGCAGGGCACGCCGTATGTGGCTGCCGCCAGCTTGCAGAAATCATTAACGGCCCAAAAAAATCCGTTCTTTTTTCGAGTCTCCAGTATGACTGGAGTTGTGCAACCTTTGGGTCGATTTATCAGTGAGGTGTTAAAACCGGCCAAAGTGGCCATCCTCTATACGGCGACTCCAGGGTCCACGGAATTTGCCGCCACCATGAAAGAAATTTTAGAGAGCCAGGGGATAACAGTACCTCTGTATGAAAAATTCCGCCCGGGCACGCCGGATTTTTCCGTTCTGCTCTTAAAGGTGAAAGAACAAGGGGTGGACGTGATAATTTCCGGAGGGTTCTTTCCGGACAATCTGCTGCTGGCCCGGCAGTTGCGGGAACAGCAAACACCCATTAAGGCCTTTATCGCCCCCTGGGGTGTGGCCTATGAAAAATTTATCCGGGAATTGCGGGCCGGCAGCGAGGGCCTGCTGGGAATGTGCGCCTGGAATCCCGGCATTACCCAACCGGGGACCGAACCGGCCTCCCAGGCCTTTGTCACCGGATTTCAGGAGCGCTTCGGACAGGCTCCCAACACAACTACCATGCACGGCTACACCGCCGCCAGGGCGCTTTTGGCTGCCATCGAGCAGGTCTTGAAAAAAGGGGAGCCGCTCACCGGCACCGCCATCAGCCGGGAATTACGGCAACTTGACCTGGTGTTGCCCATGGAACATCTGAGCTTTAATGAAAACGGCGACCCGGTGGACTACCAGCAGGTAATAGTGCAAATTCAAGCCGGCAGTTTGACAGTCGTGTATCCACCGGACCGGGCCACCGGCAAACTTATCCATCCCATGCCGGTACTGTCACCCCAATAAATGATGATCGGCGTGCGCGGCACGCCCTATAAAGATGAGCTCCTTATGGGTATCTGGCAGCAGGCCTTAATCTCCGGTTTTTCCTTAGGTTCGTTTTACGTCCTGATGGCCATGGGGTTCTCCCTGATCTTTGGGGTCACCCATGCCTTCAACCTGGCCCACGGGGATTTGATTCTGCTGGCCGGTTACCTGGCCTATGCCCTCTGGCAATTCGGCCATATTCCTTTTTATTGGACCTTACCGTTATGCATCCTGTTCCTGCCCGTGGCGGCCCTGGGGGTGCAATGGCTCCTGCGGCGCCTGCCGCCACCCTTTGAATTAAACTCTCTGGTGGTCACCTTCGGGCTGGCCATCATCCTGCAAAACCTGTTTTTAGCTTTTTTTTCCGCGGATTTCAGGATGATTATGTTGCCGGCGGCCAGCGTGCTGGACCTGCCGGCCTGGTCCATCCTGGTGACTGCCAATCAGGCCCTGTTGCTGGGGCTCTCTCTGCTTGCCACCGGTGCGGTGTATCTTTTTTTGCACCGGACCTTTGTGGGGAAAGCTCTCCGGGCCACCATTCAAGACCGGGAAGGCGCGGCTCTGGCCGGCATCAAAGTGGAGCGGATGCAACTCATTGCCTTTGCCGTGGGCGGTGGGCTCATCGGGCTGGCCGGTCCACTGTTCGCTTCCAATATGTATTTGTATCCCGCCGGTGGCATGGAGGCCACCCTCATTGCCATTATTATTACCATCGCGGCCGGGGTGGGCCGGACCCGCAGCCTGTTGCTGGGCGGGTGGGTGCTGGGTCTGGCGGAATCTCTGACCACCTTGTTTATCGGGACCAGTTGGCGGGAGTTGATCAGCGCGGGTATCCTTATCCTGATTCTGCTCTGGCGGCCCGAGGGCATCTCGGCCAAAAAAGCCTGAGCTGCTAGCGTGAAACCCAAACCGTAGGGGCCGGGTAACCCAGCCCTACGCGTCAACGAATACTAACCAATGCTTCCTAACCAGCTAAAAAAAGTCCTGCCTCTGGTCGCCGGCGTGATATTCTTGGGTGGGCCCATCTGCTTTCCCAAGGCTGATTTATATTTCCTGGTCTTCGGCCTGGCCTGTTTTTATGCCGTTTTGGCCATGGCCTGGAATATTTTGGCCCTCAGTGGGCTACTCTCGTTGGGTCACGGCGCCTTTTTCGGCCTCGGTGCCTATGCGGCCGTCCTGCTGGAACAATATTGGCACATACCGGTATACCCTGCGGTGCTGGCGGGTGGTGTGGTGGGAGCGCTCTACGGTGTCCTTTGGGGGCTGGCCTTTAAAAAGTTACGAGGCGCCTATTTTGCCCTGGCCTCCTTGGCATCCCTGGAAATTCCCCGGGTGATCGTGGATAATTGGGACTCCTTGACCTCGGGTTCTCTGGGCCTTGTGGGTCTCAGCCGCCTTCCCGGCCTTGACCTGGGGGCCCTTCACCTCCCGGTGGGCGCCAGTCTGCGGGCCCAATATTATTTTCTCTTCGCCTGGATGGTGGCTGTGGGAATTATTCATTACCAGGCCATCAGCTCCCGGTGGGGCTGGGCTTTGCGGGCCATCCGGGAAAACGAAATCGCGGCAGGGGTTTTAGGAGTAGATGTTTTTGGGTACCGGTTTTTGGCCCTGGGACTGAGTGCTTTTATTACCGGCGTCTGTGGCGGTTTGTATGCCCATCTCATGGGTCTGATCGAGCCGGCCATGGTCTTCAGCCTGCAATTGGCAGCTTTTCCCCTGGTGCTGAGCTTTTTTGGCGGTCGTTTTGCCGTTTTGGGGCCCATCGTGGGAACCCTGGTGCTCTATCCCCTGGACCAACTTGTTTTGCAGCCCTGGCTGCCCCAAGGCCACGCCGCGATCTACGGCCTGGTGATTATTCTAACCATCTTCTTTTTCCCCCAGGGGTTAGCCTCATGGCTGTGCCAGCGCTCCAAAACCTCTTAGAACTCCGGCATATCGACGTCACCTGGGGGGCTCAGCGGGTGCTGGTGGATATCGATCTGCACGCCGGGGAACAGGAAATTATTGGTATTGTCGGTCCCAACGGCGCCGGTAAGACAACGCTGATGAGCGTCATTGCCGGTCAGACCAGGCCCACCCGGGGCTCGATTTTCTTTCAAGGGCAGGAGATCACCGCCTGGCCGCCGCATCGGCGTTGCCGTCAGGGCATCTCCCGCACCTTTCAAATACCCAGGCCATTTCCCGACATGACGGCCTGGGAAAATGTCGCCATCGGCCTCCGTTTCGGCAAACCTGACAGACACGATGGTTTTTCCCGGCCCCAGGCCCTGGAGTTTCTAGAAAAGGTTGGTCTGACCCACAAAGCTGACACTCTCGGCCGGGATCTCACCCTGTCGGAACAACGCCGCCTGGAAGTGGCCCGGGCCCTGGCTACCGGCCCCCGGATTCTGCTTCTGGATGAAGTGGCTGCCGGTTTAAGTCCCAAAATGGTGCGGCAAGTGGTAACCTTAGTGGAAAAACTGCGGCAACAAGGATTAACCTTGCTTATTATCGATCATTTTCTTAATCTTACCCTGGAGGTTTCAGACCGGTTAGTGGTTTTGGACCGGGGCGAAAAGATTATGGAGGGCCCCCCCCAGGAGATCATGCGCCATCCCGAGGTGATCGGTGCTTACCTGGGCACCCGTCGAACCTCGAAATCTCGGGAGGGGTAGTGAATAAGTATCAGTATGAGGACTGAGGCTGATGACGCGTCTTAACCACAATCAAAGGAAACTCTTTGACAACGAGTAAATCAAAACCCGGCGCGCCCTATATCGTCATTGAAAATCTGGCCGCTTCCTACAACCACCAGCAAATCTTGCGAGACGTCAGCTTACAGGTCTGGCGGCAGCAGGTGGTGGCCGTCGTGGGTCCCAACGGCGCCGGTAAGACCACGATCTTAAAGGCCGTGGGCGGTTTGTTGCGTCCGGTCAGCGGCAAAATTCTGCTGGCGGGAGAAGATATTGCCAACCTGCCCGTGTGGGAGGTGGTGCGTCGGGGGGTGGTGTATGTCCCCGAAGGTACGAATGTCTTCCCTGAGATGAGCATTCTGGAAAACCTGGAAATCGGCGGCTACCTGAAGCGTTCCCAGATTCCGGAGCACCTGAAATTTGTCTATCAATTGTTTCCGGAGTTGTCTGTCAAGCAAAAAACCCTGGCCGGCAACCTCAGCGGCGGCCAGCAACGCATGGTGATTTTAGCCCGGGGTTTGATGGCCGGGGCCAATACCCTGCTTTTGGATGATCCTTTCTTGGGTCTGAGTCCAAAATATGTTAAGATATTCTGTGACGTGTTCCGGACGCTCCGCCAGCAGGGCATGACCCTGTTAATATCCGGCCAGCATGTGCGTCGGATACTCAATGTCGCCGACCTGGCCTTCCTCATCGAGGCAGGCAAGATTACTTTGACCGGGTCCGGCCCGGAACTGTTGCGCAACCATCATTTGCAGCATACCCTTTTTGGTATCGAATCAACCTGTGAACTGGCTGACGGCCTACAGGAGGAGAGATAGGTTATGAACGGGAAAAAAGGTTGGGGCACCGAAGCAAAAGTCGGCATCTTTGTGCTGGCGGCATTGCTGCTGTTGGGCTATATGAGCCTCCGGGTAGGTAAGTTCAGCTTCATTTCCTCCAAAGATACCTTCCCGGTTCAGGCGAAGTTTACCTCGGTGTCCGGTTTGGCGGAAGATGGTCGGGTGGAAATAGCCGGCGTCGAAGTGGGCCGGATCAAAAACATCCATTTAGTCAACGGTCAGGCCGTGTTAGATCTTATGCTCCGTCCCGGCTTGAACCTGCGCCAGGACGCCGTAGCCCGGATACGCACCAAGGGCATGCTGGGAGAAAAATATATCGACCTGGACCTGGGCAACCTCGCGGCGCCTTCCCTGCCGCCGGGAGGCATGATCACCAAGACGGAGTCGGCCGTGGAATTTGACCATCTTCTGGCCAAGATCCCGGCCCTGTTAGATGACTTCCGCCCCATCCTGAATGATGTCAAGGCCGTCACCGGCACCCTGCAAAAAGTCATCGGCTCCCAGGAGGGCGAAAACAACCTCAAAGAATTGATGGAGAATTTTGCCGCCACGAGTAAAACCCTGAACCGGGTGGCCAAAAATCTGGAACAGGGCCAGGGCTCGCTGGGCAAACTCCTGAAAGATGACAGCCTCTACCGGGACGTTCAGGGAGTCGTCCGGGAAGTCCGGGTAGCCGTCAACAATCTCACCACGTTCTCGGAAAAACTCACCAAAGGTGAGGGCACCATTGCCAAACTGGCCAATGATAAAGGCATGTACGAACAGGCCCAGCAGGCGATTGCCAGGTTAAACAAGGTAGCTAAAAAGATTGACGAAGCCGAAGGCACGCTGGGTAAATTGGTGAACGATAAATCCCTCTACGATGAAGCCAAAAAGGCAGTGAAAAACGTCAATCAAGCCGCGGAGGGTATCAAAGAGCAGACCCCCGTCACCATGATCGGCACCATCGGCTCCACCCTGATCCGCTAGCGCCAAGGTCCCTGTCCACTCTATGATACGCTGGCGCTTGCTGCTCGTTCTCATCGGCCTCCTGGCGGGGATGCTCCTCGCCGGTTGCACCACTACCTCCCAGGGAGGGCGGCGTTTAAATCTGTCGCCTCTCTTGTTTTATAACGAGGAACCCCAGGCTGACCGGAGCCAATTGGAAATACTGGGGCCGCTCTTTTCCCGGCAGCGAGCCGGAGCCACATCCCTGTACACCATCGCTCCCTTGTTTTATTACCTCAGTGAGGGCGGCGCCATCGAAGCCGAATTCCTCTACCCCTTCGGCCAATATAAATCCAGCGCCGGCGACACCCGCTTTAACATTATTCCCTTGAGCTCGTATCGGAACGACGCTCTCCCCGACGGCGCCTCCTCCTGGCAATTCTTCCCCTTGTACGGCGGCCGCACTTCCAAAGGAGAGAGCTACGGCGGCGTTTTCCCCTTCTACGGCACCTATAAGGAGCGCTTCGGCCGGGACCGGGGCGTCTTTTGCCTCTGGCCCCTGTATGCCAGCTCCGTCACCGAGGATACCTACCGCTACAGCCTCCTCTGGCCGTTTTTTTCCTACGCCACCGGGGGCGAAGAGGCCCTTACCTTCTGGCCTTTCGGGGGCAAAATTGTTAAATCCGGCGTCTATGAAAAATATTTCGCGCTCTGGCCCTCCATACACTACCAGCGCCTGAAGTTGGACACCGAAAACCCCCAGACCATTAACTCGGTTCTGCCGTTTTATGCCTGGGAGACCTCGAACACGCACTCCCGCAAGAGCGTCCTCTATCCCTTTTTCACCCACTACCATCAGGACCAGGGCAACTATGACCAGTGGGACACCCCCTGGCCGTTTATCGTCCGGGGCCGGGGCGACAATTATTCCCTGCAAAGTTATTTTCCCTTCTATTATCACCGCCAGGAAGCCGATAAATCACGCTTCGCCATTTTCTGGTGGCTCTACGACCACAGAATCGACAACAGCGGCGGCACCTGGGAGCAGACCTACCGCTATCTCCTGTTCAGCACCTATACGAGCGAAATCGACGCCAAAGGAGACTGGCGGGAGAAAAACCGGCTCTGGCCGTTGTATTTCTCCACCTCCCGGCCGGGTTTCAGTCATTTCCACGCTCCCGAGCTGATCTTCATCCAGTCCCCCGGCTTTGACCGATTGTTCGGACCCTGGGTGTATCTCTGGAGCCAGGACCGCCAGGACACCTACCGCCAGGGCAAGGCCTTCTGGGGTATGTACCGCTGGCAGGAAGATACGGATTACCGTCTGTGGGAACTGAGCTTTCTGGCCGGCCGGGAAACCACGGCCACTACCAGCAAGTTTCGCCTGCTGTCCGGCCTCGTTACCTGGGAACGGGATGGCGCCCACCGTCGCCTGAAACTGCTGTACCTGCCCCAAGGCTTCAGCTGGTAAGTCAGTGGTCGTAAGTCAGCAATTGTAGGGACCAGCCACCGGCTCGCCTGCAGCTAGTGCTACTCGGACTTTACATAGATATAATGTATGGTGTTGGGCAAGGAGGAAAAGCCCATGCCCAAGAAGCTCTATACCCAACTGTTCAAGATTGACAGAAAGATATTGGAACAGTGGGCACACAGTCGCACCGAGGAGTCGTGTTTACGTAGAGCGTAGCAAAAATCATCTTGAAGTGTCTCCGTCGCAGAACGAGTCCTGTCGATTGCCAGAAGATCTGAAAGTGCGCCCCAATACGGTTATCGAATGGCGACGTCGTTTCGCAAAACAAGGCATCCAGGGGCTCAAAGACCGGCCTCGGACTGGAAAACCGTCGCATTACGAGGCGGAGTTTCGCAATAAAGTTTTGAAGACTTTGCAACTTCCACCGCCAAGCAGCCAAGCCCGATGGGATGGTCCAGCAGTTGCAAAACATACTTGAGACATCCGTACACGCAGTATGGCGCCTGCTGCGTCAAGAGGGTATATGTCTTAGCCGTCAACGAAGTTGGTGTGCTGAGTACCTGATCCGGAATTTATTCCGAAATCAGCTAATATTGTTGGACTTTATCTCAATCCCCCAGAAAACGCCATCGTGATATCAGTAGACGAGAAGCCCAGCATTCAAGCATTAGAAACGTTCTACGGGCTATGTAGCAACGCAAAACGGCAAGATTGTTCAAGGTTTTAGAGAGTACCTACAAACGACACGGCACGCTCAATCTCTTTGCGGCGTTGGAGGTCGCAACCGGGGCCATTCACACACAAACTACCCGGCAAAAACGGCGAGTAGAATTCCTGGCATTCATCGATCAATTGCTTTTAGACCTCCCCAAGGACAAAGAGCTTCATGTCATCCTTGATAACTACTGTATTCATAAGAAAAATGATGCTTGGTTAGCTGTACAATCCTTAACACTTACTTCCATTTCTCTTCACTCCCACTTCAGCCAGCTGGTTAAACAAAGTGGAGATTTGGTTCGGGATATTTTCTCGCAAAGCGCTCAGGGGAGCGAGCTTTAATAGCATTGAGCACTTAACGTCAGGCCCTCATCCAGGCGTTTGTCGCCGCCTATGGTCCAACTGCCAAACCCTTCATGTGGCGGAAGCGTGAAGTAAAAGGTTCACGGCTGAAAAAATACTATCGTTAATTTATGCAATTAATCACTAGTGGCCCAGGCTTTCCAGCCTGTGCCGGGATGCAAAAAGTTCCGGTCGTACTGGAAAGAGCTATTTTGAGGGGTTGGTCTCAGACCCACCCCTACGAAAAGCGGTTTCACCTCTTTTACTTAGTCCTCAACACCAGCCTCGTTCCCGCCGCCTCGGGGGGAGAGCAGGAAGGGGCCGAACCACCCCAAGGTCACATAGCCGCAAAATGGCGTTACTGGCCCGGGCTTCGGGTTCCCCCCCCGGTGGCGCTTGCTCCTGCTCCGATTGGCATATATCCTCCCCGAACTCATCCGGGAAGCCCATCTCTTTCCGATTGTCCCCATAAAAACGGCCCATACCTTATCCTCTCCGCGGCGTTCACCCATTTATAATTATGATCGGAATCTAGTTCTCCGAGGTGCAATAGGACTGGCAGTCCTTTCCTTTTTCATTTCCCGACAGGTTTATTAACTTGCAAAATACATTCCACCCATGCTTGGCAATTTTTGAGGTATGGAGAATGGGTGAAGAAATTAATAAATGCTGGATAATAAAAAGGTTATGGCAGTAAAATTAGCACGCCGGACCTAAAATTAATGTTAGAAGGCAAATAATACGATAACTGAAGTAATCAATGAAAACTCGCCTAACTTCATAAAGTCGCACGAAACTTTGGAGTGCCTATGACTGACCGGAAATATCATTTTTCTTGGGGACTGATTGGGGACATAGCTTTAGGTCGGCCAAACTTGGGACATTTTACCCGGATTGAAATTTACCGCCTGATGCAGTTCACCTTTCGGGATGTGATGGAGCAGCACCTCGGCTCAGAAAAGACCGACCAGCTATTTTACCAGGCCGGAAAGCTGGCGGGGACCAAATTCTATCAGCAGTTCTTTCTCCACATTAAAGACTTTAACGAATTCATCAAGAGTCTCCAATACACCCTCAAGGATATGGGAGTGGGTATCCTGCGGGTGGAAAAGGCCGATCTTGAACAAGGCTCATTAATCCTGACCGTCTCCGAAGATCTGGACTGCTCAGGACTACCGGAACTCCATTACGAAATCTGCAAATACGACGAGGGCTTTATCGCCGGACTTCTGGAGACCGATAGGGTCGGCAAATTCACATAAACGGCCGAAGCCGTGGGCGTTGAAACGCTCGCTGTCGGCGTTGAAGTATCGTAGGTAAAATTGACCGTAACAGTTTCGTTCGGCTGATTGGTGGCTTTATCGTGAGGCCGCATCACAAGAGTATACGTGCGGCCGTCTTCCCAGTTCACCGCCGGATTTGTCGACCATGAAACCAACTTGCCACCGGCGGCTTCAAAAGGAACGGTGAAATCCGCG
>CAVZSK010000039.1:0-16143 GCA_963777875.1 uncultured delta proteobacterium | reverse complement strand
AAGGACGGAACGTGCGGCAATTAAACCATAGGAGCGCGGCTCCTGGGGGCGGCATAAAAGGATCCGCTTACCTGAGGTGGCGCGCTCCTATGGCAGTTCTGGGGCAATCACAAACGGTGGTGCTGGAGACGATCTCGTTTCTGATGGTCAGGCCGGCAACTCTCCCCCCGTAGCAAACTCATATTCCAATAAGTCACTAACCTTGCAATCAAAATACCGGCAGAGGGCTTCCAGATGTTCCCGTTTTATTTGGTGCCACTGGTTTTCGGCCAGGTGTTGCAGGGTTTCTTTGGGAATTTCCGTTTCTTTGGACAATTGCCCATAGTCATACAGGTTATTTTTGATCATGAGTTCTCTGAGGTTGCAGTACATCATGGGGGCTCTCCTTTTGAGCGTTCAGTGGCAGAAAAAATGTCTTCAGCTTTCAGCGGCAGCTGACACCTGACATCTATTTTAACCCAACAAAACTCCCATTAAAAACCTGAATATCGGCATGATTAAAACGGACCACAAGCCGCTGTAGAGCAGGATCAGGATCAGCACAAACCCCACCGGCTCCAGTTGGGCATAGAGCTGCTGCAAGCTTCGGGGCAACAGGGGCATGACGATTTTGGAGCCATCCAGGGGCGGGATGGGGATGAGGTTAAAGAGCATCAGGTATAAATTGATAATCACCCCATACTTACAAATAAGGAAAAACCCAGGGTTGTTTCCGGCCCAGGGCAGGAGTTGGGCGAACACGGCAGCCAGGAAAAAATTGCTCAAGGGGCCCGAGGCGCTGACACTGAGCTCACCGGTTTTATAATTCCGGAAATTCATCGGGTTTACCGGTACCGGCTTAGCCCAGCCGAAGAGAATCCCGCTGTGGGAAAGAAATAAGATGGCCGGCACCAGGATGGTTCCTACCGGGTCAATGTGAGGCAGGGGATTAAAGGTCAAGCGGCCGTAGAGTTTGGCGGTGGCGTCACCGTTGAGCAGGGCGACATAGCCATGCGCCACCTCGTGGACGATGACCGAGAAAAATAGCACCACCAGCATGATCAGCTGTTCCATGTTGGTTTAGTTTCCTTTGATAAAGCTGTGGGCGGCCTGCTGGAGTCTGTCCAAACCAGCCGGGCTGTGGGCTTCCAGGTAAAGCCGGACCACCGGTTCGGTGCCGGAAGGACGCAGGCAGAGCCAACTGCCGTCGGCCAGAATATATTTATGGCCATCCAGGGTGACGTGCTGGCTCACCGGTTGGCCGGCCAGGCTTTGGGGTGGCTGTTTTAGTTTGGCCAGCAGTTTGGCCTTGGCGTCGGGAGACAGGGACAGATTCAGTCGCCGGGTATATACGGGTCCCACCTTGGCAAACAGTTCATCCCGGAGCTGGGGCAGGTCTTTCTTGGTCCGGGCCACCATTTCGGCCACCAGAATGCAGGCCAGGATGCCGTCTTTTTCGGGCAGATGCCCGCGCATGGAGAAGCCGTCAGCTTCCTCGCCGATCATGGTTACCAGGTCTTTGACGATGTAATCGGCCAGATTTTTGAAGCCCACCTTGGTTTCGTAAACCGGCAGGCCGTGATAAGCCGCCACCCGGTCAATGAGTTGGGTGGTGGCGACGCTCCGGGCGACCCCCTGTTTCCACCCCCGGGTTTGCACCAGATAATCCAACAGCAGGCTCAGAATCAGGTTGGCTTCATAATACTGGCCCTGGCTGTCCACCACCCCAAAGCGGTCGGCATCCGCGTCTACGGCCAGACCCAGGTGGGCACCGGTGGCCTTGACCTCGTGTCCCAGTTCGGTGAGAAAATCTCCGGTGGGTTCCGGCCGGTGACCTCCAAAATACGGGTCCCGCCAATCGTGCAATACTTCAACCTTGACACCTGCCTCTTCGAGGAAGCGGTCCAGGTAACCCACGGCCGTGCCGTAGAGCACGTCCACGACAATTTTCAAACCGGCCTGGTTGATAAGACTGACGTCAATCTTGGTAGCCAGGTCCTGGAGATAGTCCTCCAGGGGATCGAGGTCGGTTACCAGGTAGCTTTCCCTGGCCTGGTCCAGAGGCATACTTCGCACCTTATCCGGGGTTAAGGCCCGGATTTTTTCTTCTATGGCATTGGTAACCGAGGTGGGGGCCGGGCCGCCCCAATGGGGGGCAAACTTTATGCCATTATATTCCCCGGGATTATGACTGGCAGTTATGGTGAGGCCGCCATCGCGCTGGGCCTGGAGAATGGCAAAGGTCACCACCGGGGTGGGGATGGTGCGCACCCCCAAGAAACTGGAGATGCCGTTGCCGGCCAGAACTTCCGCGGCCATGGCCGCAAAATCTTCTGACATGAAACGGGTGTCATACCCGATGACTATGCCCCTGGAAGTTAATTGTTCGCTTTTCAGATAATCGGCAATTCCCTGACAGACTAAACGAGCGTTGGCAAAGGTGAAGTCGTCGGCGATGATGCCCCGCCAACCGGAAGTGCCGAATTTGATTTCGGTCATGGAGTATCCCTCGATAATTAAGACCACTAATCGATGTCAGCCTTGATCATTTTTTCCCTTAGGTAAAGGGTGTAAAAGCCTTGAGGCGTCTCTGGGAGAGTCTAAGAAAGTATAAAATTTCCCTCGGCTGAGATAAAAAAGGGAAAAGACGCCAGAGCAACGATGGTCTTTTCCCTTTTTTAACACAAAAGCGGGCCGGAGGAAACTTTTTAGGTGCCCATGTCAAAAGAGGCCAGATATTTGGCCTGCTCTTCGGTCAGGGTGTCGATGGCCACTTTCATGGATTCGAGTTTCAACCGGGCGATCTCCATATCCACGTCGTTGGGCAGCATATAGACCTTTTTGTCAAATTGCTGATAGTTTTTGGAAATGTATTCCGCGGCCAGGGACTGGTTGGCGAAACTCATGTCCATAACCACGGAGGGATGGCCTTCGGCGGCAGCCAGATTGATGAGGCGGCCATCGCCCAGGATGTTGACCCGCTTGCCGTTGGTCAGGTTATATTCTTCCACGAATTCCCGGATTTGACGTTTGCTGGCGGTGACGGCCTCCAGGCCGGGCAGATCCAGTTCCACGTTAAAGTGGCCGGAGTTGCAGGCGATGGCCCCATCTTTCATGGCCAGGAAGTGTTCCTGACGGATGACGTTGATGTCACCGGTGAGGGTGCAGAAGATGTCCCCCTGGGGAGCGGCTTCGGCCATGGGCATGACCTGAAAGCCGTCCATGATGGCTTCCAGGCCTTTCAAGGGATCGATCTCGGTGACAATGACCCGGGCGCCAATACCCCGGGCGCGCATGGCGAAACCCCGGCCGCACCAGCCATAACCGGCTACCACGACGACACTGCCGGCCAGGAGCCGATTGGTGGCCCGGAGGATGCCGTCCACGGTGCTCTGGCCGGTGCCATACCGGTTATCAAACATATACTTGGTCTGGGAATCATTGACGGCGATGACGGGGTACCGTAAAACGCCCTGGGCGGCCATGGCTTTAAGACGGATGACGCCCGTGGTGGTTTCCTCGGTCCCCCCCCAGACATGCTCTAATAATTCCTGGCGGGTGGTGTGCAGGGTAAAGACCAGGTCGGCGCCGTCATCCATGGTGATATTGGGTTTGAGATCCAGGGCGGCTTGAATGTGTTGGTAGTAGGTATCGTTGTCCTCGCCCTTGATGGCAAAGGTCGGAATTCCCTCATGTTGCACCAGATAGGCGGCAACATCGTCCTGGGTGCTCAGGGGGTTGGAAGCGCAGACACAAACCTGGGCGCCCCCGGCCTTCAGGGTGGACATCAGGACCGCGGTCTCGGTGGTGACATGCAGGCAGGCCACCAGGCGGATACCTTGCAGGGGCTTTTCCTTCTGGAAACGATCGGCGATGTCCCGGAGCACCGGCATATCTTGCCGGGCCCACTCCACCCGCAGTTTGCCCTGGTCCGCCAGATTGAGATCTTTGACATCATACCCCCCGGGCAGGGAGACGACATCTGTTTTCATGTTTGCTGCTTTTTGCATTTTTATTACCTCGTGAAAATCGAAATGCTGCTTAAGGCAGGAAAAGCAGGGTTAAATCCCGGCCTTTTCCTTTAATAGATCGACGCGATTGGTCTGCTCCCAGGCGAAATCGGGGTCGGGACGGCCAAAATGTCCGTACGCCGCGGTTTTCTTAAAGATCGGGCGTAACATGTCCAGGTAGCTGATCATGGCCGCGGGCTTAAGACTAAAGGTGCTGCGGATGATCTCCTGGATCTGGGCATCCGGGATAGTTCCGGTGTCATACGTATTCACCACAATGGATAAGGGTTCGGCCACGCCGATGGAGTAAGCCGCTTGAACTTCACAGCGTTTGGCCAGACCTGCGGCCACAACGTTTTTGGCCACATGCCGGAGCATATATGACGAGGTGCGGTCTACTTTGGAAGGATCTTTGCCGGAGAAAGCGCCGCCGCCGTGATAACCGGCGCCCCCATAGGTGTCCACGATAATTTTGCGTCCGGTGACACCGCAGTCCCCCAGGGGGCCACCCACCACAAACCGGCCGGTGGTGTTGACCAGAAAACGGGTGTCAGGCTGAAGCAGCGTCGCCGGGATGACCTTTTTGATAACCTCTTCAATTACCGCTTCTTTCACCTGGGCATGACTGACTTCCGGATTATGCTGGGCTGCCACCACCACGGTGTGGATAGATTTCGGGGTGCCGTTTTCATAGTGCACCGTTACCTGGGTTTTACCGTCCGGCCTGAGGAAAGGCACGGTGCCATCTTTGCGCACTTTTGCCAGTCGTTCGGCCAACCGGTGGGCGTACCAGATGGGCATGGGCATCAATTCTTCAGTTTCATCACACGCAAAACCGAACATCAGACCCTGATCGCCAGCCCCCTGCTCCGGAAACAGGCCCCGGCCATCTACGCCCATGGCGATATCGGGAGACTGTCTATCCAAGGAAGTCACAACGGCACAGGTTTCCCAGTCAAAACCCATGGAGGAGTCGCAGTAGCCGATTTCTTTAATCGTATTGCGGACAATGCTGGGAATATCCACAATGGCCGTAGTGGTAATCTCTCCGGCAATAAATGCCAGACCGGTGGTTACCAGGGTCTCGCAGGCCACCCGGGCATATTTGTCCTGCCCGATAATGGCGTCTAAGACTGCATCGGAAATCTGATCGGAAACTTTATCGGGATGCCCCTCCGTTACTGACTCGGAAGAAAAGAGAAAATCTTTGATAGCCATGCCGCCGGCTCCTTATGACAAAAATATTTTGGGCCGAGACCTCCCGGCCTTACAACCAAAAGAGCAAAATTGCGTCGGATACTTTCTTGGGATGTCTTCAGGTAGATAACCCGGAAGGAAAGCAGGTATTAAGCGCACAACTTCCGCCCCAGGTTCACCGGGGTAGAAACTATCCGGGCTAAAATCAAGTAATTTTATACAAATAAAATTATAAAGACAATACTTTTTTAGGCGTTGGCAATTTGGGCCGGTTGACCGAGTCCACATACACCATCCGCGGTTGGTGCTTTTCGAGTTCACCGGCGGCCAAACCGGCAAAGGTGGTAATAATGATTAAATCGCCGGGCATGCCCTTCCGGGCTGCGGCTCCGTTCAAGCACATGACGCCGCTGCCGGCCTCACCTTCAATGGCATAGGTCTCGAACCGTTCGCCATTATTGATATTATACACATACACCATCTCATAAGGCAGGATATTGGCCATTTCCATGAGCTGGCCATCGATGGTCAGGGAACCTTCATAGGTAAGATTGGCTTCAGTAATGGTGGCTCGATGAATTTTGGATTTCAGCATTGTGCGGACCATAATTAGGGTACCTCTAACAGGATATTATCAATCAGGCGAGTGCGGCCTACCCGGGCGGCGACGGCTAGACGGGCTTGTCCGTCTATCTCGGTAATTTCTTCCAGAGTCTGGTTGTCAACCAAAACCAGATAATCCAGGGTAATGGCTGGATCGCTGGCGAACAGTGGTTTTAGGACACCAAAAAGGTTCTGACGGGTCAATTCCCCGTTAGCCACCAGTTCTCGGGCCTTGAACAGAGCCTGAGATAGCTTGAGAGCAGAGCGGCGTTCCTCCGGGCTGAGATAGACATTTCTTGAACTTAGAGCCAGCCCGTCCGGTTCCCGCACCAGGGGACGGCCCACCACTTCCACCAGCAGGTTGAGATCGGCAGCCAGGCGCTGCAGGGTGACTAACTGTTGATAATCTTTTTCCCCGAAGACGGCGACCTGAGGCTGCACCAGATTAAAAAGCTTGAGCACCACCGTGGCCACTCCCTGGAAATGCGTGGGTCGGGAAGCCCCGCACAGGCCTTGGGTCACTTCGGTCACGGTGACAAAAGTCTGATACCCGGCAGGATACATCTGGACCGCCTCCGGGGCGAAGATCAGGTTCACCCCCACATCCCGGGCCAGACTGCAATCCCGCTCAAAATCACGGGGGTATCGGTCCAAATCCTCCTGGGGGCCGAATTGGGTGGGATTGACAAAGATGCTGACCACCAGGTGTTCCCCCCGGGTCCGACCATACTCCATGAGGCTCAGATGACCCTGGTGAAAAAAGCCCATGGTGGGAACCAGAACGATCCTGTCACCCCGGGCGCGCCAGCCCATGGCCAGATTTTGCATCTCTTGAAGGTCGTTAATGACCTGCATTGGTAGGGAGGGTTACCTTAAAAAAAAACTCCAGACTGATCCGCTGGAGGTTACATTCTGAGTAAACGGCGAGTCTCAGTCCACCCTGGTTGGATCCAAGCTCAATATATAAGTTATTTTTAATGTAACAATTTTGTGTCCGTTTTGTCAAGGAAAGGGAAAATATTTCTTGTCCAAATTCTTTCGTCGGACCCGAAGAGAAGGACAGTTAAGTTTTGTTTGCCGCCCTGTCCCAAAGTTGCAGAATTGCATCAAAATAGATACAGTTATGCTTAATTCAATTTTAGAGGAAAAGCAATGGGGTATACAGCCAAAGATGTCATGGAAAGTCGTTTCTTGACAATACATGCGGAGATGACCATTCGAGAGGCGGTGGAGGTATTTCGCCAGGCCACGGCAGCCACCGGCCAGCGGGTCTTCGGCCTGATGGTGACAGACGCTCAGGGGAAGCTGATAGGCATGCTCTCCATGTACGATATCTTCCTGCTCCTGCGTCCCAAACATATTCATATCTGGGGGGAGATGGGCGATCTTGACCTTTCCGGCATTATTGACTCCGCCTGCCACAAAGCCGGCCAGATGTTGGTGGGAGACATCATGACCACGGATCTCATCACCATTACCCCGGATACGCATCTGCTCCATGTCCTGGATATCATGATCAAGAAACACGTTCGCCGGATACCGGTCATGGAAGATGGCGCAGTGATCGGTATGGTATATATTTCCAGGGTATTTTATCATCTCTTGGATAAATTGACCGGTGCTCCCACGGTTGACAGGGAGTAATATATGTCCCTCATCGACCATCACCAGATATTGAAAGGCCTCATCGTTCAGGACGCCATGCGCCGACAGGTGATCCAACTGCCGGCTGCCGCCCTTCTGTCCCAGGCCATCCGCGCCATGATTAAATTTAAGGTTAACGCTATCCTGGTCACTGATCAGGCGCAGAAACCCCTGGGCGTGGTTTCCAAAACCGACCTGATGACCGCCTATTATGGTGGCCTGCCCCTGGAAACCCCGGTGGCCGGCATCATGGTGGGGCCGCCCCAATTCTGTCAACCCCAGGATTCCCTGGATGCCGCTTTGGATCAAATGCGGGAGCATGGCATCCATCGTGTCTATGTCTCTGGTGAAGAAACCGAAACCGTCACCGGGGTTTTGGCCTTTCCGGACATTGTGGGCCTGCTGTACCGCTATTGTCATCGCTGCGATCGGAGTCTGCTCCAGCGGGACAAGCAGGACGCCCCCCAGTGGCGTGATCAATTCTATGTTCGGGAGGTAATGACGCCTTCGGTGACCTTTTTTGCCGAAAAAGACAGCTTATGGGATGTCATGGGGGGACTGGCAGCGTATAAATTTGGTGCTGTGCCCATCGTTGCCGCCGCCGGCCATCCGGTGGGAGTGGTTTCCAAGTCAGACCTGGTGATGGCTTATCTGCACAGCGTTTCTCCCGAAGCCGAAGCCGGAACCATCATGAGTTCACCAGTGTTGGCCTGCGATCAGGAGGAATTGCTGCTGACCATAATCAAGCAGATGATCTATTCCGATCTCCACCGCATTTTTGTCTATAAGGATCAGCCGCAGTCTCTGGTGGGAGTACTGTCGTTGTCTGATGCCGCCCGCTTTCGGTCCGGCTCCTGCCGGGCCTGTCTGGTGACCCGGATAAAGATTTAATCAAAGGTTGGCAACAGGGTGTGATAATGATTTATCAACGATTGTCGGTGGTCTTGGGCTTGTTGGTGGTTATGGTGTTAGGTTTTGGCCAGATCCAGGTTCATGCCGGTAAGGTTGAGACTCAGGTTGATCCCAGGAGCAAGATCTCCTTTAATCTTGGTCAATTGAATGACCTGGGGCTTTATGGTCCGCCAAACGGACTGCGGGCCCTGGATTATGAATTCTGCATCCCTGCTGATCCCGCTTTTGAGGTCCAGGTCAAAGCCATCGATCCAACTATCGTCATCTTTGCCGGGTCAAAAGGGAGGGTCGGCTGCGCTCCGGGAGAAAAACTCTGTATCGGCAACACCCATCAGCCGGAGTTCAAAACAGTACTTCTCAAACTGGCCGGCCTGCCGTACGTCAAGAAAATCAATCAGTGTTTTTATGAATAGATGCAAAAGCAGGAGATTTCCTCTAAAACGCCAGAGGTCGGTACAGGCCCCAGAGATCGACGGCGCCGTAATACGTGTAAAAAGATCCCAAAGCCGATAAAAATTATCGCCGCGCCGATCTTGATGGCCCGTTCCGGCAACTGTTTGCCTAAAATGCGCCCCACCCAGATGGCCAGGGCGTCCGAAAGCACCATCCCCAGGGTGGAGCCCAGCCAGACAGGGACCAGATCCTGGCTGGCCGCCAGGGTGACAGTGCTGAGCATAGTTTTGTCCCCCAGTTCCGCCAGGAAAAAGGTAATAAAAACGATGACAAAAGGGGATTTAAACCGGCGGCTGGAGTAGTTCTCTTCATCCTCCAGAGTGTCGCCTCGCCAGGTCCACCAGCCGAATCCGATAAAGGCCAGCCCGGATAGCAAGTAGATCCAGCCCTGGGGCAGGAAATGGCTGGTGGCCCCCCCTAAAGCCACCGACAGGGCATGCACCGCCAGAGTGGCCACAAAAATTCCGGCCAACACCACTCCGGCCTTAAAACGGGTGGCCAACAACAACGCCACTAACTGGGTTTTGTCACCAAGTTCGGCCAGAAAAATCAGCCCCAAAGATAACCAGAAAGCTTCCATACACTATGTCCTTTCGGTCAAAAAAAAAGACCTCTGCACCAATGGTGCAAAAGTCTCGCTGAGCATATTTTTGCCGGTAACACCAGGCTTGTGCCAGTATGTTGACGTTACCCGGAGCAGCTACTCCCCTTTGCTTCTGCCACTATATCTTTTGCCGGAGAAAATTACAAGACCCACCCCCAAAAAAGTGGGTGTTAACTGTAGGTCGGTCAGCTCTTAACGATTTTGGGCTGGGGAACTTCCTTCTTACCGGTCCATTCCGGCTGTGGCGTCAAAATTGTTTCCCCGAGTGGAGCTTTTCCCCTCCGAAACCAGTTCTTTACCCGGCGGTTGAAATTATCCAGGTAAATATAGATCACCGGGGTAATGTAGAGGGTAAGCACCTGAGAGAAAAGGAGGCCGCCCACTACGGCCAGACCCAAAGGTTGCCGGGCCTCGGAGCCCGCCCCGATCCCCAGGGCAATGGGCAGCGTGCCGAACAGGGCCGCCATGGTGGTCATCATGATGGGCCGGAAGCGGAGCAGGCAACCCTCGTAGATAGCCTCAGCCGGGGGTTTGCCATGCTGGCGCTGAGCTTCGAGAGCGAAATCAATCATCATGATGGCGTTTTTCTTGACAATGCCGATGAGCATAATGACGCCCACAAAGGCATACAAATTTAAATCCTTGTTGAACAGCAACAGGGTCACCAGGGCTCCAAAACCTGCTGAAGGCAGCCCCGACAGAATGGTTAGAGGGTGAATGAAGCTTTCGTACAGGATGCCTAACACCAGATAGATGACCAAAATCGCCATGATCAGGAGCAGACCCAGCCCCTGGAGGGATGATTGGAAAGCCTGGGCCGTGCCTTGGAAGCTGGTTGTGATGGACGCCGGAATATCCCGGGCCATCTTGTTGATTTGTGCCACCGCGTCCCCCAGCGCCACCCCGGGTTTGAGATTAAAGGAAATGGTCACCGATGGAATCTGCCCCGAATGGTTAATGGTCAAGGCCCCGGCGCTGCGGCTCAGTTTTGCCACTGTCGACAGCGGTACCAGTCGCCCCTGATCCGAACGGATGTAAAGCAGACCCAAAGCCGCAGGGTCCATCTGAAAGTCCGGCAGCAGTTCCATAATCACCCAGTATTGATTCGTGGGGGTGTAAATGGTGGATACCTGCCGGGAGCCGTAGGCATCGGCCAGGGTATTTTCAATCTGTTCGGCACTGATGCCAAGAGCTGAGGCCTTATCCCGGTCGATGGCCACCAATATCTCCGGGCTGTTCAGTTGCAGATCGCTGTTAACATCGGTAAATCCTTCTAAATGCCGCATCCGGTCTTCAATTTTGGGGGCCCAGCGGTAGAGTTCATCCATATCCGCGGATTGCAGCGTATATTGGTAGGGGCTTTTGGTTAACTGGCCGCCGATCCGAATGGACGGCGGCACCTGCATGAAGGCTCTGATACCGGTAACCTGGGCCAACTGCGGTCTCAGGTCCTCTATGATCTGATTGACGTGCGGACGTTCGGACCTGGGTTTTAAACGGGCAAAGATAATACCCGAGTTGACCGTCATATTGGTGCCCCCGGCGCCCACAAAAGACATATACGAGCCTATAGACGGATCTTTCCCGATGATGGCGGCCACCTCTTTCTGGTGTCGCACCATGTTTTCAAATGAGATGTCCTGGGGACCTTCAGTAAAAGCAAAAATCTGGCCCGTGTCCTGATCCGGGAGGAACCCTTTGGGAATGGCCATGAACAAATACCCGGTAAGGATCAGCACCAGCCAGAAGACCACCATGGTGGCGCGGCGATACTGTAAAACTTTCTGCAGAGTTCAATCGTACATCCCGGAGCAGGCCATCAAAAAAACGCTCGAAAAATTGATAGAACCGGCCATGAGTTGCTTCTCCGGGCGGCTTTAAAAAGCGGGAACACAGCATGGGCGTCAGCGACAGGGAGATAAACCCGGAGATCAAGATAGCCACCGATATGACGACGGCAAATTCATTGAGCAGACGTCCCACCACGCCCCCCATAAAAAGGACCGGAATAAATACCGCCGCCAAAGAGATGGTCATGGAGAGAATGGTAAAGGCAATTTCCTTGGACCCGGCAAAGGTGGCGCTCAGGGTGTCTTTCCCCATCTCCTGGTGGCGGACGATATTTTCCAGCATGACGATGGCGTCATCCACCACGAAGCCCACACTCAGGGTGAGGGCCATCAGGGAGAGGTTATCCAGACTGAAACCCAATAGATGCATAGCTGCAAAGGTCCCCACAATGGACATGGGCACCGCCAGGCTCGGTATCACTGTGGCCGAAATGTTGCGCAGGAACAGGAAGATCACCAGGATGACCAGGCAAACGGTGAGAACCAGAGTAAATTGAACGTCGTGGATCGATTCCTGAATGGAAACTGACCGGTCATAGAGGACATTCAGGCTGATGGCTGCCGGTAGTTGCGCCCTGAAGCTGGGGAGCAACTTTTTAACGTTTTCCGCAACTTCCACCGTATTGGTCCCAGGCTGGCGTTTAATAGCCAAGATGATCGATCTTGTCTGGTTGTACCAACTGGCCACCCGGTTCGTCTGGACGCTGTCAATGACCTGGCCTATTTCGTCTAAGCGCACCGGTTTGCCGTTCCGGTAAGCCACGATCAAGGGGCGATAGGCGGCGGCATCCAATAATTGCCCGCTGGCTTTGATAGTGAAGGACTGGCTGGCCTTATCAATAGTCCCTGTGGGGAGATTGACATTACCCGCGGAAATTGCTTTTTGCACTTCATCGATGCCGATGCCCCGGCTCGCCAGGGCGTAGGGGTCCACCTGCACCCGGACGGCATATTTTTGCGCCCCGTATACCAACACCTGCGCCACCCCGCTGATCATGGAGATACGCTGGGCCATATACGTCTGGCCGTATTCATCCACGGTGGACAACGGCAGGGTCGGGGAACTCAGGGTCAGATAAAGAATCGGGAAGTCCGCCGGGTTGACCTTGGTAAAAATCGGCGGGCTGGGCATATCTTTGGGCAACTGCCCCAGGGTTTGGGAAATTGCTGCCTGAATGTCCAGGGCCGCGGCATCGATATCCCGGTTCAGATTAAACTGCACCGTGATGCGGGTGCTCCCCAACGCACTGGTGGAGGTCATGGAATCAATGCCGGCAATGGTGGCAAACTGTTTTTCCAGGGGCGTGGCCACAGCCGAGGCCATGGTTTCGGGAGAAGCGCCAGGCAGGGAAGCCATCACTTGGATGGTGGGGAAGTCAACGTTGGGGAGTTCGCTAACCGGCAGATTCCGGTAGCCCATGACCCCGGCCAGCAAAATAGCCAGCATGACCAGCGTGGTCATGACCGGCCGGCGGATGAAAGGCTCGGCCAGATTCACGGGGCTTTTTCTCCTGCCCGCGGTTCCCCTTTGATTTCCACTCTGGCGCCGGGAAAGAGCCGGAGTTGGCCGTCTCTAGCTACCTGTTCCCCTGATTTAAGGCCGGATTTGATCACGGCCAGGCCGTTGGCGGTGCGGTCGAGCTGAACGGGCCGGGGGGCCGCGGTCTGGTCCGGCGTAATCACATAAACATAATTACCCTGCTGCCCCGCCTGCAGGGCTTCAACAGGAATCACCAGGGCATCGGGCTGTTCCCTCAGGATCAGGCCCACATTAACAAATTGGCCCGGCCACAGGGTTCGATCATGATTCTTAAAAATGGCTTTGAGTTGAATCGTGCCGGTGGCCTGGTCCACTTTGTTGTCCACAAAGGCAAGCTCTCCCAAAGCCCGGTATTGCTCTGCAGGCGGGATGGCCACTTCCACCCGGAGTTTCCCCTGAGCCATATATTTTTTAATTTCCGGCAGATTGTGCTCCGGTAAGGTAAAGTTCACATAAATGGGGACGATCTGCTTGATGATCACCAAAATCGCTTTCTCATCATTCGCTTTCACCAGATTGCCCTGATTGATCAGAAGATCGCCGGTCTTGCCGTCGATGGGCGAACGGATGGCGGTATACTCCAGTTTCAGGCGGGCGTTTTCCACCGCGGCCGCCGCGGCCCTTAGCGTCGCCTCCAGGGAGGCGGCTTTGGTGGCATACTGCTCATACTCCCCCGTGCTCACCAGTTTCTGCTGGATCAGAGATTCGTAACGCCGGGCGTCTTTCCTGGCATTATCTAACAGGGCCTTATCCCTGGCCAGATTTGCTTGGGCTTGCTGGAGCAGGGCTTCAAAAGGCCGGGGGTCGATGGTAAAGAGCAAATCGCCTTTCTTTACTTCCTGGCCCTCTCGAAAGTGAACTCTCATGACCTCGCCCTCTACCTGGGACTTGACCTGAACCGTAGAAAAGGCCTCCACATTGCCGATGGCTTTGAGCACCAGCGGCATGGTTTTTTGTTCCACCCGCGCCACTGTCACCGGCGCTGGCGGCCGCGGCGGCGCCTCGGGCTTACCGCCGCTGCAGCCAACCAAAGAGAAAAGTAAGGCTCCAACCAAGAGGATGAACCGGGTGTGAAGTAACCAACGATAGGGTGGGGAAGGAATAAGTAATTCCTGATGGAGTTTCAAACTAAACGACAAGCTCAGAAAAAATCTCGTAATCATCATGTACCACATAGCATGTATCCGCAGCTGCAGCAATTCACCATAAGAGAGGAAATTCAGTCTCGACTGATGAGGTGTTGATATGTTATCTCAAAGCTGACTGCTCCCTGAAAAGAAAAGGCGGCCGCTGGGGCCGCCTTTTCTCGATACAACCGAAAAGATTTTTAGAAGTGGTATGCCGCGCCTATCTGTCCGGAGAACAGGTTGAAATCAGACTTTGTATCGGCAGTATAAGTTATGGCAGTACCCGGAAGCGTTCCTGCAAAGTATGGCTAGTGGGAGCTAACCGGTATTTAAAAGAAATTTCCACTGAAACAGCCCTGGTAGCGAAAAAGCGCAGGCCAGTCTCAACGCCAAGACCAACACTAAAGGTATCCTGGGACGATGGGCTGAATTACAAGATCTGCCGGGGCACGTAAGGTTGAACGTGGGCCTCTGGCTGGACCAGAAAAGCGCCGGGCCGACAGCTATATAGGGCTGCAGACGGCCGAAAGGTACTTCGCTGTCCGGTAAGAAGCCATACCGACCGGCGAACATAAAAGCCCAGGTTATCAGGTTGCCGTTGGTCTCAAAGCCGGCGGTGCCGTTAGCAATACCTCCGAAATTCCAGGAACCATTTGGTCGCCGAAGTTTAACTTCTGATAGCTAAAATCGGTGTAAAAGCCGAAATACTTCATCCAATCCGGCATTCCACTTATGGCATAGGTCCCATACGGTGTAAACCAATAGCCGAATTTCACGCCACCCACGACATAGGGATCAATAGTTCCCGGAAAGTTGGTATTAATTGGCACCGCTAAAAATGGTGAATTAATGCTCCGGATAGGACTGCTGGACTTAATGGCTGAGCCCCCGCCGGCATAAATTTCAACCATAAATGACGGTTCACTGGCTGCCATTGATGTTGCTTGTTTTAGCCTGAGCCCAAGCCATGGTCGGGACCAGTACCAAGGCGGCAATTACCGCCCACCAAATCATTTTCCCCTTTTTCATGTTTTCCCCCCTTAATAAAAATTAAGTTATTATGGAATAAAGCAACTACTACAACGCAGGCTGCGTTCTCCCCCTTCCACCTCCTCCCTGAAGGCTATCTCTTGCACCTTAGGCAAAAGATATGCGCCTGACATTTTCCTTTACTGGCATTTTATGATCAAAGTCAAGATATTGTCAAGCAGAAAGTTAGGGCCATATAAAAAAACCTGCTCAATCACCCGATTATCTGGTGTTATCAGGTTACGGCCAGACGCTCAAAAGTGTCGCCACTCCCAGGATGACGCCCACCAAACCATTCATGGTGAAAAAAGCATGGTTTAAAAGGGTCAAATCCCGGGGCGAAAGCAAGGCATGTTCCACCAGGAGCAGCAGGGCGGCCAGCACCGCGGCCCCGAAATAAATGGGCCCCAGACCAGCCAGCCATCCCACCCCAATAAAGCCGAAACCGGCCCCGGCATGCAACCAGGCGGCCAGGTGCATGGCTTTGCTCCGCCCCAATCGACAGGGGAGGGAATATAGACCCACGCTCCGGTCAAAATCCTCATCCTGCAAAGAATATAAGATATCAAATCCCGACACCCAAAGCAATACCGTCAAAGACAATAACAGCGGCAACCCTTGAATATTCCCCTGCACGGCGATCCAACCTGCGCTCGGGGCCATGGCCAGGCTGGCCCCCAGGACCAGGTGCGAAGCCCAGGTGAAGCGCTTGGTGTAGGAATAGAAGAATAGTATTCCCAGGGCCAGGGGAGAAAGCCCCAGGCTTAACCCGTTCAACTGGGAAGCCGCATAAAAAAAGAGCAAAGCACTGGCTCCGATAAAAACCATGGTGGCCCCCCGGCTGATAAGTCCCCGGGGTAGGGCCCGGTCGGCAGTCCTGGGATTGAGGGCGTCATAACGCCAATCCACCAGCCGGTTAAAAGCCATGGCGGCACTCCGGGCTCCCACCATAGCCAGGAGGATAAGCAAAGCCTGGCGGGCCGTGGGCAATCCCCGGGCGGCCAGTAAAGCCCCCATAAAAGCAAAGGGCAGAGCAAAGACGGTATGCTCGATCTTGATCATTTCCAGAAGAATGAGAACCTTCCCACCCCAGACCGGTTGGCCTGATTGCGTGCCCAATATTCCACTGGTGTTATCAGGTGCGGTCATTATCCAGCCCCAGCCTTTGCCAGATCATATCTATTTTCTTTTTGAC
>CAVZSK010000038.1:0-32742 GCA_963777875.1 uncultured delta proteobacterium | reverse complement strand
CTCATGGGTAGCACCGACCTCCAGGTCGGTAGAAAAGAGGTTCTTTTCGCGTTCCCAAGCTCCTGCTTGGGAACGCCTTTTTTTTGCGAAGCTCCGCTTCGCCAACTTTTAAATAAACCGCGACTGCAGCATATTCTGGAATTCTCCAAATTTATACAGATACTTAAAAAATGCCTCCAGCCCTTCCTGTTGGTCGGCATCGAGGTTGTAATCCAGGCGCTGAAAATAAGCTGCCAGCTCCTCCGGAGGCATGGGCACCACCGCTGCCGCCTGCCGGCAGATCTCGGGCATGTGCGTTCAGCCCCAGGGTCTTGGCTGCCAACAGGGTCTGGTGGATAGAATACACCTTCTCAACCTGTCTTTCGAAATAGTCCCGGCGCGCCGCCCAGACGCCGAACACAAACGGCAGGCCGGTGAGTTCGTGCCAGGCCCGGCCCAGGTCCAGGAAATACGGGTAGCAGCCCCTAACTTTGAGGCGCAGGGCCTCGTCGCCGATGGCCAGCATGCCGTAACAGCCGTCGGTGAATCGGTCGGTCACCGGACCAACCCGGTACAGGGGCCGGGCCCCGTACAACTCCATCAGCACGATTTTTACCAATGCCGCTGAGGTAGCCGAACCCGCGCTGAGCAGCACATCCTTGCCGGATAAACGATGAAAGGGCAGGCGGCTGAAAAACAAAACACTGCCCACATCCCCCCGGGTGGAAATGGACAGGTGGGGCAACAACAGATAATCATCACCATGGCGGCCATATTCGTAGGAAGAAATGGCGCTGATATCCAGGCGACCCTGGTGCAGCTGGCTGTTAAGTTCCGCCGGGGTCCCCGAGACCATATGGAAACCATTAGCCACCAAAGCCTTGTCAATAGCGTAATAAATGGGCAAAACATTGATATAGCGAATGCGCCCTATCCGTGGTTTAGACTCCATCCCGGAACTCCTTACCCTTGGAGGTCAGCCAATGTATCCGACCTTGCACCCCGGAATCCAACAGCCCCGTCCACAGCCGCGCCCCGGCCGGAATAGGTAAAAACAGCAGGGCGGCTATTTTCCCCGGGGTAAGGCTGCCCAAATCGTGCCCCCGGTTCAGGGCTGCCGCCCCGTTTATGGTCGCCATGGCCAGGAAATCAGCTAGGGGTAGATGAGGAAAACGTTCCTGCAACACCCTGATTTCCTGAAAAAGATTCAGATCCCCGGCGCTGGCCAGGGAATCGGTCCCCAGGGCCAGCCTGAGGCCGGCCTGCTGCAGAGCCGGGACAGCCGGAAAACCGGCGCCGGTATGAAGATTGGAACGAGGGCAGAGGGCCAGCCCGACCCCGCGCCGGGCCAGGAGCTCCCGATCCTGAGCCTCCAGCCACACTCCATGCACCGCCAGGCTCTGCTTATCCCAGAAGCCCAGCCGATCCAGATAGACTGCCGGTGAACAGCCCGGAGGAGTGTAGCCCTCATACCAACGCCCCCGCCGGGCCAGCAGTTCCTGAAATGAGCCATTACCGTGTTGCAAAAACCGGATTTCCTCCTGGGATTCCGCCAGGTGTACGCTGGTTATACGCCCCCGGTCGCAGTTCCAGGCCTTGATACGACGAAACAGGGGCGCGGACACGGAATAGGGGGCATGGGCCGCCGCGCTCAGCGGCAGCGCAGCCAAGCCGGGCTGGGCCAAAAAGGGGAAGTCCTCTGCCAACGGGGTTTCGGCCAGCCGGTCAAACCCCAGGCATTCGTAAAAATAGTGGAAAGCCAGATTACTGGCTGCCAGAAGGGGCAAACTCCGCCCGGTGGTACTGACCTCAGCCGCCAGAATGGTCCCAAACCGCCTCATTTCGGCGATGCCTTCCAGGATGCCTTGGTCAATCTCCCCTGGTTCCAGGGTGCTGAACCCATCAATGGCCGTTTGCAGCCAGGCCGGGAGATTTTTCTGAGGTGCAATGGTATGGCGCAGCGCCGTAAATTCCAGATGCACGTGGGCATTGACCAGGGCCGGGATAATAGCCCCCTCGCCGTGGTCATAATGACGCGTCGTGCCCGGCTGGCGGGTTGCCAATAGTTCGGCCGCCGGTCCCACGGCAGTAATGTGGTCACCGGCGACGGCGACGGCGCCGTCCGCCAGCACCGGGCCGTCCATGGGGACCACCCACCGGGCCTGATGAATTATCCAAGGCTGTTCCGTCATCTGCAAATCATCTTGTTTGTAAACCTGCATCAAAAAATAAACCGATACAGAGTTTCCTCGCCCGTAATCATGAACTCTCGAAACTCGGAACTCGAAACTGTCTTTTATACGAACCAACCCCGCCAGTCCCGGCCAATATCTCCCCTCTGGCGGTAACGTTCCATCAGCCAGGGGCAAGGGCATTCCCTGGGCGTCTTTACCAGCACCGGCAGCAGCTTCAGAACGATTTCGGCAAAGCCCGCTTCCACGGCTTTGACCCGCTGGATTTCCTGGGGCGTGGCCAGACCTTCGAACAAAACTCCCGGCTGATAAGGGCGGTCTTGAACCCCTTCGGCATAATTGACCACGTAACAGATCGCGGCGTAGCATAGTTCCAGCTCCCGGGCCAAAAAGACCTCGGGCACCAGGGTCATGCCCACCAGATCGCCTCCCAGTATTTTATATTTGCGAATTTCCGCCGGGGTTTCCAGGCGAGGGCCGGTGGTGGCAGTGTAGACCCCCGGCCGGGTGTACCGGGATAGGCCCGCCCGCCAGGGTTTGGATCACGCTCTGCCGCAGTTCCGGGCAAAAAACCGGATTCTGGCGCACAAACCCCAGGCCACGGTTGGGGAAAAAGGTGTACGGCTGCTGGTGCCCTTCATCCAGAAGTATCATGGGGGATCACCAAATCACCCGGGGCCATGGCCTCATTTATGGCTCCCGGCGCGCACCAGGCCAGGATCTTCTCCACCCCCAGGGCCTTCAGGGCATACAAGTTGGCCCGGTCATTGACATACGGGGCGGAGACCTGGTAACCGGCCTCCCCATGCCGGGACAGCACTGCAAAGGGAATATCTCCCTGAACAAACAGATGCACCGGATTGCTGCAGCCAAAGGGAGTATCGTAGCTCTCAGAGTGCTTAACCCGGAGACCCTGGTGCAGAAAATCCTCATGCGCCCCGACCCGGGCGATGATGGCTAATTTTGGGAGAGTGACCATATTCCCTTTGTCGGCATAAGTTTGAAAGCCGAGATTTTTTCTTTTTTAGATATTTTTGGCTTTCAGCTATCAGCGGTCAGCGATCAGCCAAAGCGAAAAACAGTTGACTGAAAAATGGCGGCGGAAACCGTTGTGCCTCAAAATCATGGGAATGAGACAGGCTTTGAAGCTGGCAAGGTATGCATAACAGCATGGTTTTTTAGCTGATTGCTGAAAGCTGACCGCTGACCGCCTTTTTCCCATTTCAAACAAGACCGATACACATGATCCCTTTGCTGGGCCTCGTAACCCGCGTCCTTGATCTGCCGGACCATCTCCTCCCGGCTGAGACGGTAGCCCACGCCGGTAGCCGCCACCACATTCTCCTCGATCATGGTGGAGCCGAAGTCATTGGCCCCGAATTCCAGCGCAATTTGCGCGACTTTGGCCCCCTGGGTGACCCAGGAAACCTGCACATTGGCAAAATTGTCCAGCACCAGCCGGGAAATGGCCAGAGTCTTGAGATAATCCACCACATCAGCGGTGACGCCCCCCAGGGCCGTGCCCCCCGGCTGGAAACTCCAGGGGATAAAGGCGGTAAATCCCCCGGTCCGGTCCTGCAGCTCCCGCAAACGCAGCATATGCTCCAGCCGTTCCCCTCTGCTCTCGATATGGCCGAACATCATGGTGGCGGTAGTGCGCAGTCCTAAGGTGTGGGCCGTTTCCATAACCTCCAGCCATTCTGGCGTGGAGCATTTATGCGGGGCCAGGTCTGTCCGGACCCGATCCACCAGAATTTCGGCACCCCCCCCCGGTATGGAGCCAAGTCCAGCCGCCATGAGACGCCGGATAACCTCGGCGATGGTCAGGTGAAACGTTTGGGCAAAAAAGACGATCTCCGGGGGGGAGAAGCCATGCACCTGCAGCCCGGTGCGCCGGATGAACCGGACCAATTCCTCATAATAGGCCAGGGGCAGGTCAGGATTGAGGCCGCCCTGCAGCAAGATGCCGGTGCCTGCCCAGGGCCACGGTCTCTTCCAGCTTCCGGGACAGTTCCTCCCAGGGCAGCACGTAACCCTCCGCATGTCCGGGGGGGCGGAAAAAAGCGCAGAAGCGGCAGCCCGACAGGCAGATATTGGTGTAATTGATATTCCGGTCCACCACATACGTTACCCGGGCTTTTGGGTGCCGCCGGCGCCGGGCATAATTGGCCCAACGCCCCACCGTCAGGATATCCTGGTCCCATAACGCCATGCCTTCATCAAAGGTAAGCCTTGCCCCGGTGATAATTTTACTTTCTGGTTGAAACTTAATCTCAGGCATAGAATAAATGGTATTGTTCCTGGTGGGGTGGGCCTCCGTGCCCGCCCTCGAATGTATTGTTTCAACTAAGTACAGCAGTGCATAACTTCGCTAAGGTATTTTCCCCTCTCCCCACGCTTGCGGGGTGAACTTAAGCAACTACTCCCCACTTAATTTACTAACGGATAACGTTATACAGCGTGTCCCGTTCCACCGGCTCCCGGCCCGCCTCCCGGATCAGATGGTGCAGTTCCTGGCGGGTGAGCCCCTGGGCCGTCTGCGCTCCGGCCATGTGGGTAATGCGTTCCTCGATAACGGTACCGTCAATGTCGTCGGCGCCAAAGGCCAGAGCCAGTTGGGCAATTTTGGGCCCGATCATGATCCAAAAAGCCTTGATGTGGGGAAAGTTGTCCAGCATCAGGCGGGCCACCGCCAGATTTTTCAGGTCGTCAAAACCCGTGGTTTCCGGCAGCCCGGACAACTCGGTGTTCGCGGCGTGAAAGGCCAGGGGGATGAAGGTCAGAAAACCCCCGGTTTCATCCTGGGCCGCCCGCAGCCTGATCAGGTGATCCACCCTTTCTTCCAGGGTTTCCTCATGGCCGTAGAGCATGGTGGCGTTCGTGCTCAGCCCCTGTCGGTGGGCGGTCTGGCAGACCTGGAGCCAGCCCTCCGGGGAAAGCTTTTTGGCGCATAAATTCTGGCGGATCCGGGGGCTGAAGACCTCGGCCCCGCCTCCCGGCAGCGAGCCCAGGCCGGCCTCCTGCAAAGCCGCCAGGGTCTCGGCTACGTCCAAACCGGCAATGCCGGCCAAATGGAATATTTCCACCGCGGTGAAGGCCTGTAAATGCACGTCGGGCCGTAACGCCTTAATCCCTCTCATCATCTCCAGGTAATAGGAGAATGGCAAATCGGGATGCAGGCCGCCCACAATATGGATTTCACTGATGGGGTCTGCCAGACGCTCTTCCACTTTGGCGAAAATCTCCTCCAGACTCATCTCATAGGCCAGAGGGTCCCCCGCCTGTTTCCCAAAGGCGCAGAATTTGCACCCATTAATGCAGATATTGGAATAATTGAGATGTTGATTAATGATATAATAGGCTTTATTGCCGTGCCGCCGCTCCCGGACGATGTTGGCCAGATAGCCCACACTCAACAGATCGGCGCTGCGATACAGGGCCAGGCCATCCTCAAAGGCAAGACGCTCCTGGGCTAATACCTTCTCATGGATGGGGATTAAGTTCGGATCTTTAAAAAAACCATTGCCGCCCATGTTAAGTCCTCGTTAAAGGTTAAAGTTTCAATTTGTCGGTTGGGCCCTGCCCACCATTTTTTCCGCTGCCCCTAAACCATGCCGCAAAATGTTCACCAACTCCCTGACCCGCAGGCCCATTTCCGCCTCCCCTCCCTGATCTAACCCCAGGGACACATCAAAAGCCGGAACGCTGGCGGCCTGTAAAAACCGGTCCAGCAGGGCGTCCAGGAGAAAGGTGGTGGTTGCTAAAGGCAAATCCGGCCGTAATTCTCCCCGGGCCAGACCCTGGCGCACCAGCGATTGCAGGTATTCCGCCGCAACTGGCGCACCGCTTTGAGCAGTTCCTGTCTTTGGGGAACCTGCTGGTCAAACAGGATTTTCAAATAGATCCCATAGATCTTTGGATGTTGCTGAATAAAGGCCACTCCCGCCAGCAGGGATTTTTCCAGGCGGGTAAAAAAATCCTCCTCCTGGCTGCTTTCTTTCACCTGGACCAGAAGGCGCCGGACCAGAGAAATGGCAAAGTCGAAGATATAGAGGAAAATGCCTGTTTTATCGGTAAAATATTGATACAGAGAGCCCTTGGCGATGCCGGAGCGGGCCACGATGACATTGAGGCTGGCCTGGGGATAACCCTTGTCGGCAAATTCCGCCAGCGCCGCCTCGATGATACGGGCCTGCTTGGCTTCGGGCAGATTCAGAAAAGTGGTGCGGACGATTTCGGTCATAAGCTACGGTCTCTTAATGTGACCAGTTGGTCATATCAAATTTCCCGCTTCTTTGTCAAGAGGTTCAAAGGTGGTGAGTCCCATTGAAATCCCTTGACACCGGCCTCACCTTGTGGTGTACTTCCTCAGGTATTGTGTGCTCCCGGATGTGCGGTTCCGGGTCAACCCTTGCAAGGCCGGAAATTTACTAATAAACTGACTAACGCTAACCCATAGTAAAAGTGAAACTCTTTGGATAGGCAATGAAGTGAGTGGCGCCGCCCCCTCTTCCTTCTTTGCCTATTATCTTTTGGCTTAGATTTTCCATCCCGTGACCGCTGCGTCCGGGCCAGGCCGCACCTGCCGGCATCCAGTGAAACCGGCGCCCATCCAGGAGAACGTACATGTCGGAGCTGTTGGACAAGGTTTATAATCCAGGTGACATTGAGAAAAAGTGGTATGACTACTGGGAAGCCAATTCCCTGTTTCGGGCCGACGCTGACAGCGACCGCCCGTCCTACAGTATTGTCATCCCACCCCCGAATATCACCGGTTCCCTGCATATGGGTCATGCCCTCAATAACACCATGCAGGACATCCTGATCCGCGCCAAACGCATGCAAGGCTACAATGCCCTCTGGATGCCCGGCACCGACCATGCCGGCATCGCCACCCAGAACGTGGTGGAGCGCATGCTGGCGGCCGAGGGCCAGGACCGCCACACCGTGGGCCGGGAAACCTTTATTGAGCGTGTCTGGCAGTGGAAAGCAGAGTCCGGCGGCCGCATCATCAGCCAACTCAAGCGCCTGGGCTGCTCCTGCGACTGGAGCCGGGAACGATTTACCATGGACGCCGGTCTGTCCGCCGCGGTGCGGGAGGTCTTTGTCCGTCTCTATGAAGACGGTTTAATTTATAAAGGGGACTATATCATCAACTGGTGCCCCCGCTGTCAGACCGCCCTGGCTGATCTGGAAGTGGAGCACGAGACCAAAGACAGTTACCTCTACTATATTAAATACCTCTCAGCCGACAACGGGCGCCATCTCACCGTGGCTACTACTCGGCCGGAGACTCTGCTGGGCGATACGGCCGTGGCCATTAACCCGGGCGACCCCCGCTATACCAAATTCCACGGTGGTAAAGTGCTGCTGCCGGTGTTGGGCCGCACCATCCCGGTGATTACCGATGACTACGTGGATATGGAATTTGGCACCGGGGCCCTCAAAGTCACCCCGGCCCACGATCTCAACGACTTCCACCTCGGGGCCCGGCACAACCTGCCGTCAATACGTGTCATCGACGATCGGGGCCGCATGACCGAGGCGGCCGGCAAATACCACGGCATGGACCGGTTTACCTGCCGGGACAAAATCGTCAAAGACCTGAAAGCCGACGGCCTCCTGGAGAAAGTGGAAAAATACGTCCACGGCGTCGGCCACTGTTATCGCTGCCGGGCCGTGGTGGAACCCATGCTGTCGAAACAGTGGTTCGTCAGCGTTAAACCCCTGGCCGAGGCGGCCATGGCCGCAGTGACCGACGGCCGCATCCGCATCATCCCGGCCATGTGGGAGAAAACCTTCTTTCGAGTGGATGAATAATATTCGGGATTGGTGCATCTCCCGTCAGATCTGGTGGGGCCACCGTATCCCGGCCTGGATCTGCCAGGAGTGCGGCGAGATCATAGTTGCCCGCCAAACACCCCAGGAATGTCCCAAGTGCCCCGGGTCCCAGTTAATCCAGGAAGATGACGTCCTGGACACCTGGTTCTCCTCGGCCCTGTGGCCCTTCTCCACCCTGGGCTGGCCGGAACAGACCAAAGAGCTCAACCTCTTTTATCCCACCTCGGTCCTGATCACCGGTTTTGACATCCTCTTTTTTTGGGTGGCCCGCATGATGATGATGGGCCTCTACTTTACGAAGGACGTACCCTTCCGGGAAGTCTACATCCACGCCCTGGTCCGGGACGCCGAAGGCCAGAAGATGAGCAAGTCCAAGGGCAACGTGGTGGACCCCCTGGAGGTCATGGACCAGTACGGCACCGACGCCTTCCGCTTTTCCCTGGCCGCCTTTGCCGCCATGGGCCGGGACGTGCGCCTGTCCGAGGACCGCATCGCCGGGTACCGCAATTTTGTCAACAAGATCTGGAATGCCAGCCGCTTTACCCTGATGAACCTGTCTGACTTCGACGCTGCCGCCGCCGCCCAGGATACGCTCCCCCTCACCGTCGAGGAGCGTTGGATCGTCAGCCGCCTCCAGCAGGTCAGCCAGGGGGTGGCCGAAGCCCTGGACTCCTATAATTTTGACCAGGCCGCCCACCAGCTCTACCAGTTCGCCTGGCACGAGTTCTGCGACTGGTACCTGGAACTCATCAAACCGGCCCTGTATGACAGCCAGGACCCGGCCATTAAGCTGCACACCCAAAAAGTGCTGCACGAGGTCTTAAGCGCCCTGCTCCGGCTGCTGCACCCCTTCATGCCCTTTGTCACCGAGGAAATCTGGCACAAGCTGCCCGGCGCCCGGGGCAGCATCATGGTGGCGCCTTTCCCCGTGGCCCAACCGGAACTCCTGGACCCTGCCGCCGAAGCCGAAATGACCCTGCTCATGGCCGTCATCACCGCGGTCCGGAACCTCCGGGGGGAAATGAATGTGCCCCCGGGCACCAGGGCCCCCATCCAGTTCTACAGCCCCAACCAGGCTGCCTTAGCCACCCTGGGCCGCCATGCCAGGTCCCTGGAAATTTTGGCCAAGATCGACGGCCTGGCCTTCAATCCCGCCGGCGACCGGCCCCAGGCCGCGGCCAAAGCCGTGGTGGAGGATGTGGAAATTTACCTGCCCCTGGCCGGCCTCATCGACTTTGCCGAAGAAGACCGCCGCCTCACCAAAGAGTTGGACAAGATCGGCAAGGACCTGACCACGGCCCAACGCAAACTGAGCAACGAAGACTTCATGGCCAAGGCCCCCGCCGACGTGGTGGCCAAAGAGAAGGACAAGGTCCAGACCCTCACCGAAAAACTGGCCAAACTCAAAAGCCACAAGGAAAAGATCAAGGCCTTGACCACCTGATGAGCGTTGCCAAAATTGTAGGGGCCGGGTTACCCGGCCCCTACAGCTAATCATATCCAATGCCTGAAAAAGAAAGGGGCATCAAATGCAAAAATATCGCTGCACCGTTTGCGGCTATATCTACGATCCGGCCGAAGGCGACCCCATGGGCAACATCCCGCCCGGCACCGCCTTCGACGACCTGCCCAACTCCTGGAGCTGCCCCCACTGCGGCGCCTTCAAAACCTCCTTTGAGCCGGAGGGCTGAACATCGGCAACAGCTTTGGAAGTAGGATTTTAGTCGGCACAGCCTGTAGGGCGGGAAAGCACCCGCAGGGTGCCAAGCCAAGCGCATCCCGCCTTTGGCAATCCCAAGCTCCAGCCTGTGCTACAGAAGTTACCGCTGTATTGAAAAAATTGAACTATACCCAAACAGTATCCCTGGCTAAAAGCGGCCCTCACTCCCCCCCTTTTCTAAAGGGGGGAGTGCAGCGCGGCCCGACTTTTTACCATCTCGTTTCCAACTTCCAGCTTGGGCAATGCCATAGCCCCGCCAAGCTCCAGCTCGGCCACTTCACTAGTTTTTATAACTTGCTCCAGGATTTTGCTAATATCCCAAAGTCTTCTTGATCACTTCCGCCGCCACGCTGGTCCCGATCTTGGTCGCCGTGTCCAAGGCCCATACCCCGGCTTTCTTCAGATATTTTATCATTTTGGGGCGGTTACCGGCTCGGGCCGCCTCTGCCGCTGCTCCCAAATCCGCCGCTGCCTGCTCTTGAACCGGCGTTTTGGCCTCTTCGGCCAACTGGTCTTTGAGTTTTTCCAGCTCCTGGGTCAGAGCCGACCAATCACCACTCTCTTCTATCGAAAATGCCTGGCCGATGTTATACAGATCGCCGACGACGGTTAGATTGACTATCTGAGGGGTGTTGTCTGGCCCTGGAACCGGGAGTTCCGCAGTTCTTTTTCTGATGAGTTCTTCGATGAAAGGGTAATTGAGGAGGGTGGTGGGCGATCCGGGAACTGGAATTTTTTCTTCTATCTTCAGACCGGGAATCGATTTATGAATCAAATACAATGCCGTCTTGATGACTTCCAGAAATATGGGTCGCGTGGCTGTCTCGCCGTTGACCCAAATATAAACCTTCTTATCCTCTAAATCGCCCCTGACCAACGCCAAATTGTTGCCGTCCAGGGACCGTAACACCACCCCGGTGCGCCAATAGGTATGTTGATGAATTAGCTTGTGCATATTGACGATTAACCGGCTGATGACGTTCCCCGGCAGGACGTCATAGTGATATTGGAAGTGGAGGCTCTCGTCCCAAGACCCCGTGAAAGGCTCCTCTTTGGGGAGCAGGTCAGGGACCAGATACTTCCCCGGTTCATCTGGAAATTCAAAGAGGAGCTCGAACTTTTTCATGAGGTCCATGAGATAGCCATGCCGACGCTGGGGATAGCGTTTGGCCGGCAAAATCCGCTTCAGGTCCTCTACGTGCCAGCACCCCTTTCTTCTGAAATAATCGGTGGGAATTTAAAATCTGATAAACTCCCTGGGTGACCCACTCCGGGTTCAGGACAAACAGCGGCTGCTCCGGAAAGTGCAGGGCGATTCCCAGGTCATGGATATAACTGATTAAGGTGCTCTGGCTGGCATCTTCGGTGATCTTTTCCCCCTCGCAGATAGTGACGTACTCTTCGTAGGGCAGATAATCCCGATTGTTTATCGTCATCTCGGCCAATCGCTCTTTCACCGTAAACCAGTTCTCGGCCAGCCGGTCCCGGACGTGCTCCAACTCACCTATCTCCCGGGCCATCACCCGACGCAATTCATTGAGGCCAATTCCCTTTCGGCATGATAACCGTTTGATAAACCCTTTGATGTTAGGGTATTTTTCCTGCAGGCCTTGCCAGTTCAAAGACATGGCGCCTTGATCCGATTTGTTGCACACCACAATAACCGGTGCCTGTTCTCCGAAGGCCTGGATCATTTTCAGCCAGTATTCCAGACGGTTGGCCGCCTCATCCGCCGAGAGTCCAGCACCAGCAGATACAGGCTCCGCTTGGTCAGGAAAAACTGGTGGGTGGCGTGCATGATCTCCTGGCCGCCGAAATCCCAGACATTCAACTGGACCTCCTGCCGCCCGACCTTCACTCCCCACCGCTTGATATCAATGCCCTCGGTTTTGTGTTCCTCCGGATCGAATTCATCTGTCATCAGCCGCTTCACCAGGGAGGTCTTCCCCACCGCCCCCTGGCCCACCAGGATGACCTTGGCCTCGTTCAGGGGCCGCTTGGGCTGCCGGCTCAAGACGTTGGCCAGATACCAGGTAATGATGGCTTCGCGGTTCCTTAATCTTTGCCAGAATCTCCGGCGGGATGGGCAGAGGGTTCTCGCGTAAGTCTAATTCCTTGAGATTCTTGAGTTGCTAATCTCCGGCGGCAGCGCCGTGAGCTGATTGTCCCCGAGATCAAGTATCTGCAGGTTGACCAGCTGGCCGATCTCCGGCGGCAGCGCCGTGAGCTTATTGTCACTGAGGTAAAGTTTCTGCAGGTTGGCCAGGTTGCCGATCCCGGTCGCGTAAGCGTCCGTCGAATGCTGTATTGCTTCACCGTAAGGATTGTCGAAAGTGCCTGCAGGTTGGCCAGTTGCCGATCTCTGATGGCAGGGCCGTGAGTTGATTGTCCTCGAGGTCAAAGTACCTGCAGATTGGCTAGGTGGCCGATCTCCGGCGGCAGGGCCGTGAGCTGATTGCCCCCGAGGTAAAGTAGCTGCAAATTGGCCAGGTGGCCGATCTCCGGTGGCAGGGCGCGTGAGCTTGGTGTACTTGATGTCAAGTGTCTGCAGGTTTTCCAGTTGCCGATCTCCGCGGCAGTGCCGTGAGCTGATTGCCCGCAGGTCAAGTGTCTGCAGGTTGGCCAGTCGGCCAATCTCCGGGGGCAGTTCGGTGATACCCTTTTCAGATAAATCTAATTCCGTGGCATCCCGGTTTTGGAGAAGATATTCTCGCAGTTCATCCTTGGTCATGGCCTCGCCCTTTGAATGTTATTGCCTGATAACTTCTTGCCGCAGATGTAACGGAAGTTACACCGTAGCTACTCCCGCCCCTCAGTTCCTCCCGGATCACCCGGCGCCGGGTTTCTTACAGTAGACCATCGTCCCTTTGCATATACGACCGTAGGTCGTCGTTGATCTCGGTTTGTAATGACCGCGTCCGCCCCATCAGTTATCTGGTTAATGGAAGACACGTTCCCATATCTTCCAAATGCTCTTCCAGCTGTACAAATTGCTGGCACATGTCGAGCAACCTCAAGTACAAAATTGCCTGCTTTTTTCAAAAAATTTAAGTATTAGGCAATATCTCCCTCTTCAACGTCTCTCTTCTGTTTTTTCTTCACATCGGCGAACGATTCTTTATGTTCCGGCGTTTGGGCTGGTGTTCTCCATCGTTTCTCTATCGATGTTAATGCCCTGGCAAATTCATCAATATTTGGGTCGTATCTGATTCCATCCTGTTTAATATTCACGTCACTGGATGTCTTGACTTTCCACTACCGCCACTTCCGACCTGTCCGTGAAAATGCATTTCTTTTCCAACTTCAGATTCTTTTTCATCATACTTCTTTTCCTCCTGTTATTTTCAGAGTATAGCATAAATCAGATACGTGATAACGTAACCACTTTACTTCTTCTTCCAAAGCTATAATTCTATTATTATACGATCCACGAGTAATATTAAGTATGTCTCTCTGATTTTCAATTTGCAGATATGCAATTTTTAGTTGGTTTTTTAATTGTAATACTTCGATAGGATCTGATAAAAAATTTTCAGGTGCCATTTCTCCTTTAATTATTAGGCCATATTGCTCAATAGTTTTTCTAAAATATCAATATTACCTTCCGGAGATTGGATAATCATCCTTATTTCAAGTCTTCTTGCTCAATTTTTATCCTTACTTTTATGCCAGGATACTTTTGTCTAACAATAGTGCCAAAATAACTTAATATAGTCATGCCTGCTTCATAATGCTCAGGCGAAAACTCTATGGATCGGGAAAAGGATATTTCGATATCCGACCCATCCATTTTTGCATCCCGATTCAGGACATTATTAAGATAGCAGAAGATAATGGTTTCCGGCATGGCGGTCTTGTCAAGAGTTTTTTTCGGGATAGGCAGTTGGTTATTGTGTATATTGAAATAGACAAGGTTTTTGAGCTGGATGATCTCGGGCGGCAGGGCCTTGAGCTTATTGTTATCGAGGTAAAGCGTCATCAGGTTGGCCAAATTGCCGATTTCCGGGGGCAGGGCCTTGAGCCCATTGCCTCGGAGGTGAAGTACATGCAGGTTGGTCAAGAGGCCGATGTTCAGGGACAGGGCCGTGAGCTGGTTGTTCCTGAGGTAAAGTTCCTGCAGATTGGCCAGATTGCCGATCTCCGGGGGCAAAGCCGTGAGCTTGTTTCCGTCGAGGTCAATGTGCTGCAGGTTGGCAAGTTGGCCTATGTCCGGGGGGAGGGCCGAGAGTTGATTTTCCCAAAGCCAAAGTTTCTGCAGGTTGGTCAGGTGGCCGATCTCCGGCGGCAGGGCCGTGAGCTGATTGCCCCCGAGGTCAAGTTCCTGCAGGTTGGCCAGGTGGCCGATCTCCGGCGGCAGGGTCGTGAGCTGGTTGCACTTGAGGTCAAGTGTCTGCAGGTTGGCCAGTTGGCCATTTCCGACGGCAGGGCCGTGAGCTGATTGCGCGCGAGGTTAAGTCCTGCAGGTTGGCCAGTTGGCCGATCTCCGGTGGCAGGGCCGTGAGTTGGTTGTCCGAGGTCAAGTTCCTGCAGGTTGGTCAGTTGCCGATCTCCGGCGGCAGGGTCGTGAGCTGATTGTCCCCGAGGTAAAGTGTCTGCAGGTTGGTCAGTTGGCCGATCTCCGGCGGCAGGGCCGTGAGCTGATTGCGCATCGAGGTAAAGTTCCTGCAGGTTGGTCAGTTGGCCGATCTCCGGCGGCAGGGTCGTGAGCTGATTGTCCCAGAGGTCAAGTGTCTGCAGGTTGGCCAGTTGGCCGATCTCCGGCGGCAGGGCCGTCAGCTGGTTGTCGCCAGAGGTCAAGTGTCTGCAGGTTGGCCAGTTGGCCGATCTCCGGCGGCAGGGCCGTGAGCTGATTGCCCCGAGGTCAAGCGTCCTGCAGGTTGGCCAGTTGGCCGATCTCCGGCGGCAGGGTCGTGAGCTGATTGCCCCTGAGGTTAAGGTCCTGCAGGTTGGCGAGTTGGCCGATCTCCGGCGGCAGGGCCGTCAGCTGATTGTCGCCCGAGGTCAAGTGTCTGCAGGTTGGCCAGTTGGCCGATCTCCGGCGGCAGTTCGGTTATGCCCTTTTCCGATAAATCTAATTCCGTGGCGTCCTGGTGTTGCCGAAGATATTCTCTCAGTTCATCCCTGGTCATGACCTTGCCCCTTGAATATTATTGCCTGATGGCTTCTGGCCGCAGCTTTACCGAAAAGAATACAGAAGCTATCCCGCCCCCCGCAGTTCCTCCCGGATCACCCGGCGCCGGGTTTCTTCCAACAGATCATCCTGCCGTTGGCTGTAAGACCGCAAAGCCTCGTTGATCATGGTCTGGTAATTGCCGCCGCCCCTTTGGTTCACCCGGTCCCGGAACCAGTCGACCATGTCGCTGTCCAGGCGGATGGTGATCCGAGTCTTGCCAGGCGATGATGGCTCCACCGGGCCGTGTCTAACCTGACTGAAATCATATTCCTTTCTCATAATCTTTACTTTAGCTTTTCCATTCGGCTGTTGTCAAAATCCATCTCAATCTCACCCACAATTTTCCATCTGCCCTTCCTTTTCATGACATCTGTCCCGGGTGTTCTTTCTTTTTATCGCCCCTTCGAGATAGAATGAAGCCAGTGTCGGCCGGTTTCCCGGTCTTCGGCCCGGGGTGTCTCCGTGGGGGCGGACCTACCCCGAGTCCAGGCCGACCCAGCCCGCACCAACCTTCCCATTCTCCCCCGCCTCCGGGCACTGTGGCGGTTGCCTGGGGAAGCGGGAAAAAAGTGGGAAATTGCCGGGAAAAATCACCCGACAATGGCTATATTGCTAGTAATATAATATGTTATCGGTAATAAAAAATTTTTCCGCCAAAGTGGGAAATGTCGGCCGGTTCCCCGGTCTTCGGCTCCGGGATAGGTCCGTGGCGGCGGACTCGCCCGAGCTTGAGACGGACCAGCCTGCACTCACCCCAAGCCCCCTGGCTCCTTTGGGGGTGGCGCCAAGCAGCGTCAAACCAGCGCCAAATCATCGCGATGCCAGCGCGAAATTAGCGCGAAAAACGGTCTCCGAAAAAATAAATTCAAATAAATCCAATATGTTGAATGTCATAAAAAAAATTTATCGAAATGACCGGCAACCGACCGGGAAAAAAGTGGGAAAAAAGCGGGAAAACTGGCGGCATGGAGATAACTATATAAATAATAACAATATGTTAAAAGATATGATAATTTTTTTCAAAAAGTGGGAAATCTCAATCCCAAAAGCCTTTTACCGAAAACCGGAAACCGAAACCGAAACCCTCCCAATTGAACCAAAGCCCGCAACCCCAACCTTGTACTTTTTTTCTTCTGGCAGAAGCTTCCCCGATTCATTACAATTCTTTCAACATTTCAGCAGGGAGGAGCCAGCGGCATGAAGAAACTCGTAATTTTGGGACACGGCACCGGCGGCACCATCATGGCCATCAAGATGCGCCAAAAGCTGCCGGAACGGGAGTGGGACATCACCGTCATCGACCAGGACTGGCAGCACCATTACCAGCCGGGATGGCTCTTTATCCCCTTCGGCATTTATACCATGGAGGACTGCGTCAAGCCCAAGACCAAGTATGTGCCCCCCGGGGTCAACTTCGTCCTGGATGAGATTGTCGGCATCGACCCGGAGAAAAAACAGGTCAAGACCAAACAGTACACGTTTCCCTATGACTGGCTGGTGGTGGCCACCGGCTGCCGCATCGTGCCCGAAGAGGTGGAGGGCATGGCCGGGGCCGGTTGGGGCAAAGAAATTCACAATTTCTACACCCCGGACGGGGCCGTCGCCCTGGGCGAAAAAATGAAGTATTTTGAGAAAGGGCGGGTGGTCCTTAATATCGCCGAACTGCCCTTTAAATGCCCGGTGGCCCCCCTGGAATTCGTCTTCATGGCGGACTGGTTCTTTACCATCAACGGGGTCAGAGATCATATCGAGATCGAACTAGTCACGCCGCTCCCCGGAGCCTTTACCAAGCCCAAGGCCGCCGAGATCCTGGGCCAGATCTGTGAGCAGAAAAACATCAAGGTGACTCCCAACTTTCAGCTTTCCGCGGTGGATCCGGAGCGCCGGGTCATCACCGCCTATGACTGCCGGGAGGTGAACTACGATCTGCTGGTGGCCATTCCCGCCCAACTTTGGGGCCCAGTGTCTCATCGACAGCAACATGGGCGACCCCATGGGCTACATGGAGACGGATAACAATACATTAAAATCGAAAAAATTCGACAATGTCTATGTCATCGGCGACGCCGCCAACCTGCCCACCTCCAAGGCCGGGCTCGGTGGCCCATTACGAGGCCGATGTCCTGGCGGAAAACTTGAAACGGGAGATCGACGGCCACCCGCCCCGGCCGGACTACGACGGCCACTCCACCTGTTATGTGGTCACCGGTTTCGAGAAGGGGTCCCTTCTCGACTTTCAACTATAAAATCGAGCCGCTGCCGGGCAAATTCCCCTTTCCGGGCTTGGGTCCCTTTGAGTCTGTTGGGCGAGAGTTTTTCCAATTATATCGGTAAAATGATGTTTCGCTGGGTCTACTATAACCTGATGCTCAAGGGCAGCCATCTGCCCCTGGAATCCCAGTTCGTGCTGGCCGGCAAGGTGCGGGGCATTCTGTCCCCGGACGTGGAAATTCCTCTCAGACAAAGGAGTCGGACATGTCCGATCAAGACCTGATCCTGGAACGTCTGGCCAGTATCGAGGAGAAACTGGACCGGGTCGCGGCCGTGGAAAAACGGCTGGACGACTTTGCCCGCCCCTGGGACAGCCTGGCCGATCTGGGCAAAGACCTGAGCCTGCTCATGAGCCCCTCGGTGAAGCTGCTCACCGAGGAGCTGGCCGAAGTGGAAACCGGCTTCCAGTTGGAAGATATCCTGGCCATGGTCAAACGGCTGCTCTTAAGTTTTCGCCACCTGACCTGGTCCCTGGAACAGTTGGAGAACCTCATTGACTGGTGGCAAGACCTGGAGCCCCTGCTGAAAGTGGCCGTGCCGCATCTCATCGACAAGCTCGATGACCTGGAGCAGAAGGGCATTTTCCGCATCAACAAGGCGGTGCATCAACATGTACGCCAAGATCGCCGAAAACTACACCCCCGAAGATATCGACGCCATGGGCGACGGCTTTGTCCGGATGCACGGCATCATCAAAAAATTGTCCGAACCCGCCATGATCGATTTCCTGGAACAGTTCATGAACCTGCCTGCCCAGATCAACCTGGCCGCGGCCAAACCCACCGGTCCCGTCGGTCTGATGTTCAAGATGATGAATAAGGACTGCCGCCAGGGACTGGGCGTGGCCGTAGAGATGACCAAGGCCCTGGGGAAATTGCACGCAGGCGGAGACAGAGGCTTAAAATATGCTCCTTCTCAATCAAACCGTCCACCGTCTCATCGATCTGGCCCTGGAGGAAGACATCGGTCCCGGGGATATCACTACCCAGACCACCATCGACCCGGAGATTTTTGCCGAGGCCCACATCCGGGCCAAGGAGGACCTCGTGGTGGCCGGCCTCGCCGTGGCCCAGGCCGTGTTCGCCCACCTGGACGCCGAGATCATCTTTGCTCCCCGGGTGGACGACGGCGAAGTGGTAAAGCCCAAAACCGTGCTGGCTGAGGTGGTGGGGCCCGCGGCCCTGCTGCTGTTGGGGGAGCGGGTGGCCCTCAATTTTCTCATGCGGCTGTCGGGCATCGCCACCTGGACCCGGCGGTTTGTGGAGGCTATACATCCCCATCAGGCCCGAATCGTGGACACCCGCAAAACCACCCCGGGCTGGCGGGTCCTGGAAAAATACGCCGTGCAGGTGGGCGGTGGCGCCAACCACCGCTTCGGCCTGTTTGACGGCATTCTCATCAAAGACAACCACGTCACCGCGGCCGGGGGCATCGGCGCTGCCATTAAAATGGCCAGGGAAGGTGCGCCCCACACCTTAAAGATTGAAGTTGAGGTTCCGGACCTGGCCGGCTTGGCAGAAGCCATCGCGGCCGGCGCCGATATCGTCCTGCTGGATAATATGGACGACGCCACCCTGGCCAAGGCGGTGCAGGTGAACGCCGGCCGGGTGATTCTGGAGGCTTCCGGCGGCATGAGCCTGGAACGGGTCGCCAGGGTGGCTGCCACCGGGAGTGAATTTCATCTCCGTGGGCGCGCTCACCCACAGCGCCCCGGCGGTGGATATTCACATGAAGATCGTCAGGGCCGCGGTTTTAGAGCCTGAGCCAATGCCGACGAGCGCTTAGCCCCGGCTTCCACCGCGCTCATGGCCAGACCCCGAAAACCGCCCTGCTCCAGGACATGCAGACCCGCGATGGTGGTGCCTCCCGGAGAGGTGACCATGTCCTTTAAACTGCCGGGGTGCTCCTGGGTCTCCAGGAAAAGGCTGGCGGCCCCCAGAATGGTCTGGGCCGCCAACATCAGGGCCGTGTGCCGGGGCAGGCCCATCTTGACGCCGCCGTCGGCCAGGGCCTCCAGGAAGACAAAGACATAGGCCGGGCCGCTGCCGCTCAGTCCGGTGACCGCGTCCATGAGTTTTTCCTCCACCACCACCGACCGGCCCACCGCGTCAAAAAGCCGGCAGGTTAACTCCAGATCCGCCTTGTCGGTCCGGGGGCCTTGGGCCACGGCCGCCATCCCGGCCTGGACCAGGGTGGGGGTGTTGGGCATGACCCGCATCAGCCGCGCCGTGGGCAGCATTTCAGCCAGCAGGCTCAAGGGAATGCCCGCGGCAATGGAGATGACCAGCCGGGAAGCGTCTATCTGGGACTGAATTTCCGCCAAAACCTCCGGCACCACCTGCGGCTTCACCGCCAGGAGCACAATGTCCGCCTGGGACGCCACCTGCCGGTTGTCTGCCGCCTGCAGGCCTAATTCCCGCTGCAGGCCTTGCACCCGCTCGGGCACCGCATCCGCAATAAAAATTTCGGTTGGTTGGGCCAACCCGGCCTGCAACCACCCCCGGATCAGCGCCGTGCCCATATTGCCGGCGCCAATGACGCCTATTTTACGACCTGTAGGCATCTGTTTTTCCCCACTAGTTCTGTTTTGTGCAGTTATTGTCTGTCACCATCAATCGTGGCTTGTGACTCTAATGTGGCCATGGACCTGTCCTGCCACCCGGAGAAAAGCCCAACTGCCGTGAGAGCTCCTAAGAAAGCCATGAACATGTCCCACTGCGTATCCCAGACATCCCCCTGGGTGCCCAGGAAAGCCGAGGCAGATTCGCCGGAAAAGAGCGCCACCCACCATTCAAAAAATTCGTAACCAGCGCTGGCCGCCAGACATATGCAAACCACGAAAAAGGGCACCCAGCCGGTTTTAGCCACGATGGCTTTTCTGATCAGGTATTCCCGGGCAATTAAAGCCGGGGTCAGTCCCTGGAAAAAATGACCCAGGCGATCATAATAATTGCGGTCCAGGGAAAAAGTATCTCGCAGCCAGTTGAAGGCCGGGTTTTCCGCATACGTGTAATGTCCGCCCACCACCAGGATCACCGCCTGCAGGAAAACAAAAAAATAGGTGAAATTTGAAAAGGCAAAGGTGGGATAGAGTGCCAGCAGGATGCCGATACCCAACAGCGCTGGCAATACCTCTAAAAACCAGATAAAATAGTCATGTGGTCTGATGGCTGACCAGCCAAGGATTAGGCAGAAAAGTATGAGAAGTGTGAGTGGGGTCCGTCCGGAGTCTTTTGGGTCAACCATTGCTTAATCTCGCCGGGAATGTGGCAGAACCGTAATGAATATACCTTCCAGGGTGTAGTAGCTGCGTTATGGCGCCTTCTTACCCTTGGCTTAATTGACCTGCAAAACGTTTGGTTTCTCATAGGCTTCCTTATTCCCGGCTGTTATTTTAGGCTTTTGCTCCTGGCCTGACAATTTAAAAGTCACCACCCAAAGATATTTTGTGTCTTTAGGGGGCCGCTCTCCCGGTCAGATTTCTCCACCGGTTGCGCTCACGCGCCTCACAATAAACTTGACGAGGTCCCGGCTTTTCAATTAAGATTTATCCCCAAGATGCCTTATTTTCTTTTGGTCTGCGAACCTTTAACCGGGCTCGGTCAACACCCCCAGGAACTGGAACTTCCCCTATGCCTTTCGTCGTAGCCATCATCAATCAAAAGGGCGGCACCGGCAAAACCACCACAACTATTAATTTAGGTGCTGGTTTGGCTTATCAGGGTTACCGAACTCTGCTGGTGGATATGGACCCCCAGGGACATACCAGCCTGGGTATCGGCATCGACCCGGATTCCTTCACCGAGTCCATGTCCGAAGTCATGACCATCCCTCGCAAAGACATTGAGGATGTGGTTTTAGCCACGTATATTAGAGGTTTGTTTGTGGCTCCCAGTCACATCAAGTTGGCCCGGGCCGCGGAACTTTTGTACTCTCGCATGTACCGGGAAACCATTTTATTTCAGGCCTTAAAAGACACGAATTATGACTATGTCCTGATTGATTGTCCGCCGGCTTTGGGCGTCTTGACCACCAATTCCCTGTATGTGGCGGAGTTTATTGCCATCCCCTGTCAGATGTCCCGTTATTCCCTGGATGGTCTGGCCGACCTGCTGACCACCATCGAAGAGGTAAAAAATATTGCCACTGAAGACCTGTTCCGGGGCGATTTTTTCCGCATTTTGCTCACCATGTATGACCGGCGCAACCGGGTTACCAACGAATTTATCATGGAGCAGCTCAAACCCTATCTGGAAAAGACCTTTGGGGCGATAATAATGAAAAACGAGGCCCTGAATCAGTCCCAGATAGCCCAAAAAGCGATATATGATTACGACCATAGCAGCACCGGGGCGAGGGATTACTATCTTTTGACCCAGGAATTCCTCAATCTATGCCAAAAAAGAAAAAGTTTGCCGGAAAGAAGACAAAGCTTGCTGAACATGCCTTAACCCAGGTTTTAGAACAGGAAAGGGCCGAGGCTTCCGAAGCTTCCGAATCTGGGGAAGCCCCCTCCTCATCTTTGACTTTGTTCCGGGCTGTGCAGGCGTTGCGTAACGATCAGTTGAATCTGGATCTGCCCCAAGCAGACGCCCATCCTATCCCCACTCAACGCCAGTTGGAAACCGCCAACACCTATCTGACCCTGCTCCAGGAACTGGAAAGTATGCGGGAACTGCTCCGGGCCCCGAACCTGCCAGCCCGGACCCGGGCGGTCGGGCAACAGCCCTGGAGCCTGCCCAATCCGGAAATTATCGCCTATTCCCTCCAGGTCATCGGCCATACCCTTCAGGAAATCAAAACCCTGATGGGTTGACCAAAGAATCTGGCTCCCACCATGACTATTCTATTACCGGTGTTGTGAATGGCTGCAGTCCATCCTCACATTTTTTCCGGAAACTGGGAACCGGAAACCGGAAACCACCTTAAAACTTATATCCCACCGGCATAATGAGCAGGGGGTCATGGGCCGGGGGCAGGCCCAGGGTCTGGGTAATGGCGGCATTCTCAAAAGCGCCCACAATGCCGGCGCCCAGCCCCAAAGACTCGGCCTGGAGAAATATATTCTGGCCGGCGTGGCCCGCTTCCATGTGGGTGTATTTAATCCCCCGCTCGCCGTACTTGACCTGGCAGCGTCGGTATTCCCCCGTGATGACGAGCATAATCGGTGCTTCCGCCATCCAGGTTTGCTGGAGGCTGACTCGGGCTACCGCACTGCGCAGATCACCGGGGCGTTTTGATTCCAAAGCCTGTTTTTCCGGCAGGTAATGATAAGACCCGGCGGCCAGATCGCTGACCTGGCGGTCTCCCACGACGACGTAGATATCCAGGGGATACAAGGCGCCGGCCGAAGGCGCCGACCTCAAGCCCCGGGAATCGGTAACTCCGTAGGCGGCCCACAACAATTGGGACAATTGCCCCTGGGTAAGGGGCTTATTGGCAAATCGCCTGATGGTGCGCCGACTTTTTAAGGCTTGTTCCACCGCTACGGTCCCTGTAAATACCGGCGTCGGCAAGTTGACGACTGCCCCGGCCTCCGATTGTCCCGGATACAACATCATGCTCATCAGAAGCACGGCACCATACCCGCAGAGGTGGAAAACAGTATTCACGTTAAACATGATCTTCCTCCGTCTACCTCTCAATGTTATACTTGCAAAAATACCCTGGGCCGAAAAATCTCCGAGAGAACTGCAAAGAACTCTTATGCTATTTCTTGAGTAACAGGCTGTTTATAAAGTAATATTATTCTATCAGGTTAACAGGTCCGTGCAAGGATCAGACGAGGAAGGGTAAAAAGCATTCATGGCGCTGCTGGTGTGTGAAACTTTTGTCAGCCTCATGGGAGAGTCCAGCTTCGCCGGACGGCCAGGGGTTTTTATCCGGCTGAGCGGCTGCAACCTGCGCTGCCGCTATTGCGACACTCCTTATGCCTATACCGGCGGCGTCGAGCGCACCATCGCGAGCCTGGTGGCCGAAGCTGAAACCACCGGCCTTAATTTGGTTCTGGTCACCGGCGGTGAACCTTTGCTGCAGGATGAGTGTCCCAGCCTCTTAACTGCCCTGGCCGACCGGGGCTTCACCGTGCTTTTGGAGACCAACGGCTCCCTTCCTCTTAAGCCGTTGATTCCTGGGTGCATCGCATCATGGACCTTAAATGTCCCAGCAGCGGCATGGAAGCCCACAACTACCTGAGAAATCTTGACGATCTGACCCCGAGTGATGAACTCAAGTTCGTCGTGGCCGACCGCCGGGATTTTGACTGGGCCCTGCAGATAATGGCCCCCCAGAGATTATGGGAACGGCACGGAGTTTTGATTTCCCCGGTCTTCGGGGTCTTGCCGCCCCAAGACCTGGCCGCCTGGATCCTGGCTGCCAAACTACCTTTACGGCTCAATCTGCAATTGCACAAATATATCTGGCCGCCGGACGCCAGAGGGGTAGTAAAATTAATACTAATTCCTCTAAATTTCCGGCAAACGAAGAAATGCGGATAGGTGCCATGTCTGATAAAAAAATAGCAGTGGTCCTGCTCAGCGGTGGGCTGGACAGTTGTGTCACCGCGGCGGTGGCCCGTCGTGAATTCAACGTAGCCTTCTTCCATGCGAATTACGGCCAACGCACCGTGCACCGGGAATTGCAGGCCTTCCGGAAACTGACGGTGTTTTTTCAACCCCGGCATACCTTCGAAGCTGAACTGAATTTTTTAGGGCACATCGGGGGGTCAAGCTTAACCGATTTTCACCTGCCGGTGCCGGAAACTGCTGTGGAGCCGCCGGGACTGCCTTCCACCTATGTGCCCTTTCGCAACACTATCATCATCGCTGCGGCCGTGGCCTGGGCTGAGGTTATCGGCGCCGCGGCCATTTTTATCGGGGCCAATATGATCGACAGTCCCGGCTACCCCGACTGCCGCCCGGAATATTATCAGGCTTATGAGAGGCTCATCGAATTGGGGACCGGACCCGACACCCACATTGCCCTTCAAACTCCTTTAATTCACCTGGACAAAGCCGACATTGTCCGACTGGGGTTGGAACTGCAAGCCCCCCTGGAACTGACCTGGTCCTGTTACCAGAATGAAGACCGGGCCTGCGGTCGCTGTTCCTCCTGCCGCCTGCGACTGAAGGGCTTTGCCCAGGCGGGTGTCAAAGATCCGATACCGTACGAATCACCGGAGGACTAGTTCTTCTTGCCGCTCCCCAACTTCTTCCTGTGCCTCATCGCCCTGTTTGCCGGATTTACCCAGGGCCTGTCCGGTTTCGGCTCGGTACTGGTGGCCCTGCCGGTGTTGACTTACCTCCTGGACCTCAAAACCGCGGTGCCGTTAGCGAGCACCTGGGGCATGACCATCAACATCATTCTGTTGATACAACTGCGGCCGCATCTGAGCCGCAAAAGAATTCTGCCGCTGGCCCTGGCGTCCTTGCCGGGCATCCCCTTGGGGGTGTATATCCTGAAGAATGTGCCTGTCTGGATTTTGGAAATGGGCCTGGGGGGTCTATTGGTGGTTTTTTCCCTTTATTTTGTCTGGTCCGGGGGGAAAACTCGCCGTCTGTCCCGAGGGTGGGCCTACGCCGCCGGTTTCGGTTCCGGTGTTCTGGGTGGTAGCCTGGCAATGAGCGGTCCGCCGGTAATCATCTATACCTCTTTGCAACCCTGGCCCAAAGACGAGATCAAATCAACCCTCACCGGTTTCTTTTTTCTTTCCGGCCTGGTCATCCTCGCCGCCCAGGCCGCCAGCGGCCTGTTCACCATCATGATCCTCTCCTGGAGCGTGCTCTCCATTCCCTTTGTTATTTTGGGTGTATTTCTCGGATCGTGGTGCTATGACAGACTTGACACCAATCGTTACCGGCAGGTAATAGTATGGCTGATAACGCTCCTGGGCTTGCTTACCCTGGCCAAATCGTTGGGTGTGGGGAGCTGACTCGGCGAGATTAGTGTAGATTAAGAAGAAGTTTTCTGGCTGCCCATATAAAAATATTCAAAACCCAGTTGAGCCAGCTTCGTTGGGTTGTACAGGTTTCGGCCATCGAAGATAACCGGGGTGCGTAAGCGGGATTTGAGGCGGTCGAAGTCTGGGGTGCGAAACATAGTCCAATCGGTATGAATAATCAGGGCCTCAGCCCCTTCCACCGCCTCATACATATCTGCGGCGTAGGTAATGGCGGGGTTGGCTTCGCCGAAATATTTCCGGGCGGTGTTGACCGCCTGGGGGTCATAGACTTTGAGACGCCCTCCCTTTTGTATCAGAGCTGACATGACTGCCAGCGCCGGAGCCTCCCGGATGTCGTCGGTCCAGGGTTTGAAAGATATTCCCCACACTCCTAAAACCCGGCCTGCCAGGTTATTACCAAAATAATTACTAATTAAATCAATAAAAAGCTGACGCTGGTTCTGGTTAATGGCTTCGGTGGCTTCCAGAAGTCTGGGATGATAACCTACTGATTCCGCATGTCTGAATCAAACCCCGAATGCCCTGGGAAAAGCGAAAGCCGCCATAGCCCAGCCCCGGGAAAAGAAACAGGTTGCCGATGCGGGAATCGGAGCCGAGACCCCGGCGGATCAGAGTTGATATCAGCCCCCGTGGCCGCGCAGATGTTGGCCAGTTCGTTGATAAAGGATATCTTGGTGGCCAGGAAGGCATTGGCGGCAAACTTAATGAGTTCCGCCGAAACCACGTCCATGATGATGATGGGGCGGTTGGTCCGGACAAAAGGAGCATAGAGTTCCTTCATCAACTCCGCCACTTCGGCCCGGTCACAGCCGATGACAATACGGTCCGGCTTCATAAAATCATCAATGGCCGTCCCTTGCTTGACAAATTCCGGGTCAGAGACGACATCAAAATCGTACTCCACCCCCCGCACTGCCAGTTCCCCGGCGATGGCTTGGCGCACCCGGGCGGCAGTACCCACGGGAACATTTGATTTAATGACGATGACCTTGTAGCCGTTGAGGCTCCGGCCAATGTCCCGGGCTATTTCCAGGTCGGCCGCCAGATCAGCCGCCTCATCCTCTTCCGGCCCCTGACCCAAGGCGATATAAATGATCAGGCTGTTTTCGACTGCTTTGGCAAGATTGGTGCTAAAAAACAGCCGGTTGCCCATGCAGTTGCGGCGGATTAAATCTTCCAGGCCCGGTTCGTAGACCGGAAGGCGATGGTGATCTAAATCATCGATTTTCTCTTCATCACGGTCAACGCAGATGACTTCGTTGCCCATTTCAGCAAAACAGGCTGCCGTTATCAGACCGATATACCCTGCGCCAATAATGGTTAATTTCATAGAACCTCAAGTTTTTCTAAGGGATCTTTCAATGCGGTCAGACAGGTATAACGGCTACAAACGGGGTCCCTTGGGGACCCAGTCGACGGACACCAACTGGAGTTCCCCGTTTTCCAAAACCTCCACGGTTTTTTCAAATAATTTGTTTTCTCCCGGTTCATAGAAATCAGGAGTGATAGTGCCGCCGACGATGATGCATTCATCGATGAACGAGCCCCGGCGGACTTCATGCCGGTCCACCAACTTGCGTTCCCGCACTGGAATTTTTTCCCCTTGTTTGGTAAAAAAGGCATAGCGTTTCCAGAGCACGGAATTGCTGATTTGGACATCCTTTTCGATGGTCCAGCCATCGCCGATAATTGCATACGGCCCGAGTTTGGCGCCCCGCTCAATAATACAGTCGTGGCCGATAACCACAGGAGGGACTATAGTCACTTCAGCAAAATTGATAACAACGTTATTACCCAGATAGCCCCAGGGCAGCTTCTGGTAAGGAAGGTCCATGTGGATTTTTTCGTCTAAGATTGATTTGTTGATGGACAGGTAATCCCGTTTCCGGCCCACATCGAACCACAACCCATCATACCGCACCCCCCAAAGAGGATAATCTTTGGGTAATTTGACATAATCAAGTTTTCCCAACATGGCCGGGAAAACATGCTGGCCGAAGTCGTAGAATGGCTCCTTAAGATTCTTGTCCGCGGCTGTTCGTAGAGGGTCAAGCTGCTTCAAAAGATCCATCTCGATAAGGTATACCGAGGCGTTATTGAGATTCGAAGGAGAGTTCGGGTCTTTTTCGATGAAGTCAAGTATCGGCCCCGATTCTGAAATGAGACTGTCATAACGTTCAGTGGGGCCCAGTTGCACCGTGCCAAAATCCACGCGCCGCTCCCAGGGTATGGGGGAGAGCAGCATGGTTATGGCCGCACCCCGGCGCCGGTGAATTTCATACATCTCCTCCAGGAGTTCCGACCCCAAATTGGTGACGATATCACCGCTGGGGGCAATTATGGTTGAGCCACCGAAGGGCTTCAAATCAAGAGGCCGCTCCTCCGGTAAGACCAATTTCGCTGCAGACCCCAGGGCTTGCTTGCAGATGCCGCCTAAAGTGCCGCTGGGCTCTTTTTCTTCCACGTAGGTGATTTCGGCGCCGAATAAAAGTCCGTCTTTAAAATATGATTTGATGGTGTCTTTCAGGACGCAGAGATTCATGGAGATATTGGTAATCCCGGCTTCAACCGCCCTTCTGACCCAGAGTTCAGCCATGGGAACTACGCCCCCCAGCGGAAACATGGGCTTGGGAAGATGATGTTGCGGAATCGGGTCCATGCGGCTTCCCAGGCCTGCTGCCAGTATGGTGAGCTTTAATTGATCGTGCAGATTTTGCCGGTGAGCCCAGGTATTTTGGAGAAAGTTATCTAATTCGACAGGCATTGTTGATCTCGGAGAAAAATAATTCAGGTTATCGGTTCGTTGCAGATTTATGAATCTCTTGGTCGCCAGCTTTTGGGGGACCATCGTCAAAAAAGACGGCGTTACCCCATTTATCATCCGGTTCGTCCCTTGATCTAATGGTTTACCGATATAATGATAATCTATGTCCTGCTGGGCCATGGCAACCGGGTCGAAGATGTTCCGGCCGTCGAAAACCACCGGGTTGGCCATTAACGCTTTGATCCGACTTATGTCAAACTGGCGGAAAACATTCCATTCCGTATTAATGACCAAGGCTTCGGCTTCAACCAGGGCCTCTTCAGGGGACGAAGCATAGATGATGCGTTCCGGATAAGGATAATCCTGGAAGAATTTTTTTACCTCTTCCATGGCCACTGGGTCATAGACCTGCAACACCGCGCCCATATCCAGTAACCGCTCCATGACCGTCAAGGCCGGGGCCTCCCGGATGTCATCGGTATTAGGCTTGAAGGCCAAGCCCCATAAGGCTAATTTTTTGCCGTCCAACTGGTTCCCGAAATACTGGCAAATCGTATAAATAAAGCGGTGGCGTTGCGCCTGGTTAACGATATTGGTGGCCTCCAGCAGACTGAAGTTGTATCCCATGGTCTTGCTCATATAAATCAGGGCCTTGACGTCTTTGGGAAAACACGAACCACCATATCCCAAACCGGGAAAGAGGAAACGGTTGCCGATCCTGGTATCTGAACCAATACCTAGGCGCACGTTGTTGACATTGGCGCCGGTTAAGGTGCAAAGATTGGCGATTTCATTCATGAAGGTTATCTTGGTGGCTAAAAAGGCATTGGCGGCATATTTGGTCATTTCCGCCGAAGCCACTTCCATAAAATAGAGGGGATAATTTTTATCGGTCCAATAACGGTACACTTCCGCCATTAAATCTCTGGCTCTAACACTCTCCACGCCGACGACGGTGCGATCCGGCTCCATGAGATCCCCAATGGCCGAACCCTCCCGTAAAAATTCCGGGTTTGAAACCACATCAAAGTCAATGGCGAGCCCGCGTTGGGACAGTTCTTTGGCAATAATCTGGCGCACCCGGACTGCTGTACCCACGGGCACGGTGGATTTATCCACGACAATTTTATATTCTGCCATGGCCCGGCCAATTTCCCTGGCCACCTCATAGACATAGTGTAAATCCGCCGAACCGTCATCCCGGCTGGGGGTGCCCACACAGATAAAAATGACCTGGCTTTGGGCAACCGCCTCTGGTCAGATCAGTGGTAAAGGTAGAGTCTGCCATTGGTGACATTGCGCTTCACATAGTCGTCCAGGCCGGGTTCATAAATGGGAATGATTCCCTGACGCAAGCCCTTGATCTTTTTAGGATCATTATCCATACAGATAACCGTGTGACCGGCCTCTGCAAAACAGGCGCCGGAAACCAAACCCACATAGCCAACTCCAATCATCGCCAGCTGCATGATTTTATTACCCCTATCTCATAAAAAATATTTTTCGTGCTTCGTCAGACATCGCTGCAAATACCCTGCCAAGGCCAGGTATAGGCTCCTGGCAAGTATGACACTATTTCGGGAGATCCACGTCTTAAGGTTAAAAATGCCCTAAGGTTTTATGCTCATGACAAAATGTCATAACTAATATTAATAATATATTAATTGGCAATTTGTCAACGCTTTCATCGAAAAAATATCCTGCTTTTAACCGGGCGTTATGCAAAATGCGAAATACTCCGGATGCAAAGCTGTAGGCTTCTCAATATGATAGATGCGTGTATACCTGGAAGGACGTGCCGGTCAGATTTCCCCGATCAGATCTCCCGCCTGCTCAATCACCCCACCCAGGTCCCGCCTGGAAATCTTCAGTTCATAGGCGTAGACCTTGGTTTCTTGCCGGCGTACATGTTCCAGGGCCTCAGTCAACTCCAAAGGCCGGGATCCTCTTTGCTTTAACTGTTCCAAGGCCTGAAATATCTCCGGTGGCAGAAAATAGCGGCCGACAATGGACCTGGAAGTGGCCGTCTCACTGATGGGGTGATGCGGCGCCGGTTTTTCCATAAGTTCCTCCACCGGGAAGATTCTGGGGTTTATCTCGTCGGCACCCAGGCGAACCACCCCTCCCTGGGGTAATCTCGATTTCGGCACCGGTTCCACGGCAATGAGGGGAGCATGATTGAGTTGTTTAAAGGCGAGGCTCATATGCTGTAATTCCCTTGGCATATCCTGGGAACGACGCCGATCCAGCATCTCATCGGGCAGCAAGACCAAAAAAGATTCCTGCCCCACCCAGGAGGCGGCTTGCAGCACGGCATCGCCCAAGCCCAGCGGCGCCGACTGGACGCAGTAGTCAAGAGAAAAGCGCGGCGCCACCATCAAATCCAAGGCGGTTTGCAGAGGCCGATACAGCGCTTCCTCCGTCCCGGGAGCCAGGATCAGCATAAACCGGCAAACCCCGGCCGAAGCCGCTTCCCCCATCATCTGCAGCAGCAGGCGCTGCATGATATGCGCCGCCAAAAAGCGGTGCTGCCCCCTGCGGCCGGAATAATGGCCGTTGCCGGCGCCGAAGGACCGGGATCTGCAGCAAATCTTTCTGTGCCGTGGCGCTCCTCTCAAAAATGTAATAGTAAGATCTTGGCGCAAGATTGCCTACATGACTATCCCGATTGCCCTTCTTGGCGTTCGGTGTTTCTAACACCAGAGGTGTTTTTGTGGTTTGTTTGCCGGAATAATTGCGGCTTCTATATCTCCTCATAAAAGGAAGACACGTTGCGTCTCCCTGTAGAAAAGCTTTCTAAATATAGTTTGCGTAAGTTTTCGACTGTTTTTCTTGTCGCCTTAACGCTTGTTATCGGTGGATTTGTTGTAACAAGAACCAGTCCTGTTTGGAAGAATGTGCCTGGACTTAACAGATTAGCCGAACTTTCTCTTTCTGACAGTACGGTGCAGAGTCGTTTGATCTCAGCCCGTACCAGCATTAGTGCGGTGAGTCCAAAAGATAACGGGGTGAGTCAAATTCCTTTTTCGGTCAGATCCGAGACTTCAACGTGGCATTTAATAAGTATTTCGAGCCAGAGTTTCAGCAATACGAGATTGCCTGGTTTGATAGGGCGCACAACAAACTCTTTGATGTTTTAGTAATGCAGGGAGTTCTCAGATCTGGCATATCTATCTATTTGGTGGCTTGTGGTGAGAGGAATATTTCCGTCGCAAGGTTGAAGACAGCAAAGACATTCTGCTTTGGGGCCGCGTTGACGTTCTTTGGGGCGGCGTACTTTGTCCAAAATCTTTTTGTTTTTGATCAGATAACCACATACATTCCACTCTTCATGTTTTGGGGATTCGTAATTCACATGGAGTCCGAAAAAGCCCCAGAGGTTAGCGATGGGACTAAGGAGGGTATGAAATATTTGAGTCTTGGGTTAACGGTAGCGTTGCTCTTTAGCTTCATGATGTATTCATTCATTCCGTGGCGCCAGATGGCAAGGATGGAGGGATATCTAGGATAAAGAGGTAGATATGTACGGACTATACACAAATCTAGACTCTGTTTAAGCCATACGGCTTTGCCCAACAGGAGATACGATTCAGGCTGTTGTCGATTACACCCCCAGTCATGCCCGAGGTTTCTACGAGGCCATTCGTTGAGAAGGTAGTAGCAGCCCAGGAAGAATCTATTTTAAGTGATCCATATGATCCAAGGTACAGATTGTTTATTGGAGATGTCTATAATGCCATGGCAAACTCATACGGAGAGCCATCTTATCACCTCAAGGCAGAAGAGCATCTGGAAAAAGCTATGGAGACTGATTCCCAACAGACAGGACATACTCTTTGTCTTGGCCCAGAATAAGATTGGCCTTGGGAAGTTTGATGAAATCAAAAAGATATCAGATGAGCTTTTGGCTAATACTCCGGACAGTGGGAGGGGCAAGTTTTATCACTCCGTATCGCTCTCTCCATACGAGTGGGGTGATGGAGTAGACTATGTAGAAGAGTTGAGCATCTCTCTTAGAGGGCGGTGTACCACTGAGGGATCACAGTTGGCCTTTATTAGGAACTCTTACAAAGCATATCTAAACTACTTTCTTAGGGAAAAGGATAGCATCGGAATGATCACTGTTTTCACTAAAGCAGTGGCTATAGAAAACATGTTGGGAGAGGTCTGGGAGATTAGGAGTGCTGATAGGACAACAACTCTAACAGCTAACCCAAGCCAAGCTGAATACATATCTTCTGGCCTTAACGCCTTCAAGATCTACCAGCTGGGATGCCGTTGTTGGTCCCGGTCAGCAGAATTAATATTTAATGTGGTGCTTATCGTTTCTCTTAGGCATTATTTTCTCAAGATCGTTCAGGGCGCTTTTGCTGCTCACTGGCCTTTATTCCTATTTTGAGACCCAAACACCCTCTTTCCTTTTATATTCGTAAAAACTTTATACTTGAGACTAATCGTAGGGTCTGTGTGGCTATTGTTGGCCATTTGGTTATTTAAAGAGAAGCCCAGCGGAGAAGACATAAAGAAGGAGGTGCGTTTAGATTTTCTAAAGAGCAGGCTATTCTGGGCTGTTCTTATATTCACCACCCTAGCGCTCTTTAGCACTCTTTTTTCTCCGAATATCTACAGATCTTTCTTGGCACCATTGAACGAGGAGAGGGATATATTAATTTGTTCTTCCTGTTGCTCCTTCTAACCCAAGTGCTCATGTTCTTTCAGAAAACAGGAGTGGCTAGACTTATGGGTTTGTTTCATTCTCCGGGGCAATTGTGGCGGTAGATATCAACAATGGTAATGTTGATGTTTATGTAACCCTTCAACAATTTTCTTTTTTTTTTTTTT
>CAVZSK010000037.1:0-37765 GCA_963777875.1 uncultured delta proteobacterium | reverse complement strand
CAGGGAGCAGAGGACATTTAGCGGCACCTATGCAGTGGATCAATCAATGCGAGTTCTTTTAATTAACAGCAATCTGAAGGATGACCTCTTAGCAGCCCCCCCCATCGGCCTGTGCTATGTGGCCAGCGCCGCGGCGGAGGCCGGTCATGAGGTACGGGTCTTAGATCTCTGTTTTAAGCGGCAGATCAGACAGGAACTGGAAAAAGCCATCATCGGCTTCTCGCCCGAGATAATCGGCGTTTCTTTGCGGAATCTCGACAACGCCAACATGCTCCTCCCGGTTGCTTACCTCCCCTCGGCCCTGAAGATTGTTCAGATGATCCGTGAATTAACCGCCGCTCCCCTGGTGCTGGGAGGCTCCGGCGCCAGTCTTGATCCCCAGGGGGTCCTGGAATTTCTGCACGGGGATTACATTATCGTTTCCGATGGGGAGAAGAGTTTTGTGGACCTTCTTAAGCCCTGAGCCCGGGATGATCTCCCGCCGATATCCCGGGAGTGGGAAGGCGCTATCAGGGTCAGTTCCATTTAACGCCGCCCCAATTAACCGGCTTCCCCCAGGGAAATCCGCGCCTCGGGAGATGGGTTGACCTCACTCCCTACGAAAAGATGGGGAGCAGTTATACCGTTCAGACCAGTGGGGCTGCCGGATGCGGGTGCATTATTGCACCTATAATCAAGTGCTGGAAGGAAACCGCCTCCGTTTGCGTTCCCCGGTGGAGGTGGTGGATGAGATAGAGGAGGCGTTTTATCAGTTTCACCCCGAAACCTTTGAATTCGTGGACTCAGTCTTTAATGACCCTTTGGACCATTGCCAGGAAATTTTAGCAGAAATCATCCGGCGGCCCTGGAAAGCCCGTTTTACCACTATGGGGTAAGCCCAAGAATCTCCGGATACCCGCCTGCTGCACCTCATGCAGCGCGCTGGGTTCGATTCTTTTATGATCTCACCCGATCAGAAACCCTCCGAGACCATGCTGACAAATTATCAGAAGGGCTTCAGTCTAGTACGATTTGTACAATGCCGCCGAGGCCATCAAGACGTTTCCTTGCCCGTGCTCTGGTATTTTCTCATCGGCGGCCCGGGTGAGACAAATCGCACCCTTCAGGAAACCCTGGAATTCATCGGACGCCATTTGACCCGAAAGAAAAGTCCTCCTTACAACCTGGCCCATATCTTTTTAGGGGTGAGAATCTATCCGGGCACGAAGCTCTGGCAAATAGCCCTAAAGGAGGGTTTCATCCACGACCGGTGCAACCCGCTCAAGCCCCTCTGGTATCTGTCCCGGCAACTTGACTTGGATGAGACGATGCGTCAATTGTATCAGGCCTCCTGCCGCTGGCCCGAGATTGCCTTAGGTAATGTGGAAAAATTTTTGCCGCTCACGAAGGTATTACGGGTCACCGAAAAGTCTTCCCCCAGCCAAGCCCAACCGGCAACACTTGCCCTCAGTCAACCGCCTGCTCTATCAAGTTGGGTCTACGGTCCCGGTGCTTTGCAGCCCACCGGCGTTCCAGTCCGACTGCGCAAATTACTGGGACTCCAGAAGTTTACTGCCTTTTAACCAATAAGTCCCCTCTGTATCAATATAGCCGACGCCGTCTGTGATAAAATACCTGAAGGACGGGGAGGGGGAAAATGGAAGACATCAAGTCTGGACATAGCGGCGGGCAGGAGGTGCAGGTCAATTCCTCCGAGATTGAAATGCAGTTGTTGAGCAAATGGACGTATAATCTGGCCATCAATATTGTTCCGGATAATTTGCAATGTATTCTCATGCGGTTAGACCGAGGGGAGAAGAGATACCGGATCATCACCGGGCTGCCCAGCGACAATCGCCGCCACGGCATCGGCGAAGTGGGGCATTTATACGAGCCGGTGGCCAAAACGGCCTTACTGGAGGCGGTTGGGTTCATGAGGTGGTGGTGATTCAGCAGGCCAAGACCGATTCCCGGGTAAGTTATATGGAAAGACACGTCCTGGACAAAGAGATCGAAGTCATTGCTATTCTGCCGATTTGTTATGAGAAGGTCGTTCGCTGGCTGATTGTCATCAGTACTCTCCGCCCAGCAAACCCGGCTTTTCGGATAACGAGCTGGATTACCTAAAAAAACAGAAACATTGGCTGGAAAAATATGAGCTGCCCGTAATCCGGCTGGAGACCACGATGAACTACGGACTCACCTCTTTGCGGGGCATCCTGGATAACTATGGGCATGAAATCAGAAGCCGCCTCCTGCCCATTGGGGGCTACGCCCAGTTAATCAAAAAACATCTTTCCGCAGACCATGTCAAAATTACGAGATTCGTGGAACACATTATCAATGAGTCCAGGCGGTGCGAGAATGAACTGGCCGCTTTTACCAAATTAATCATCCATCTGTATTCCGCAGAGGATACCAAAGAGCCCAGACCGGTAACTGAATTACTGGATTACTTCCGAGACATTTCTAATGGGCGCTATCTCGGTGATGAAAAAGAATATCAAGGAATTACCATAGCGGGCTATAAAAACGCCCTGGACGCCGTATTTTCCGAGTTGGCCCGCTATATTGCCACGACAGGCATCAAGCAGGAAGAAACAAGGGTTGCTGTCACCCAGGATGATTTTTCCATCAGCCTGGTGTATTAAAAACCGGGTTTTCCAGGGATATAAAAAGGATATGGACGTCAGGCTGTCACTTTTTGAACACATTATAAGGAAGACCGGCGGCAATGTTGTCTACGGTCAGGGAGAATGTCTCATCCGGTTTCCCAAGGATTAGCTGCAATGGTTAAAAAACTATGCTGTTTTCCCGGCTGTGCCAAATCCTGACCATAATTATTTCGTCATCCGTGACTGTATAGCGCACATAGTATCCGGCCTGACCGAACGGGATAAAAAAGGTCCCGCAATTTGGGTCGCTCAATGTCAATAACCGGACGGCCAATCTAGGGAGCGCCTGGACTTTTTGCACCGCTTCAAAATCCGCTTTGCCGCCCCGCGCCGCGTCCGGGTTATGGATACGAATAAATTCACGGAGGCGAGCAAGGTCCGACAGAGCTTCCGGAAGCCATTTCAGGGAACGGGGCACTTGCCCTCTCTTTCTGTTCCCCACGTTTCAAGCCAGGCATCAACCTCATCATGGTTAACCGTCTCGCCGGTTGCTTCGAATCGCGCCCAACGCTCCAGGGTGTCCCTCCGAATCTGCTCGGCCTCCTCTTCCCGCTCAAGGAATTGCCGGATAGCTTCTTTCATCAGCCAATGGGGCGATCGCTGACGGGCTTCGCCTAGCGCTTTCAATCGGTCAAAGGTTGCATCGTCTAATCTTAATCGCTTTGTTTGGCATTATTTACCATGCTCAGGTAATATTTGGTAATACCAATATATACCTTTCGTCCGTTTCGGTCAAGCACTCGCCACGAAGTTACCTGAGGAAATTGGTCGACGGCTCTGGCGCCAACTTGATATAATGATCAGCGGTCAAACCGGTTTGTGGATTAGACAACATCGGGGAAATCGATTAAAGCTTTTAGGACCATGTTCCGAATATGGTGCATACGCCGAGTCAGAATAAAAAACGGCGAAGCCGGGGTTATCAAACCACGAAGCGTCGTTCCCTGAAAGTCAACATGTTTAGAAATCACCACGAAGCCTGAAACCAGGGATGAGGGTCTGGCAGTAGGTAAGATCGCCGATTTTTTCCTCTTATCTATTGCCTGTCGCCTCTTGCCTGTTTTCATATAAGATTAACGAAGATGACCAGAAATCTCCGCCGTCCGGAAACCCCATTTTTCATCGCCTTGCTGTTGCTGTTGGTCGTCGCCGTGGTGGCCGGGATAAGCTGGGCCGGGTGGCTGGCAGGGCCGGAAAATTTTTACGGTGATCTCTGGCACCGCCTGGCCGGGGTCAGGTACCAGCCCCAGCACGTGGTGATCGTGGCCCTGGATGAGCCCACGCTGCAGCGCTATCCCGAACCCCTGGTCTGTTGGACCCCGCATTTTGCCAGGGTCATCCAGGTCCTGCGCCGGGTGGGGGCCACCATCATCGGCCTGGATTATCTCTTTCACGTCAGCATCGAGTCCTGGCTCCAGACCCTGGATTTACCCCCCGACCACCGGAGTCTGCATTACGATGAGCCTTTCAAAAGGCAGTTGGCTTCCGGCCAGGTTATCATGGCCGCCCATCGGGCCGGTGACGAGCAGCAAAAAAGCAGAATAATCCTGCCCATCCGGGAATACCTGATGGCTCTGCCCCGGCAGGAACACGACCTGGGCCTGATAAATTTTTTCAATGACGCGGATGGGACGATCCGTGGTTTCGTGCCGGCTCTGGCGGATGATTATGACCAGGTCATGCTGACCTTCGCCCAAGTGTTGGCGTTGCGAGCCGCGGGTCTGGACCCGGACGCGGAACGGGCGCGCCTGCAAGATAATCCAGCCCTGAAAGCCTGGTCGGCCGACGACCCCGAGAGGAATGACCTCAGGGCCGTGCCCATTATCGGGTTTGTCGGCCCGCCGGACACTTTCCCCCGCCTCTCCATGGGACGTTTCCTGGGCCCGGAGGCCGAAAATGATCCGGAAATCAGAGGCCTCAAGGACAAAGTCGTCATTATTGCCTATGAGCCCGCGGCGTTGCAGGATGCCCATCCCACCCCGTATTCCCTCAATCTGTGGCGCTGGCCGGGGAGCGACATGAGCGGCCCGGAAATCCACGCCAACATTGTGGAAACTCTGCTCACCGGCGTCTTTCCCCGTCCGGTGCCGGGCTATCTCAGCTCCCTCTATCTGGTGGGCGTCATCATGACCGGCAGTGTCCTGTTTTACCGGTTGCCGCCCTTACCGGGCCTGGCCGCGGGTGTGCTCATTGCCTTTCTAAGTGGGCTCTTCGCCTATCTGTTGTTTTCCCAATATTGGCTGCTGCCCACGGCAAATGTGCAGCTGGGGGTCTTATTGAGCTACATGGGTCTGGTGGGGATCAAACTGACCGGCGAGGAACGGGAAAAGGCCCGTATCCGCAAGATCTTTGCCCGGTATGTGGACGACGACGTGGTAGAGAAACTTCTGGCCTCCGGCCGGCTGCCGGACCTGGGCGGGGAAGTATTTCAGGTGACGGTGCTTTTTGCCGATATTCGCAATTTCACCACCATTTCCGAGAGGTTAGATCCGCGTCAAGTGGTGGCGATGCTCAACACCTATTTGAGTCAGGCCTGCGAGGTAATTTTGGCCCAGGGTGGCACCGTGGATAAATTTATCGGTGACGCGGTCATGGCGGTCTTCGGGTCGCCGGCGCCGCATCCGGACCATGCCCGGCGGGCCCTGCGGGCTGCTTTGGACCTGGCCGCCAAGGCCCGGGAGGTTCGCGCCTGGATGAACCAGCGTTTTGGCGATAAGGACCTGCCCGATTTTGCCATTGGCATCGGCCTGCATACCGGCGAAGCCATTGTCGGCAACATCGGCTCGCCCAGGCGTCTGGAGTTCACCGCCATCGGCGATACCGTGAATGCCGCCTCCCGCCTGGAGTCCTTGACCAAAGAACTGGGCTGGACCATCGTCGCCAGCCAAAGCACCATCGCAGCAGCCCCGGGAGTGATGACTGGCCGGCAGGAAACCCGGCAGGTCAAGGGGCGTCACGAGCCCCTGGAAGTCTTTGAGGTTCTCGGCTTCACTGAGATATAACGAAATAAGTGAGCCGTGAACTGAGGAGGATTTTCCTTAACATCTTTTTGATTGCAACTTGGTATAAGGAGGAAATAGTATGCGGCAGTTTCTAAAGATTTTGATTAGAGGCGCGCTTGTCCTAACAGCATTGACGGTTATGCTAACGACGGTCCAGGCACCGGCCGCACCGATTAACGACCAGGATCGGGTTCAGAGATGGTCGGCAGTAACGGCCTCCCCCCCCGCGCACGTTTCTCCTGGCCCAAAACCCTGAAACCCTGAAAGAAAAGCCGGCGTCCCCGGCGCCGTCTCCGAACGAACCGAGAAAATTCAGGAAAAAGGCGGCGCCCCCGCCAGCGCCAATGGAGCGGCAGGACTCTAAATCCCCTGTATTCGGCGATGATCCGGAAAGAGCCGGGACCAAAAAACTTGGCGGTCAGATCATCAGGGGCCAGGAAGGTCCGGGGGGAGAGTAGCCCGGCGGCAACCTTAAGGCAGCAGTTCAGAAATTTGTCATGTTTTTTCCCCTCTCCCCACGCTTGTGGGGGGAGAGGGTTAGGGTGAGGGGGGCTTTTGAAGATGTTGCCCCGGTCATGAAATTTTGGACGTATACTGATTGCCAAAAGTCGTCATGTTTAGAAATCACCGCGCCGCACGAAAACCGGCACAAGTTCATTAGGTTTCCCTGGCCTCTTACCTAAAGCCTAAAGCCTATAGCCTATCCTGTTTTTATAATTTATCGCCGCTCTTAACTATTCCCGGCCTCAGGTATTTCGGGCCTCTAAAGACGGTTTCGGGTTAAAAAAAGGCGGGTAGTTCATCCAGGGATACCCTTTCACAGCCATGTCATAGCCCAGATCAAAGAGCTGATTCATATAAACCTGATCAAAAGGTTCCCGGCCCCGGGTGGGGGCCGCATCTGCGGGAATGGCCGCCAGGTTGTACTCCATTTTATCCCGTTTGGCAAAGGCATACAGGCGGTAGAGGTCGCCCACGCCATGGTATTTGATCAGGGTGGAGATGGCCCGAGCGCCGATGGGGGCCAACCGTGGTCTGACGTCCTCCCATTCCGGTTTTACCTGGGAATTTCGGATGATATAAAGGATGCGGGGCCGCCCCCGGGATAAGGTATCCAGTCCTTCCATCATGGTTACTGGGTCCAGGGCGGTTTCGTAGAGAATCACCTGGGCGGTGGTGCCGCCGTCCACGTGCATTTCGTCATAGAAGCCGCCGCCGGCCTCCACTTTGATGTATTGGGGCGGGAAGGCGCCGGGAATGGAGGCGGAAGCCAGCATGACCTTCCGGAATAATTTTATCGCGTCCGGGTGACCGCTGGTGGCGATGGCCCCCATATCCCAGAGTACCAGGCGCTGGGCATCCAGTTGGGTGGTGCCGATGATGAGGCGCCGGCCTTTTTTGTGTTGGGCGGCCACTTCGGCCAGCATCGCCTCATCGACGTACAGTTCCAACAGCCTGGCCAGGGGCGCGGTATCGGCCACGGACTCCCGCCAGAGCACCGTGAGCAGACTCTTTTGCCGGAAAATGTCGCTGCTGGTGACGCCGGTATAAACATGCCGCAGGACGTGGTCATACGACGATCCCAGAAACGCAAAGGGGGCGATCAAGGCGCCGGTGCTGATGCCCGTCACCATTTTGAACCTGGGGCGGTCGCCGTGGACGGTCCAGCCGCACAGGACGCCGGCGCCGAAGGCGCCGTCGTCGCCGCCGCCGGACAGGGCCAGGAAGGAGACCGGCGTCTTGACAACTTCATCACCGAAAGCAGCCCGCTCCTGACGAGCGGCCTCAATGGTAAACTCAGTAAAGACTTCGCTGACCTCGTCCCCCCAGGCCCGCACGCCCGGCATACCGGGGACCTCCACCTTGGACTCCAGGTTTTCCGGCAGGGTAGTACGGGGCCGGAGCGTGGCACAGCCCTGGACCAGGGTCAGGGACAGAGCCAAACACAGCAACCAGACAATACCGGGCCTAATTCTTGGGTGCCGAGTGGGAACGGGCATGGGGTAATCCTTATTTCAGGGACCAAAGGTCAGTGATTCGTTGCTGATCCCGGGTTACACGGCCACTGGCGGGTGTCTACCACCTGTTCTGATAAAATTCATGAAGATGGATTACAATATTACCACAAGCGGGCGAAGATTGTCCACTCTAGAAATGTTAGATTTTAATAGAGAAATTATACCCGCAGGATGCCGATTACCCTTTCGGCCAGCTCGGCCAGGTCCGCGGTAGGCTGGAGCGGTCAGTTTTAGCAAGTAATGTGGTGCTGAGGGATTATGTATACCCCAAATCTGGAGAATTTGATTCCCCCACAATTTTGTGCTATCCTGCCTCCCCGATGAGAAAATTTAGCGGTTTTGTGTAAAATATTGCTCGGCCAAAGGGGCCCTAAAACCTCGCTGGGACAGATATAGTTATATTGGGTGGCAAATATTTTGCTGGAGTGTTAAGCCAAACTGCATGTATATTTATAACCGTACGGAATTCCTAAAAATACGGGGATGCAGAACATGATCAATGTGACAAGGGTCCCAATCATCCTGTGGCGCCTGGGAAGGCGGACCGGCTCTCTGGTCCTGGCCTTTCTGACCATAACCGTCGGCCTTCTCGCCCCGTTCCAAGGGACCTGGGCGGCCAGTGCCACGTGGAGCAGCAGCACCGGAACCATCACGAACACAATTACCCAAACCCTGACTCCGGGACTGGTTTTCTCCACCTATCTGGGAGGAACGGCTGGCTCCAGTCCACTTACGTTCGCCCAAAACGCCGCTTGCGACGTCCTGGGGAATATCTACGTGACCGGCGCCACCCAGGTCTCGGACCTTCCCGTCCTGAACGCCTACCAACCGGCCCCGGCCCTAGGCAGCACGGAGTCGGCGTTCGTGGCCAAGTACAACCCGGCCGGCCAGCTGCTCTGGTGCACCTACCTGGGTGGCAATAATCAAAGCATGGGCATTGGGGTGGCTGCCACGCCCAACGGCGGCGTCGCGGTCGTCGGCCTTACCACTTCGGACGCTTCGGGATCGTTCCCCACCACCCCGAACGCTTTTCAGTCGAAGAACAACGGTAAGTCGGATTACTTCGTGACCGTTTTTGATGCGAAGGGCAAACTCCAATACTCCACCTGCCTCGGTGGGAGCGGCCTGGAGGGGGGGGTGGGGGAATCGTCAGGGCAGATTATCTTTCCCGACAACAGCAATTGCGGCAACTGTGTCGCGGTGGATGCCAACGGTCGGATCTATGTTGGCGGCATAACCACTTCCGGTGGCGGCAGTGGGGCGATCAAATTCCCCGTTACGGACAAAACCGCCTTCCAGAAAGATTTTACCGGTTCAAGGGATGCCTCTCTGAGTATCCTCGATCCTGCCAGGAGCGGCGTCGCCTCGCTGGTTTACTCCAGCTTTCTTGGCGGGAACCGCGATAACCAGGCGCATGGCGTTGCGGTGGACTCTGCCGGCCGCTACATTGCCGTGGTCGGCTTTACCACCTCTGCGAACTTCCCCACCACCGCCAACGCCTACCGGAGTAAAGCCCCGGATGGCGGCTTTTCCCCTGGTTCAAGCAACGGCTTTATCACCCAATTCCAATCAAGCCAGCCCGGCTCCCCGTCCTCCACCTACACCATGCCCTACTCCACCTACCTGGGGGGAGACTCGAAAACCGCTCGAGATGACGTCTATGGCGTGACCATGGACCCCACCGGGCTCATCGTGGCCACGGGCCGGACGCAGTCGAAGGGCTTTCCGATGACCCAGGGAGGCCCCACCATCTTCAACAGCGCCCCTTATCTCGAGGAGGGAAAGTCCGGAGATGAGCCCTACCTCGTGAAGATCAACCCTGCCTTACCCGGCCCCGCTTCCCTTGTCTACTCCACTTTCCTGGGAGGCGGATCGGCAAGCGGACAGTGGGGCAGTTGGTGCACCAGCGTCGCCGTCGATGCCCGGAGAGCGTCCTATGTGGCCGGGGAGACCGACGCCCAGGGTGCGCCATATGTGCCTGCCGACCTGAAGGCGCCCCAGACCTTTCCTTACACCCCCAACGCCTTCCTCCAGGCGCCCCAGGGGAGCGAAGACGCCTTGCTCATGAACATCAACCCCAGTGGCGGCAACCTGGACTACTCCACCTACCTCGGCGGGACACGCAGTGACCGCACCTACGGACTGGCCGTCGATCCCGACGGCAACGTTGTCCTGACCGGCCTCACCTTTTCCAGCAATTTCCCGGCACAAAATTGGCCGGGCAACGTCGGGTATCAAAACGCCTTTGTGACCAAATTCTCGCCGTTATACACTCCTTCTAATCTGATACTAGACCACGGCGCCACCCATACGGTGACCGGCAACATCACCTATGACAATGAATATATCGGCCAGAACAGCACCGGCGCCTTGATCCAGGAAGGCTTCATCAATATGGTGAACAATAATCTTACCCTGGGCCAAAATGCCGGCGCCAGCGGCGCCTATGCCCTGAGCCACGGCAGCCTTACAGTGGGAGGCAATGAGTACATCGGCTACTCCGGCAGCGGCTCCTTCACCCAAACCGGCGGCACTCACGCAGTGACCGGCATCCTGATCCTGGCAGCCGATGCCGTTAGCAGCGGCGCTTACTCGCTGAACGGCGGCAGCCTCACGGTGGGAAGCTATGAAGCCGTGGGCCACTCCGGCACCGGCTCTTTCACCCAGAGCGGCGGCACCCACACGGTTACCGCCCTGTATCTGGGCAGCACAGCCGGGGCTAGCGGTTCATATACCCTGAGCGACTCCGGCAGCGGCAGCCTTCTGGCGGTGTCCGGAAATGAGTACATCGGTTACTCCGGCGCCGGCACGTTCACCCACACTGGCGGCAGCCATACGGTCAGGGGCAACCTGACCCTTGCAACCACCGTCGGCAGCAGTGGCGCCTACAACTTCCAGGGGGGCAGCCTCATAGCCGGGACCATTACGGTTAACCCCGGGGGCTTCTTCAACCAGACCGGAGGAACCTTAACCGGGGCCATTACTCTCGCCGGCGGGACCATATCGGCGGGAACCAACAATGGCCTCGGAAACCAAACCATGACCATCAACGGCGGCACCCTGCAGGCGACCACCGGGACCACGCCAATATTAGGCAATCCTCTCAGCGTCGGCGGGAACTTCAACCTGGGCGGCGCGGCCGGCAGTGCCCTGGAACTCACTGCCAACCTGGATCTGACCGGCAATCTCCTAACCCATAACGGCGCCAGCAACGATACCCTCTCGGGTAATCTTTCGAGGCACGGCAACCGGTGGCATCACCGTCACTGCCGGCACCCTGAACCTGACGGGGAACAATGCGGCTTATGCTGGAACCTCGACGGTGACAGGCGGCACTCTGAATCAGCAAGGCATTGGCAACTACACCGGCGACAACGTGGTGAGTGGCGGCGCCCTGAATATGAACAGCGCCGCAGCCATAACCTATGGCATCGTGGGGGGCGCCAACACAATTGCCGGCGGTACCGTGAATATGAGCGCTCCCTTGGCTTTCTATCTCAATAACACCACCGTTACGAACAGCACCCTGAACCTGAGCGCTGGCACCTATAAAGGCGGCTTAACCGTTGGCCCCGGCGGTATCTTCAACTATACCGGCGGCGCCTTTGATCCCACCGGCGGCGCCGACATCACCACCGGAGCAGGCTCCACCACTACCATTGCCCCCGGTCTCAATATGAATCTCGGTGGGGGTGCCCTGACCAACAACGGCACTACGACCGTCAACGGCGCCCTGACCGGCGACCTGACCAACAACGCCGGCGGCACCGTGGGCGGCACCGGTACCATCACCGGCGCCCTGGTGAGCAACGGCATCGTCAACCCCGGGAACTCCCCCGGCACCCTGACCGTGGGCACGTATGCTCCTGGGGCCGCTAACACCCAGGTGGTGGAGATCGCCTCAGCCACCGATTACGACCGCATCGTCACCACCGCCGCCGTACCCGGCGCGGCCACGCTGAACGGCACGCTGTCGCCGCAGCTGTTAGGCGGCTATCTCCCTGCAACGAACCAGGTGTTTCCGGGTATCGTCGAGGGCACCAGTGCTGGAACCGTGACGGGAGCCTTCAATGCCATCGACAACCCCCGGGTGGGCAGCAGCCGCACCCTGTTCTGGCAGGCCCGCTACACCGCCACGACCGCGGACCTCCAGGCGGTGGGCAACTATACCCCGCCGGATCTGGCGCTATCCAGGAGCCAGCAGTCAGTGGGTAATGCCTTGCATTCCATCGCACCTTCCACGGCCGGAGGCGATATGTTCACGGTCCTCAATGCCATCAACGCTCTGACCACCAACGCCGGGGTGGCCGCAGCCTATACGGAAATCTCCCCGGCCAAGTATGCCACCCTGCCGGCCATGGCCTTCCCCATAACCCGTATGCAGTTCCAATACCTGCAAAACCGGCTGGCCCGGGTGCGCTGGGAAGCGGCACTGGGCCGCGAGGCCGTCAGCGCCGGCCGCAGCGGCTTCGGGCGGGGCTTCAACTTCAGTTATGACAGCAACACCAGGATGATACTGGCCGCCAGCAACCTTACTATTTCGGATGCCGGCGCCCGGTATATCACTACAGAGGTGGAACAACGCTGGGGGATCTACCTGGAACCCAACGCCAATTGGGGCTCCCTGGACGCCACCGCCAACCTGGCGGGCTACCGCTACAAGAACTTCGGCTTCACCCTGGGAGCCGAATACTGGGTGCTGGACAACCTGCTGGTGGGCCTGAACACCGGCTACAGCCGCACCATTGGCAGTGTCGGCGGCTCCGGGGGCGACCTCAATGCCAACATCATCCCCGTCAATGCCTACGGCGCCTATTTCCACCAGGGCTTCTATGCCAACGCGGCCTTAGGCTATACCTACAGCGGCTACGACATGGCAAGAAACATCGCCTTCGGCGCCATCAACCGCACCGCCCAGGCCAGCACCAGCGGCAACCAGTTCCAGTTGGGGGCGGAAACCGGCTATGACGCCAAAATCGGCAATGCTGTGATCGGCCCCGTGGTCTCCCTGCAATACGCCACCCAGACGGTTGGCGGGTTCACGGAAAGCAATGCCGGCGCCCTGGCTCTCCAGGTGGACAGCCAGACGGCGGATTCCCTGCAAACCGGCCTCGGGGTGCGGGCCTCCTACAACGCCAGGGTGGGCAACGTCGCGGTAAAGCCGCACCTCTCGGTGACCTGGCAGCATGAGTTCTCGGACAACACCCGGGGCCTCAACGCCAGCCTGGCGACCGGGGGCAGCACCATCAACTTCCAGACCGATAAGATCGGCCAGGACTTTGCCCTGATTAGCCTGGACATCCCGGCCAAAATCACCAGGAACCTGGTGGCCAATGTGGGCTACACCACCGAAGTGGGCCGCAACCACAGCTCCAACATGGGAGCCAATATCGGCCTGAAGCTGAAATGGTAATATTTCTCTCGAAACCTCATTGACCTTTTAACGGAATTGCCCTCGCCGACGACCGTGATACGCCAACGAGGGCAATTCCAGAGATTAATCACTCAATTATCACGAGGCCGAAACCAACAATAGACTCTGTTTTGTGGCCAAAGGCATCGCCATTACCTTGGTGGCCATCGACCACTACACGCCTGCCAATCTGCCATTCAACCGGGAGCAGATGCAGGTCCTCAAAGGCACCCGCTGGTTGCTCCTGAAAAATCCTGAAAACTTGGATACAAGCCGCAAAGAGCATGAGCGGTTAGAAGAAGCTCTCCGGCTCAATCAGCCACTGGCAACCGCCTATTTCCTGAAGGAAGACCTTCGCCAATTATGGGAGCAACCTGATAAAGATGCGGCAACCGCTTTCCTCCAGGACTGGATTGCCAGGGCTCAATCCTCTGGGATCGGCATACTCATCAAGATAGCCAAAACCCTGGCCCTGTATCGCACCGGCATCCTGGCCTACTATGACTATCCAATCTCCACCGGACCCTTGGAGGTACGAATAATAAAATCAAAACTATGAAACTCCAGGCGTATGGATTCCGTGATCTTGAATTTTTCAAACTCAAAATCCTGGCTCTCCACGAAACAAAGTACGCTTTAGTCGGATAAACCCCAAATTAGACCTACTATTGAGTAAAATATAGGGTGGGCACCGCCCATCATATTTCCCTATTGAGTACAGATAAAGATCTTTAGTTGTAAATTATAACTAAAGTTATATAATGAGTACAAAATGCAACAAGAATCCAGGGAGGCGGAAAAATGGCCAAAGCCGTGAGAATATCTGAAGAACTACTAACGGAAGCAAAAAAATTCAGTCGGCTGGATCATCGATCCATAGCCGGCCAGATTGAACATTGGGCCCGCTTGGGAAAATGCGCCGAAGAGAATCCGGATTTGACCTACTCTCTCATTAAAGAGATTTTGCTCGGTCTCGAGGAATTAGCGGCAGGCGAACAGAGCGAATATACCTTTGGCTAGGCCATCATGAAAATATTCCAGTCAAGGTCTTTTGAACAGAGAGTAAAGAAGCTGCCAAAGCCCGAGAAGGAGGCGTTAGATCAGGAAATTCGAAAAATTATGGCGAATCCGGGTATCGGTGCAGCCAAGAAAGGCGATTTAAGAGGAGTTTTCATTCATAAATTCAACCTTCGAACCACCCCGCATCTGCTGGCCTATCGACTGGTGGGAGAAGATCTGCAACTAATTATGATCGGTCCCCATGAAAATTATTATCGCGACCTGAAAAAATATCTCAAAGAAATAGGTCCTGCCAAAATTCGCCCTTCCCCTGATCAATCATTCACCTGGCGAAAAAAAGCAGGGCCTGTGGTGGCCCCGCTTTTGGCACTCCTATCGCAACTGTCAATAATAACTACCCGTTCCTGTCATTCTGAGGGAGCGAAGCGACCGAAGAATCTAGACCCTTCGCTGCGCTCAGGGTGACAGGTGGAAAAAACTTTTGAGAACCGCTAGATAAACCGCCGGATTGGATTTTTCTGAATCTCGAACCTCGTTAAGGCCCTCCGACCCAAAAAATTATTCATAATCTTATCTGAGTTTTTTCCTCCCATATCCCAGCAGACCAATCAAACCGGAACCGAAAAGGAGCATAGTGGCAGGTACGGGGACGACGGTTCTCTCAAAGGTTACAATTTCGTCGATTTTAACATCCCCCCCCTTTCTGAGGGTCGACCAGGATCGTAATTCGATCGATGTCACTCAGCGTTGCCGTTCCGACCAGGCTGCTAAACAGGAAATCAAGATCTCCCGAAAGAATACTACTCGTGGCGGTAGACGATCCGCCCCCGGAGGTCTCAAGAGTCAAAGTGAATGGAGTGGAAAAATCGTTCTCCACGCCTGCCAGCCGAATCCCGGCAAAGCCGGACAAGTCCAAATTAAGAGTACCGGGGCCACCAAAAACATTACCATCATAAATGAGGTATCCGATGCTGTCTACAGTGACTGCTTTGAGTCAGTTGATAAGTTTCTCCCGTGGCCAAGGTGTTGATTGCCGCTTTAGATTCGTATGACCCAGTTACGCCCTGGATTTCAAGGCTAATCTCCCGGATACTCCCCGGAACCGAGGCCCCTACAATAGAAGTTGACCTACTACCTACGCCGTTGTTTATTAAGCTCACATCTTGGCCGGCGGCCGGACTATCGAAATCATCGATCGTCAGCGCCCCCAAAGGGCCCCCGCCGATGCCCCAGAGGACCAGGCACACCAAAAAAGCCTTAAACAAGATTCTTAAATACACTAAAACTACCTCCTTTCTAATAAAGCCACCTTGGATTTCAATCCGTTTCCCTAAAAAAGACCTTCCTTCCTCGAGAAGCAATTTAATCTTGAAAATTGCAATTTTAATGCCATTTATTTAGCCATCATAACCTTATGATATTCTTGATAAATTATAAAGTCAATTTTTGATATGTTCAGGTTTCGTAACAAGATAACTAATTAAACAGGATAATATAAAAATAACTCTATAATATTGCTATCCATTCTGAGGTTTAATAATTGAAACATTAATAATTGAATAATATCATAATTTAAACATTCATTAAAATTCTTCTGGCGACGGCTCGAAGCCCTTTCCCGTAGCGACTGTCTTCCCTGTCAAGTATTTTTTTTCTGGTTCCAAACTTGTTACTTGGGCACCCAATTTCAGCGCCAAACTCAGCTTGGCCACCTTTTTCCTTGAGACTGGCCTGTAGGGCGGGAAAGCCAAGCGCCTCCCGCCGTTTGTTTCTAAGGGGAAAGAATTCTCATACTTCGTTTGGATGTCTTCCATCATGGCAATTTGTGACATCTGTCTTATCCGTTCTATTATTCTTCCCGGGCTCCTGGTAAAAGTTGGTAGCAGATGCAAGTTTTAAACTGAAAACCAAAAACCATTTTTCACTGACCCCTGGCCCCTGGCCTCTGGTCCCTAACCAACCAAAGGAGTCCCGACATGCAACCCACTACCTCCCCAAACACCCTGCACCAGGGCTGTCTCGGCCATCTCCAGCATATCCTGGAACTGGCCCTGCACACTGCTGACGCGGCCAGCGCCGAAGGCAACCATAAAATAACCCTCCAGGCCATCCGGGAAGTCACCCGGATCATCACCCTGATGACCAAAATGGCTCCCGCTGCCGAACCGGAGGCCGGTTCCAAACCAAAACCAGCCCAAATTCCGGCTAACACCCAAACCGGCGCTACCCAGAACTCGGAATTAGGAACGCTGTCGGCTGACCTGGACGCACTCCAGGAGATGTTTTCCAGCCTGGCGCAACTGCCAGCCGCCAAAACCAATCCTGGCAATGGCAAACCGTCTTTTCACGAAGTGGGAAAAAAGCGGGAAATTACCGGGAAAAACTCCCCTCACGGAAGGAATAGCTGAGGAAAATAAATAGATAACCAATATTAAAAATTATCCGGAATATTCCAACTCTTACAGCTTAGACTCTCAGCCGGAGGCCATTCCTGAAACTGAAAACAGGTGTCCGGAAACTGCCGATCTCGGAACTCGAAACTCGAAACTTATTGCCCGCCCTCCACCAGTTCCAGGCGGACGCCGTCGCCGGGTCCCGCGGCCGGGGCCAGGCGGTAGATGCGGTCGGCGTATTCCCGGAAGAGATTGATGTCGTGGTGGCTGATGACCAGGAGCTGGAAATTGAGTTTTTCGGCAATGGTGTGGATGATGGCCATGAGGCGGGGGACCAGGTCGGGTTTGAGCCAGCAGTCCTGTTCGTCCAGGATGAGGAAGCGGCGGTGCTCCCGGTCCGGGAGCTGGGACAGGGCGATGAGCCGGAGCCCCACGGAAATGATATTGCAGACTGAGCCGCCCTGGCCGGTGAGAATATCTTCCCGCTGCCCGTCCCGTTCCACGCTGAAGCTGATGGTGGCCTTGCCCTTTTTGACTTCCGCGCTGGTCACCACCTTCAGATCCTGTTCCAGGACCTCCTGCAGCGCGTAGGTCAGATTGCGTTCCACTTCCGCCAGGATATCCCCGAAGAGATCTTGGGACAGACCGTCCAGGCGGTCGGCAACCCCGGGGGCCAGTGCCAAAAAGGCGGTGACCTCCTGCAGCTCTTTTTTCGCCTGCCTTTGATGTTCCAGGAGCAGCTGCTGCTGCACTCGCAGGGTCTGAAATCGACGGCGGACTTCCTCCGGTTTGGCCACCGGCGGCCGGGCCAGCATCTTGGGGGGCCATCAGGCTTCCTCGGCGTGGTCCGCTTCGATGGCCGTCAGATTCTCCTTAAGTTCCCGAATATGCTGCTCATACGCCGTCACCCGGGCTTCATTTTCCTGGCGGCGGGTCTCTAAGATCTCTTTTAGCTGCTCAATGTCGCTGGTGCCGTAATCCTTTTCCGCCGCGGCCCGGAGTTTGGCCAGGTTGTCTTCCAGGTTTTTGATATTGGCCTCGGTGGTAATTTTCTTGGTATGCAGGCCGGCATATTCCTTTTTCAGGGCTTCCAGCTTCTGCTGCACCAGGGCATCCCGTTTGGGGCCCGGCAGGGGGTCAGACTTGAGATTCGGCATTCATAACCTCCGTATACAATTCCCAGATCATGGCGTCCAGGGGATCATCCCCATTTAAGTTGGCCTCCAGAAAGGACTTCAGTCCCACGCCCTCCGAGGTTTTCCGGATCATGAGATTTTCCAGCCCTTTGATAAACATTGATTCATCCAGGTTGTCATGGCCGCGTTCCTCCTCAGCCGTGAACGGTAAAAAGATCTCCTCAAAAGGACGGTGGGGGATGGGGATGCTCTCAAGCCCGGGGCAACCCGGTCGCCAGAGGGTAGCAGCCGGCTGCATCTTTTGGGTATAGATGCTCCTGGACACCCGGCTGATGCCGCCCGGATTGACCCACAAGGTCCCACCGCATGGTTGCGGTGGTTTGGGGGTATGGATATGGCCGTTGACCACCAGATCAACGCCCGGTATTTCCCGGAGCGCCACTTTGCCGGCCTCGTAATCGGGAAATTTCAGATCGTGGTGCGTCACCCAGACGACAAAATCCACCTCCTGGCGGTCCACTCCAGTGGGGAGCGGGGTCCAATCCGGGCTGGCGCCGATGAGGACTTTCTGGCCGCCGACGCTCACTTCGCCCACGGGTCCGGCCTCGGCCAGAAGCTTGATGACCCCGGCGGCCTGGAGGACGGCCAAAGAGACATCCCGGGTCAGGCGGGCTTCGTGTTTGTCGTGATTGCCCACCAGGACCCAGGGTTTGACCTGGTGGAACATCTCCATGACATCCACCAGGAGATGATTGGGGTTATTCCGGGGCAGGTGAAACAGGTCCCCCAGGATAATGGGCAAATACTGCTGGTGGGCGGCCAGCTCCAGGCAGAAGGCTAACTTTTCCAGAATCGTCCGGCGGTAATCATCCATCCGGAAACCGGGCGGGGTGGCGGCCAGGTGCGGGTCGCCAATAAACAGCAGGCCGTTGTACTGATTGCCAAAAGTCATCATATTAAAAAATCACCACGAAGCCTGAAACCGGCCCCGTGTACCTTAAGTTGCCTATAGCCTATAGCCTCTCGCCTATAGCCTGTTTTTATCTCAGGCATGCTGGTTCTCCAGAAAATGCTCCAGATCCAGGGGGCTGCCGCACAGGGGGCATAAACCCGCGTCCTTGAGATAGGAGTGAATCTCGGCCTTTTTCCGGTCCAGTTGCTCAGCTAAGCCGGCCAGGGCTGACTGCTGTTGGGAGATCTCGGCGGTCCCCTGCCTCAGGGCGCCCAGAGAATTTTCCAGATCAAGCAGCGGTGCGGTTTCCGGGGGAGTCTGCAGCTCGGCCAGAAAGAGGGTTAGCCGCTGCAGGCTGTTAAAACGGGCCTGTTCCCGCTGCCAACCGGCTCACCAGATCGTCCACCGCAGTAATTTCCTCAAGTTGGGGTGGTGCGGTCTGGGGCGCCAAAATGAGCTGGCGATTTCGCAAACCCCCGAGATTTTCCAGAGCCTCGTCATAGGTCCGCACCAGGTCCTGCAATTTCTCCACCTCAGCCGTATCCGGGGGCGGAGTTAAAGCCGCCAGGACTCGGGACTGGATCTGGGCCGTGGTGCAGCGGTTTTGGGTGGCCTGGCTTTGCACCAGTAAAGCTTCCAGATCCCCGGTAGTGGCGAGTTCAGGGGGGAAGGTCAGGTTGATGAGCACCGTTCCCCGGGTTGCCTCTTGTCGCTGTTGCTGGGTTTTGTCTTGCAGTTCGGCCAGCACCAGGGCCAGTCCGGTGATCTCCTCCAGGGGCGGCGGGCCCTCTATCAACCCGAGGATGGCCCCGGCGCGCCTTTCCAGGTCCAGCTGGGCTTGCCTGTGCTGAATTTGCTTAATACTTTCTTCCAGGTGCGGCAACTGTCGGTCGGTCTCGAGGATCGCCGCATAAAAGGCTTCAGCCCGGCTGATCTTGACTTCAAGGTCATCCAGGGGCTCATACTGACCTAACTGCCGAGCCATGGCCGCCAGTTCGGCGTCCAGTCTTTTCCTGTCCTTTTTTGCCTGTTCAATCCGAGCCTTCAGGGCTTGCTGCATTTTCAGGAGGTAATCGGCCTCCGTGGAGGCGGCAAAAAAACCCGCGGCATGGGACCCGGGCCGGTCCAGGAGGAAGATGGGTTGCCGCTGGTTGCCCAGGTGAATATCGATATTTTCGGTATCGGTTTCCACCTGCTCCAGACGCAGCAGGGAGCGGACGTCATCCGGGATGGTCCGGCCGAATTTATGATATTCCTCGGGAGGAACCTGGGCTTCGCCATCTTCCTGGCCGGGTCGAAAAATGGCATACGAGGCGTTCTTATCCTGGCGCTGCCAGGTGATGATCTCCCCCGAATCCAACTCCAGGCGAACTACCGCCTTTTTAGCCCCGTGCCGGATGACATTTTTGGGCGCGGGATTGTAGACGAGATAGCGGATAGCCTCCACAATGGCGCTTTTGCCGATATTGTTGGGGCCGGTGATCACCGTCACCCCGGGCGAGAGTTCGATACTGGTGGCTTTATGGGCCATGAAATTTTCAAGGTGGATGGTTTTGATCATCAAATCATTTTTGTCATCCTGACGCCGTGCAGGATCTATAATTCTTCGGTCGCTACGCTCCCTCAGAATGACAGTTATGGTAATTTTATCATAATTAGCAATTTATTAATCTCACGGGCACTGTAACTTGGCCACGGCCTCCTGGCGCAGTTGGTGACGTAAGACCTTGCCCACCAAAGTTTTGGGGAGTTCTTCCCTGAATTCGATGATGGTGGGGACTTTGTAGGCGGCCAGGCGTTCCCGGCAGAAACTGATTAATTCCTCGGCCGTTAAAGGCGTCTCAGGTTTGGGGACAACTATGGCCATGACCGTCTCGCCCCGGTAGGATTCGGGCACCCCGAAAACCACGACGTCCTGCACGGCCGGGTGTTGGTGCAGGATTTCTTCCACCTCCCGGGGAAAGATATTAAAGCCGCTGGCGATGATCAGGTCTTTTTTCCGGTCCACGATGTAAAAAAAGCCGTCATCGTCCATCCTGGCCAGATCGCCGGTGTAGAACCAGCCGTCCCGCATCACCATGGCCGTCTCTTCGGGATTCTGCCAGTAGCCGGACATGACCTGGGGTCCTCTCAGGAGGAGTTCACCCACTTCGCCTATGGGCAGGTCCCGGCAGCCGGTTTCAGCATCAACGATACGGCAGTCGGTATTGGGGAAGGGGAGGCCGATGCTGCCGGGTTTCCGCCGGCCCGCGATGGGATTGAGGTGGGTCACCGGAGAGGTTTCCGTCAGACCGTAACCCTCGATGATCCGCCCTTTGGTCAAGGCTTCAAACTGGTCTTGCACGTCCTGGGGCAGGGGGGCGGAACCGCTGATACTGCCCCACAGAGAAGTTAAATCATAGCGCCGCAGGTCCGGGTGATGAATCAGGGCGATGAAAATGGTGGGCACCGACGGAAACACGGTGGGACGCAGCTTGTGAATGGTTTTCAAAACTGTGGTAGCATCAAACTTAGGCAACAGGATAATGGCGCCGGCCAGATTGAGGGGCCAGTTCATGGCCGCGGTCATGCCGAAGACGTGAAAGTAGGGGAGCACTGCCAAAACCCGTTCCCCGCCCCGGCGGCAGTGAGGCAACCAGGCATTAATTTGCAGAACATTGCTCACCAGGTTGCGGTGCGTCAGGATGGCGGCCTTGGGAACTCCGGTGGTGCCCCCGGTATATTGCAGGGTGGCGATGTCCTGGCTGTGCGCCGCTAACGGGGGCGCGTCCGCAGCCTTACCGGCCAGAAGGGCGGCAAAAGGTTTCTGGCGCAGATCAAGGCGGGCCCCGACTTGTTGTTTGTCTCTTTTGGACTTGAGGGTATACAGCCATCTCCAGGGGATGGGCAGATATTCCGCCAGCGAGGTGACCACCAGGTGCCGCAGCTTCAAATCTGACCGGATCTGCTCCACTTTGGGCGCCAGGTGATCCAGAACGACCGCAATTTTGGCTCCCGTCCGTTGCACCTGGTCCAGAATTTCCCGGGGCGCGGCTAGAGGATTAATCATCACCACTATGGCTCCGAGATGTAAGGCAGCATAATAGGTAATCAGCGCCTGGGGGCAGTTAGGCAACAGTACGGCCACCGGCTGGCCGGCTTGCAGACCCAGCCGGGCTAGACCCGCGGCTGCCTGCAAGACCAGTTGTTGTAAACGGCGGTAGCTGAGTTCCTTGCCGAAAAAAATTATGGCCGGATTATCCGGAAAGTCCAAGGCCGACCGGTAGAACATTTCAGGCAGGGAGATATCGGGTATCTCTATGGTAGCAGGGACATCCGGGTCATAATGGCGGCGCCAAAAAGAATCCGTAAACAAAAAACATCCCCCCTGGAAAAGAATCCTGAACCACTAACTATATATGTCTATAACCCCGAAACAAGGTCGGCGCCAAGCCAAAAATGTCCCTTAGCTACTCCTGATCATACAGGAACAGTGCAGACCGATTTCGTTTTGGAGGTAAAACGGCAAAAGGGGAAGCCGTTCTTCCCCTCTTAAATAAATAAATTTAGATGTATCAGCTTATGAACGTTTTGTGCCGGTGATGAGACGATGTAGGTGGAACATATTGCAGCCGCAGATGTGCTCGATACACATGCCGGACTCCCGCATGACTTTGATGACATCCAGGTCGGTGGTAAAGCCGATGCGGACAAACAGGGGGGCGAGGACATCTTTGGCTTTTTCAAGTAAATGACCGTTTTCTCCCCGGGAGTGCTGGACGGCAATGATTTGACCGCCGGGACGGAGGACCCGGAGGATTTCCCGGCACAGTTTATGCGGGTCGGGAACGGTGGTGATGACATAGGAGGCCATGACGGCATCAAAACTATCATCCGGAAATTCCAGATTACAGGCATCCATAACGTGCAATTCAACCTTATGACCGTTTCGGTGGGCTGCCAACCGTTTGTTCGCTTTTTCGATCATGCCCTTTGAAATATCAATCCCGACAATATGGGTGTGAGGAGGATAGAGTTCTAAACTGGTGCCGGTGCCAATGCCTATTTCCAGTATTTTTTGATGCGGGCGGGAAGAAAGATACTTGAAAGCTTCTCTTCTGCCGGGTTCCAGAACTTTGCCAAAAACGTAATCATAAAAGGGCGAATAAAAAGAATAAAGTCGTGCCATATATTGGCCGTTTATTTTGGTTTTAGTTCTGGTTTTTGTTTTGATTTTCATTTTTGCCTCGTTTCAGCGCAGTACGTTCTTGTGAGCAGAATCTGCTCGCGTAAAATTATAATCATGGATTTTATCCCAAAGCATACCTAAATGTAAACTCAAAGTTTGCACAAAATTAACAAAGATTGACTTCTTCTCGGTAGAATCAGTAAAATCAATGGAAATACCTTAGCACTCAAACCGCGGCGTCAACGTGCCAGACGTCCTGGTCCAGGGAATATCTCAACAAATAGATGCAATGGTCCGAGGCCAAAATCTTAACAAAAGCGCCGTCCGGGACATAGCCGCGTTCGAGAACTTGTATCACTGCAAGCCACTGGCTACCCCACAGGACCCGGCGTGGCCTATCATAGAGTGTATGGCCGCTGTACCATTCTACAGTCGTATCCGGAAGCATTGTCAGGTTCACTCCTCACCTGATCCTCTCCCCTCGAGGGGCATGGAGAGAGAGAAGGCCAGGACCGTCGACCATTGAGATATCTTGAACCGGTCTTGGATTCATCGTAGATAAGACAGTTCCGGTGGCAGTGGTATGCCTTTCCCCATGGTATCTTCGCCGTAATTGATGCCGGCTAAAATTGATATATCGGCCAAGGCCCTGGTATCCCCTCGAAACTTTACCTGGGAAAGATTTTCCCGGTGAACCTTGCCGCCGGCCCACTGCAAATCCAAAATGGAACTGGCGTCAAAATGGTCTTCGACGACGACCATTTCCACCTGACCGCCGTAGTGCTGGACGATTTTGGCCACCAACATACAAGGACGGCTGTGGAAACCAAGTTTCACAGGGACGCCGACAGTGATTTCATCGTGTTCGATAAATTGATTCAGGAGGCTTTGCGCTAATGATTTTCCTTTGGATAGAAATTCATTGCAAGAAAAAACTGCATAGTTAATGATGGCATCCAATAAAAATTCGGAATTTACCAGTTGGCCCAATAACTGTTGGATTTCGAGATAGACACCAATGCGGCCCACATCGTAAAGATGTCGTTCAAAATAATGTGACAGACGACCGCTTAATTCCAATAAATGCAAAGAGATGGAGATATGGTCCCGGAGGCTCTTGAATTTAATGCTTTCGCTCCGGCTGAAATCCCTGCCGATATACGTGTCATAGGAGGATTGCAAATTATGGATGATCATCTCAAACTTGCGTAAAATTTCTTCATTGATTTTAGCTGGAATAAGCTGGCGCAACTCTTCTGCCTGAAATCTTTTATAAAAGCCCAAGGCTTCGAAGTCCCGAACAATATTGAGATAGGCAGTGGTGACGCGGACAATATGCTGTTTTTCGTCATACAAGTCTTGGGGATGGATGTCGAATTCCAAAAATCGGTTGGAGGACAGATTGGCGAACTGCTCCCGGACCAATGTTGGCTGAGAAAGCTTCAGTCCCAATTTTTTGGTTTCAGCAATCAACTCTTGACAGAGATTTGTCAGGGTGTTAATCAGGAAGCGGTGCACTAACTGGCTGGCAAAGATAAAAGAGCTTGCCGCGCCGATTTCATAGAAGGATATGCGGCTGACAATGTGCTTCATGGTGAAGCCAGCGGCAGAAAAATTGAGAATTGAGGCTACTAGTTCCCGGTATTTGTACCAAAGTTGGTTATTTTTGGCGCCGTGATAGTCAAGCAAATCCTCCACCAGCTTAGAGGCATAAGCGAGGCGGGCGAAAAGCCGTTCCGTATCGGGGAGTTTCTCATCATGTTGGGAAACAAAAAACTGGCAGATATCCAGTAACTCGTCGGCAAAAGCTTGCACGAGTTCAATAAATTCAGTATGCGAAATAGTTTCTAATTTTGAGCCCATAATTACCCGCAAGACATTATTTGTGGGAAATACTCAGCGGTCAGCTTGCTACCGTTGATTGTTGAAAAATTTTAGCAGGCGATCAGCTAATCGGCTTGCAGCTAAAACATAAGTTAGGCGAAAGCTCACATTATAGATAAATTATCTGGAATAGCCTATCCTTTTGATTACTCTAATAAAGCTGACAACTGACTGCTGAACGGTGAACGCCTACAGATTTTATACCCGTTATCGGGGTTCATAAAAGAAAAAAACTCTTTTTTGGATAATTTTCTGGGAACGATTCCAGGGGAGATGAGCATGCAGACAATCAAGGTAGTGGAAATGCGCCGGGTGGTGGTCACCGGTTTGGGCCTGATCACTCCTTTGGGGAATGACGTCCCTACCGTCTGGAAGCGGTTGCTGGCCGGGGAATCAGGTATCGGTCGGGTAACTCACTTTGCCAACGATCTGGTCGAATTTCGGGAGCGCTATCGGGCACCGGATGATTTCCCCTTGATTGCCGGAGAAGTGAAAGATTTTGATCTAAAAAGGATGCTAACCGAGCGCAAGAAAAACCTGACCAAAGAGGATAACAAGCTTATAAAATATACTGATACATTCTCTCAATACGCGCTGGCCGCCAGTTTGGAAGCGGTAAATAGTTCCGGGTTGGATCTGGAGCAGGAGGACCCGGACCGGGTGGGGATCATTATCGCCAGTGGCATGGGGGGCGTGGGTAGTTGGGAGCAGCAGCATGAAAACCTGTTAGTGCATGGGGTGAAGAAGGTCTCTCCCTTTACCGTCCCCAAACTGCTGCCGAACCTGGCGGCCGGCAATGTCTCCATCAGTTTTCAGGCCCGGGGGCCCAACGCGGCTCTGGCCACTGCCTGTGCTGCGGGAGCGCACGCGATTGGGGCCGCCTACCGCTCCATCCAATTAGGGGAAGCAGAGTTGATGGCCACGGGCGGGGCTGAAGCAGCCGTCACCCTGCTGACGGTTACTGGTTTCTATCGCATGGGCGCCCTGGCTACCGGTTTTAATGACCGCCCCACCGAGGCCTCGCGTCCTTTTGACAAGGACCGATCAGGGTTTGTGATGTCGGAAGGGGCGGGCATCCTGATCCTGGAGGAATTGGAGCATGCCAGGAGGCGCAATGCCCCTATTTTCGCGGAAATCATCGGTTTTAGCATGACCGGTGACGCTCGCCATATAACTGATCCTGATCTGGGGGGAGCAGTCCGGTGTATGACTATGGCCTTGAAGGATGCTCAGGTCCGGCCGGAGGAGATAGATTATGTCAACCCACACGCCACCTCCACGCGCTACCGGTGACCGGAATGAGGCGGCGGCTCTGGAAAAAATTTTCAACTCCGGCAGGTACCTGCCGGTGGTTACCGCCACCAAGTCCATGACGGGTCACCTTTTAGGGGCCGCGGGCGCGGTGGAAGCAATTTTCGTCTGTCTGTCGCTGTTACAAGGCCGCATCCCGCCAACTATCAATAATACCCAAATCGATCCGGACTGCGCCAAGTTGAACCTGGTACGAAACGTTGCCTTAGACTTACCTTTGCGGTATGCTCTTTCCAACTCTTTCGGATTTGGTGGCACCAATGCCAGCCTGATCTTCAAACGGTATGAAGAATAAGTGATTTAATCTGAGGATTTGAAAGTACGAGTGTTTTTATGACGTTGCCAGAGGTCTTTCGAGTTGCCCTTCTTAAAACCCGGCCGCAGGTCGAGCACAGAGTACTGACTCAACCACATGGCCATGGTATCTGCCCTCAGGTTGAAACTGTGCTGCTGGGATTACCTTCCGGACTGTCCACCGCAGCCTGCCAGGACATCTGGAAGAACCTGAGTGATAAACCTTTCGATCTGATTCTGGATGGACGGGAGCCAAGCCCGGACAACCCGGACTTACAAGAAATCGTCGGTCCTGGACCGCTGATTTCGAGTCAGGCGGCCCCGATTGTCAAGGAACTGCTGGAACAGTTAGAGAAGACCTGCTCCACCGGAGAAATCCAAGCCAATATCATCGAAAGCGCCACCGATGCCATCGTCACCATCAATGAAGAGCATATCATTGTGGGTTATAATCAGGGGGCGGAGAAGATCTTTGGTTTTACCCGGGACGAGGTGATGGGCGCGGATCTGAGCATCATCATTCCCCAACCGTATAAGGAAAAACACCGGGATTATGTCAGGCGCTATATGGCGACGCGTGATGCGCATGTTATCGGCAAGCACGTCCAATTGAAGGCCGAGCGTAAAGACGGGACAGAGTTTCCCATCAGCATCTCTTTTTCGGTGGCGGATATCGGCGGTAATCTCTATTTTACCGGCATTGTTCGGGATATCAGCGAATACGTGGAACTTGAGGAGAAGCTCCGTCAGAACGAAAGATTGGCGGCCGTGGGCAATACGGTTTCCCAGATAGTCCACGAGATCAAAAATCCCTTAATGATTATTGGCGGTTTTGCCCAGCAGCTTCTCAAAGCCCAAACCTTGGACGCCAAGGGGGTGCAGAAATTAGCCATCATCGTCGAGGAAGTCGCCCGGTTGGAAGCCATGATGGCCGAGATGCGGGATTATTCCCGGCCTCCGGGCTTGAAGCGGGAGACCGGTTCGATCTTGACACTTCTGCAGGAGGTCTTTAATCTCTACAGTGAGATCCTGAAAGAGAAGAATATTGAGCTGATTCTGACCCCCTCGGAGCCGCTGCCGACCTATAATCTGGATTATCAACAGATGAAACAGGTGTTGGTGAATCTGGTTAAAAATGCTTCGGAAGCCATGGCCGAGGGAGGCACGATAACCGTAAGCGTACAGCGCCGGCCGCCCCATTTAGAGATCGTCGTGGCCGATACCGGGGAAGGCATGCCGCCGGATGTGGTGGAAAATATCTTTACTCCCTATTTCACCACCAAATCCAAAGGGTCAGGTTTAGGGCTGGTCATATCCCGGAACATCATCAGAGCCCACAACGGCGATCTGGGGGTGGAAAGCCAACCGGGTAAGGGGTCGGTTTTTACCATCAGGCTGCCACTGGCGGAAATCGAGTCCGGTGCATGTCCGATATAACCGGGCCATTACTGCGGGTGCGGGATCTCAAAACCGCGTTTCAAACCCCCGCCGGTTTGATCCCGGCGGTCAACGGGGTCAACTTCAGCCTGCGGGCGGGAGAGACGTTGGGGCTGGTGGGGGAATCGGGCTGTGGCAAGACCGTGACGGCCCTCTCCATTTTGCGGCTGCTGCCGGAACAGGTCAGCCGCCAATCAGGCCAGATCCTTTTTGACGAACGGGATCTCATGGCCCTCAAAGGGCCTGAGATGCGGGCGATTCGGGGAAACCGCATCGCCATGATCTTTCAGGAGCCCATGACCGCCCTCAACCCGGTGCTGACCATCGGGGATCAGATCAGCGAGGTTTTGCGGCTGCACCGGGGTCTGAGCAAGGCGGCAGCCTGGGAAGAGGCGGGCCGGGGCCTGGTCCGGGTGGGCATTGCGGACCCGGAACAACGGTTGCCCCAATATCCCCATCAGCTTTCCGGGGGCTTAAGGCAACGGGCGCTGATCGCCATGGCTTTGGCCTGCGAGCCCCAGTTGGTGATCGCGGATGAACCGACCACGGCCTTGGATGTTACTATTCAGGCCCAGATACTGGCCTTGATCTCCCGGCTGCAGCGTGAGCTGAACATGGCGCTGCTGCTGATTTCCCACAATCTCGGCGTGGTGGCCCAGATCACCGACCAGGTGGCGGTGATGTATGCCGGGGTCATCGTGGAGACGGCACCCACAACCAGGCTCTTTGCGGGGCCCAAGCACCCATATACCAAAGGCTTGCTGGCCTCGGTGCCGAAACTGGATTTCCAGGATATTCCGGAAGATCTCCAGGCCATTCACGGCCAGGTGCCCAATCTGTGGGAATTGCCGGCCGGTTGCCCTTTTCAACCTCGCTGTTCCCAGGCTTTCGACGCCTGTCGACAACCGCCGCCGTGGATTGAGGTGGCGGCGGACCATGGGGTCTTATGCTGGCTGTATCAAGGCGGCAGACAGGGGGCGGCAGGATCATGACTAAACCGCTGCTGGAGGCCAACCGCATAACCAAAGTCTTCCCGCTGGCCACGGCCTGGCTGGCCCGGAAGCAGAACCTGCAGGCGGTGACCGAGGTTTCTTTACACCTGCCGGCCGGTGAGACCCTGGGGCTGGTGGGAGAATCGGGCTGCGGCAAGTCAACCCTGGGCCGCATCCTCCTGGCTTTACTGACGCCAACCGCAGGGGAAGTATGGTTTGCCGGGGAAAACCTCTTTGCCATGCCGAAGGAGCGCCTCCGGCAACTCCGGCAGGAGATGCAGATCGTCTTTCAGGACCCGTACTCCTCCCTGAATCCGAGGATGACCATCGGGCAGATCCTGGAGGAGCCGTATCTGATCCACAACCTGGGCAGCAAAGCGCAGCGCCGGGACTGGAGCGAAGGATTGTTGCACGATGTGGGCCTGCCTCCCGAGGCCCTGCACCGCTATCCCCATGAATTCAGTGGCGGCCAACGCCAGCGTTTGGGTATTGCCCGGGCCCTGGCCCTCAAGCCTCAACTCATTGTGGCGGATGAACCGGTTTCGGCCCTGGATGTTTCCGTCCAGGCTCAGATCCTTAATTTATTCAATGAACTGAAGCAAAAATTAGGGCTGACCTATCTCTTTATCTCCCACGACCTGAGCGTCATCAGCCACGTCAGCGACCGCATTGCGGTGATGTATTTAGGCCGGCTGGTGGAAATGGCCCCCCGGCACCACTTTAGCCAGGGCCGGCTGCATCCCTACACCGAAGTGCTCCTGGAGGCGGTGCCCATCGCCGACCCCCGGCGCCGCCTGCCAGCCCCCCGCCTGCAAGGCGACCCTCCCAGTCCCCTGAATATCCCTCCCGGCTGTCCCTTCCATCCCCGTTGCCCCGAGGCCGCACCGGTCTGCCGGGAACTAGTCCCGGAGTTCCGCCAGGTAGCGTCTGACCATTGGGTGAGTTGTCATTTCCGGTAAATAGGCGGCACCCTGAGAGGGCAGAGGAAATATTGTTTCCGGTCTCCGGAAAATCGGTATTAGTTAGTAGTTCGAACCGTGGTTGCGCCCCGGTGAGGCCTGAGAATATTTTTTTTCTTTACCTACGCCTTTTCTTTTTGTTTTTTAAGCCGTCACGGGCACCACAGCCTGACCGATAGCCCAGATAAAAGCTGCCAGCTCCCGGGCGATAGCAGTGACAATGGTTTGCTTGCTCTTGCCCTGGGCCAACAAGCGTCGATAACGAGCACAGAGGCGGACCTGGGCTTTCCAGGCAATCTGTCGGATGCTTTCCGGCAAATCCTCCTGGCGCTTGAACAAGGTCCGGGAGACTCGGGCCCGTAAGCGGTAGGCCCAAGCGGCTTCTACCAGGACCCGGCGAGCATGACTGTTACCGGTTTTAGTGATACGTCCCCGTCGCACCGAAGCGCCGCTGGAGTGCTCCGATGGAACCTAGACCGAAGATAGGCCATGAGTTCTTTGGGGTTGTGAAAACGACTTAGGTCCCCCACTTCCGCAACTACCGTGGCCGCCACAATGAGTGAGACTCCTCGCAGGGCTTGGTAGGCCTTGACGAAAGTGGCTCGGCGCTCGACACTGATGGCATCCTCACGGGCTCGCGTCGAATCCCGCATGGCCTCGTCGTCGGCATCTGGCACACGAACCGCCGTTAGTTCTCCGGCCCGAAAGAGCCGGGCCAGGGTCAAGGCGTCCCGGCGGTCGCATTTGATGCGGTCACCGGGACGCCGGGGAATCAGTGCCGGGGCAGCTACCAGACAAGGATAGTGCTTTTGCTTGAGAAAACGAAAAATCTGGTAGCCGCAAGGTCCTGCCTCATAGGCAAAGTAAAGTTCTGATCCCTTGCTGTGAAGTTTGCGGATCACTTTGTCCAGGTCCTTGAGTTCGCCACCGATGCTGCCGTAATGTCTGATCTCGCCCCCCGCTTCGGCTAGGGCAACATCTATGGAGTTTTTGTGGACATCCAAACCAACATACAATACCATTATTGCCTTACCCAGGGCCAGTGCTACGTGACTCAACCCTTGGTTGATCTGAGCGGGAAAAAAAGTTATCCTCTATGATCTGATGAGCGAAACCTCTTACGAACGGGAAACAGACGATTTGTTAACCCAGGGCCTTTACCTAAACCTGCCGGCCTAGTGGATGCCTTAACTAATTACCATCTCTAAATTCGAGAAGATATACGAAACATGTTGTGAATCTCATTAGCGTTCAGCCAGGTGAAGACAAATCACAGGAAACCCACCATGAAAATTAGTCCATCATTACGCCGCCTCTTGCCCTGGATAGGCGCCATCCTGCTCTCGGTTACGGTGGCACTCGGCATCATCGAGGCAACGCGCCTCTCTCTGGAACACGATTACAAAGAGGCCTTGGCAACCGAGGTAACTCGACGCGGCTTCGAAGTAATGGCACAGACGATGGACGGCAATGTCATGGGAGCGGTGTCCGCGTTAGGGCTGGTCGATCAGCCGATCAAGAGAGTCGCACGCGGAGAGATTCCCCTGGATACTCCGGTGGTCATGGAAAGCTTGCAGGCAATCGGCCAGTCCTATGAGGCCAACGGGGTTTATTTAGTGAACCCGGACGGGATAATCAAATCCTCCTGGGACACGGTTGGAGTACCCCTCACCGGGGTGGACGTCAAGTTCCGCCCCTATTTCCAGATTGCCATGCAGGGCAAGATGAATATCTATGCGGCCATCGGCACGACAACTGGTATGCGATCCCTGTACTTTGCCGCCCCCCTGTATGACGCAGTATCGGCCAAGGCTCCAATTATCGGCGCGGTGGTCGCTCGCCTGGGGCTCGAACGGGTCGACTCCGTCTTGAGAGCCTGGTCTGGCCCGGCGTTCCTGCTGTCTCCCCAAGATCTTGTTTTTGCCAGCACCCGCGAGGAATGGATCGAGTGTCTGGCCGGGCAATGCACCCCGGAACGGCTCAAGGCGATCCGGACGCTCAAACAGTTCGGCAAGGTTTTCGACAGCGGCACCCCCAGGACGTTGCCCTTCGACCTGACGAGCGACATCGTCAGCATTGAAAATCACCGCTATGCCGTTGCCCGGACGCCGTTGCAATGGAACGATCCGAATGGCCCTTGGACGCTGGTGCTGCTGGGCGACCTCGATAAGTTGATGCCGGCCTCCCGGCGGACCCTGATTGGCCTGACAAGTGGCGTTTTGATGCTGACCCTGAGTACTGCTTTTCTCATCTGGCGACAGCGCTTGCGGCATGCCAACCAGGAGCGTCAGCGAGCCGAAGCGGAATGCAAGAGTGAAGCGGCCCTGCGGGAAAGCAAAGAGCGTCTGGATCTGACCCTGGGGGCTACGGGCATCGGCATCTGGGAGAGAGATCTGCTCCAGCATACCCTCACCTGGGATCAAGCCACCCAAGCTATCCTCGGATTATCCTGGAAGAATTGTCCAGACCACCGGGAGATTTTTTTGGAGCGCGTTCATCCGGATGACCTGGAGCGGATGCGAGAAGAAACGCGTCAGGCCATCGCCGGAACTCGGGACTACAATACGGAATTTCGGGTGATCTGGCCGGATGCCAGCCTGCACGTGGTGGCGACCCGGGCCGTGGTGTTGCGTGATGAACTTGGCACCCCCATCCGGATGATCGGCGCCTGCTGGGATATTACCGATACCAAGCAGAGGGAACAACTGGCGCTCTTGGGCTCCGAGGTCGGCGATGCCCTGACCAGCCTGAAACCGATACAGGAAAGGCTGCAACTGTGTGCCGAAGGTTTGGTTCATCAGCTCGATGCGGCCCTGGCCCGCATCTGGACCGTCAATGAAACGGGCGATCTGCTGGAGATGCAGGCCAGTGCCGGGATACACACCCATACAGACGGCACCCGCAGCCGGATTCCCGTGGGGAAATATAAAATCGGCCGCATCGCCCAGGAAGCCCGGGTGCGTTTTTCCAACCGGGTGGGCGAAGAACCTGATGTCGATGACCAGGAATGGGTGCGACAACACGGCCTGGTCAGCTTTGTCGGTCATCCCCTGATTGTCGAGGACTCGGGTGGTGGGCGTCATGGCGTTTTTCTCCCGCACCAAGCTCAACCCCGATACGGTGCACGCCCTCGCCGGCATTGCCAAGACTATTGCCGTGGCCATTGATCGAGACCGGGCCGAGCGGGAACTGGAGCAGGCGCGGGAGGCTGCGGAAGCTGCGACCCAGGCCAAGAGCGTCTTTTTAGCCAACATGAGTCATGAACTGCGCACCCCCATGAACGCCATCCTCGGCTACAGCGAAATGTTGATGGAAGACGCCGAAGATCAGGGACAGGAAGATTTCATCCCCGATCTGCAAAAAATCCATACCGCCGGGAAACACCTCCTGGGCCTCATCAATGAGATCCTCGACCTGTCCAAGATCGAGGCCGGCAAGATGGATCTCTACCTGGAATCGTTTGACCTGGCCGGGATGATCAATGATGTGGCCAGCACCCTGAAGCCATTGGTAGACAAGAATGCCAATACCCTCCAGGTGCACCTTGCCCCCGATCTCGGCGCCATGCACGCTGATCTGACCAAGGTTCGGCAGTCTCTGTTTAACCTCCTCAGTAATGCCAGTAAATTCACCGAAAAAGGGACGATAACCCTGGAGGCCGAACCCGTGTTCAAAGACGGGGCCAGGTGGATTGCCTTCCGGGTGGCGGATACAGGCATTGGCATGACTCCGGAGCAGCTTGACAAACTCTTCCAACCCTTCGTGCAGGCCGATGCCTCCACCTCCCGGAAATACGGGGGCACCGGTTTAGGCATGACTATCACCCAACTTTTTGTCAAAATGATGGGTGGGGAAATGAGCGTTGCCAGTGAACCAGGGGCCGGTACCACCTTCACGGTCCTGCTCCCCACTGAGGTCAAGGCCCCGCCGCCAGCCGAGGTTTCCCAACCGGAGGCAGCCGAGCCCACATTCTTGCCGGGGGTGAATACCGTCCTGGTCATCGAGGATGACCCCGGGGCCCGGGACCTGCTGACTCGCTTTTTGACCAAGGAAGGGTATCGCGTCGAGACTGCAAACGGAGGTGAGGCCGGGCTCCGTCTGGCCCGGGAGCTCCATCCGGATATCATTACCCTGGACGTGATGATGCCGGACAAAGATGGGTGGGCCGTTTTAAGCGATCTTAAGGCCGATCCCGAGTTGGCCGATATTCCGGTGGTTATGCTGACCATCGTGGATAATAAAAATTTGGGCTACGCTTTGGGTGCTGCGGATTACCTGACCAAGCCCATCCAGCGCGACCGCCTGCAGGCTGTTTTAGCGAAATATTGCCCGCCTTCCCAACCTACCACGGTTCTGGTAGTGGAAGACGATACCGCAACGCGAGAGGTAATCCGGCATCTGCTGGAGAAAGTGGGAATTCAGGTGGTGGAGGCCGAAAATGGCCGGGTGGCCCTGGAACGATTGGCCGTGGGCCAGCCAGGGTTGATTTTGTTGGACCTCATGATGCCGGAAATGGATGGGTTTCAATTTGTCGACCACGTCCGCCAACACGAAGCCTGGCGCGGCATTCCCATTGTGGTGGTCACCGCCAAAGATTTAACCCCCGCAGACCGCCTCCGCCTGAATGGTTATGTTGCTGATATAATTAGAAAGATGCCAAAGGCCAGGAGGAGCTTCTGGCCGAAGTAAGTAAAATGGTGAAGACCCGCTTGCAGAAGGGCCCCGTAAAATCCGGTAACGGCTCAGCCTAGTTTCGTTAGAGGAGTAATACAAATGGCTAAAATTCTTTTGGTGGAAGATAATGAAATGAATCGCGACATGTTGTCCCGGCGTCTGCTGAAAAAGGGCTTTGAGGTGGTCATGGCCATGGACGGCGAGCAGGCCCTGGAGATGGCCCGTGCCGAGGCCCCCGACCTGATCCTCATGGATATCAGCCTGCCGGGGCTGGACGGCTGGGAAGCCACCCGGCGGCTCAAGGCCAGGCCCGAAACTCAGGCCATCCCCATCATCGCCCTCACCGCCCATGCCATGGCCGGCGACCGGGAAAAATGCCTGGAGGCCGGGTGTAACGATTATGATACCAAACCGGTGGAGTTCCCTCGCCTGCTGGGCAAGATCCAGGAACTTTTAGGCAAATAGCGGAACCAGTATCCCATGACCACAACTTCATCTAAAACTGGGCCGGCCGGGAGTTCCGGTCCCAACAGTGAGGGCGAACGGACTTCGCAGGCCCTGTGGTCACACCTGCGCCATGAACTGCGAACCCCTTTGAACGCCATCATCGGCTACAGCGAAATGCTGCTGGAAGACGCCGACGATGCCGGCCTGGCGGATTTCGCCGCCGACCTCAAACAGGTCCTCGCCGCCGGCCGTCAGCTCCTGGCCATCGTCAATGACCTCCTGGATGCCCAGAAACTTGCCTCCGATGATGTCGCCTTCAATCTGGAATCCCTTATCGCCAACCTGGACTATCAGGCCCGCGCCCCATTGAACGGCGTTATCGGTTACAGCGAAATCCTGCTGGAAAACGCGGCGGAACAAGAGCAGGAAGAAATTATCCCCGACCTTGAAAAGATCCACACCGCCGGGAACCTCTTCCTGGCGCGCCTCAACAACATCATCGATTTTTCCAACCTTGATGCCGGTCTTAAGAGTCCCGCCCCGGGGGCCACGGATCAGTCGCCTCTGATTGACAGCGTTATGGCCAGCCTCCGGGAATTGGCTCAGGAAAGTGCTGCCGTTACCGGCGGAGAAACCGGCGCTCTCCTGGTGGTGGACGATAATGAGATCAACCGGGACCTGCTGTCCCGCTATCTGGCGCGCCTGGGCCATACGGTGCAGGCGGCTCCCGATGGTAGCAAGGCCCTGGAGATGATCGACTCCGGGGCTTTCGACCTGGTGCTGCTGGATATCATGATGCCGGAGTTGAACGGCTACCAGGTGCTCCAGCACTTGAAGGATTCCCCCACCTGGCGGGACCTGCCGGTTATCATGATTTCCGCCCTGGATGAAATGGACAGCGTGGTCCGGTGCATTGAACTGGGCGCCGCCGACTACCTGTCCAAGCCGTTTAACCCGGTGCTGCTGCGGGCCAGAGTGGGGGCTTGCCTGGAAAAGAAGCGGCTGCGTGATCTGGAAAAAGAGCAAAAGCGACAATTGCAGGAACTCAACGCCGCCCTGGAAGTGCGCAACCGGTTTATTCGCCAGACCTTTGGGCGTTACCTTTCCGATGATATCGTCGAGTCGATTCTGGAGAGGCCGGACGGCTTAAAAATCGGGGGTGAAAAGCGGCAGGCCACCATTCTCATGTCCGATCTGCGGGGCTTTACGTCCTTGAGCGAGGGGTTGCCGGCTGAGGACGTGGTTGCCATGGTCAATATCTATCTGGAGACCATGACCGACATCATCCTGAAATATCAAGGCACCATCGATGAATTCATCGGGGACGGCATTTTGGTCATCTTTGGGGCTCCTTTCCAGCGCCCGGATGACGCCCGCCGCGCCGTGGCCTGCGCCGTGGAAATGCAACTGGCCATGGCCTCGGTGAATGACCGCAACCGCCAGGCCGGGTACCCCGAAGTGGCTTTAGGTATCGGGATCAACACCGGCCCGATGGTGGTGGGCAATATCGGCTCCAAAAAGCGGATGAAATATGGGGTGGTCGGCAGCAATGTCAACCTTACGGCCCGCATCGAGTCCTACACGGTGGGCGGCCAGATCTTTATCTCAGAAAACACCCTCAACGCCAGCGGCGATATCGTACGGGTGGACAATGCCATGCAGGTCAGTCCTAAAGGGGTGAAAGAACCTCTGACCATCTATGAGGTGGGTGGCATTGCCGGAGACTATCAGCTCTTTTTGCCCCCCAAACCAGAGGTGGACTGGATTGAACTTACGCAGCCGTTGTCACTCCAGTTTACCGTGTTGGAAGGGAAACATGTGGGGGAGGTAAGGTATCAGGCCGCGATCATCAAACTAGCTCCTAAAATGGCCGAAATTACCGCGGCGATGTTGCCCCCCCGTCTGGCTAACCTCCGGCTGTCATTGTATGACTACCACGATCGGCTTATCACCGATAACCTGTACGGCAAAGTATTAACGCACCTTGCCGATCCCCCAGGGGTTTTTCAAGTCAATTTCACTGCCATTCCCCCGGAAGCCGAAACCTTTTTAGCAGAATCACAGAGCTTCACCCCTGCAGATTAGAATCTTACTGAAGTTGATAGTTACTATTGTCCTAAATTTAAAAGGGTTTAAAACTTTCCATTTCCATTGGTAAGCTTACTGGCACTCGATCCGGTATATCCCCCCCCTTTTGCTCGACGGCTGATTTAGATGCTCTTACAATATCGTACCGAAGTGTTTGACTGGCAAACCCTAACGTTCTGTTTATGCTAAATTTATAATTTCGGAGGGAAACATGCGACAAAGGAAGCATCAAACAACAATAGTCTCCTGGCGGCAGAGCGGCCTGATCCTCCTGGCCGGCCTGGCGTTGTGTGCGATGATTTTAACCGCGATGCCGGCCCCGGCGCTGGCTGCCAGCACAGTTGCCGAGATCTCCCTGAACGAGACCCAGTTCACCCCGACGAGCGAAGTGATTAAAGGCGTCGCCAAAGTCGCTGGAGCCGTAAAAGGTAAACAGCTTACGGCAGACCTTGTCTATGTAACCGAGAACCTCAAAGCCCTGTCGGTCACCAAGGATGTGCCCGGCGACGGGGAAATCAGCTTCGATTTCTCCTTTAGCAAACCGACCAACAACTGGCCGAAAGGAGACTACAAGGTAGTTATCTCCACCTCGGACGGGGCCGCCAAGGAAGTGGCTCTTCAGGTGAAATAATACATCAGGAGCCGGAACCACGAATAGTTTTGCCTCATGCCAGTCATTCTCAATCAGGTTGTCCAGGGCCGGCGCGTTCAGAGCCTGGGGGGAAGGTTCTCCCCAGGCGCCGGTCGCCGGGGAGCGCTCTTGACGGCCACGATGGCCCCCACAACCCCACAGCCCCACAACCCCAGCAAGAATCGAAAAGCGCCGAGATTGCGTCAAGGAGATGATATGGACCAGAATACTGAGCAGCCCCCCTCGCCCACGGGCTTGAAAAAGAAGAAATGGCCGAAGATTCTCGGAGGAA
>CAVZSK010000036.1:0-33133 GCA_963777875.1 uncultured delta proteobacterium | reverse complement strand
GGGAATGAGTTGGCCGGGGCCTGGGAGCGTTTCTTAATGACCGGTTACCTGCGGCTGGCTGAGCATGTGTCCCTGCGTTATCTGGAGACCCCGCATCTCTATGACCGGCAGGCTGACGAGTTGTATGAAGTCAATGAGACGGGATTTGAGTGGCTGGCCCGGTGTGACGGGACCACTCCGGGCTCGGCCGCGGCCGCGGACCGGGAATTTTTAGATTTTTTACTGGCCGAATCTTTAATGGCCTGTGCTGCGTCACCATCGCCACGGCTTTTGACCTGGCGCCGGTCGCCCGTCCCCTCGCTCCGCTACTTGGAATTAATGCTCACCGAGCGCTGCAATCTGCGTTGTCGGCACTGCTATCTGGGAGAGGTCGGGGACCAGGAGCTGCCTTTAGCGGCCGTGCTGCAAACGCTCGAGGAATTCCAGGAGATGCAGGGACTGCGGGTTTTGTTGTCGGGGGGCGAGCCGCTCCTGTATAGCCGTTGGCAGGAATTAAACGAACGCCTCCCTGAGTTTGAACTACGCTTAGTCCTTTTAAGTAACGGCCTGCTGTTGACGGATAAGGTTATTAAGGAGCTTAACGTCCAGGAAGTGCAGCTTAGTCTGGACGGCCTGGAGACCGGCCATGAATTGATCCGGGGTCAAGGCACCTGGGCCAAGACGGTGGGGCGACTGGAAGCGCTGCAGGATGAGGGGTTGGAGATCTCGGTGGCCACCATGATCCACCGGGGCAATCTGGCCGAATTAGCAAAGATGAGTAACTGGCTCCAGGAACTGGGGATACGCGAGTGGAATCTTGACATCCCTTGTATCGGCGGCCGCTTGGCTCAGAACCAGGATTTGTGCTTAGACCCTGAAGAGGGGGCGAAGTATTTGGAGCTGGGTTTTGGCGGTTCGGATCACGGGGCCACCGGTGATTTTGCCTGCGGCCGGCATTTAGCCGCGGTCTTGCCCAACGGTAACGTTGCTAAGTGTGGTCTGTATGGCGACAGGCCCCTGGGCAGTCTGGAGGAAGGTCTAGAAAATTGTTGGTTGCGGTTGCCACACCTACAGCTGCGTGAACTGGATTGCGCTCCCTGCGCCCATGTGCATGACTGCCGGGGTGGTTGCCGATTTCGGGCCGGAAGCGGGCTGGGCCCCGATCCGGTAATGTGCGCCCGTTACGGCGTTGATCTTAAAACTTTCAGGAGATAAATGATGTTAAAAACATTCGATTGTTTGATGAGGGCCAAAGCCGAAGGCGGGGAAACGGTGTTGGGCACCGAGGAATTGGAAACTCATGCCTGCTATCTGATCTACGGCATTGTGGAACCCGGGCAGAAACGGACAATAAATCCCGGAGCCGGTCATGAAGAAATTTTCTGCCTGGTGGCCGGCGTGGCCACCCTGGTGGGGCCGGAGGGACCACAAAACTTGAAAATCGGGGAAGCATTTTATCTCAATGGGGATGTGACCTACACTTTGGAAAATAATCAGAAAATGCCAGCAGTCTACTTAGCCGCTGGAGGTCATAGCGAAGGCGGGCATCACCATTGAGGTCCGGTTTTCAACCGATCGGTTTAATGCCGGGGAGAAATGCATGGTGGACATTTCCAGAATAGATTTTAGTAAGTTCGATCGCCCGGAGATACTCCAGGTACTGTTTCACCCTCGCCCGGAGTTCAGCGGGCTTTTTGGGGGCGGCGGCAGTGCCGGGGTGGACGTCATGATTCCGGTGGAGGCAGATATAGCCATCGGCGGCCGCTGGCACCTGCAGGATAAAGGGTATCCCAACATCCTATTTTTCCACGGCAACGGGGAAATTGTGGCGGATTATGACGAAATGGGGCCGATTTACAACCGGCTGGGGATAAATTTCCTGCCGGTGGATTATCGGGGCTACGGCCGTTCCGGCGGCCAGCCAACCATCACCGGGATGATGCGAGATTGCCACGCAATTTTGCAGTTTGTCGACGCCTGGCTGCCGGAGCACGGCTACACCGGTCCGCTCCTGCTCATGGGAAGATCACTGGGCAGCGCCTCGGTGCTGGAGTTGGCAGCCGCCTATCCGGAAATGGTGGCCGGTTTGATCATCGACAGCGGCTTCGCTTTGGCCGGACCGCTGTTGCAGCTCCTGGGTGTCAATCCAGGGTCCCTGGGGTTTACCGAAGAGTCGGGTTTCAACCATATCGCCAAGATCGAGACCTGGCACAAACCTTTGCTCATCATTCATGCCGAGTTTGATCACATCATTCCCTTTAGCGATGCCCAGGCTCTTTATGAGGCTTGCCCGGCCCAGGACAAAACCCTGCTGATGATACCAGGAGCCAATCATAACGACCTGTTTATCCGGGGATTGGAACAGTATTTGGAGACCCTGGGAAGGTTTGTGAGCCGGGTCAAGTCCCAGGTCAGTGGTTAGATGCAAAACGGGGAAGGGCGTCGCTCTTCCGTCTCACAGATCTGTTATTAAGAAACAACGACCTTGGTTTCTCTCTATACCTGCTTGACCAGGACGACAGTCGATACCGTCGGCCTCTTTTCTGGCTACTGGCCACTGTCTTTAATAAATCCGGGGTTGAGGGCTGAATATGTCGGCAAGATGGCGGAAGCGGCCCCGCTGGGAAACGGGGGTGCGCAGGCTCTGGGCCACATAGAGTTCTGAAGCGGCGGGGTCAAAGACGACACTGTTGATATCGCAGGGATTAGCAATAATCGGGTCGCCGAGTATCTGCTGCGCCCGGGCGATATCCAGGGTCTCGGTGCTGAGCAGTTCTTGCAGACGTTGGTTCCGTGTCAGACTATAATCCCGGGAAAAACAATAAGCATCCAGTGGCGATAACGGTGGGCGCCGGAAGGCCGTGCCCTTCCAGGCTTGCATGGCTGGAGACTGGTAATGGTTGGTGGCGGTGAGAATGCCGTCGACGGGCACCCGGACCGCCCGGTGATGGGCGGAAACCTCCAGCAGCAGAGCTTCTTGGGGAGATGCCAAGATCAGGTTGGCGCCGATGGTTCCGGGCAAGCTGGTAATGCGGGCGGCAACTTCCACCAGAGAAGTATGATGCTGTAAAGCCAGCCGGTTGCGCAGGGCCGACGGCATCCCTGCCAGAGAAAAGTCAGAGGTCGAGGCGGTCAGTTGCCCCAGGGCCACCTGGGAAAGGTTCATGCCAGTACATATACCTACATAGCCGGGCCAGGCAACGGACACCAAAGGCTGCCCGGTCTGGGGAAACAGAACAAAGACTGTATTGAAACGGCACATGACCTGGGCGAACAGGGGATAGTCCAAATTGCGCCCGAGGAGGTAAGTGGTGGGGTGGCTATTGTGCGAGGGAGCCGCAAAAGTAGAACAGCGGGGGATATTGTTCAGCAGGTCATCTATCACATTGATAAAGAGGATGAAGCTGACATGCACCCCGGCCCCTTTAGCTACGGCCTGGATCTCCTCCCAAAGCGGGGTGGGGATATACGGCCGCATCCGCCAGGCGTAAAGACAAGCGATGAGATAGAGAGGGAGAGCGCCGATGCCCAGAGAAAGCCGGGCCAGGTAACGCAGGAATTCCCGACGGAGTTGCTTGATGTCCTCGGCCAGCATTCGGCCATGGGCTTGCCCCAGGTCAGAAGGGGAACCGCTCAGTCGGATGACCTGGAGGCCAGGTTCCTTAATTAATAAAGAATTCGGTAAATATTTAACCATTGTTCGGATATATTTATCTGCCGGATAAAGAGGTAATGAAGAGGAGATCACTGATAAGGGATCACAATTTCATGGTGTAAGAATCTGCGGGGCGCTAAATTGCAAGATGGTCGGGACGACTGGATTTGAACCAGCGACCCCAGCGTCCCGAACGCTGTGCTCTACCAGGCTGAGCCACGTCCCGACGTATGTTATGTATCCCAAAGTTAGTCTTTGGGCAAGTAAAAATTGGTGCCCAGCTGAAAAGTACCCGATACTTGAATTCCGTCTGGAGCTATGATACATCCATGCTGGCAAACGGGTGAACATTTTTGTTCTGAGTTAAGTGTCTACAAAACTCTAGTAAGAAGTATGGGGCAATCTTTGCTATTTGTCAACTCTCCACGCTTATTTTTTAATGGTCCGAAAGCTGCCTATGATTTTTCCTAATAAATTTCGACAAGTTCTATGGATTATTTTAGTAATGGGCTGGTTTTCGGCAGGCTGCCAACCGACTGGAGATAACCTGCCCTCATCCGGGCAGGACACCGGATCGGCTTATGGCGATATTTTCATCGATGGCTCTATCGGCGACGCCAGTACCTTGATTCCTCCCCTGGCCTCGGACTCCGCCTCCCATGAAATTGCCTCCTTAGTTTACAATGGCCTGGTGAAATATAACGGGGACCTCCAGTTGGTGGGAGACCTGGCCGAGAGTTGGGAAATTTCTCCGGATGGCTTGACCATCACCTTTAAACTCCGCAGGGGAGTGCACTGGCATGATGGCGCCCCCTTTACAGCTCAGGACGTATTGTTCACCTATCAGGTAATGGTGGATCCCAAAACCCCTACGGCTTATTCCGGCGACTATAAGCAGGTGCAAAAGGCCGAGGTTTTAGATGACTATACCTTCCGGGTTACGTATCCAAAGCCTTTTGCCCCAGCTCTGGGCAGTTGGGGGCTGGCCATGCTTCCCAAGCACCTGCTGGCCGGTCAGGATATCACTCGTTCCCCCCTGGCCCGGCATCCCATCGGCACCGGCCCCTTCATTTTCAAGTCCTGGAAGACCCAGGACCGCATCATGCTGACCTATAATCCCAATTATTTTGAAGGCCGGCCCTATCTCAATGGCTATATTGCCATGGTGAAGCCGGACCAGGCCACCATCTTTCTGGAGTTGAAGGCGGGCAATATCGACCGCATGGGGTTGACGCCCCTGCAATACATGCGACAGACGGAATATCCCAAATTTCAAAAAATGTTCAATAAATTCCGCTATACAGCCTTTGCATATACCTACCTGGGCTACAATCTGGTCGACCCCAAGTTCAAAGATGTGCGGGTTCGCCAGGCTCTGACCTCGGCCATTGATAAAAATGAGATCATCGACGGCATTCTCCTCGGGTTGGGCACTCCGGCCACCGGACCCTATAAACCCGGCACCTGGTTTTACAATCCCCAGGTCCCAACCTTTCCTTTTGATCCGGAAAAAGCCCTGGCACTCCTGGCCGAGGCCGGCTGGCGGCTAAATGCCCAGGGGGTGCAGGAAAAAGAGGGGCAGCCCTTTGAATTTACCATCCTCACCAACCAAGGTAACGAAGTCCGGGTGCGGACTGCTGAAATTATCCAGCGTCGCCTCCGGGAGGTGGGGGTGCTGGTGAAAATCCGGACGGTGGAATGGGCGGCGTTCTTGAAGGATTTTATCGAGAAGGGCCGCTTTGAGGCGGTGCTCCTGGGGTGGACGACCGGCCAGGACCCGGATGTCTTTGACATCTGGCATTCCTCCAAAAGCAATCCCGGGGAGCTAAATTTTATCCATTATAACAACCCGGAAGTGGACCGGTTATTGGAGGAGGGGCGCCACACTTTTGACCAGGCCAGAAGAAAGGCCGCCTATTTCCGCTTCCAGGAAATTCTGGCTCTGGACCAGCCCTATACTTTCCTGTTTGTGCCCGATTCCTTGCCGGCCGTCAGCAGTCGCATCCACGGGATCAAACCGGCTCCGGCGGGCATAAGTTATAATTTTATCAAGTGGCACGTCCCGCCGGGGGAACAGAAATATAGATTTGCGCTGGAATAATATCAGGAACAACTGTCATTCAGTTGGTCTTGCTTCACGGCTCGGACAAGATTTCAAGATTGCCAGAACCACCAGGAGCGCAGGGTATCCCAGAGCTGCTGAAAAAACTCCACGGCTTCGGGGTCCCGGCGGTTTGGGCTCCACAAGGCCTCGGCCAAACCCATTTGGGCCAGGCCGATTTTGGCCAGGACGATCTGACCGACGGCCACATAGCCGCTGGCAAACTGGCCGACCCCCATGAGAAGGGCACCGGCAAACTGGGCCAGGGCCGTGAGGCCGAAAATGAACTGGCCGAAGCCGAAGAGCAGGCCCACCCCAAATTGGGCCACCGTGATGACCCCGAAGGCGAACTGGCCGATGGCGATGATGCCTTTGGCCACCTGGCGTTTTCCTCTCGCATCTTTGCCGAAGGCCACGTGAATTAAGGGGTAGCCATAGACAGGTTTGGGCTGAGCGCCATTCGAAACCGGGACCCTGCCACTGCCTGTCGGCGGGACGGGGAGCTCCGCAGTGGGGGCAGAAAGAGGCCTCGGTGCTGATTTCCTGCTGACATTCCCGACAAGGTGACAGAGGCATAAACCCTCCTCTTAAATGCTGGACCCTTCCGGCAGCCACAGCAACCTCAGCCGCAACTATCTTCTTAGCGAAAAAATCGGCCGCAGACTCAAATCTGCGGCAATCCTAACCCCAAGGGTGGATGGGTCTGGAAAGTCCTATTTACCTGCCATGTCAGTCTTATCCTCCGGCTCTTTGGGACCTTGGCTGGTTTTGAGGTACGGCAGGTCCGCCACGTGGCGGCGCCACTCTTGGGTCAGGTTATGGTAGGCCCGGACCAGCCAGGATTTCTCTGCCAAATCCCAGAGAAGGACGGTCTTGTCCTGGCTGGAGGAAGCCAGGGTCTTGCCATCCGGGCTGAAGGCCAGACTCAGAACCGCAGAATCATGTCTATTCAAAGGAGTACCTATGGTCTGCCCGGTTGCCGTGTCCCAGAGCATGATGTTCTCTTCCAGGGTCCCCCCGGCCAGGGTTTTGCCGTCCGGACTGAAGGCTAAACTCAGCACCGCCGAACATGGCTCTCTCAACCTGAATCGGGGCTGTCTTTTTTGTACGTCCCAAAGAATAATGCTCTTGTCATCGCTGCCTGAGGCCAGGGTTTTGCCATCCGGGCTGAAAGCCAGGCCCAACACCGGACCTTGGTGGGCGAGCATCGGTGAGCCCAGACGCTGCCCGGAGGCCACATCCCAGAGCCTGACGGTGGTGTCCCCGCTGGCTGAGGCCAGGACTTTGCCGTCCGGGCTGAAAGCCAGGCTGGAGACCCAATTTTTATGGCCTCTCAGAGGCGGGCCCAGGGGTTGCCCGGAGGCCGAGGTCCCAGAGGATGATGGTGGCGTCGCCGCCGGCTGAGGCCAGGGTTTTGCCGTCCGGGCTGAAGACGACGCTAAAGACCGCGTCTGTATGCCCGGTCAGGGGGGAGGCCGATGGGTTGCCTGGTGCCCACGTCCCAGAGAATAACGTTATTATCCCAGGTCCCGGCAGCCAGGGTTTTGCCGTCCGGGCTGAAGGCGAGGCAGGCCACCGCAGGTCCGGTCGACAGAATATCAATGGGCTGTCTGGTGCCCACGTCCCAGAGGATGATGGTTTTATCAGCGCTTCCCGAGGCCAGGGTTTTGCCGTCCGGGCTGAAGGCCACGCTGTACACCGCACTTTGATGACCGTAGAGCAAGCTGGAAAGCAGGGAGTGCTTGAGCCGAGAGAGGGTGATCTGCACCTCGGAGGCTGACTCATGGCCTCGCCAATAGGCCTGCCAGGACATGAAACCAGCGGCTAACAACAAGGCGAGGGCAATTCCCAGCACAGCATATCTTTTTCTTAGCCCCCATCGTGCTGACTCTGGCCGTTGCTGGGATGATTCCGGGAAGGTCTGGGTCTGCTGCCGGTCCTGAGAAGACCTGAGCCATGGCTGGACGGTGAAGTGCCCCGCAATGGGGACAAGACGGTGCCTCAGGTGCTAATCTCCCGATGACATTCCCGGCAGAGTGATAGAGCCATTCACAGTCCTGGTGATTTTAGGATGCTGTTCCGGCGGACACGATGACATGAGCCATCGCTTAATTATTTATCGAATAAATTGACAGAAAACTCAACTGAATCTTGATTTATTGTGACAAAATCTCATCTGATCTGTTGACTAGCCGACCCCATTCAGGCTTGATCCAGATTGCGCCCTGGTCCATCCAATAACCAAGTCGTCCACGGAGAATCTGGAAAGTCTTTGAGCCAGTCAAGTTTGCCGAAGTATTGCAGGCACCAGAGGCAGGGGGTAGGGGAGATGCCATGGTTTCTGCCGCCACCGTTCAGCCTGGCCTCCACGACCTCGGCAGCTTTGTGGAACTGGCGGACGATGGCCTCTTTTAAGGGAACTTCTTTCAGGTCGGCCACAAGCTCGCTACCGAAGGAAGTGGGGACCCCCTCACCCTGGGTGGTGTGGGAGAGGGCGCAGCAGAAGATGAGATTGCCCTGATAGTCCACATTCAAATAATCAACCAGGTGGCCGCAATTGAGGACAACCCCATCCACAGAATGTCCTTCCAGCGTGATCTTATTGCGGGTAACCCCGACGAGATTATCCTGAAGCCACCTGGAAGGTGGCAGCCACCTCATCGGGAGAAGGCAGCAGTCCTGTCCCGGATAAAGGTGGGGGTGGGAAAAGGAAAGAGAAAGCCATGTTCGCGCGGCGCCCAACCTGGCGCCCAAAAGGGCGAGTTCGGTGAGCTCGCCCTGATTAGCAGTGGTGATGACGGTTTTCAGGGAGAAGGGTAGGTGGTGATTCTGGCAGAGGGTCATTCCCTCGAGCACTTCCCGGAATGACTTTGGTCCCCGGAGGCCGTCATGGGTTGCGGGCCTGGCGCCGTCCAGGCTGAAGCTCACGGAGAACAGTCGCTCCCTTGATCTGGGGCTCCAAAAGGAGGGGCAGGACATAGTCCGGGAACCGGCAACCATTGGTGACCAGGGTGAAATCAAAGCCCCGGTCGGCGATGAGGTGCAGCAGGTCCCCCAAGTGGGGATAGAGGGCCACCTCGCCGCCGGTGAGGCAGACCATCTTGAACCCCAGGGACTCGGCCTGAGCAAGAATCGCGTCGGCAAGTCTCTAGAGGCAGAAGAGCCGGGAGCGTCAGCCTTGTTGCGAAAACAATGCCTGCAGGACCGGTTGCAGGTATTCGTGGGTTCCAGCCCAATAATTTTCAAAAGGGGCCTTTTATAAACCCAGGACCGATGGAATCTCATGCTGTTGTCCAACGGGTAGCTCATCTACTGGATAATCTCCCTCTTCGTATTTCTCAAGTATGATATTCCTTTTTCTATTACATGGATCCAGATACTTTGCCATTTGGACAACGACGCTTTTAATACGCGTATCCGCGGCTGCTCGGGTCATGTCGTTGTATTCAGATGCGACGATATCGGGGAGATAGAGCTTTGTGTCCACGCCCATAATGACAAAGCGCATAATGAAGGCGGCAACGTTGTCCATTTTGATATAGTGATGGGGTTTGATATTTCTAAACATAATAAAGGCAGAGCCTATCGGGTGCCCGTGATCTGGTCTGTCTGGATCCACGTTTGTGTCAAGATCATAGTTCTCAACGAATACGTATTTTTTTTTCAACTGCCAACGCGTTGTTACCTGAATTTCTTCCATGGGTGTTCCTCCTTTAGAGAAGTTGTTTTAGCATACCATCTTAGAGCAACGTGCTTACGGCCTGATACCCACCGGATTTGCCGGACCGGCTTAAAAATAGAAACCCAGCCGGAACAAGGAACCGGCGTTGATTGGCGAACTCAAGATTCCGGTTTGGCTCCAGGGAATAAAAGGGCCGGCGGTTAAAAAGGTTTTGAAATTCCAACAGGGCGAATCCCCGCTTATTAGGAAATTCCCGGCCCAGGGTCAAGTTAAGAATGACAAAGGGGTTATCCGCCTGGTGACCCTGGATCTGCCCGAACTGTTGCACCAGGATGGGCTTGACCCGAGCCAGCCAGCCCTGGGGGTGCAGGTAGGCCAGCCCCAGATAGGCATTCATTTCGTAAAAAGACCGGAGGCTAGGATCGTCAAACTCATAACTGAGGTCAGGAACGAATCTCTTCCCCAAGACTCCCGCCGACAGACCCAGGTAACTGGCCAGAATACGGTTTAAGACGAAGGAGGCCTGGTAGCGTTGCCAGGTCTGCCAGGTGGGGAGGTTGAAACCCATGAAGGTGGGGACGGAGAGTCGCAGGGCGTTCAGGCGCAGAACGGTGAAGGTCAGGGGGTTCCACTGGGCCTCCCAGGCTGCTCCGGCCTGGCGCATCTCCGTCCCTGAACCATAGTCGATGAACCAGGGGAAGCCGGCGGTCTCTGCGGGGACCAGGAGTGGCTGGGTGATATGGTGGGTATTGAGGCTGCGCCCGACCACGCCTCGCAGCACATGCTGAGTGCCGTTGATCCCGAATTGGTAATTGATCCCTAACCTGGGGCTCCACAGGGAAGTATAGATATTTTCCGAGTAGAGATAGCGCACCCCGTTGTTGAAGTCCTTCCATAGTCCCAGCTCCAGCACCAGGTTCGGCAACGGCCGCCAGTAATCCAGGAGGTAAAAGCTGTAACTCCATTGCGGCGTCAGAAAATCAGACGATGCATAGGGAAAAGAGTTTACAGTAATATTTTGTCTTTGGCTGACCTTGTTGCCGGTATAATAATCGAAACCAGCGATAAAGTTATGCTGTCCAAAAAAGGAGAGGCTCAGATGTTGCTGGAATTGGAGGTTGTTGGCAGCCCGGTCAAAGGTCTGAGCCAGGGATACTTGCAAGGGCATGGAGTTGTCGATATAGTTTTCCACCAGATGGTAGGGATATTCATTCCGGGCGTAGTAAATTAGGCTGGCCAGGGTAGGATTGAAACGGTAATAATAGGCCAATTCATATATTTTCTGGCGGCCGGCGATAGTTTGCAAGTCGGTTGGATTATTATTGTTTGAAGTTGGATATATGGATAATAAATTATTCTTTTGATCGATATAATCGATGAAGCCGGTGAGGGTCCCCTGCACGGTGGGCTCCCACTTGGCGTTCACCTGGAGGTCATAGACCCGATTCCGGCCTTCATAGTTGGCCAGGGTGATGTCCGACGGCCAGTTCACGGCCTTGCTGTCTACGTATCTGCCAAAACCATAAGCAGCCACTCCAGGGCCCGCCCCCATAGGCGTAGGCCTGGTAGTCCTGGATAGGCTTGGATCCTTCTCCGGCACCGATGCCACCGGCAACGACCAGGCGGGCGTAAGGCATCTCAAACATGGGGGTGTAATCGGTGGTAAGCCCCAGGGCTTCGGTGCCATCCGGCGGGATGTTGCTGTAGGTGTTCTGGTTGGCGGGCGACAGCACCCGGTAGAGGGCGGCCTCGGCCGCCTGGCTGGAAAAGAGCATGCCGCCGCTAAAAAAGGGGTCTTCAGAACCGCTGCGGGCTCCGATGATCACGTCTTTCAGGAACAGATGGGCGGAACTGTCAAACGGCCTGTAATTGACGGCGGTGACGGCTTTACTCTAGGCCCATTCCGTCAATCCCAGCTGCTGGTAGGATTTGGCCAGACTGGTATTGCGCACCGCCAGGTCCTGATCCAGCAGGCTGCGGGACCGGAACATGGCCACGTTGTCGTTGAGTTCAATGGACTTGTTGATTTCCTGGACCGCTTCCCCTGGCCGGTTGAGATCGGTGAGGGCCAGGCCTTTGTAGAGGTAGGGTGTGGGGTCCTGGGGATCCAGCTTTTTGGCATAGTCATAGACTTCCAGCGACTTGTCAAAAGCTCGGACCTGGTAAAGGGCCTTACCCAGCTCGACTCTGATAAGAGGAAACCCTGGGATCCAGCAGTGTGGCGGTGAGCATGGCAGTGAGGGCCTGGTCTTTTTCCCGGTAGCGGAAATGATAAATGGCCAGACCGATATAGGGTTCACCCAGGTAAGGGTTGGCAGCCACCGCCCGGTTAAAAAAGTTAAAAGCGCCGGAGTAGTCCCGGTAGGCCAGACGGACGAATCCTGCCAGGGACAGGACCTCGGCGTCATTTGGGGCAATACTGAGGGCCCGGTTGGCGATCTTCCAGGCCCGGCCCAGATATTCCCCTCCTAACATCAAACGGCCCAGGTAGAGATACGCTTCCAAAAGATTGGGGTCCAGAGCCAGGGCTTTTTCCAACTGGGATTGGGCCGCGGCTCGGTCAAAGAGGGAGAGTTTCACCACTCCCATGGTGAGGTGAGCCAAAGGTGAATTAGGAGCCTGGGACAGAACCTGGGAGGCTTGCGCCAGGGCCGCATCCTTGCGGTTTTGGGCGACATACATCTGGGCGAGTAACGATCCTGCCAACACGGCTGCCGGCGAGGACTGGGAGGCCACGCTTTCCAGATCCCTCTGGGCCTCAGGCCACGTTGCCCACCATGAGACTGAAATAGCCTGACATTACCGTCAAATAAGGCGATGGCGGGAAGCTTCTGCCGGGCCTGGCGCACCAGTTCATAGGCTCCGGCGGCATCGCCCAGGCGGTACTGGGCCAGGGCCTGACCCACCACGGCCCGCCAATCCGGGGAGCGCACCCGCTTGAAATAGGCCAGGGCCTCCTGGGGCTGGTGGCGCTGGAGGCTAATCCAACCCAGCAGGGTTAAGGCCAGACCGTGTTCCGGGTTCCGCTGCCGGACCTGTTCGGCCTCCTGCTGGGCTTCTGCCAACCGGCCCTGATCATAGGCCTCCAGGGCCGAGGTCAAGGAACCGGAACCAGGGCCGGAGAGGGGAAGATCCCGGTAACTGATGAAACCCGGGTAGTAGAGGACCCACTGGACCGCATCGTTGGGCTGCACCAAAAGACGCTTAACGGGAGCTTTCCCGGGATAGGTGATCCCTTCTTCGCCGGGTTTTAAGTCTAGTTCTCCATGAGGATTGTAAAGGAGCAGCCTGCCTTCCAGCAAGGCGACGAAAGTAGCCCCGTCGGGGAGGACCCGCAAATTGAATTCGGTGCCTCGAATGGTGGCAGTGACCGCGGGAGTTTCCATTTCAAAACGAAACTCTTCTTTATTATTCCGCAGCCAGAGTTCACCCTTCAGCAATTTATACAGGCTCCGGGGCACGCTCTCCAGGGCGCTGGGGATGGTATCGGTTAAACGGAGACGGGGAGAAGGGACAACGCTTCTAAAAAAGAGGGTGGTATTTTCATTGAGCTTGATCTGGCTTTCATCAAGACTGAGGACGGCAGCCCGGGACGCTGGTCCGGTCATGATCTCGTCCCCCTGGTACAGGGGCTGATTGATTTGGGCGGCGGCCCACTCCCCGGCGCCACCCCGGCGGATGGCAACCTGTCCCTGAAGATAAACCAGCTTCCCTGCCAGCGGCGGCGCCGCCCAAATCTGCTTATCGACAAATACGGCCATTACCATTATTAGGCAACAAATAAGCCTGGCGCCAACCCTGATGCCCATATACCACTCTCTCCGGCTGGAACGTTCAATGGTTAAGGGACAAACTATTGTTCAGGAGACTCGAAACTTGGCCTGCCGATTTTATCTTTGTGTGTGGTTTTTGTGAACCTTGGTGCAGGGGTACCGCCCCCTGCAGCCAAAGATTACTGTCTTGGTCTTCTGGTAAAAAATCCTTGGAGAAATGGTGGAAAACGGGGATTCGTCAACCCGGGAGCGTGAACCTCCAGCAGGCGAAGAGGATCGAGGCGTCTAAGAACCCGAGATTGCAATTCTTTGGCCTACACAATTATCCCCAAGGATTCGCCTTCCATGGCGGCATTATTGCTGATTATCTTGAGTAGATCCTATTATAAATAGGTTTAGATAAAAATCAATTTTATTTTATAAAAAAAGGCCTTTAGAAAAAATAAATTTTATTTATCAGAATTATCAGAGGTTTCTTTCCTTACCTTTATAGATGTGAAAAAATAAGGCCAAGAGAAGAGACCACCCAAAGATACTGCCGAACGTGCTTGACAAATACGGTTTATCAGTGGCAATGTGTAACTATGAAAAGCTATCGTCAAGAACTCTGGTTCCAGGTCCCCGGCCGCCGGGCCTTCATCAACATTACCCCTCAGGTGGAGCAGTGCCTTAAGGAAAGCGGCATAAAAGAAGGACTCGTGCTCTGCAATGCCATGCACATAACGGCCTCAGTCTTTATTAACGATGATGAATCCGGCTTGCATCATGATTACGAGATCTGGCTAGAGAAACTTGGCTCCTCACGCGCCAGTGTCTCAATATCGTCACAACGTGGGGGAAGATAATGCCGACGCCCACATGAAGCGGCAAATCATGGGCCGGGAGGTGGTGGTGGCCATTACCGGAGGTAAGTTAGACTTTGGCCCCTGGGAGCAAATCTTTTACGGCGAGTTTGATGGGGGACGTCGGAAAAGGGTGCTGGTGAAGATTATTGGAGAGTAATGACATTTATTCTGGGAAAAAAATCAACAGCAGTATTCATGCTCCTGACTTTAGTGAGGCCCTCAAGGGCCGTCGATTCAATGATCTGACGGCATAACTAAGATTTTCTATTCATCACCGGCTGGGGATCAATCCTGATGAGCTTTTGTTCGATGAGGAGATTGACTCCGTAAAGACATGCCTTATTTCCACTCATGCCATCAATTATTGGGTGACGCTTGGCAAATGTTTTTATGATAGCACTTAATAGTTCAGTTATCTGAGTAAAAGATGAAAAACAACCCCCACCATAGCCCTCCCCGTCAACTGGGAGAGAACTTTCCCCCCGATGACGGGGGGATAAAGGGGGGAAGACATATTGACCCACTTAACCTCTCAGAAGACTGAACTGTTAGTTTTTGATAAATGAATTTTGCAGATTCAAGAGGATACCGATGGTTCCTTATCGGGTGGTGTTGGCGGATGATCATGCCCTTTTTCGCGGGGGCGTGCGTCGCATACTGGAAGAAATCCAGGGGGTGGAAGTTATCGGGGAAGCCGGAGATGGCCTGGCTTTGCTGGAGCTTTTGAAAACCATCACCCCTGACCTGGTGGTCCTGGATATTTCCATGCCCCATTTGCGTGGACTGGAGGCTATCCGACAAGTAAAAAAACTGGTGCCGAAAACACATATCCTCATGTTAACCATGTATAAGGAAGAAGATTATCTTTCCCAGGCTTTAACAGCTGGCGCTTCCGGTTACCTTCTGAAACAGGAGGCCGATCCGGAGTTAGTAAATGCGGTACAGACTATACGATGTGGAAAAACTTATCTCTCCCCGAATATCCGTGATCTGGTTCCTGATCTGCTTCGCCGCCGCCTTGGACCGGGAGGCTTGCCCAAAGAAGTTCTAACCCATCGGGAAAGGGAGATCATAAAACTTCTCGCCGACGGCAAAACCAGCAAGGAAATCGCTGAGCTGCTATACATCAGCTTGCGTACGGTTCAGAATCATCGGGCCAATATCATGCGCAAGCTCAACTTTAAGCGCACGGCCGACCTAGTCAAATACGCTCTCCAAAAAGGATATGTTTGACCTGCCTTATCGGCATCATAGACTATTTTGAGTATAGTTACTCAAAATGAAATGATACTTTCATGCCGTAGCATTCATCCCGTTTTTCCTCCTATACTATATCTACTATTAACATAACCGTTTAAAATCTCTCTTGATAATCGAGGGTATATCCGCCCTTTCAATATTATTCTTGCCGAAGATCATCCGGCGTTCAGAAAGTTTGTGCGGCAGGAATTGGACGGCACCGGCGACTTAGAAATTATCGGCGAAGTAGAGGATGGGGCTCAACTGTTAGAGCTCTTGCAACTAACACAGCCAGACTTGGTAATTTTAGATATTTCCATGCCTAATCTGGGTGGATTGGAAACAGCCAGGATTATAAAAAAGCAGTTTTGTCACATTAAAGTGCTTTTTTTGACCATGCAAAAAATCCGGCCTATCTTAAACAGGCTCGCCTGATTGGGGCCGAAGGCTATATCCTAAAAGAAGAGGTCGACCGAGTACTTTTGTCGGCCATCGACTTGATCAGAGGAGGCAAGACTTATATATCCTCTTGTTTTTCTCAACAGTTATAACGATATGCCAATGTCAAAACGTGGCTACGATTTTCCTGTTGCGAACGTGGCCATGACTCACAGGTCGACAAGAAGAGAGAACCTCGACTACCCAGTGTGGAGGACTTAAGCATGAATTCCCCGAGAGCGCCGAAGTTTACCAGGGCCAAGAATGCTTCTTGCTACGGACACCAGCAATGCCAGGCACAGACCGCAGCTGCGCAACCCGAAATTCTTGTGGTTGAAGATGGTTCTGGTCTTTTTCAAAAAATTGGCGCCATGCTGCAGAGCCTGGGGTTTCAAGTAATCCTGGCCCCCGATGCTGACACTGCTCTCCAAGAAATGTCCAATTACGATATCGCCGCCGTAATTGCCGGAGCTTCCAGAGAACATTTGGCCGGTTTGCAGGTTTTGGCTGCAGTGAAGGAAAAGCGTGCCGGGGTAAAAACGATGGTGGTTACCAAGCTCGTTGACCCGGGACTGCCGGTGCAGGCCTATGAAATGGAAATAGATGATTATCTCCACTGGCCGCTTAGCGGCGCAGAGTTGACCGGTAGGATTCGAGGTCTTTTAAAATCCGGAGGGGTGGAGACCTCCTGCGGTCCGGGCAATCTGGAGATGGACTACGATGAGGCCCACACAATTGCGGAAATAGCTTCCTTAGTTGACCGTTTGACGGATTCACTGTCGATGATCTCACAATCTCTGGAAGACATCCGACAAGAACATCAAGAGGGCATGGCAGCAGATCTGTTGGATGACCTCATGGCTATGGCGGCTATAGTCCAGACCTTAAGCGACAATATGCACCAATACTGGCATTGGAAAGCCGAAAAACCGCCATCTGGTCATGGAGGCCAGTCACAGCGTTTTCACTGAAATATTGCCTGGTATTACTGATTATCGAAAGTTGTTACCGTATTAATAAACTTCCCCACAATCGGCGGCCATGGGCCGCCCTATCTGGTTCATCCCAAAAAGAAGTAGTCTAAGGCGGGCCGCACCCGCGCCATATTAGGTGGAAGCTTCCAACCCGGTGGCTAAGCGGTAACTTCCTTCCTGACAGAGCAAAAATCTTTCCTCAATTAATTGTCTCAGGATTCTTTTAATACGGTGGGCGTCAGTGGGAATGCCGGTCAGAATGGCTTTTTCCGGCAATTCGGGGTTTTTTAGGAATAACTGCAAGATACGACTGCGGATTTCCCGGTCAGAGCCGGGAAAGGGCGACTGCCGGGAGTAATGGGCGCTGCGACGGTTGGGATTGGGAATCATCTTTTTGAGCATGGCCCCATAGTCCATCAGGGCATAATACCATGGGCGAACCCGGAGGGCGTCCATGGTCAGGAGGATAAGGGGAAGCAACATTTTGTCCGGCACCGCCTCCGCCTCAGGATAAAAGAAGTGCAAATAGACCCGGCGGATGTTGGTTTCCAGGAAAACCACCGGCTGCTGGAAGGCGAAGGCCATCAGAGCTCCGGAAGTGGCAGTTCCAATACCCGGCAGGCTCTCCAGGGCCTCCCGGTCCGCGGGCAAACGCCCATTGAAATCCGCCATAACCCGCTGGGCAATCCCCTGTAAGGCTTGGGCCCGGCGGTTATAACCAAGACCCTGCCAGGCCACCAGGATATCCCGAAGAGGGGCCTGGGCCAGGTCCCGGAAACTGGGGAACCGGTTCAGAAAGGGGCCGTACTTGGTGAGCACCCGCTCCACTTGGGTCTGCTGCAGCATGATCTCGGAGACGAGAATTTCGTAGGGATCGTCAGTCAGACGCCAGGGTAACTCCCGAGCATTTTCTTCATAATACTGGTCAATGACTGCCCGGAAATCGGTGATCAGCTCCCCGTGTAAGTCCCGATTCGAGAAAAATGCGGCTGAAGGTGGATGGGTGATTCTGGAATTTGGTCACGGAACGTTAAGGATAAAAGACGGGCGGCACATCGGCCGCCCGATCAAGTTAAGCCTTCTCGAAATTTTTGACAAACTGTCCGATCTGGGCGCCAAGATAGACGCATTTAATGTTACGCAGACAATCTTCGGCGTCCTTTTTCTCCACGTGAGTGGTCATCTCGTGCTTATCTTTTTTGAACTTAACCATATAAGCATCTTTGGCAGCATCGAAATCCACACTCATAATAATCTTGTGTTTATCGATTTCAGGATACATTTCAGTGATTTTGTCTTTGATCGCGGCCGGGGTAAAGCTCATAGGGAGTCCTCCTTGGGGTAAGATATCTTTTAGTAAATAAAAGGTATTTTATAGTTCAGCACCTTGTGCCCACATACATGGCGGTTTGGTTTTCTCAATCTTCCCAGCGGATGGCTGCGGCGGGGCAGGAATCGATGGCGTCCTGAATAAGGTCCGTGGGACCTCCTTCGGGTTTGGTTACCTCGGATTTCTGTTTAGCTTCGTTTAAGGTAAAAACTTCGGGGCAGATCTCGGCACAGGTGCCGCAAAAAATACAACTATCTTCATCGATAACAACCCGGCGGGCCATAGCTCTCTCCGTGTCTTGTCGAGATATCTAAAGAAGCAATATATTTACAAGTAATCATTTTAAACAAAACGGTCAAGACTTTTCTGGTTTGGGAGCATAAATAAGGTAATAAATGATCGGGACAACCACCAGGGTAAAGAGGGTGGAAGCGAAGATGCCGAAGATGAAGGACCAGGCCAGACCGGAAAATACCGGGTCCAGGGTAATGACCCAGGAACCGAACATGGCCGCTCCCGCGGTCAATACAATGGGCATGAGGCGAACAGCCCCCGTTTCCACCACCGCCTCTTTGAGAGGCAGGCCCTCTCGCAGGCGCAGGTGCATGAAATCAATGAGGATGATGGAATTGCGGACGACAATCCCGGCCAGGGCAATCATGCCGATCATGCCGGTGGCGGTGAAATAAATGGAGTTGGGGTAGCCGTGAATGGGCGCCGCCCCCAGGAGATTGAGGAGCAGGAAGCCGGGGACGATGCCGATCAACGTCAGCGGGATGGCCACCATAATCACCAGGGGCATACCGAAAGACTGGGTTTCGTGCACCAACAGGATATAGATCATCACCAGGGCCCCCAGGAAGGCCAGCCCCAAATCCCGGAACACATCCACGGTGATTTTCCATTCACCTTCACCGGACCAGACCACGCGAAAGCCATCGGGAGGCGGCTGTTTTTTTAGCCTGGCCTCCAGGTCAAAAATGGCCTCCACCGGCGAGCGGCCGGCCATTTCGCCGGTGACGAAGACCACCCGCTCCAGATTCTTGCGGTAAATCGTTTTGTCCTCGACGGTTTCCAGCAGTTGTCCCAACTCGCTTAAAGGCACCAGGGACCCATCGGCCCCTTTTAACCGGATAAGGTTGAGATCCTCGGGGTCGGTACGGTATGACCTTGGCAGACGGACGGTTATGTCCAGGGGGGTGCGTTCTCTGGGCTGGTGAGCAATACCGGGCGACTCCCCGGCGATGCCAGCCCGGAGGGTCTGGGCAATATCCCGGGTGGAAATGCCATGCAAAGCGGCCTTGACTTTGTCGGTGACAAAATGATATTTGACCTGGTCGGCCTCGACGGTATCATCCACATCCACCACTTTATCGGTGTGCTCCATAAACCCCCGGACCCGTTTGGCCTCCCGGATCTGGGCGGCATAACTCTCACCCACCGGAGCATAGACTTCAGCCACCAGCGTGGAAAGTACCGGCGGACCGGGGGGCACCTCCACGATCTTAAGGTTGGCACCCAAACGGCGGCCGATGGCTTCGAGGTCCGGGCGGAGACGCAGGGCGATTTCGTGGCTTTTCCAGCGGCGTGCCTCTTTTTCCAGAAAATTGATCCGAATTTCAGCCTGATAGGGATACTGCCGCAGATAATAGTGGCGCACCATACCGTTGAAGTCAATGGGGGAGGCCTGCCCCACGTAGGATTCGAAATCCCGGACTTCGCTCACGGTGCTGAGATACCCTTCCACTTCCCTGACCACCCGGTCGGTTGCTTCCAGGGAGGTTCCCGCCGGCATATCAACTAAGACAAGAAGCTCATTTTTGTTGTCAAAGGGCAGCATCTTCATGGGCACCCACTGCAACAACACCACTATGAGGCAAAGTATTAAACTCAGGGTGAGAGCGCTCAGCAGATAAAAAGTCCGGCGGCGGCTTTCTAAAAAAGGGGTAAGAATCTTGCTATAGGCTTTATAGATACCGCTTTGTTGTAAAATAAAGGGTTCGGCCGGCGTTTCGGCCCCCCGGCGCAGCAGGTGATACGCGGCCCAGGGGGTGACGGTGAAGGCCACCAGCAGGGACATAAGCATGGCCAGAGGAACGTTGAAGGGCATGGGACGCATATAGGGCCCCATCATGCCGGTAACGAAAAACAGGGGCAGGAAAGAGACGATGACCGTAAAGGTGGCCAAAATAGTTGGCGGCCTGACCTCGTCCACTGCGGTCAGGGTGGCATCTAAGGGTGGTTCCTGCCGGAGTTTGAAGTGGCGATGGATGTTCTCCACATCCACGATGGGATCGTCCACCAGCAGCCCCAGGGACAGAATCAGGGCAAAGAGGGTCACCCGGTTGATGGTGTAACCCACCAGGTAATTGCCCAACAGCGTCATGGCCAGGGTCATGGGTACCGCCAGGGCGACGATAAGGGCCTCCCGCCAGCCCAGGGCCACGGTGAGCAGAGCGATGATGCTGACAATGGCGATGAACAGATGTTTCACCAGTTCATTGACTTTTTCATCTGCGGTCCTGCCGTAATCCCGGGTGACCAGCACCTTGATATTGGCCGGGATAACCGTCTTTTTGAGTTCGGCCATTTTCTGCACCAGCCCGGCGGCCACCCAGACGGCATTGGTGCCCTGGCGCTTGGCAATGGCGATGGTCACCGCCTGGTAAGGACGGCCGGCCTGCACCAGCGGTTCGTTTTGCAGATGGTGGTCGTGGGCGGCGCCGGGGCCGAATCCCAGGCGGGTGTAGGTATCGACTTCTCCCGGACCGTCCAGAACCTGGGCCACATCTTGAAGATATACCGGCCGCCCCTGGTGTTGGCCGACCTGAATATCGGCCAGTTCCCGGGCATTCCGGAAAAAGGTCCCGGCCTCCAGCAACATTTCCCGATTGGCCAGATTAAAACTGCCGGCCCCCAGGTTGACATTGGCCCCTTTCAGGGCCTGCATGACCTCCAGGGCCGAAACCTGGCGAAAAGCCAGACGGACCGGATCCAGGAGCACCCGGAGTTCCCGGGACCGGCCGCCCACCACATAAGACCGGGCGGTGTCGGGGATGCTCTGCAGCCGGTGCAGGATCTCATCCGCCACCCGGCGCAGTTCCAGGTCCGAGGCCGAGTCGCTGTACAGGGTGAAGGTGACCACCGGGACGTCGTCGATCTCCACCGGTTTGATCACCCAACTGGTAACCCCCGGCGGCACCTGATCGATGTTGGACCAGACCTTGTTGTAGAGTTTGATGAGGCTGTTTTCCCGGTCCTGGCCGACGTAGAACCTGACCGTCACCAGCGCGCTCCCTGGTCGGGAGGCGGAGTAGACATATTCCACCCCATCGATTTCCCAGAGCTTTTTTTCCAGGTTAATGGTGACCAGATTCTCCACTTCTTCGGCGCTGGCACCGGGAAACTGGATAAAAATGTCCGCCACCGGCACCACGATCTGGGGCTCTTCTTCCCGGGGGGTAGCGTACAGGGCGGCGATACCGGAGAGGATGGAAATGAGTATAAAGATAATGGGCAGCTTGGAGGTAAGAAAAGCCTTGACGATCCTGGCGGTGAACCCTAATTTGCGGGGGGCGGTGGTCATGGTTTATACCAAGTCGCAGTCAAAATGCACATTTAGTTTGAACGGGATTACCTCTGGGATTGCACAGGCTGGAAAGCCTAGGCCACCATTTGATGGCACATTGGTAATCACATCCTTGACGCCCTTGCTCTTGGCGGTTTTCAGATTATCTTGGGAGGCAAAGCCGCCGTCCGCCGCCACCTGCCGCGGTGGTCTGTGAAAAAGATCAATCTGCCGCTCAAGCAGGGAGGGGTATATCATGGCATCGGAAGGATTGCCCGGCTCAATCAGACAATCAAGAATCAGGCCGGAACTGCCGCCAGTCAGAAATATCTTATGACCATACTGGGTATCCCGCCCGCCCTTGACAATCACATCGGTATGACATTCAAACAAAGAAACCACTTTTTCAGCGGCAGGCACCTGTTCACCCCGCATCACCCGACGTTCGGTCTGATCCATGACTTTCATGAAAAGGGACAGGATCTTTTCCAGTTCTTCCAGCAAGATCCGTGCGGTTATGGTGTGATCCAGATCCGCACCGACAAAATCCCCCAGGCAAGTCATGGCCTCCAGGGCATATCCTCTAACTTTGGTCGCCAGAGACAGCAACTCCTGATAGGCCTCTTTCCTCACCTTCTCCTTTTTGGCATTGAGGATCTGCAGCACTCGCTTCTTCGCCGCCCGATTATGATCCACAATTCTATAACCCGGTACGGGGTCAAGGGATTTACCCTCTTGCAACAAGCGGGTGATTACTCGTATCCCATCCTGCAACAGGGTGGAATCCGTGGGATGATGAATATTGGTGTCAACGGCGGTGGAGTCAAGACGGATCATCCGACCCTTCTCGGCATCTTGGCGCGCCGCATACTGGATGAGAAGCCGATTCACCGCTTCCCAGGTCACCGGACTGATGGCCTTGATGTTCTCTTGCAGAGTCGAGTCACTGGGATATTGCCCCATCTTCAGCTTGGCAAAGGTCCGAAAAGAATCCGAGTCTTCCAGATGAAAAGCCAACTCCTCATAGGTCATAACTAGGAAACGTTATGATGTCTGCCCCGGAGGCAGGATAATTTTTTCTCCGGCCTGCAGGCCTGAAAGGACCTCCACTTCCGGTCCGTAGCGTTTACCGGTCTTGATGTGCCGGACATTAATCCCGTCCGGGGCCGCAACCTGAACGGTCTCCAATTGGCCGATATGGTTGACGGCGCTGGACGGAACGAGGAGAGCCTGACGTTCCTGCCCGTCGAAATACAGGCGGCCAAACATGCCCGGACGCAGGTCGGACCGCCAGGGAAGCGGGGCTTTTACCAAAAAAGTGCGGCTGGAGCTGGCGGCCTGGGCCACGATTTCGTCGATGGCGGTGTCAAGTTCCAAATTCAAACTGGGAATGGCGATCCTGGCCGGCCGGCCCGGCTGCACAACCGGTCCAAACTGCTCCCCCACCTGGGCTTCCAAGCGCATCTGCCGGGGATCGAAGATGGTAAACAGCGGCTTACCGGGTGAGGCCAGATCGCCGACGTCCACCATCTTTTCGGCGACGACGCCGTTACCGGGGGAGACAATCTTGCCATACCGGAAGTAGGCCCGGGCTTCATTGACCGCCTGCCGAGCCTGCTGCACCTGGGCCTGGAGGGTTTCATACCGGGCCCTGACCTGATCGAATTCCCGCACCGGCACTACCTTCCGGTCCAACAGGTTTTGAAAACGATGATAATCGGTCTCGGCCTGGTGGTATTGGGCCTGGAGCGACGTTAGATGATCCTGGGCCTGACCCAGACGGCTGCGCAGTTCGGCATCATCCAGAACTGCCAAAACCTGACCTGACTTCACCTGGTCGCCGGGGGCCACCCGAACTTCCAGGACCCGGCCCATGGTCTGGGCGGCAACCTGGGGCTGCTTTTGAGAGGCAACCAGACCGGGCGCTTCCTGCCAGTCCAAGACTTTTTTCAGACTTACAGTATAAAGCTGCCCTTGCATGGGAGCACTCTGGACCGGGACTGCCTGGGGCCCGACCCGGGCATGAAAAACGCCCTGCATCCAGAGCAGCAGCAGGATCAGGCCGACCAGGAAGATGAGAGATACTATCAGTTTATTCGGTGATTTCCTCATATGTTTTCTGATCGATTAGACGCCGGGGATGATTGAGAAAAATAATTAAGCAAGGTATCTTTCTATTTCCAAAGCCCCGTGAAAGACGCCCAGAATGTCGATACTCTCATTCTCTGATATCCCGCAACCATTTTACAGCTTCGTCAGTCCACCTTATTTCTGCCACTCTCGGATCCTAAGGCTCATCTTTTCATTCGATATGGTTCGATTAGATCTTGAATCATCCAACCCTCGATGGATCATTCGTGAAAACGCCAGCTCTCGGAGCAATTCATCATATGAGCTATCATCCGGTTGCTGGTGGATTATTTCTACCATTTTCTCTTCCCGTTAAGATTTTGGCGTTGTTCCCCTAACATTATTGATACTGTATATACATCGGCTTCGGAATGAATCGCAAGATCTCCTGGGGTGTCATGAGCGGGTCGCCTTTCTTGGTGTCGTTGTGGTAAAAGAGCTTGAAGCCGGTGTATTGCACCGGTTCGGCGATGATGTAATCGTGGTAGGAATCCCGCTTCAGCCAGGGGGCCCCCCAGCCGTCCATGTCCATGACGATCTGCACGTTGGGGCGGAGCTGGATGTTTTTCGCATTCGTGACCATGGTGCGGGTGAAGCGGTGCACCACGAAGACCTTGGGCGGCAGGTTATACTTTTCCACCAGACTTTGCAGGTAGGCCGAGGCATAATTGACATCCGCGGCGTCATAGGTGCCGATCTTGGTCCCCGGCTTCCGGCCGCTGGATCCCATGTTGAACTCCGGATCTATCCCCAGATGCACATCCGGATTTTTCAGCAGCCACTCGAAGCGGGGCAGGATATTGCGGATGTTGTCGTGGCCGGTCTGGATGTCGATGAAGAGGATGCCGTTGATCTCCTTGGCCCAATCGTAGACCATGTTGACAATTTTGTCCGGCATGACCATCCGGTAATTGCCGGCCTTTCCCGGCGCGGCCTGGGCCACCACCGCCACCAGGTGCAGGGCGGGCATTACCGGGGTGGACGGGTCCGCCTTCTCCCAATTAGCCACTTCCTTCTTCAACCGCTGGAGCATCTCCTCCTTAGGGTGTTCACCCAGAGCCCCCATGCGCTTGGATTGAGGGTTGCCGTAGTAGGCCACAATCCGTTTGTCGGGCAGGATGGCTCCGGGCGGGGTTGGGGGCATTTGCACCGGCCAGCCTTTGCTTTTTAGCAAACTCGGGGTCCTCGCCCACCTCGTACTTAACCTTGGGCTGGGCCGCAGCAGCGTCAGACGCCGGGGCCTCGGTCGCGGCCGGGGCCGGTTTGGCCGCTTTCTTCTTGGCTTTTTTGGCCGCCTCGGAATCAGTGGACCAACCGAGCAGGCCAACCGCCAGGGTAAGAGCCAGGACGAGGCCGAACGAGCGCGGGGTGGTAAACATCCGCATGGAGATTCGGAAAAATGAGTGCTTCACAGGGTGCTCCTTGAATGAAATAGGCGGCGCGGCCGCGTTCAATAATTGAAAAGGAAATCGAGATGAGTTTACCACAAAATTGCCCAGGATCAAGAAAATGGGAGGCAAAAATCCGGGGATAGAAAAGAACTTATACCAATTGTTATAGTCGTTGCCAAAAGTAATGCCTGATTCACCCCTTAAGGGAAGGAGTTTCGAGTTCCGAATGGTTGGTTTCTGGTTTCCGGTTGCCGGGGGATGAGATTCCAGCAGTTTCGAGTTTCGAGTTTCGAGAGATTGGTTGGCGGGAGGCGCTTCGTTTTCCTGCCCCATTTGGGGGTTTTTCGGAACATTTTTTTCGCATGGCATATTTATATGATATTGTTAGGTAATATTCCCGGAATGGGGTCTATTTTTCGGTAATTTCGCGCTGATTTCTCGCTGGTTTGGGGATTTATTTCCAGCGGGAAGTAACAGGTTTCGAGTTCCAAGGCCGGGGCTAACGCCTGGGAAAAGGGGGGAGGGTGGAATTTCGAGTTCCGGGCTGAGAGTTTCGAGAAGGGAACTGTGAGTTGTTTCAGGGAGTATTTCGGGTTGCCGGCCTCTGGGCAGGGGAAGAAAGCGTTGTCGGCCAGGAGGGCCTGGTCGATGGCCTGGCGTTGGGGATGGTGACAGATGGTCGCATTTGGGCATGGTGGACTCCGGGAAAAAGTGAAAAGTGGGCGGTAGAAAGTGATGAGGACTGGCTGGCAGCGATAAGCGTTCAGCTTGCAGCCGAAAAGAGCCAAAAGGAAAATGATCTTTCTGGATCAGCTAGACTAAATAACGGGAAAAAATGACAGAACAGGTGGGACAGATGTCGGGGCGGGAAAGTGGAAGGCAGCCTGCCAGGAATGATAGGCGATAAGGGCAGTGATTTTTTTAGGTGGCTGGGATGGACATGGCGCCTTAAACCAAGTCGCAGTCACAATGCACAATCAGTTTTAACGGGATTACCTCTGGGATTGCACAGGCTGGAAAGCCTGTGCCACCGGGCCGATAGCATATAGGAGAATTATTCGGGTTAATAAGCTCCAGGTTTAAAACTAGGCTCGGGCTTTTTCTCCGGCCTTGGCCATGAAGCGTTCCAGGTTGATGATGGCCCGGGTATGCGTGCCTTCACCCACCTTGTCCTGCTCGTCGTGGGCTTCGACATTAAAGGTCAGCCGGCGTCCGTCCACGGCTACGAGTTCGGCCCGGGCCGTGACCTGCATGCCTATGGGGGTGGCGGCCAGGTGAGTAATGTTGAGGTTGACGCCGACGGTCATCTGGCCGGGTTCAATCAGAGGGTCCACCAGGTGGCGGGCCGCATCTTCCATCAGGCCGATCATGACGGGCGTGGCCAACACATCCACGCCGCGGCTGCCACTGCCCAGATGGCTGGCGGTATGCTGGGCCTGAACCATCAGGGTGGACTCGCCCACGAGGCCGGGTTGAAGTTTGGTCATGCTATTCTCCCTTAACCCCGCAGCTTGCCGGTTATTTGGGCGACCCGGGCTCCCAGGGCTTTGGCAATTTCCAGGTCTTCCGGGGTGGGGGTCAGGTCATTGCGGCCCCCGGCCACGGTGCTGGCGGCATAGGGGGTGCCGCCCCGCCCTTCGGTGTGCAGCATGCCGGGGGTGGAATAGGGCACGCCGACGATGATCATCCCCAGGTGCAGCAGGGGGGCCATCATGGTGAAGCCGGTGGTTTCCTGGCCGCCGTGGGAGGTGGCGGTGGAGACGAAGATCCCGGCGGGTTTGCCCTCCATGGCCCCCTGGCCCCACAGTTCCGCCATCTGGTCAAAGAGGGCCTTCAGCTGGGAGGTCATGTTGCCGAACCGGGTGGGGGTGCCGAACAGGACGCCGTCCGCGGTTTTCAGATCCTCAAGGGTGCAAACGGGAATGTCCTTTTGCAGCTCCAGGGTCGTTTGGGCGTGCTTGCTCTCCTGCAGTTTCTTCTGGTTAAAGGGTAAATCCTCAACCCGTCGGAGCACCACTTCGGCGCCCGGGACCGACTGGGCGCCGGCGGCCACGGCCTGGGCCAATTGCCAGACATGGCCGAACATCGAATAATAGACCACCAGAATTTTCATGGAAGTTTCCCCCGGTTTTAAATTTTCCACTAAGATAGTACCGTGGCTGATTGATGTCAATCAGAGGGAGGTTGGAGGGCTGAAGATTGAGTGAAAAGACATGACTAGTGGAATGATGAGCTGAGACTGATACCAAGTCGCAGTCAAAATACACATTTAGTTTTAACTGGATTATCCCCGGGATTGCTCAGGCTGGAAAGCCTATGCCACCATTTGATTGCACATTGGCATGAGTGAAAGATTTTAGAAGTTGGAGATAGGTCTTGTGGTTTGCCCAGAGCAAGAGGAACATATTGAAGGTGGACAAGGGAAGCCTGGCAGGAAATTGGGTTCCCAAGTTCAACTTGGGAACCATGTCCGGCAAACGCTTAAGGGTGGATCTTGAAATACTCCAGCCCTAAGACCACGGCTGCGAGTACGAGGCGGTAGATGACAAAGACGATGAAGGTGTGGCGCTGCAGGAATCTGAGCAGAAATTTGATGGTGAGATAACTGGAGACAATGGCCGCCAGAAATCCCAGGGCGTAGGGCAGGGAGAAATAGGTGATGCTCCCTTCGCCTTTGAACATCTTTAAGACGTGATAGAGGCCGGCCCCGAAAATAATGGGGGTGGACAAGAGAAAGGAAAACCGGGCCGCGGTTTCCCGGGTGAAGCCCAAAAACAGGCCCATGGTCATGGTGCTGCCGCTCCGGGAAACGCCGGGCATGATGGCCAGGGCCTGGGACAAGCCCACGAGGATGGCGTCGGTCAGGGTAATGCCGGGCAGCCGCTTTTGGTGCCGGGCCATGCGGTCCGCCAGATAGAGCAGGATGCCCATGACCGCCAAAAGGATGGCGATGCGCGTTGGCGCCCGAAAAATGGTTTCCGCCTGTTTTTCCAGGAAAAAGCCGGCCAGGGCGCCGGGGATGGTGGCCACCACCAGGTACCAGAAGAGCCGGCGTTCAAACCGGTTTTGCCGTCCCGGACGCAACAGGGCCTTAAACATGTCCATCCAGTCCTGCCAGAAATAGGCGATCAGGGCCACCAGGGTGCCGACGTGCAGGAGCACGTCGAAGGCCAGCCCGGCTTCCTGAACATTGAAATAATGTTCCAATAAGGCCAGGTGTCCGGAGCTGGAGATGGGCAAAAATTCCGTCAATCCCTGAACGATGCCTAAAAAGATGGCGTGGAGGATATTCATGGTGTCGGTCTCACTGGTAAAAAGTGGTAAAGTGGAAAGTTCAAAGTTCAAGGTATTAACTCCAGGGGCGGCTTGAGGCGATGAAAAGCCGTGGCCTGCTCGAAGGCGTAGGCCGCACGCAGCAGCGTTGGTTCGTCAAAGGGCCGGGCCAGCAGTTGCAGGCCGATGGGCAGACCCCGGGAATTTAAGCCGCAGGGCAGGGATATACCGGGAATGCCGGCCAGGTTGGCTGAAATAGTAAATATATCAGAAAGATACATGGTTAATGGGTCAGCCGTCTTCTCCCCCAACCGAAAGGCCGTGGTGGGCGCCACCGGGGTGGCCACTACCTGGCAGGTTTGAAAAACCTGGTCAAAATCCCGGCGGATGAGGGTCCTGACCTGGGTGGCCTTGCGGTAATAGGCCTCATAATAGCCGGCCGACAGGGCATAGGTGCCCAACATAATGCGGCGGCGCACCTCGGCGCCCAGACCCTGGGCCCGGGTGGTGTAATACATTTCCAGCAGTTCTTTGGCCTCGGGGTTGCGGTAACCGTATTTCACCCCGTCATAGCGGGCCAGATTGGAACTGGCTTCGGCGGTGGCCAGGAGGTAATAGACGGCCACGGCATACTCGGTATGGGGCAGGCTGACTTCCACCAGGTCGGCCCCGAGGGCGGCATACTGGGCCAAGGCGGCCCGCACCGCCTGCTCCACGTCCGGCTCCATGCCGGGAAGGAAATATTCCTTGGGGACGGCGATTTTGAGACCCTTGATATCCTGGTGCAGGGACTGGGAATAGTCCGGCACCGGGACGGGCGCGGAGGTTGAATCTTTGGGATCGTAGCCGGCGATGGTCTGGAGCAGCAGGGCGCAGTCGGTCACATCTTTGCAGAGCGGGCCGATCTGATCCAGGGAGCTGGCATAGGCCACCAGTCCGAACCGGGAGACTCGGCCGTAGGTGGGTTTCAGGCCGACCACGCCGCAGTGGGAAGCGGGCTGGCGGATGGAGCCGCCGGTGTCGCTGCCCAGGGAGGCGAGGCAGAGGTCCGCGGCCACGGCCGCGGCGGAACCGCCGCTGGAACCGCCGGGAATACAATCAAGGCGCCAGGGATTGTGGGTCACCCCGAAAGCGGAATTTTCCGTGGAAGACCCCATGGCAAACTCGTCCATGTTCACCTTCCCCAGGATAACGGCCCCGGCCTGCCGCAATTTCTGGATGACCGTGGCATCGTAGGGCGGCAGATAGTTCTCCAGGTATTTGGAGGCGCAGGTGGTGCGCAGACCCTGGGTGACGATGAGGTCTTTGATGGCCAGAGGCACGCCGGTGAGCGGGGTGGCCTGGCCGGCCGCCAGGCGTTTTTCGGCTTGGCGGGCCTGGGCCAGGGCACCTGGTTCATCCACCGTCAGATAACAGTGCAATTTTTCATCGAGTGTCGAGATTCTCTGCAAAATCTCCTGGGTGAGCGTTACCGGGGAGATTTCCTGGTTGAGCAGGAGGGGCTGAAGTTCATGAATGGTCAGGTGCTGCCAGGCTGCAGTCATAGGTTGGGACTCCGGGAATTAGGGCGGGTGGGGCCCACGCCATTGTTACCTTTGGATTACTAAAGGCGGGATGCGCTTGGGCTTCGCCGCCCTGCGGGTGCTTTCCCGCCCTACATTTAGATAATTTTGGGCACCGTAAAAGCATGGCGTTGCTGGGCCGGGGCATTGGCCAAGGCCGCTTCCACCGGCAGGCTGTCGTTTACCAGGTCCTCCCGGAAGGCGTTGTGCAGCTCCAGGACATGCGCCATGGGAGGTACATCGGTGGTATCAAGTTCGTTAAGTTTTTCCACATAATTAAGGATGTCATTCAATTGCCGGGTAAAGAGCTCCACCTCAGCGTCGTTGAGGGTCAAACGGGCCAGGTGGGCCACCTGACGCACGGTTTCCGGGGTTAAGGCCATGGGGAAATCCTTTCGTCTACCTTTGGCTCAGATCAGGCAGCCTTAGCGATGCGTCGTAATAATAAGAGCAGGTCACTCCTGAACCGCAAGTCCAGACCACTGCCATTTATTTGCTTTAACATAGTAATATTATCTCATTAGAAAAAAAACGCAACGCTTGTTTTACTTCCTGGACCGCAAGTGGGAATTTTTCCAGAGATCAGGTTCCAGCAATGCTTTGGGATTACGGGATTGGGCAACCTGGGGGGATGGGATTTCTCAGTGGCTGTTTTCAGATAATGTCTTCCCCGCGGATTATCTTGGCCGGGATGGTGGTGACCATGGCCTGGGCTGTTTCGGGGCCGATGATACGGGAGAGCAGGGTCTACGGCCGCACTAAGGAGCGGCTTCCGCCCCCGGGAACTATGGGCATCGCTGGCCAGCAGGTGGATATAGCCCTTTTTCACCAAGGTACGGCTCAGGTCAGCAACCCGGCGGCCGAAAAGTCCGGTCAGGCTGGCGGCGGTGAGTTGGGCCAGGCAGCCGAGATCAAGGAAACGGGACAGTTTTTCAGGCCGCTCCTGAATGACCATATGGCGTTCCGGGTGGGTGATGATGGGCGTGAGGCCTCGGGATTGCAGGGCATAGCAGATATCTTCGGTGGCCGGTGGCAGGGAGGTATCGGGAAATTCCAGCAGGAGATAGCGTCTGCCGTCATTGATGGTGATCACCTGGTCCTCATCAAGCAGATCCAGACCTTCCTGACTCAGGGGAAAATCACAGCCGGGGAGGACCTCTAAGGAAATCTGGGCTGCCGTCAGTCTGGCGCGGAATTCCTCGATCTTCTGAATAATTGTCTTCCGGTCGTTATATTCGCCGGGGTCCACAGTGCGATGGGGAAAGAGGTGAGGAGTGGCCACGAGAGTCCGGATGCCGTCGCCAACGGCCAGATTTGCCATCTTCAGGGATTCTTCCCAGGTCTCGCGGACCATCATCAATACCCGGCAAGATATGGCAGTGGAGATCAATCATGTTGGTGGGATGACCAGGTGACTCGTTAAAAAAGAAGTTTAGGAAGTTATGAATTTTCACGGCTGCGGCAGATTTTCCGGCTAATTTAAAAATTAAAGGTCCTTCCGACTTTTCCGTGGGTGGTAATGTGATATAACGAATTCCCAAAAAGGGGATTCTGATGCGCGATACCGATCTTTATAAACAGATTTTGGGCCTTGAAAATCCCTGGTATGTTTCCAGGGTAGAGTTGCAGGTTGCCGAGCAACGGGTTGATATCTGGATTGAACATGATTTTGGCGTTCAATGGGAATGCCCCAAATGTAGTCAGACATTCACCTGTCGGGACCATGCTGAAGAAAGAGTCTGGCGGCATATGGATACCTGCCAATTCCGCACTTATCTGCATGCTCGCATTCCTCGCATCGATTGTCCCGAACACGGGGTCTTACAGGTCAAGGTTCCCTGGTCGGAGCCACGTTCTCGTTTTACCCTGCTTTTTGAATGCTTTGTTATCGATGTCATTGCACAATGTGCCAATATTCAGGGAGCCTGCCGCCTCTTGCGCCTTAACTGGGACGAAGTCTGGGGCGTTATGAACCGGGCGGTGGCTCGGGGGTTGAATCGTAAGCAAGAGAGGGTGATCCCGGCCCTCGGTATTGATGAAAAGGCGTTTAAAAAAGGGCACAAATACATGACCGTGGTCTGCGACCTGGAAAGAGCCACCGTTGAGCACGTGGCGGAAGATCGCAAAGCCGAGAGCCTGCAAGCTTTCTGGAAGGGCCTGAGCCCCGAGCAGTTAGACGGTGTCGAAGCGGTGTCCATGGATATGTGGGCTCCTTACATCCAGGCAACCATGCAGTGTCTGCCCGACGCCGATCAAAAAATCGTCTTTGATCGCTTTCATATCATGAGCCATATGGTCAAGGCCGTGGATACGGTGAGAAAACAAGAACATCGGCAGCTCTCTGCCGCCGGTGACGACACTCTCAAAGGAACGAAATATCTCTGGCTGTTCAGCTGCGAAAATCTGCCGGATAAGCATCGACCCAAATTCGAGGGGCTCAAAGAAATGAACCTTAAGGTCGGGAAAGCCTGGGCCATCAAAGAAAGTCTCCGGGAACTGTGGGAATACAGCCATTCAGGGTTAGCCCGCCAATTTTTCAAAAAGTGGTATGCCTGGGCGGCTCATTCCCGCTTGGAGCCAGTAAAAAAAGTCGCCGAGATGATCAAAACGCACATAGACAATGTCCTCACCTACTGTCGCCACAGGGTGACCAATGCTGTGGCTGAGGGCCTGAACAGCAAAATCATGGCCATCAAACGCCGGGCCTGTGGGTATAGAAACAAGGAACATTTCAAAACCGCCATTTACTTTTTTTGCGGTGGATTACATCTGTACCCATGCTAATTCCGGATGGACCAAATTAAATATCCATCAATCTGAAATAAATGAACCTAAATGAAATATAACATGATACTATAGCCTAAAGACTTTCCCAGTGCATCCGCTAATATTCAAAAAAAGGGGTCGGCACCACGTGGCCGGCCAAACGTCAGGTTTGGCAGTCCGGTTATCATGGTGTGCATTTTATATACATATAAGCTTCAATTATAGGTCATCCGCCCAAATCAGAGGCGCAAAATTTGAAGGACGTTCTTGACAAAAAAATTATTTCGAATACATATATATCATTTCTTTTACGTATTTCCCACCTGCTACGAGGACGAGACAAGTTCGATTGAATCAAGCCAGAGAGAGGAGTGCCAGGAGTTAAAAAAAATTTGGGGACATGACTGTTAGCTCCGCGGACGGGGTC
>CAVZSK010000035.1:0-20273 GCA_963777875.1 uncultured delta proteobacterium | reverse complement strand
CCTACGAGTACACAGGGGTTTAACTGGCACCTCGATACTGAACATCGTAACTACAGTGTTGGCGACGCCACGAATTATTTCCAGCTGGGCTACTCTCATCTGGGTTTCTACGCCATCGGACGGGTATGCCACCTCCTCCAGGACATGGCCGTCCCAGCCCACGTTCGGGACGACGCCCATCCGGTGGGTGTTTTGAAGAGCAGGGGGCGGACCCTTCCGACCCGTTGGAATTCTATGCCGACCTTCATGATGTGCCAGTGGGCGGCTGGCCAGATGCGGCCATAAGTGGGCCTTTGATCCCAAAAGGGTTTACGCTTCCGCCCATCAGCGAATTTTTAAAGATGGTAAAAATGTTTGGTGGACTTATCAAAAGGATTTTGCCATTCCGAATAATTCCCTATTTGCAAAATTATCAGAACTCACCTACAATCGATATTACAGCTACAACACGATTCCTGGGAACGCCAATTCCCACGACCCCATCAACCCGGAGGTCAAACCTCTGGCCCTAACCGCTCCCGTCGACTGCAGAAATGCGCCCCCAATACCGACGCTTTGTATGAACTATGCCTGTTGTTTCTCCAAGTAGGCCGGAGACCTCTTTTTCCCCAAAACGGTTTCCTTTTCAAACCCATCGTTCCAATTCCAAGATGCCCAGAAAAACGTCAAGCCGCAAGTAACAATCCTTGGAAATCTCATTTTAGGGATCAGGCCGCTCTCCGGGGGCTTCAACAATATCATGGGAATATATCCTAAATACTTCTTCCCGGCTGAGTCTCTCAAGTCAGTAATTGAAATCATCATCGATCTTTACCCTTATATAAGTCTTATCAACGACTACCTGGAAAATGAAATCCGCTCGAATCCGTTACAAACCATTCTGGCAGACCCGGAGGTGACAACCAAAAAAATTGCCTTGAACCGGTTTGTTACCCGCTATGAACAGTTAAACCTACCCCTTTTACTGGCTCAGTTCGACGTGCCAATACCCATGCCCCTCCCCGAGGATGCCACCATCGACAACACTGCCGGGGCGGTCATGCGCCGCTGGATTCACGTCCACCCCAACCCAAAAGCTCTCAGTGAATCGTTTCATTATCGCGATAAAAAATTTTTTAGAAATGATCCTTCTTTCATTCAGTCGGCGCTCTTGAATGAATCAATAGTCAACGGGCCCTGCTGTCTCACTGAAAAGATTATCGAGAAACAATGGTTCGAAAGCCAGGCCCACGGCGTGGCCTTCACCGCCATGCTCCTGTCCTCCTGGTTCGAGCAACAAGTCACCGGGAACCGGTTTCCTGGCCTGGAGGTCTGGCTGAACCAGGATCCTGGGGACCCCTTGGTGCGGCCTCAGGTCCAGCCCACTGGTGATCCTGCCAAAGGCAGTGGGAATTTTGCTGCCAAAAAAACCGCCTGTCTCGGCATGACTCAATCTCGCCTCCCCTACCCTGGAAATGGTCATGGAAATCGAACTGGTGGAGGATGAAGAATATACCGATCCCGATCTGCTGGAGACGGGTGTCGAACTGGAACTGGTCTGGGACCTGCTCCGGGCTCAAAACCTGGAGTCGGCTGGCTTCTGGAAGGAATTCCCGAAAACAAATGACCACTTTCTCAGCAATGATCTAAAGGCCTATTTAGCCCAAGGGTCGGCCTCAAGGGGTAATTGGCAGCCAGAAGACCTGGACGGCATTACCCTGGGCGGCAAAGAGGGAGTCAGGAAACAAAACGTTCCCCTGGGAGAACTTGCACCTTACAATCTCTTGACCTTGTGTAAATATCCCCTGCCCCGGGGCCTCTGGAGCTCGAAAGAGACGGAGATGGGGGGCATTACCCGGGAAGACGAACAAAATCCAGAATTATTTCAACCCTTGGGGGTCTCTGAAACCGGCCAGAAGCAAAATCAACTCATCTCTGCCGCCATTTTGCGGCGATGCCCCCAGGTCAAAGGAGAGGCCAAACCTTCCCAGGCATCCACTTCCTCCTGAGGCCCTACCTGCCGAACAGGAGCCGCAACCATGATCAAGGCTTTTCTGGTTCGAGGCCACAGCATGGTCCCCCAGGGTGCAGGACATATCTGGTGCTGGTTCTCCCTTTTCGGAGGGATCCGGCGATAGGAGAGATGGTGGTTTACCGATCTAATCAAGGAGGATTGTCGGTGGGGGACATCGCCTCCAGGAAAAGACCGTGGTTGCATGGCGCCTGCAAGGTGACGCCAACCACCGCCCTGACCCGTGGCCGGTGTCCCAGGCACATATTGTCGGACGAGTCTGGTGTGTTCTTCCCCGCCTGGGTCTGTCTAAGGAAGTTTCTTCCATCAGGAGGAGTGGTGATGAGTCATTGGGCGCCTGCGGTGTGTTGTTGCCGGATTCAGGGCGGTTTTGTCATCAGTGCGGGGCTAAGGTGGAAATGCCGGCGCCACCTCCGAACCATGTCGCCTGCAGGGCCCGCCAGGCCTTCCCATTGAGGAGGACGCCAACCAGTCCCCCTTCGATTAACCTCAAGAACTTGGGAGATTGGTCGATCCCCCCACGCCGGTTCTCAACCCAAGCCCCTAAACCTCCACTTACTGCAGGCCGGCGTGTCAGAGTGAGGCCCCCGGTTACTCCTCGGGAAAAAACGGCTGTCCCACTACCGTCATCACACGGGGTTCCCGTTGACCTACAAGAGAAACAATGGTATTACCAGAAGAAAGGGCACGGACAACCAGCCGGCCCCGTGGATGAACAGCAGATCCGGCAATGGCTCGCCGCCGAACTGCTTCAGGCAGATCCATCCGGTGTGGACCCAGGAGTTGCCGAACTGGATAACCACCCAGGAAGCCGGTCTGGAGCCCGTTGGTGGAGAAATTCCCCCTGTATTTCCCCAGATTGAGACTCCACCTCAAGTTTCCCCGGAGCCGCCGCCCCCTCCTCCACCTCCAGCTGCCAGTCCAGATGCTAACTGGCCCTGTCCGTCTTGCGGTCAGACCATGCCTGCCTCCGCCCGCTTTTGCCGCCATTGCGGGGGCAGAGAAAATGGTTCCCCCCAAGATCCAGCCAACCCCGGTATTCTGCGCCGCCGCCTCCAGTTCCTTCCCTGGAACCGGCTCTGTCCCCACCTGTAACCGGCCAGAGCCTGCCGACGCCAATTTTTGCCGGAGTTGTGGTCGCGCTTTGGGTGCATCTCCTCAACCGACTGGCAACCGGAGTCGGCCCCCAATGCCGGCAGCCGTTGGTACCGGGAGCCAACTTCTGCCGGACGTGTGGCTTCAAGGTAGGAAAACCGCTAACTGGAGCGAAAACACTCGTCATGCCCCCTCCCCCGCCTGGCGCTGCACCTGTTTCCCAAATTCGACCCGGGTTCGGGGGCCGCCGTCTATGCCGGATTCTGGTGGCGAACCCTTGCCTGATCCTCGATTCCGTCCCCCTGGGCCTTGTCATCGGCGCCTTCTCGTTATCACTTTTCGGGGCCTTCCCAGCCGACCCTAATCAAATGGCACGAGCCCCGGGCAGAACTGCTTTTTACTATATGTTCACTGGACCCGCCCCGTCTGGCTCTATTTTGCTCTTTTGGAGAGTTCCCGCTGGCAGGCCACCCCGGGCAAAAGGGCCCGGGTCTTGTTACCGACCTGCAGGGACGCCGTCTCACCTTTGGCCGGGCCACCGCCCGCAATTTTGGTAAGTATATATCAGGCCTGATACTGGGGGATCGGCTACTTTATAGCAGGTTTCACAAAGCAAAAACAGGCTTTGCATGATCTTATGGCCGAATGCCCGGTTGGAAAAAAGCGACAGTAAAATTGGCCAAACCGGAGAGCTGGCAAATGCCTGGACTCATTCGCCGTCGACATACTCCGGCAGGTATCGCCGGATGTCTAGCCCTGGCTTTTACCACAGTTCCATCCTTGGTAATGGTTGCCCCGGTTCATTTCGCCGCCCAAATGGCCGAAAAATACCGCCCCAAAACCGGCCCCCGACTCATGGGCGTCATGGAACTGGCGGAAGAATATCTCCGAAAGACCGACTAAACCCGGTCCCTCCAGGAATATATTAACCGGCAAACGGAACATCGGCTCATTGAGGTTGACGGTAAACCTTGGGAAAAGTTTTTTCAAGATGTCTCAAATGGTTTTGCCAGTCCCTATGCTCATCGGTTTTTGCCTCAAAAGCAAGCCTATGTCTTTCTTTGGGAGGAAACGCCACTGTCTGCCCTGAAAAACCGATCGGAGCAGATGAGCCGGACCTGGACAGTAAATTATCTGGGTCCGGAGGGACCCTCCAGTCAAGTCCTATCTTGAAGTCCGGTATGGGTACGGCTTCGAACCCAGGAACACAGGGGCGCCGGCCTCCTTGGTCTTTCCCTGGCGGCGGCATTGCTGGATACCGCTTCTGGCCGGAGTTGCCGGGTTTGGCCTCCTTCGCCGACGAAAAAGCCCGGGATAAAGAAATCTATTGTAACTATCTCGGGGGTGGCCTCCCCTTGGATATCTGCGGATTCCTCTTTTTACCCTGTTTTTTGCCCTTCCTTTCTGGATCTCCGATCCCACCCAACAGATGTGGACCGAGGACTTGGGGGTAACCTTATTGATGCTGGCTGGCCGCGTTGGGCGCCCTCAGTCTTACGGTCTGGGCAGCCCGGAACGCGAGTTATGCCATCCGGATTGAACCCGGCCAGTTGGTTATTTCCACGCTTTTCGGTTCACGCCGTCTCAACGTGGGGGAGATTGCCGCAGCCAGGCCGCTGCTGGAGGGTGACATCGAGTCGGGTATAATCCTGGAACTCAGGGACCAGAGCCAGATCAAGCTCCCCTGGGGTAACCTGGTCAACTATACCCTGTTGTTGGAAACCTTGCGAGAGATTGGCATTCAGGTACAATCCACCAACCCGACGGCTTAGAACGTGCCGGGGTTACCGGGACTAGACTTTAAAATATCCCAATGATGAGTTCCGGTCAGCCCTAAAAATACAGCCGGCCAGAGCTTGTTTTGACCAGCCTAAAGAAGGACGATACATGGATGCCCAACCGGCCTTTTGTTCCCAATGCGGCGCCGCCAGTATAAACGGCTCCCGATTTTGCTCCCAGTGCGGTAATCCTTTAATTCATGAAAAAACCGCCGCTGTTCCTAAAACCGCCCATACCCCTCCTCCCCTTGCAGACCTGCAGCCCAAGGGTCACCAGACCGGCCAGGAATTATCCTGGCAGGTCAACGTTCCTCTTCTGACCGATCAATTTATCATGTATGACCTGCTGAAGGTCTGGGGATTCTCTACCCTGTTCATGTTTTTGATCATGGCCGCCATCTTCATTTTCGAACGAAATTGGCGCGGGCTCATTTCCATGCTGCCGCCGGTGGGATTGACGAGTCTTGGCATACTTGTCCTTTTTCTTCTGGTGATGTTGTTTTTTTTCGGCAACCGCTTCCCCATGGGGTTCATGCTGGGCCCTCAAGGAGCCATGGTAGCCAGTCTCAGTCGCCGGGGCCGCTGGGGCAATCGCCTGGCGGTGATTTTGGGCGCCCTGGCCGGCAAACCCGGGGTGGCCGGGGCCGGTCTGCTCGGGATGGCCAGGGAAAGTGTCGGCATCAGCTGGGATGAGGTGCGGCGCCTGAACATCCACCCTAAAACACGGGTCATCAGCCTGATGGATAGCTGGCATGTGGTACTGCGGCTTTATTGCACCCCCAAAAACTATGACCAGGTCCTGTCAGCCGTCCAAAAATGGGCTGCCAGAGGCATAAATAAAAAAACCGCACCCCGCCCCCGGGGTCTTTCCCCAAACCTCAAATTGGGACTAAAATCTATCTTAGCCCTGGTAGCCGCTTTCCTCATAACCGCTTTGCCCTTGGAAGTGCCGCCGGTGTTCATCTGGTTATTGTTAGCAGGGGGGCTGGGGGCAATCTGGTTTTTAGCTTTTCACCGCTTTTTCGGGATCGTTTCCCTGCTGTTGGCAGGCGTCATTCTGGTGAGCTTTGTCAGCCGGAGTCTGGAAGTCCAGCAGCGAACCAACCCTGATGAGTTCCGCACCTTCGCCCGCAGTCAGGGACTACAGATCGACGAAGTCCCTGATTGGGTCATCGGCAGGTACCGTCGTTATGAACTTTTTCACGCTCACGAATGGCTTCAAACCGGAATAGCGGCCCTGGGTTTGTCATTTTTTATCTGGGTCGGAGTTTCAGCGTCGCAATCCAGGCGCCGGGCAAGCTCGCAGAAAGCTAACTCTCCGGTAGAATCCTCTTAGCTGATGATAACTTTAGTAAATCAAGAGTATTCCATGAACTCGTCGAGGTAAAACAGTATGCCTGATCAGAAAAATTTCTGTGAAAAATGTGGTCAACTTCTCGACCTAAGGGTGCCAAGTTTTGTCAAGGGTGTGGCCAGCCGGTCAGCGCCGGGCCATCTCCGGCCTCGCCGACCCATTCGATCTGCCCCGTTCCCCCCTTTCCACCGTCGACCGCCCCTTCTCGAAAGATTGGCAACGGGGCCAGGGGTTCATTCCCTGGATTATCGGCGGCTTGGTGCTTGTCGCCGTCGGCGGAGTATTAGGAGGATATTATTGGGGAAAATTCGGTGACAGCCCTCCCCCTCCATCCCAGGTGCAGGAGGTCCCCCCCAGCCTTCCTGAGCCATCAAAGGTCCTGACATACGCCCAGGAGTTTGTTCCACTTCCTCCACCCCCTGCCCCGGAGCAAACCCCGTCATCTTCGGAACCGGGCCCCGGTTGGCCCTGGACCTCGCAACGACTGGTCACGAGCGCGGATCTGACTGCATTGTCTCCCTGGGAGCTGGAATTGATGCGCAATGAGATCTTTGCCCGGCATGGCTGGGTTTTCCAGCGTGATGATTTGCGGGCCTATTTTGAAAATCAACCCTGGTATCAAGCCAGAGGCGCCTTAGCCAACCGGGAGGCCGCCAACCGTCTGGTTGACAGAGAAATTACCCCCCTGGAACGCCGGAATATCAGTGCTATATTAGAGTACGAGGGTAAATTCGGCAAACGGCCACCAGACCTTCCCGGTCAGGCAGTGTCCTCGCCTTGGTCCTGGACCTCTCGGCGGCCGGTCACCAGAGCGGATTTGGCCCCATTGTCCCGCCGAGAACTTGAATTAATGCGCAATGAAATCTTTGCCCGGCATGGCTGGGTTTTTGAGCGTGATGATTTGCGGGCCTATTTTGCCAATCAACCCTGGTATCGACCCAAGGGCACCTTGGCCAACCGCGCCGCCGCCAACCGTCTGGCCGATAAAACCATCACCCCTCTGGAGCGCCATAATATCAAAGTCATTTTGGAGTATGAAAGCAGACTCTAAAGAATACGCCTAACAATATGAAAATAAGGTAATTTACCATGAATCAGAGCAATACCCGCATACCTGCTCGACTCCTCATGATCGGGCTGGCAGTCGTTTTAATCTTCGTAAACCAGGCCGACGCGGCCCAGGAGGCCACGCCGCCGGCTTTTACCGCCGCTCTGGAAAAGCTGCCCGAAACTGTCCGTCAAAATCAAACCTTGCAGACCGATCTCAAGGTCCTCTTCATGACCTACGGTAATTTTATCAAAGGGGTGGAGTCCCGGGCTCAAAATCAGGTGTATCTTATCATGCCGGATGGTCAGACGATTGTCTATGATGACGGCCGCACCAAAAGTTTTGAGGAAAAGTTGAATCATCCCGACTTGGAGGACATGCTGTCCCAACTCTACCTGCCCGGCAAGCCCAAAGCCGAGACGCCTCCCGATTTTGACCCGGGGAGGATTCGGGTAGAGGCTTTTTTTAATGCCGTGTATGGCGCCACTGCCGCACAGGTCCAGGACAGCCTCGTTCCAGTGAACTTTGCCGGGACCAAAGCCTCTTTCAACTCGAAAAACGGCGCGGCCGCGGCTTTGGCCAAGGTAGGGGAAAAACTGAGCCTGGCCCTGGCCAGGGACCCTGGTCTGCGAGCTTTTCTCTTTCCCCTGGGAGGGACGTATAACCGCCGGAGCATTGCCGGCACCAACCGCCTGAGTGCCCATTCCCATGGGATCGCCATAGATCTCCACAAGGGTAAATACTGGCGGTGGGGCAAAACCTTGAACCCCATGGAACTCCTGGCCCTGCAGTCCGAGTATCCCTGGGAGATCGTTGCCGCCTTCGAGGAACAAGGATTTATCTGGGGCGGGAAGTGGTATCATTATGATAGCATGCATTTTGAATATCGTCCGGAATTATTGGCCAAGGCGCGACTGGTCGCCCCGAAGCGCTAGCCGGTGGATTCCTGGGGAGCGCCGCACAATGAAAAATGGCTGGGCTAAGGTCTGGCTAAAATTCTTTCTAGCGATTGCTTGGTGAGAGGTGTTGTTCAATCCAGGTCTTGAATTCTTCCCGGCAAAGCTCTCCCGAAGCAACTTGCAGGACAATCTTTTCGGATTCATCCACCGGGGAGATTAACTCACACCTGTTTAAAACGAGAAATATTTCCATAGCGGCATGGCCGGTGCGCTTGTTCCCATCAATAAAAGGGTGATGGTGAATAATAGTAAAACCAAGAACCGAAGCTTTTTCAGCCAGAGAGGGATAAAGTTCTTCCCCTCCGAAGACCATGCGAGGTTGCTGTAAGGCTGATTCGAGCAAGCCAAGGTCGAAAATTCCCAATCTGCCCCCGGATTGCTCGATGATGCGGCGATGGAGTTGCAATACCTGGGATAAACTAAGATAGCGCATCAGGCCAGTCGGCGATAGAGCTCGGCATTTTTGTGGAGAATATATTGTGCTGCCTTCTCGAAATCTTCTTCCGGGCGTCCCAGGAGGTCTTCAATGCTGGCCCGGGCCAATGCCTCCGGACTCGTCCCCAGGCCGACAGCCATTTCCCGCAATCTGGCCATCCTGTCTTCGGGTAACCTAATCGTAAGATTTTTCATTTCACTATCTCCAACTACCTTCCTTAAATGAAAAGATTAGTTTTTGGTAATAGTTCAGTCTTCTGAGAGGTTAAGTGGGTCAACATGACTTCCCCCCTTTATCCCCCCGTCAACGAAGGGCTAGGGTGGGGTTGTTTTTCATCTTTTACTCAGATAGCTTAACCGTTATCCCTATTTCATTGATCTTGCCACAATATCATATACTTGCGATAGCACTGCCGAGAGCTTTTCTTTCTCCGGGCCGCCGGCCTGGGCCATGTCAGCCCGGCCACCGCCCTTCCCTCCCAATTGCGCGGCCAGTTCACCCACAATCTTCCCGGCGTGAAACCGGTCCGTCAGGTCTTTGGTGACTACGGTGATGAGCATGGCCTTGTCGCCTTTACCGCTGCCCAGGACGATGACGCCGCTCTTCAGCCGGTCTTTTAGTTTATCGGCAAAATCCCTGAGGTCTTTGGGATCGGTGACGTCCACTTCCAGGGCCAGCACCTGGACCCCGTCCACGCTCCGGACCTGATCCAGCAGATCGCCGGAGCGGGCCGAGGCCAACTGCCCCTGCAGGGCTTCCACCTGTTTTTCCAATTCCTTCTGGCGTTGGATAAGTCTGTCCAGCTTGGTTAAGATCTCCCCCCGTGTGGCTTTGAGACGCTGGGCCACAGCCTGCAGTTCCTGGCTTTCCTCCTGGACATAGGCGATGGCCGCGGCCCCGCAAACGGCTTCAATGCGCCGGATGCCCGCGGCCACACTGGCTTCGGAGATAATCTTACACAGGCCGATATCCCCGGTCTGGGACACGTGGGAACCGCCGCACAACTCCATACTGATTCCCGGCACCGCAATCGTCCGCACCACGTCGCCATATTTTTCATCAAATAAGGCCATGGCGCCGGTCGCCAGAGCCTCGTCCATGGACATATAGGTGATATTTACCGGCAGATTCTGCTGGATGCCCTGTATCAGGTCGATTTCGAGTTGAGCCAGTTCCGCCTCGCTGAGTCCGGCAAAGTGGCTGTAATCGAAGCGGAAACGCTCCGGCGTCACCAGGGAGCCGGCCTGTTTCACATGTTCACCCAAATGCTGGCGCAAGGCCGCGTGCAACAGGTGCGTGGCGGTGTGGTGACAGGCAATCTGCCGGCGCCGGTCCGCGTCAATGGCCAACCGGACTGTCTGGCCCACCTTGATCTCACCTTTTTCAATTGTACCCTTGTGGATAATGACCTCATTGGGCAGTTTCTGCACATCGGTAATAGCAATGAGCAGTTCCGGGCCGCCGATGTGTCCGGTATCAGCCACCTGGCCGCCGGATTCAGCATAGAATGGGGTGGACTCCACCACAATTTCCACTTCCGCCCCGGCTTTCGCCCCACTCACCGCCTCCTCCCCCTGAATTATGGCCAGGACCTGGGAATCCACCAGAAACTGGTCATAGCCCACAAATTGGCTGGCGGGCAGGGTATGCAAGGCCTGGTACGCCAGCGGCAATTCCCCGGCCAAGCCTCCCTTCCAGGACTGGCGGGAGCTTTCCCGCTGCCGGTTCATGTGCTCATTAAAACCGTCCAGGTCCAATTCCAGATTCTGTTCCAGGAGGACATCGGTAATCAGATCCGGGGGAAAGCCGAACGTATCGTACAGCTTGAAGGCAATGTCACCCGCCAGAATCCGCCCTCCTGCGGCCTTGAGTTCCTCCAGGTTGTCGGTGAGGATTTTCAGCCCGTGATCCAGGGTTTCGGCGAAACGCTCCTCTTCATTATTCACCACCTGGTCTATGAAGGACTTGGCGGGCAGCAGTTCCGGGTACACGTCGCCCATGAGATCGATCACCTGATGACCCACCGGGGCCAGGAAGGGCTCTTTGAATCCCAGGAGGCGGCCGAACCGTACGGCCCGGCGCAGGATGCGGCGCAGGACATAACCCCGGCCTTCGTTGCTGGGCAGCACGCCGTCAGTAATCAAAAAGGTAATGGCCCGGCAATGATCGGCAATGACTTTAAAGGCCACATCCAGGGCCGGATCTTTACCGTAGGCCATCCCGGACATTTCTTCGGTGCGGCTGATGATGGGCCGGATGAGATCGGTGTCAAAGTTGGTGGGAACGCCCTGGATAACCGCGGCCAGGCGCTCCAGGCCCATGCCGGTGTCGATGCTGGGTTTGGGCAGGGGATGGAGATTACCCTGTTCATCCCGGTTGAACTGCATAAACACCAGGTTCCAGATTTCCAGATACCGGTCACAGTCGCAGCGGCCGATACCGCAGTCAGGGCCGCAGGCCCGCGCCTCGCCCTGATCGATGATGATCTCGGAGCAGGGGCCGCAGGGACCGGTGTCGCCCATGGACCAGAAATTATCTTTCTCCCCTAAGCCGACAATCCGGTCCCGGGGGATATGAATAAGATCATGCCAGAGGTCCGCGGCCTCGGCGTCGTCGTAATACACCGTGGCCCACAGCCGGTCGGCGGGCAGGTGGTAATGTTCGGTCAGGAGTTCCCAGGCCATTTCAATGGCCCCGGCCTTAAAATAATCGCCGAAGGAAAAATTTCCCAACATCTCAAAAAAGGTGTGGTGCCGGGCGGTCTTGCCCACGTTTTCCAGGTCGTTGTGTTTGCCGCCGGCCCGGACGCACTTCTGGGCGGTGGCGGCCCGGGAATAGGAACGCGGCTCTTCTCCCAGAAAAGTCCGTTTAAACTGCACCATGCCCGCATTGGTAAACAGCAGCGTCGGGTCCTGGGCCGGAACCAGCGGGGAACTGGCCACCCGCGTATGCCCTTTGCTTTCAAAGTAGGCCAAAAATTTTTCTCGAATTTCCCTCCCGGTCATGATCCTTCTCCTGTGGGCTCGGCAGATTCAACCCCTGGCTTGTTGCTGACCCCGTGTTTATTGCGCACCTGATTTTCCAGATCGGCCAGCAATTCCGGATGATCCCGCAGGAAAGCCTTGGCGTTTTCCCGGCCCTGGCCTATACGCTCCGAACCGTGGCTGTACCAGGAACCGCTTTTTTGCACCAGATTCAGGTCCGCGGCCAGATCCAGAATATCACCTTCCTTGGAAATACCCTGGCCAAAGATGACATCGAATTCACATTCTCGAAATGGCGCGGCCAGTTTATTTTTGACCACCCGAACCTTGGTCCGGGCGCCGATGATCTCGTTGCCGTCTTTCAAAGGCAATCCCTTGCGGATGTCCAAACGCTGGGAGGCGTAAAATTTCAGGGCATTGCCGCCGGTGGTCGTCTCGGGATTGCCGAACATCACCCCAATCTTCATGCGGATCTGATTGATAAAAATGACCGAGGTCTGGGATTTGCTGATGGCAGCCGTGAGTTTGCGCAAGGCCTGGGACATCAACCGGGCCTGGGAGCCCATCTGCGCGTCACCCATATCGCCTTCGATTTCGGACCGGGGCACCAGGGCCGCCACGGAATCCACGACGATGGCGTCCAGGGCATTGGAGCGCACCAGGATCTCGGCGATCTCCAGGGCCTGTTCCCCGGTGTCCGGTTGGGAAATAAGCAAATCTTCGGCTTTAACCCCCAGCCGGCGGGCATAATTGAGATCCAAAGCGTGTTCGGCGTCCACAAAGGCCGCTATGCCTCCCACTTTTTGGGCTTCGGCAATAATATGCAGGGCCAGGGTGGTCTTGCCCGAAGATTCCGGGCCGAAAATTTCCACCACCCGCCCCCGGGGAATACCGCCGATGCCCAGCGCCAGATCCAGGGAAAGGGATCCGGTGGGGATCACCCCGATGTCGGCAATTTTTTCATCCGCGCCCAGGCGCATGATGGAACCCCGGCCATATTGTTTTTCTATCTGGGTCAAGGCCTGTTCCAGGGCCTTGGATTTGTCGTTTACTGCAGGGGTGGACATAGGAGACATCCTTTTATTGGATTATTCATTGAATTTGATACCTTAAATTATTCATTCGCAGCCTGCGGGTGAAATCGTCTGCATCTGCTCCGGGACCTAAGATAATGATTCCTTTTATTAAACCTGAGAAACTAGATTACTGCATTTCCCCCCGAAGATGCAACCGTGAAATAGCTGTTTTATTTTTTTTTAGAACACCCTGCCAGCTCGCCGGCCCGGATTTCAATCAATTGCCGCCCAGGGCGATCTTCTGGAGAGGTGTATACAACGCTCCTTGGGGCCGTAGCGTGCTGCGGTACAGAACCAGATGCTCCACCTGAAAATCCGTAAAATCGGGCAATGGGACCGACTGGAGAAACCGGCCCAAGGCCTCCCGTCCCTGGCTGGAACGGACCCGGCCCAAGGTCAGGTGCGGCGTAAACTTCCGCTTTTCCGGAGGAAATCCCAATGGGGCGAAGGCCTGTTCCAGGTCTTGCACCAGGCTTGCCAGGATTTCAGTCTGACCGGACAGGCCAAGCCAGATCACCCGGGGGCTTTTCGGACTCGGGAAGGTCCCCACTCCCTGGCCTTTGAGGCTGAAGGCCGGGGTGGCGCCGGTAATGGCTGAGGCGGCGGCAGTTATGGTCTCCACCTGATCTTCGGAAATATCGCCGAAAAACTTCAAGGTCAGATGGATGCTGCTTACCTTGGTCCAGCGGACGTCGGCGCCGCTCTTTTTCAAATAGTCCTGCACTGCCGTCAGCCCGGCCAGGTAGCTTTCAGGCAGGTCGATAGCCAGAAAGGCGCGTATCATACTCATCCCTCTTCCCTATTCCTCTTCTTTCCCTCTTTCCCTGTCTTCTGCAACTCCAGCCGGAGCCAGTCCAAGGCGGTCTGCGCGGTGAGAATTTTTATCTCCTCCCGGGAGCCGTAAAAAAGGCAATGACGGCTGGTTACCCCTTGAGGAGATGCCAGCCCCATAAAAACGGTGCCCACCGGCTTTTCCGGTGAACCTCCCGTGGGCCCGGCGATGCCGGTGACTGCGATAGCCAGATCGGCGCGAAACCGCGCCGCCGCTCCCAGGGCCATAGCCCGGGCGGTGGCGGCGCTCACCGCGCCGTGTTCCTGTAACATGTCCGACGGCACCTCCAGCAGGTCCATCTTTGCCTGATTGCTGTAGGTTACCACTCCTCCCTGGAAATAGTCCGAGCTCCCCGGTACGTTGGTGAGCCGATGGCAGATCAGACCACCGCTGCAGGATTCGGCCACGGCCAGGGTTAGATGCCGGGCCCGCAGCAACTGGCCCACGTTTTCCTCCAACGTTGCTGCTCCTAAATAGGCATCGCCCGCCTGCGCCGCCAGATCTCTGGTGACCTCATCCAGAGTCGCTTCCAACGCCTGGGATTTGGGGCCGCGCACGGTCAGGGTCAGGTGGTTCTCCGGAAAATTGGGATAATAACCAACGCACAGGCCCTCGTGGCACTGGCACAACTCTTTGAGAAGGTTTTCCAACTCAGTTTCGTGCAGACCGAAAAACCGCAAGGTGCGTTGACAGACTGCCTCGCCCCCGGCCGCGGCGTGCAGCAGGGGCGGCAACACATAGTTATCAAACAGCAGTTGCATTTCCCGGGGAACTCCTGGCAGAAAATAGAGCCAGGTGTCCTGATGTTTCAGATAAAAGCCGCAGGCATTCCCCTGGGGGTCCAGAATACAGGCGCCCCGGGGGACCAGCGCCAGTCGGGCGAACCGGTCCTCCCAGGTCAGGCCCCTTTCCTTGAAGCATTCCCGGAGGCGCTGCAACAAGTATTCATCCTGGTGGAGCGGCAGGTGCAGCACTGAGGCGGTGGCCGTAGCCGTGATATCATCTTCGGTTGGCCCTAACCCACCGGTAATAATAATGAAACGGGAGCGGCTCAGACCTCGGGCCAGGGTTTCTTGAAACAGGGGAGCCGTGTCCCCCAGGAACGTTATGCTCTGTAACCGTGAGGCCGGCCTCATGCAGGCGAGCCGCGGCATAGCGGGCATTGACATCGGCAATGCGGCCACTGATGATTTCATTGCCGGTGCAGATAATTTCGCCGGTAAAGTCGTTGGCGCTCAAGGCAATATCCATTTGACCAGGATGACCAGGATGAGCCCGGCGTAGAGGCCGGCCACCACATCATCCAGGACGATTCCCAGGCCGCCACCCAGACGAGCATTGATCAGGCCGATGGGAAAGGGTTTGAAGATGTCAAACAATCGGAACAGGACCACCCCCAGCCCCACGGCGTAAAAATTGACCGGGCAGGCGGCCAGGGTGATCAGTTGGCCCACAACCTCGTCAATAACAATGACCGGGGCGTCCGCCTGCTGGAGATAGATCTCGGCCCGGCCGCTGAGGTAGATACTGACAACCCCGAGAAGGACCACTGCCAGACCATAACCCAGTAGGCCCAGGTGCTGCAGCAGCCACCACAGGGGCACCGCCGCCAGGGAGCCCCAGGTCCCGGGCATATAAGGCAGATGGCCCACCCTGAACCAGGTAGCCAGAAACAAAATCTGTTTTTCCCGCCGACTCAGAAGACCTGGAAGAGACCACCGGTTATTGTCGGTGCCAAAATTTTCCATGTTTAATAAATCACCACAAAGCCTGAAAACATCGCACAGCCTTAAGCAGGTACAGCCTTTCTTTTAGCTGATCACGTGCCTTCTGCAGGGTTCATGGACTCAAAACTCTGCCCTCGCTTTATCTCCCCGTCGCCCAGGAGACGTTGAGAGTGGGAAGAAATTAATTTTATCGATGGCACACTTGAAAGCCTGGCACCGCTCTTAAGTCATGTGGTCTTGAAATACACTTTCTAGTTGAAAATACACGGATATGCCTTCCCTGTCAAGGGTTGGCGGCCCTCCCCCCAAACTCTTTGGACCGGTGGTTTACTGCCGCCGGGGAAAACATTAACTTGTTTTTTCCACCACTCATACCGCATAATAATACCATGTGCCGCGACATGGGGCGACAAGAAGTAAATCCCGAGACACACAGGAAGGAAATCCCTCAATATGGTTGGCAAACTCCTGGCCGTGATAGTTTCCGGTCTGATGCTGGCGGCGGCGCTGCCGAAATTCAATGTGACCTTTTTCCTCTGGGGTGGCTTGATCCCGTTCTTGTGGGCCCTGCAGGGAGTCCAGGGCCGCAAGGCCTTCATTTTGGGGTTTTGCCACGGCCTGGCGCAAAATCTGGCCATGCTCTACTGGATTATCTATGTCACCGTGATCTATGGCAAACTGCCATTTCCGGTGGGAGGCATAATTCTTCTCCTGCTGGCGGGCTATATCAGTTTATACCGGGGGTTTTGGGCCCTGCTCTACACCTGGGGAGAAGGCCGGGGTCTGGCGGGCTCCTGGTGGGGGCCGGTTTTGTGGGTCAGCCTGGAATTTGTGCAGATCTATATGATCTCCGGTTTTCCCTGGATGCTGTTGGGTTATGGTTTCCACCAATCCCCCTACCTTTTTCAACTTGTTGATATTACCGGCGTCTTCGGTCCGGCCGCCCTGATTGTCATTGTCAATATCGGTCTTTACAAGCTGCTCCAGGGCTGGGCGGACGGGCGCCTGGTGTTACGGCCGGCCTTGCTGGCCTTGGTCTGCCTGCATCGCCTCTTTGACGTATGGCTATTTCCGGCTGCCGGAGGTGCAGCGGCAGATGGCCCAGAGTCCGACGCATGAAGGTTGCCGTGGTCCAGGGCAATATCGAGCAGGGCAAGAAGTGGGACCCGACGTATCAGGCCGAAACCATCAAAATTTATGGGGATCTGACTCTGCAAACCAGGCCCCAGGAACCCAAGCTGGTGGTCTGGCCGGAAACCGCCGCGCCTTTTTTCTTTTTACGGGATAAGAAATTGTCCCCGTTAGTGAGTGAGATTGCCCGCCAGAGCGGCAGTTACCTCTTGTTCGGCAGTCCCGCTTTTGAAATCGGCCCGGAGGGTGAATCCTTCTTCAACCGGGCCTTTCTCCTGTCTTCCGAGGGCGACATCGTCAGCTATTATGACAAAGCCCACCTGGTCCCCTACGGGGAATATGTGCCGCTGCGGCGGTTCTTCCCTTTTATCGGTAAAATGGTGCCCATGGTGGGCGACTTTGTGGAGGGGCCGCCGGGCAAAGTGCTGTCCATGGCCCAGACCGATCTGGGCACCCTGATCTGTTTTGAGTCCATCTTTCCCGACCTGAGCCGGGCCATGGTCCAAAACGGCGCCGGTATTCTGGTCAATATCACCAATGACGCCTGGTTTGGCAGAACCAGTGCGCCCTACCAGCACCTGGCCATGTCAGTGACCCGGGCCGTGGAAAACCGGGTCTCCCTGGCCCGGGCGGCCAACACCGGGATCAGTGCCCTGGCCGCGCCGGACGGCAGCATTATCTGGCAGTCGGACCTGTATACCACCGCGGCCCATACCGCGCCGCTGCCGGTGTTGTCGGGGGGCAGTTGGTACACCCGTTACGGCGACATTTTTGCCTGGTTGAGTTGTGGCTTAACACTTTTGGGCCTGGTCGGGGGCCTGGCTCTGGGAAAGCGACGGCCAAGATGAGCGAATCGACACCTAAAATGACAGAGATCACATTTAAGTGCGGCTACGTGGCGTTGTGCGGCGCCCCCAATGTGGGCAAATCCACCCTGCTCAACCGGTTGGTGGCGGACAAGGTGGCCATCACCTCGCCCAAACCCCAAACCACGCGCCACCGACTCCTGGGAGTGGTGAACCTCCCCCGAGGCCCAGATCCTTTTCCTGGACGCACCGGGCCTCATGGACCCCAAAGGCCTGCTGCATGAAAATTTGGTCAGGGCTGCGGTCAGCGCCCTCAACGATGCCGACGTCGTGGTCTGGCTCGTAACCCCCCAGGAACCTGAGGCCGAGCGGGAAGTGATTCTCTCCCATCTCCGCCGGCTGACCAAGCCGCTGATTATTGCCATCAATAAGATTGACACCATACCCAAGCCGGAGATCTTACCGCTCATCGAACGCTACCATTCCCTGAAGCCGGAGGCGCCGGTGGTGCCGATAGCCGCCCTGCTGGGGGACGGTCTGACAAACCTCCTGGGCGAAATCATCGACCGGTTACCGGCGGCGCCACCCCTGTATCCCAGCGATCATCTCACCGATCAGACCGAGAGATTTCTGGCCGCAGAGTTCATTCGGGAACGGGTGTTCCATCATACCTCCCAGGAAATTCCCTATGCCGCGGCAGTAAAGATCGAAGAATTCGACGAAGCGGAGCGGCCCCGCCTGGTCAGGATCCGGGCCGTCATCTTCGTGGAACGGGATTCCCAAAAGGCCATTATTATCGGCAAAAAGGGCAGCATGCTGAAAATCATCGGCCAGGAGGCCCGGGAGGAGATGGAGAAACTTTTGGACTGCAAAGTTTTCCTGGAACTCTGGGTCAAAGTCTGGAAAAATTGGCGTAAAGATCCCCGGGCGCTGCGGGAGTTGGGCTATGTGATTTCCTGAGGCGGAATGATAGGACGGCATTTGGAAATGGCATCATTATGGTGGGCGGTGCCCACCCTACATTTTCCTGGCCGAAAAATGCTTTATTTCAGAACATAGATTGCCAAAGGCGGGAGGCGCTTCACTTTCCCACCCTACATTTCCTGAGTTAGTATAATGTTAACAGGTGGTTATACCGTATAAAGGTCTGATACACCCTTCCCCCTAACCTGCGCTTCTCAGGGGAGGGATTATAAGACAAGACATTAGGTTGCGAGCTGGAGCTTCGCAGGAAGTGGCGGTCCCAAGCAGGAGATTGGGAATAGATTAATCTCGCAACTTTGGAAAGGTTAATTATGCGACGGCAAACCTCCCTGTGGAGATGGTGGCTGGATTAGTGGCCTGGATTCTGTTGTGGCCGCTGCCGGCCTTCGCCATCCAAACCCACGGCCATCCCGAAGGTCTGTATGCTCATCAATTGGGGCATGTTGCCTTCCTGGGCGCCATGCTCTACGTCTGCTGGCAGCTCTGGCAGCGCCGACTGCTCGCCCGCCCTGGCTTTCGCAGCTTACTGTGGGCCTGCATACTATTTGCCGGTTGGAATGTCCTGACCTTTCTGGGGCCATTGGGCCGAGGAAAGGCTTGATCCCGCGGCCATTGACCAGCAGGCGGGACATATTTTCAGGCAACTGCACATCACTGATCTGAACGGCTTGATGTATTATCTGGCCTCTCTGGATCACCTCATCCTGATTCCGGCCTTGTTGCTGTTTTACCTGGGACTCAGGGCCTTTCGGGCCGAACAGAAAGAGAAGGCGAAACCATGATCTGGTCTCTGACCCCGGCTTTGGTGGTGGACATCAGCGGCTCTATCCTGGCCATAATCCTGGCGGGACTGTGTTTCGCCACCGTCCGCCGTCTCCTCCAGGCAGGAGCCGGACAATGCCTTGTGGATCTTTTTGTTCTGGTTCAGCACCGCCCTGGCAGTTTTCGCCCTGTCCCGCTCCCTGGGTCATATCGCCAAACATCGTGCTCATTATGGCCGGATACCCCCACGTCTGGAAGTCCCTGTCACCGTTCAGCGGCGCCATCAATACCTTTACGTTTATCCTCATTGCCAGCGTCACGGTCTTTTTTCAGCACTTCCAGCGCCTTTATCGACGCATGTCCGCCAACCACGCGGAATTGGAAACCTTCAGCCGGGATATCCTCAATCTCAACCGGGACATGGAGACCATGGTGATGGAGCGCACCATGGCGGAAATGGCCCTGGGGGTGGCGGATGGCATCCGGAATCCCATCTGTGTCATCGGCGGATTCAGCCGGCTGCTCCTGAAACGCCTGGACCCCGACGACCCGACCCGGGAGTGGTTGACCACCATTGCCGGCGGAAACCAAGCGCATGGAAGAGATGGTGACGAAGTTCGAATCCCTGGCGGAAAAACGGGAATACTTTTTCGGCCAGGAAGACCTCAATCAGGTGGTGGAGACCACCTTGACCATGCTGGCCCCGGAGTTTGAGGTCAAGGAGATTCAACCTGCAGAACCTCTCTGTGGCCGGAGCCGCTGATCGGCAAAATCAACGGCCACCTCCTGCGGGTGGCCTTATCGCACCTGGTGCGCAACGCCATTGAGGCCACCCCCCGGGGCGGCAGCATCACCCTGACCACCAAAATGGCAGGGGAACTGGCCCGCCTGGAAATCCAGGACACCGGCCGGGGCATGCCCCCGGAGGTGGTGGAACAGATCTTTACCCCCTTTTATACCACCAAGATCGGCGGCTCCGGCCTGGGTCTGGTGTTTGTGCGCCAGATCGTGGAAGAACACCGGGGCAGCATCAGAATCGAAAGCGAAGTGGGCCGGGGCACCCAGGTCATCATCGACCTGCCGCAGCGCTTTTCCCCCCAGCAAAGCTCGGATTTTCGGCCAGTGCCATAATTTTTTAACTTTTCTCTCTGGTTCCCAAGTTCCATTATCTTTCTGCAGCATTACCACCACGGAAATCTATACCCACGTGGCCCCGGTCAAGTTGGAAGAAGCGATGAATGGGTTACGGGATTAAACGTAATATTTACAAAATATGTTTGAATTGTGCTG
>CAVZSK010000034.1:0-48835 GCA_963777875.1 uncultured delta proteobacterium | reverse complement strand
TACCGTCGACCGCCCGGCCTCCTCCCCCCCGCCACGACCGCCACCACCACCGCCACCACGCATGGCGCCGCCACCGCCTCCGGCCGGCCGGCTGACCGCGGGAGCAGGTCGGGCGCCGCCGCCGGAAGGCCGGGAAACACTGGGTCTGGGCGGGGCACTGGCTCGCTGGAAATTCTGGGTCCGCACTTCACCCCGCTGCCGGGCGGCGTAGTCCCGATTTAATTGTTGACTATCGACGCTGGGCCGGGGAGCAGGCCGGGAGGCCGCCGTTTGCCGGGTTGCCGGTTTCTGCTGGCGGGCTGCATGTTGCCCTGGTTGTCTCGCTTATAGACATTGCCGTTTTTATCGGCCAAAACGTTGTTTGGCCCTCCGGCCGGCCTGACCTTGGGCTGGGCGGGCTTGGCCGCCTGGACCGGTCTGGTTTCGGGTTTGGGTTTGGCTGCCTGGCCGGGCCTGGCAGGTTGGGTGCCGGGACGCTCTCCCGGGCCTTGGCCAGGGCGGCCGGGAGCAAGTCCGCTGACCGGCATGGCAGTGGGTTCGGCCGGGGCGAGAGGCCAAGCGATTGTCGTTTCCCGGCCGGTTATACAGATTCGCCCGGTTGGCTGCAGGGTGGAAGGCCGTCCGGGCGCTCCTCCCGGCCGCTCCTGCCAGCCCGGAGGACGCTGACCCGGCCTGGGGTTGATGACGTTATTGTGGCTATTGTCAATGTTGACATTGTTATAACCACCGGGGCCCCAGTAGCCGCCGCCATAGTTGTTGTGATTGCCCCAAATGGCATAGCCGGCGAGCATACCTGCACCAGCCCCCACCAGACCGGGGCCTAACCAGCTTGTGGGGTTGTAATAGGAAGACTGATAACCCCAGGAAGAGGCGTAAGGGTCATAGGCGGCTGAGTAGCCGTACGTGGGCGGAGCCGGCGGCGGGATGTAGGTGTCAGCGGTGGCGTAGGCCGGATAATCGTAACCCGTGCCGTAGACCACCGAGCCGTTGTCCACATAAGAGCCGGTGTAGCCGGGAGTGTAGCCCGTGGTGACGGTGTCAGCGGTGGAGTCGTAGACCTTGACGTACTTGGCGTTGTAGTGCGGGTTGCTGGCCGGAATCTTGTCCACCTGTTCGGGGGGGCGTTACTGACACCTGTCCAGGGGCCGTTGGGGGAGTCGGCCTCATACCAGACCCCCTGGTCCAGGGCATAATACTTGGCGCCTTCTTTAAACACGGACTTGCCGGTGTTGACGGCGTATTCCAGGTCCGTAGCGGGAATCTTCTCGAACTTGGGCTCCCCGGCATACTCCACCTGGTAGTGGCCTTTTTGCGGTCGATGGTGGCGGTCTGGGGGATGGAGTTGTCCAGGACCGCTTCTTTGGCCTGGGGGGTGTCGGCCACGTTTACCAGGACAAAGCCCTTGGCCGAGTTCTCCGGGATTTTGGCGAAGTCTTTGGGGAGCTGGTTCGAGGCCACGTAGGTCCAGGGCCCATCAGCCAAAGCCTTGGTCTTAAACCAGCGGCCGGAGATCAGGGCATAGTATTCCTGGGTGGCGGTGTCCATGAAAATCGTGTTGGCCGTATTGCTCAGGAACAGGAGGTTGGTGCCCTTAATGGGAGTGTACTGGGGCTCCCCGTCGGTGACCAGAAGTTCCGCCGGCACGGTGCTGACGATGACCTCCGGCATTTTGCCCGCCTTGGCCTCCACTTTTTTGGGCGCGCCTTTGCCCTGAGCAGTTTTATTGGCCTCCGCCTCCAGCGTTTTGATGGCTTCCGGGACTTGTTCCAGGTCCTTCCAGGGACCCTTGAGATCCGCGGCAGCCAGCCAGTCTTCACCACCCTTCAGGTAATAGGTCTTGGCCGGGGGATCATAGAGCATGAGGAACGGTGTATTCGCCACCCGCATCAAAGACGATTTGGGGACGGGCAGCAGCTTGGGGTCGCCGTCCAGAGGCACCAGCACGGCGGGATGGCTGACGAAGATGATTTTGGGGGGATCATTTTTCAGGCCCCGGTCTCCCCTCTGTTCCTGCTCCAGCACCTCCAGGGCGGCCAGGAACCGGTCCAGGGCAATGGGAATGCTCCATCCCGCCATCTCGGTATTCAAGAAGGTGGTCAATTTCTCTAATTGCTCCGGCTTGGCGTCGGGGAACTTGGCGTCAGTGACCTTGACCTCATCAATGGTGGCCATGCGGGTGTCCCGGTCGGTCAGGACCCGGCCCGAGAGCCAGACAGCCCCAAAAACCGGGGCCTTCATTTCTTTGGTTTTTACCGACACCGCGGCCCGGGCCGTCAGCTTATCGTCTTTGAAGTCCTCCACTTGAGGTTGGTACATGACCACGGTGCCTTTGGGATCATCGAAGCGCTTGGGCCAGGCATCCTGGGCCGCCAGGGCCGGCCGGCCGAAAATCAGGGGCAAAGACAGGACGGCAAGGATTGCCATCCCCAACAGCTTCCAAAATGAGAAATTTCTGTTCATGATTAACAACTCCATTAATAAGACAGCCAAAACTAATCAGACCTGTCACAGGCGAAGACATGAAATCCCCAGGCCGGCAGATCCACATAGAGGCCCTGGTTGCAGAGATCGTCCCCCTGCCATTCGTAGCGCGCTTCCTGCACCAAGTCCTGGAGGATTACCTGTTTTCCCCTTAGATCATCCCACGGGAGGCTCACATGACACTGCCCCTGGGTGGGACCATAGTTGACGGTGATAAGCAGGCGTTGATTGCCTTCACCTTCCCAGGCAAAGGCCAGGAAGCGGTCCCAGGTGGGGTTGCCCTCCCAGGCTGGGCGAACTTCCAAAAGCTGCCATTGTCCCTCCCGCACTTCGGGGCGTTTCAGGCAGGCCAGCAGTTTGCGGTAAAATTCCTGCAAGATCGGGTCAACCGGCTCATCGGGGCGGCGGCCCAGATGCATGGAGACTTTGACCCGGCGGCCTTCGAGCTGACCTTCGTGAAAGAACCGCAAGCCGGGCGTCAAGTAGGTGATGACGGCCGCGGCCTGATGCACCGGCGGCGGAAACTCATGGGCCGCCCGGGGCTCATCGTGGTTTTCCAGGAATCTCGCCAGCCGGTTCTGATACGCCATATCAGCCCAGAGGTGAGCCCGCACCGCGGCGACATCCCGGGACAGGAGACGATCGTAGAGACTCTTATCATAGCAATAGTCGAAGCCCAGGGAGACTACTGATCAAGAAAGGAATCGGGGATATCGGCCAGGGTAGCCTGACGCCCCAACGTGTTGGCCAGCTCCCGGAGCCATACCCGGGTGTTTATTTGGTACAGGGAAGGATACAGCGCCATCTCAACATCCTCCTAAAATCGGTATGAAAGCCCAGCGGAGCCCGGTCCAGCCGGACAGGTTTCACTTCAGAGAATATTTTTATTCTGCTGCTTTATTCATTGCGCGGCGGGCAAAGCGAAAATATGCCCAGACGGTCATAAAATTTATGATCACGGCGATTAAGTTCCACAAAATCACCGGCCGTGAGGCAATCAAAAGACCATAATAGACCCAAACAATCTGAAAAACACCCATGATACCTGCCATCGTCGGGTTTATACCCTGGCTGGACTGTCGCCTGAACATCCTGAACAAGTCTGGCACGGCGGCAAAGGTTGTGCCAAACCCTGCCACTAATCCCAGTATTTCGGATCGTTGAAACTTGGGGCTCAGCAGGCTCGTCGTGTCATGTATCCCCAACTCCTCACAGCCACATAGTATGAGCACGCTCAGCAACACAAGCCAGCGTATCATCCTGTCAATACAAATCCCCTTCAGCATGGTCATTCCCTTCCGTCACTAACGGCGCCATTGGCACCCGGTCGACTGGCATCAGGCAGGCGTCTTCAGCCGTTCGCGATCAGAGGCCCGGTGTTGCATTCTTGTTCCATTAAACACACCTCCAAACCCCGTTGGTCCCTGCCATCCTTGGAAAGAGGCGGGCCCTCAAGTCAGGACCCGCCCGAGTCAGACTTTATTATACCTTCTGAGCGCCCGACGTGCCCGGCTGGAACATGGCCTCTTTACCCACCTCCAGGACCCGCTTGGGGTCCAGGAGGCCGTAAAGCTGAATAAATTTGGCCACGAGCCCGGTCCAGCCGGTCTGGTGGCTGGCGCCCAACCCGGCCCCGTTATCACCGTGGAAGAACTCGTAAAACAGGATGTGGTCCCGCCAGTGGGGGTCGCTCTGGAACTTCTCCGTGCCGCCGTAGACGGGTCGCCGGCCGTGCTCGTCCCGGGTGAAGATCCGGCTGAGCCGGTCGGCGATCTCCCGGCTCACTTCGAAGAGGTTCATCATCTGGCCGGAGCCGGTGGGGCATTCAATCTTGAAGTTGTCGCCGTAGTAGAGGTAGAAGTTCAGGAGCGCCCGGATGATGAGAGCGTTCACCGGCATCCAGACCGGCCCCCGCCAGTTGGAGTTGCCGCCGAACATGCCGGTGTTCGACTCGGCCGGCAGGTAGTCCACCCGGTACTCCTGGCCGTGCACGTGGAAGACATACGGGTGCTGCTCGTGGAACTTGGAGAGCGAACGGAGGCCGTAGGGGCCCAGGAACTCGTTCTCGTCGAGCATCTTCGTCAGAATCCGGCGCAGCCGCTCCGGGTTGACCAGGGCACCGATCCCGCGCTCGGCCACGCCGAAATGCCCCGGGCCCGTGGGGTGGATAGTCTCCAAAAGCTCGGGAATCCGGAGCAGGCGTTCCATCATCTGAGCCATCGCCTGCGGAATACGCTCCCGCTGCCACTTCTCGATCACCGTGGTGGCGCACAGGGGCAGCAGCCCCACCATGGAGCGCACCTTGAGCCGCGTGGCGCTGCCGTCGGGGAGCCGCAGCAGGTCGTAATAGAAGCCGTCCTCCTCGTCCCACATGCCGTCCGGCCCGGGCCGGTTCATGGCCCTGGCGATATAGTAGAAGTGCTCCACGAACTTAACGACCATGTCCTCGTAGGTGCGGTCGTGGACGGCGAGCTCCACGGCGAGTTCCATCATGTTCTGGCTGAAGAGGGCCATCCAGGCCGTGCCGTCCGCCTGCTCCAGGTGGCCGCCGGTGGGGAGCGGGGCGCTGCGGTCGAAGATGCCGATGTTGTCGAGGCCCAGGAAGCCCCCCTCGAAGACGTTCTTGCCGAAGCGGTCCTTGCGGTTCACCCACCAGGTGAAGTTCAGCAGGAGCTTATTGAACGCCCTCTTGAGGAAATCCAGGTCTATGTCGCCGCGCAGGGCCGTTTCGGTGCGATGCAGAAACAGGGTCGCCCAGGCGTGCACCGGGGGGTTGACGTCGCTGAAGTTCCACTCGTAAGCGGGCATCTGGCCGCTGGGGTGCAGGTAGACCCCGCGGAGCATCAGTTCCATCTGCTGCTTGGCGAAGTCGGGGTCCACGATGGCGAGCGGCAGCGTGTGGAAGGCCAGGTCCCAGGCCGCGTACCAGGGGTACTCCCACTTGTCGGGCATGGAGATGATGTCCTCGTTCACCATGTGGAACCACTCCCGGTTCCGGAAGTCGCGGCTCCCGGGCTGGAGGGGGTTGGCGTCGTGCTCGTCCAGCCATTGGTCACCGTCGAAGAAGTAGAACTGCTTGGACCAGAGCATGCCGGCGACGGCCTGGCGCATGACGTTGGCCGCATCCGGGGAGACCGAAGGCGGGGTGACGGACTGGTAGAACTCGTCCGCCTCCTGCAGCCGGGCGGCCAGGGTCTTGTCAAACTCCGGGCCGAACGGGGTTGCGGCGGCTGTGGTTTTCCGGCTTTCACCGGCAGCGGCCTGGGCGGTGAGACGCAGCCGCACCGTCGCCGATTGGCCGGGGCCGATGGTGAACCGGTAGTGGGCGGCCACCTTGGTTCCGGTCTTCTCGGGGTTCACCGCGCCCTGTTGGCCCAGCACCACGCAGTTGTTGATGCCGTCCTTGACGTACGGGGCCGTCGTTGGGCGTGCCGAAAATGCGCTCGTAGTTGGTTTCGTTCTCGGTGAAGAGCAGCGGCACCTCGCCTTCGCAGTACAAGGTATACTCACCCACTAATCCCGGGTGCGCCGCGGCCACCGCACTCGTGCCCGCCGGTCCCTGGATCTGCTTGAGGTTCGGTTTCTCGTGAGGTCTGGCAATCCACGCCGCCCAGTCGTTGCGGAACCACAGGGTGGGCAGCAGGTGCAGTTCGGCCGCTTCCGGCCCCCGGTTGATGGCGGTGATCTGCACCAGGATGTCTTCCGCCCCGCCTTTGGCGTACTCCACGAAGACGTCGAAATAGCGGTCGCCGTCGAAGACGCCGGTGTCCAGGAGCTCATACTCCATCTCCTCCCGATTGCGTCGCCGGTTCGTCTCCACCAGGTCGGCGTACGGGAAGGCCGCCTGGGGGTACTTGTAGAGGAACTTCATGTAGGAGTGGGTCGGCGTGCTGTCGAGGTAGAAATAGTATTCCTTGACGTCCTCGCCGTGGTTGCCCTCTGAGTTGGTCAAGCCGAAGAGGCGTTCCTTGAGAATGGGGTCCTGGCCGTTCCACAGGGCCAGGGCGAAGCAGAGCCGCTGCTTGTCGTCGGAAAGGCCGGCGATGCCGTCCTCGCCCCAGCGGTAGGCCCGGGAGCGGGCCTGATCGTGGGTGAAGTAGTCCCAGGCGTCGCCGCCCTCGCTGTAATCCTCCCGCACCGTGCCCCACTGGCGCTCGCTCAGGTACGGGCCCCACTTTTTCCAGGGAGCTTTGCCTTCCCGGGCCTCCTCCAGGCGGATGGTCTCTGGATTCTTGGCAGACATACTCACTCCTTACGTTAAGAGTTTTTGGTTATACTTAATTTCGAAGATTTCGACAGCGTTTGCCCCTGCGAGTCATAGACCCACAACCCTTCCACCTCCTGTTTAACCTGCCGCGCCCGGCTTCGTCGGGCGCAGATTCTCAACCAGAATGTAGAGGCTCAAGACGAGCACCCACAGCGGAAAGGCCAGGGGCAACCAGTCGGCAAAGCGGCTGCTCAGCAGGAGCAGTGCCGCCAGAGCATAGCCCGGGAGTGTTATCCAACGCGGCAGAATGTGGGTGCGCATGGCCAGGGTGGCGGTTGAGATCATGAAGACGCCGGCCATTTTGAGGGCAAAGACGTTCATGATCTTGGCGACAATGGCACGTCCAAAGAAGTAGGCACCGGATTCGATCATCAGTTTCGGCGCGGCGTTGAGGACCATGATCATGGCCCCGGTCACGGCTGCCGCGGCAAAGAACATGGCGAGGAATAAAATCCCGCTGCCGAAAAAAACGGTGGCAAAAAAGCGGTCCTCGGACGCGCCGAGCCGGTCGCGCACCACCCCGATGAACCACAAAAAGGCAATGCCGGCGAAGGGCACCAGGTTTAGCGCCAGCACCACGGTTTCCGACCTCATCGCAGACCAATCCTGCATCTCTGGAGAGATGGCTGGAACGGAAATTCGCAGGAGGACCAGAGTGGTAGTAAGCAGAACCGAAAAGAGAATCCCGGCGATGGCCGCGGCCCGCGGCGTCTTCAGCCTGGCGCGGGTCAGAGGTATGGGCTGCTGCATTTGTTGTTCCATAAAACCCACCTAGATGGTCAAAATGCTCTCTAGCAATCGGGGCAGGTGGACGTGCAGTTCAATCAGCTTTAATAAGAGGCTGCTTTGCCGGTCAGGGCTGGCGGGCGGCAAACTACTGGAGCCCAGGCGAGGATCCCTGCGCTCCAGTTTTTGAGTAGCTCCTGCCGGTCGCCGGTGGCGATTTTAAAAGAAGGTTATTACCCTCCTTATTTTCTGATTTAGGGAAAAATGTACTATTTTAACTGGATGGTGAAGTCTCCGGCGCCTAAGTCAAATTTAACGCCTTTTGATTCAGCCACCATGTCGATAGAAACGCCATTAGGATTTTTGGCGGTAGCCCGGGCCATGCCTACCCCGGCGGCGGCGCCGGCCTTATAAACAGTATATTTTCCGGCTATGTCGGAAGGATCTTTGAGATTATACACATCGCCCACGACATTGGTGGATGACAAACCGGCGGTAATGACACTCAAGCCCGACACCTTAATCGGGTAGGTCTTGTCTTTAAAAATAAAATGCCCCTCGCCCCAACTGTAGCCGACGCCGGCAGCGGCACTTTTTATAGTGAAATTGACGCGGCCGACTTTATCAAAGTGAACCTTTTCCTGAGCAAACGCCGACCAGCAAACAAGCAGCACCGCAATGAGTCCCAGCATCGACCAGATGGCAAACCTTCTCTTCATTTTTTCTCCTTTTCAAACAAAATTAGAGTTATGAGGGAAACTCTCAGGCTCCCTCATAGTTGGCCCAATTAAGTATATTACAAAAGGTCGATGTTGGCCCCGCCGTTCTTGGCTACACCTTGGGCTTGCACCATCATCTCGACCCCTTTGTGGGAGGGGAAAATAAAGGACAGAACTTTTGGCATTAGATATAAGCATTCATTTCCTCAATGGCAGGTGGGGAGGGTCATCCCTGCCAGCCGGCAATATCCACGGAGGTAGCCCTGGCAGGTCTGGAGATGTTTCTCCAGTGAAAGGAAGGCTCAACTGCTTAAGGCTGCGGATGTTTTCATTCTCCGTGATGATTTTTAAGCATGCAAACTTTTGGCAACCGGTATAAAAGCTGAATTCTACCTAAAGAAGATTTTTCAGGGTTTCCTTAAACCTTTCCACCTCATCGTGCACCCCTGCGAGGATTTCCTTATATCGGTAAAAGTCCAGCACCCGGATATTGGTCAGGGCCGGTTTTACATAGATATCAGGCGGAGAAAGTTTCTTCTTGGCCTCCACAATGGCAGCTTGCATGATTTGGAAGGTGGATAAGAGGCTTTCCAACATATTAGGGACCGGGTCCTTGGGGGCATACGTCTTTTCGCCGGAGACGTCGATGGCGATGGTGAGATCACACTCTTTCCGGATGAGATCATACGGCAATGGATTCACGGCACCCCCATCTATGAGAACCTTGTCGTTGAGGATTACTGGTTCGAAAACTGCAGGCATGGCCATGGAGGCCCGGATGGCAGAGATGAGGCTGCCGCTTTCGAATATTACTTCCCGACGGTTCCAAAAGTCTGTGGCGACAACTTTTAGGGGAATCTCAACTTCTTCGAAGGTCTGGGACGGGATCTGGCGGGCGAGGAACTCTTCTACGTTCTTGCCGGTGAAGATGGCGGAATTGCTCAGGATAGAAAAGTCCAGGACAATTTTGTAGAGGTCCTTAAAACCTATAGTCTTGAGCAGTTTCTCCAGCCCGGCCCCGGAAACTCCGGCGGCGTAAAAGCCGCCAATGACAGCGCCAATGCTGGTACCGGCGATGACCACCGGCCGCACCTGCAGTTCATCCAGAGCTTTGAGAAAGGCGATGTGGCTAAGCCCCTTGGCTCCGCCCCCGCCTAACGCCACGCCGATTCGCTTCATGGGCATTCATCACCTCCAGGTGAGCACATTGAGATGTTGGGTTAGGAACAAGACCGTTCCCAGCCTAAAGGTGTCGGCCCGATGCGCAGCGCCCCCACGGAATTATAGAATGCTCACCAATTGTTGCTCTATATCAGTTAGGGGACGCTCACAACATTCTTCCAGACGAGGGAATAAATGCCGTGGTAAGGTACCCATTAACCATGATATTCTTTCTCTAAGCTTCATAAACGCCTCCGATCCTATTGTTTTTTCTGGTAAAACTACCTTAGCAGAAGGGAATCCGTTCATGAATGCTTATTTTGTTCTAAAATTCATTATCATGGATAGTTTTGCAAGAGGCTCCATTTTTAAAAAATTTTTTTGAGGAGGGGGGCTGAGCTGTCAAAACCGGAGAAGGAGGGGGCAAGATGTGGAAATCTGTCGGAAGTTGGGAATCGATGGCTTCTGAATCATGGTTGTTCCAGAAAGCTCTCAAAAATGGTGTCCGATATTCAGGGGCATTGACATGGCCACCCTCAAGGTCTTTAATTATATATCCATCATTTCAACTTCCCTGATAGGCCCGGGTGAAGGAGCTTCTTTCGTTAACCGTTCCTTTTTTCAAAATTCGAAACCCAGAAGACTAATATCATCCTGGGTTTTCGCATGGCCGCCAAAGTCCAGCACAGAATCATAGATGCAGTCCAAAATCTTAGCGATGGGCCGGTCTTGCAAACCTTGGGCGATGTCATACAGGCGCTCGAAGCCAAACTGCTTATTCTCCCGGTTAAAATATTCCACCACGCCATCGGTGTGCAAAATGACTTTATCCCCGGGGCGAAGCTGCTTTTCCTCTTGTTCGACAGGAATCATGTCGTTAAAGCCGATGATGGTTCCCCCTTTGTCCAACAACTCCAGGCCTCCTTCCCGGTGCAACAGCAACGGTGGGGGGTGGGCCGCATTGCTATAAACGACCTTCATCTGGTCAAGATTCAACAGCAGGTAGACCATAGTAAAATATTTATTAAAGCGTTCCAGGGGATATTCCCTATCCAGATCCTGGAGGACCTCACTGGGAGAAAGGATCTGGTAAAAAGGAGGATATGGAATCCGCTTCTTCAGGTAGCCGCTATGAGGAGTCATCAGTTGGGCCACCGAAACAGTAACCATTGCCGCCGGAACACCATGGCCGCTCACATCCAGCATGTAAAATCCCAGATGATTCTCATCCAAGGGGATGACATTAAAGATGTCACCGCCGATGAGGTCACAGGGCATAAATTTCCAGGCCACTTCCAACTCCGGCCATGACGGCAGGTTGATGGGAAGCAGGGACTTCTGAATGGTGGCAGCAGCCTTGAGGTCCTCCTCCAGATGCTTCTGCTTATCCGTTAAGTCCCTCATCAGATGACGAATCTTCAGTTGAGTCTGCACTCGGGCCATAGACCTCGCTGCGATCGAAGGGTTTGGTGATATAATCCACCCCGCCACATTCCAACCCTTTAATTTTATCCCTGATCTCGGTCTTGGCAGATAAAAAGATGATCGGAATATCGGCGGTCCGCGGACATCCTGCTTTCAGGACTTCGCACACCTGATAACCGTCCAGTTCTGGCATGACGATGTCCAACAGGATCAGGTCAGGGAGAAGTTCATGCGCCCGGCTCAAGCCTTCTTTACCATCGCCCGCTTCAATGACGTCGTATTCGGTCTTCGTCAGGGTTCTTGCAAGCAACTGTGCGGTCTTCGATGCTATCGTCGACGATCAGGATTTTGTCAGACATACTTCGTGTAAGCCTTCTGGCTGCTGCGGAATTGTTAAAGTCAAGGCCCAAGATCTGAGGTCAAGAATTCTCGGGCAGGTCCCCGCCTTTTGTCCAGAGAGGTTTCGGCCCTCGGTGCCGCAGTTGGCTGCCACTTGTTTAACCCCGGAACCCCCTATCTTCCATAACCCGATTGCGGCCGGCAGCTTTGGCTTGGTATAAGGCCTGGTCGGCTCTTTCAATAAAGACTCCGGGGTATCCTCAGGATGAAATTGACGTAACCCCAAAGCTCCCCGTGACTTTGCCCTTGATGTGCTCCCATTCATTTCCGACAGTCCACGCCGTATTTTCTCGGCGAAGATCATGGCCCCGGGCAAATCCGTTACAGGCAGCGCCACGATAAATTCCTCTCCGCCAAAGCGGGCCGCCAGGTCTTCCCTGCGGCAGTGTTCTCTTGAGTAAGCCGCCAAATTCCTTCAATACCTGATCGCCCGCCGCGTGGCCGTAGGTGTCGTTAATGGTCTTGAAATGATCCAGGTCGGCCATAATCAGGGATAACGGCGTCTGGTGTCTCCTGGCCAGGGACATGAGATTTTCCAACATCTCTAAGAAAATAGCGACGGTTGGCCAGACCCGTCAAGGGATCGATGCGCATCAATTGGGTAATGGCGGCATTGGCCTCTTCCAATTCGGTATTCTTCTATGTAATTCCGGATTGGCCTGCATGAGCTCTTTGGTAAGCTGGCGAATCTTGAGCTGGGTCTGCACCCGGGCCAAGACCTCACCGCGGTCGAAGGGCTTAGCGATGTAATCCACCCCGCCGAGTTCCAGGCCCTTGATCTTGTCCTTGGTTTCGGTCTTGGCAGATAAAAAGATGACTGGGATGTCGGCGGTTGCGGGGATCTTGCTTCAGGGCTTCGCACACCTGATAGCCGTCCAGTTCCGGCATGACGATGTCCAGCAGGATCAGATCGGGGAGAAGTTCCACTGGCCTGGGTCAAGCCTTCTTTGCCATCATCGGCTTCGAGCGAGTTCATAACCGGCCTTTCCGAGGGTCCTGAAAAGTAACTGGCGGTTTTCGGATGCTATCGTCGATGATCAAAATTTTGTCCGGCATCTTGTCACTGTTCCTGCTGAAGCAGAAACCGGTATCGCGTTCATGAAAAACCACCTCCACGGCCTGGAGATAGGCCAAAAGAGCCGCGGCCTCCTGGCGGATGGCGGCGACGTTCCTTTCTTTGGCGGCCTCTTCCAGGGTCGTGGCCCATCTCGGTGATGGCGTCAAAACCATAGCCGCCGCCCGTACCCTTCATGGTGTGGCCCAAAACCCTGATGGCCTCAAAATCCTGGTTTTCCAAGGCCTGCAGGATGGAGTCCACTTCCTGGCGGCGATTCTGCAGATACCCCGGAATCAGGTCTTCCAGGTCGGCGTCCACCTGTACGACAATTTTCTCCACCTCTCAACCCTCCCCTGACATGGCCTGGGCATATTGTTGATTATGGCTTCCAACAGTGTGGCTTTTTTAATGGGCTTGGTCAGATGAGCGTTGCAGCCGGCGTCCAGACTCTTTTGCATTTCTTCTTTAAGGGCAAACGCCGTCAGGGCGATAATCGGGGTGGGCTTTAAGCCCGACTGGCTCTCCCACTCCCGTATGGTCCTGGTGGCGGTGTAGCCATCCATCACCGGCATCTGCATATCCATGAGGACCAGATCGTATCTGCCGGACTTGAACTTCTCCACCGCCAGCTGCGCCGTTTTCGGCCAGGTCGAGCTGGTAAGGGCTCGTCTTCAGATAGGCCTGCTATCAACAGCCGATTGTCAGGAGAGTCGTCCACCAGGAGAATCCGCAGCGACGTCTGGTCTTCCCGGACCTGCGGCCTGGCCGGGAGCAGAGACCTTCGGGGGACCCGGGGTCCTGGCTCAGGGCCAGATTAATGGCTTCCCGCAGTTCCGCCCGCTTCACGGGCTTTACCAGGTAGCCTGCCAGCCCCAAGCTTCTGGCAGGCGAGGTCGCCGCTGCGGCTGTCCGACGTGAGCATCATCAAGGTAGTGCCGACCAGGCTGGGATCCTGTTGAATGGCTTCGCCACCTCGAAGCCATCCATGCCGGGCATGCGGTAATCGAGCAGGACCAAGCGGTACGGCGCTCCCGCATCCCGGGCCTTTCTTAACTGCGCCAACCCCTGACGCCACTCTGGCGCCTCGTCCACCACCGCCTCCCAACTGGTGAGGGTCTCCCGCAGGATCAGCCGGTTGGTGGCATTATCATCCACGATCAGGATCCTGAGTCTCCGCAGATCGGCTGACCGGGACGGTTTGTGGCTCTGAGGGCGCCGGCTGTCTTGGCCAGGCGGAGGGTAAAGGAAAAGGTGCTGCCCTGGCCCGGTTGACTCTGACCGTTATCCTCCCCCATCAGTTCCACCAGGCGTTTGGTGATGGGCAGGCCCAGGCCCGGTGCCGCCGTAGCGGCGGGTCGTGGAAGCATCGGCCTGGGTAAATTTTTCAAAAATATAATCCAGTTTTTCCGGGGGGATGCCGATGCCGGTGTCCTTAACGGAAAATAGCAGGGTGCTTGGTGCTGAGATTCCTCCGTTCGCCCCTGGAGCCGGGTCGGCCAACCCGACTTCCAGGACAACTTCGCCCTGTTCGGTGAATTTGATGGCATTGCCCACCAGATTGGTGAGCACCTGGCGCAACCGCACGGGGTCGCCGACCAGATGGACCGGCACTTCCGGCATGATGACGGCAGGCCAGTTCGATGCCTTTTTCATGAGCCCGCAAGGCCATGACTTCACAGACCTTCTCCACCAATTCCCGCAGATCGAAATCGATATTCTCCAAGGTAATCTGGCCGGCTTCCACCTTGGAAAGATCCAGGATATCGTTGATGATGTTCAGCAGGTTCTCCCCGGCGGAGCGGAACACGTCCACAAACTTTCGCTGTTCCGGGTTTAAGGGGGTTTCATCCAACAGTTCGGCCATGCCGATGATGGCATTCATCGGGGTCCGGATTTCATGGCTCATGCTGGCCAAAAATTCGCTTTTGGCCCGGTTGGCCGCATCGGCCGCCTCCTTGGCCTGGCGCAAGGCCTCCTCGGTCTCCTTCCTTTGGGTGATGTCCCGCTGGATGGAAATGAACCTGACCACCTCTCCCCGGTCATTCTGAATCGGGGTGATATCCATGGATACCCAGATAGGGCTGGCCCTGTTTATTGTAGTTGATGATTTCTTCGGTAAAGGGTTCCTTTTCCTGCAAGCGGGCCCTGATCCTGGCTAACGGTTTCCGGATCGCTCAAAGGTCCCTGTAAGATCGCCCCCGGTCTTTTGCCCAGCACCTCGGCTAAGGTGTAGCCGGTCAAACGGGTGAAGCCGTCGTTGACCCATTCGATGAGACCTTCCTTATCGGTAATGATGACGGCATTGTCGGTTTTGCTGGCCACCAGGGAGAGTTTGGCCAGTTCGTCCTGGGCCGCTCTGAGATCTAAAATCGTCTGCTGCCGGAGATTGACTCTCTTGCACCAACTCCTTATTGACCTGCTCCAGGTCGGCGGCATACCTGTTCATTTGTTCCTGGGTCTGGTTCAGTTCCTGGACGCGGTGATCCAGTTCCTGAAAGGCGAGCTCGAGCTTGGCGGACTGGTCGGCTGACCACCTTTTCCTGGACATCCAAAAGCTCATTTAGGGCCGCAACTTCGGCCTTCAGAAAAACAACTTCATCGTAGGTCGTCTGGGTTCCCACGCTTCTGGTCCTATTTCTCCGCCACGGCCGGCTTCGTCGAAGATCACTTTCCCGTCGAAGGGCAACACGGCCATCTTGACGCTCAGGGCCGCGGTCTCTGAACAGGTCGGCGATCTCCCGGGATATATGGACTTTAGAAAAAATGATAATGGCAAAGAGGTTGCCCGAAGGTAAAATGCCACCAAACCCGAGGTACCGAACAACACGTTAAAGGGGATGACGAACTCCTCCTGGACAGTTACGTAAGGGCTGCCTAACGCCTCGGGGATATAAAAGACATTGTAGGTCTCTCTGGACCAAATCCACCAGGACTTCCGGGTCAGGCTGCAAGACCGTGTTGACTTCCAAGCCCAATTGCTGGACAAGCTGCCGGACCATGGGGAACCGTTCCACGAATAACCTCGCTGGGCAAAGGAATGGCCTTGTGCCCGGTGGAAAATTTCCTGGAGTGCCACTCCGGCAGGTCGCCGGCACTGGCCAACAAGGTCAGACATTTCATGGTGGCTGATTCCGGAGGGGCGCCCAGTAGGCGCCGGGCGAAGTCACACTGGCTCCTCACCAAGTTCCGCGTACGGGTGGGTCTTGAAAAAGCGCACCAGGATAAAAAACCTCTCGCCGGTTTCAGGATCCATGAATTGATCATAGAGATAATGGACAATCCGGTCGGCCACTTGTTCCATGGAAGTAGCCTCCGCCCCCATCCGCCGTAGCGCCGCAGACGTTTCCACCATGTCTTTCAACGTAAAGTTTCGTATATCAAACATCGCCAGCTCCGGTCGGGATGCTCAGCCTGACCGCAAGGAAGGCCTCATCCTCGGTATGCTTTCTCTGAACTGTTGCCTGAAGAAACAGTTGCTGGCTGATCATTTATGGCCGTTGCCAAAAGTTCTGTCTGAATAACCTTTCACCCTCTCCCCCGGGGGGCTAGCCATTACCCACAAATAATGGTTGACTAGAAGAGGGTAGCAGATGTGAAGTAAATTTATCATGTTATGGCTCTTTGAGATTTGATTTATTATTGCTGATCGGGGGGCATGTATCCCAGGCCCCCACAGTGATAGTCAGCGGGGGCAGTTCAGGGTGAGCGACCTAGACGCCAGGCAAAGGCTATATCCTTTAAACGTTGCAAGCCCCGCCAAATAGTGATGGGGCCGGGGTGCCCGTCGCGTCGGCGACCAATAAAGCCGCCCAATCGGGCAATGAGACGAGTCGCCTCCCTGAGAGTGGGCGGTTCAGACGGCGCTTGGGACGTTTCATGGCTGAAACAATACAGTGCTTGCCATTCTTCTGGCTCTAGGATGGCTTCACAAGACATGTCAGGCTGTTGGCGGCTTTGCATGGTCAAGAATAAAACCCGCCAGGCTACCACTGAGTAAACCGCCAGGCAACGCCGGAGTCGAGCCCCGGTTTCCAGTTGCAACTCTTCGATGCGGCAGCCACTTTTGAGAATCTTGAAAAGGAGTTCGATGGACCAGCGACAGGTATAGTACTGGATCTTTTCTATCGATTCTTCTAAGGTGGTAACCGGGATAGTCGTGAGGAGCATCCAGGAGATGGGGGCCAGACCCGGCGGCGGTTCTTCTTCCAGGGCATAGATGGCCCACACAGCTACCGGTTCCAGGTTTTTGTCCGAACACCGGTATCTCGGCGGTTGGAGGTTGACTGCGGCGAACCGCACGGTCAGTTGAGCTTGGCGTCCCTTATTGGCGGGGCGGCGTGGCACTTCCACCGTATGGTAACCGGCCACGGGTTGTGCTCTCAGATGGTCCCAGAGGTATTTTTCCGGTTGATCCACGCGTCGATTCCAGGCAGCCCGCACCAGGAGATGGACGTCAAGCTTGCGGGCCAGCCGGAAAAAATCATAAATGTCGGCCTCACGGTCGGCAACATTGACAAAGCAGACATCTGGCAGGGCACCCTGAAGACGGGCTGTGGCCTCCAGGCTGCGCAGCCATTTGTGGCTCTCTTTATCCTGGATGGGTCGTTGTTTGCGGGTATGGCGTTTGCCAAAATCCTCTGCCTGCCGAGTCCAGACCTGATGGTGGGCCAGCCCCAGGGGTACTTTCCCCGGGGTGAGGAGTAACGTGGGATGATAAAATAATCCCTGATGCTTTTGGTCCTGTAGCCGGCCCAGTTCGGAGGTGACTGGATGATGAGTGAAATCCAGTTGGGTGGTGTCCTGGATGGCTAACACGACAGCATGTTCCCGGGCCCGATCCTGGCTGGCCTGCTGATGGGCGGCGAGAATTTGGTCTTCTTCCACCTTGTGGTTATCGAAGAACCGATAGGTTCCTTTGATATGATCCCAGGTGCCACAGGCCTGTGGGATGGAGGCGGTAGGCTGTTCACCAAGTTTTTGGGCAATACAGACCAGGCGTTTAACCAGGCGGGCGTCTCCCAAGGAGACATTGCCAAATTCAATCTCGGCCCAATTTTTGCCTGAGTCTTGTGACAAATCGCCAACCTGCCCGGGTTCTGGGATGTAGTTATATAACTAGATGATTTGTTTATAGTTTCACTCATAAAAGTCATACCATAAGGTGACTAAAATGTCTAGATTTATTTATTGTAATAATATTAATATGTTACAAGGCCCCCTCTTATCCTTGCTAGTTGTGGGTAATGCTTAGCCCAAGGGGGAGAGGGGATAACAAAAAGATATCCATATGTTTTTAGACTTGTGGGGTAACCCCTAGCCCTCAAGGGGAGAGGGAAAAATAACGGACAAAACTATTGGCAAACAGTATACATTGATGCCAATCCTTTCCCGCCAGAGGTAAAAGGGGAAAAAAGATTAATATCAATCCAACATGTTAAAGTTTCGGTAATTTCCTAAAGAAACTTTAATGAGCCGAGGGATAAAATGGCGCTTCGTTCAACAGTAAAGGCCGGTTCGATATCTGGGGTAAGGGTGACGGGGGGGCTATTTTAAGACTTTATGCATCACGGCGCTGAATTGGGTGAGATTGTACGGCTTGGGCATAAAACCGCTAAACCCGTACTGGACGAGCGGGGGCATTTGAACAGAAACTTACAGTTTCACCCCCGAGCATCTACCCGTGATGTCTCTCCCCCCCGCTTGCGTGCGCTTGCGTGGGAGAGGGGAAATTATAGTCGTTGCCAAAAATACTGTCTGATTCACCCTTCACCCTGACTCGAAAATAAAGGACAAAACTTTTGGCAAACGGTATACGTTAGCAAAGTTATAAACTACTGTACGTAAGTTTACCTGGTCTGGGTATCCAGGGGACGGACGCCATCCCAGCATTTCAGGCACAGGTCGGTGCGGGGGATGTTCAGGGCGGCCACGAAATCTTCCAGGCTATTGTATTTGACCGAGTCAGCCCCGATCTGGGCCGCCACCCAGCTTTCCAGCTGCCGCAAGGCCGCCAGCGTGGCGATATCGCCCTGATACAGATATCTCCGGGCCATCAACTCCTCATAAGTGCGAGTAGAAATACCGAAGTCGCAGGGATACATCAGCGGGGGACAGGCCACCCGGACATGGACCGCTCTGGCGCCGGCCTTCTTGAGATCGTTCACTTTATTCAGGATTTGGGTACCCCGGACGATGGAGTCGTCGCACAGAAGAATGCTTTTCCCCTGAACAGCGTGATGCAACACGGAGAGCTTGCGCTTGGCCATCTTTTCCCGGGCGATCTGGGTGGCCTGGGTATAGCTGCGGTCGGCATAGCGGTTGTAGAGAAAGACCTCCTGGTAATTGAGGCGTGAGTGCATATGATACCCCAGGGCATGGCCGATCCCGGACATGGGGACGGGGGCCACCAGGTCAACCTCCAGGCCTCCTTCCTCCTGATCGCGTCGAGCCAGGGCGGCGCCCAGGTTGTGGCGGGCGGCCAGGACCGGGAGGCCGTCGATGAGGGAATCGATGCTGGCGGTGTAGGCCCATTCAAAGGCACAGTGGGCCCGGCGGGGAGAAGGGAGTTGCCGAACCGTGGTAAATCCTGATTCGTTTACCAGCAGGATTTCCCCGGGCCGGACGTCCCGGACGACGTCAAAATCAAGATTTTGCAAAGCCCTGGACTCGGAACTGACGGCATACTTACCGTGACTTTGGCCCAAGATCAGAGGGCGGAAGCCATAGACGTCCCGGGCCGCATAAATCCCCTCCCGGGTGAGCACCACCAGAGAGTAGGCGCCTTTGATTTTTGCCGCCAGGTCGGCGATGCCGGCGACGGGATCCCTGGCCTCCAGGATAATCTTGGAGATAAGCTCCACATTATAGCCCCGCCAAAAAGCCTTGCCCCGGCTCATCATCTCCTGCTTGAGTTCTTCGTCGTTGATGATATTGCCGCTGAAGGCCACGGCGATTTCCCCCATCAGGGAGTCCCACTTCACCGGCTGACGTTCTTTGAGGCTGACATGACCCAGGCCCCAATGTCCCGGCAGGCTGTCCAGGTCCTGGTTGGTAAAGTTGTTCAAAACTTTGCCGTGATGGGTGATTTGATGGACCTTGCCGTCGTAAGTGGCAATACCGCAATATTGCTGGCCCCGGTGTTGGAGAAAGTCGATCCCCTGGAAAATCTCAAAGGCGCAGGGTTCTTGGGAATACAAGGCAAAAATGCCACAGTTGTCACGTACGGATTTCATGAAAACACCATTATGAGTTTCGAGTAATCATTAGGAGATATGCTGGTGATACCACTGCAAGGACCTGACCTGCCCCCGGCCGCGGCGGCTGGCGGCAATGCCCCGGGCGGCGGCCAGGGCCCCGGCCAGCGTGGTGATATAGGGGATTTTATATTTGATGGCGGCCTTGCGGATATAGGAATCGTCCTGTTTGCCCAGTTTGCCGCTGGGGGTATTGATTACCAGGTCAATTTCCTTACTCATGATGCTATCCACGATATGCGGTCGACCCTCGTGCAGTTTCAGGACCAGTTCGGATTGGATCTCGTGATCAGCCAGGAACTTGTGGGTGCCCACCGTGGCCTTGATCTTAAAACCCAGGAGGGCAAACTGCCGGGCCACCTCGAGGACGGCGGGGCGGTCCTTTTCGGAGACGGTGAGCAGCACCACCCCTTGTAGGGGCAGGGTCTGCTGGGCGGCCTCCTGGGCCTTGAAAAAGGCGGCTCCAAAGGAATCAGCCAGACCCAGGACCTCGCCGGTGGACCGCATTTCCGGACCCAGGAGGGTATCGACTTCGGGAAACATATTGAAGGGGAAGACGGCCTCTTTGACGCCGAAGTGAGGAATGTTTTTGGCGGTGAGGGCCAGGTCGGAGAGCTTTTTCCCCAACATGATCTGGGTGGCCAGGCGGGCCATGGAGATATTGCAGACCTTGGAGACCAGGGGAACGGTGCGGGAAGCGCGAGGGTTGGCCTCCAGCACGTAGACCATGTCCTCGGCAATGGCATACTGGATGTTCATTAAGCCGACTACCTTGAGAGCAATGGCAATACGCCGGGTGTAGTCGTAAATGGTCTCCAGATGTTTGGCCGGGATACTGACCGGGGGGATGACGCAGGCAGAATCTCCGGAGTGAACCCCGGCCAGCTCGATGTGCTCCATGACCGCGGGCACAAAGGCGTCGGTGCCGTCGGCAATGGCGTCGGCCTCGGCTTCGATGGCATTTTCCAGGAATTTGTCAATGAGGATGGGCCGCTCCGGGCTCACCTCCACCGCCTTGTCGACGTAGTGGCGAAGCATCCATTCATCATGGATCACTTCCATGCCCCGGCCTCCTAAAACATAAGAAGGACGCACCATGAGGGGGTAGCCGATACGGTCAGCCACGGCCAGGGCCTGATCCAAATTACTGGCCATGTCGGACTCCGGCTGGGGGATGCCAAGTTTACGCATCATCTGCCGGAAGCGGTCCCGGTCTTCGGCCAGGTCGATGATATCGGGGGAGGTTCCCAATATATTCACTCCCGCGGCGGCCAGCTCAGCGGCGATGTTGAGGGGGGTTTGGCCCCCGAACTGGACGATCATGCCTTCGGGCTTTTCTTTTTCGTAAATGCTCAAGACGTCTTCCACGGTGAGGGGCTCGAAATACAGTTTGTCCGAGGTGTCGTAGTCGGTGGAGACGGTTTCAGGGTTGCAGTTGACCATGATGGATTCGAAGCCGGCGTCCCGCAGGGCAAAGGCGGCGTGGACGCAGCAGTAATCGAACTCGATGCCCTGGCCGATGCGATTGGGCCCGCCCCCCAGGACCATGACCTTGCGTCGGGAGCTGGAGGCCACCTGATCCGGGGCGTTATAGGTGGAGAAGTAATAGGCGGCGTTTTCCACCCCGCTCACGGGCACGGGCTCCCAGGCCTGGGCCAGGCCCAGGGAGAGGCGGCGGCGGCGAATAGTCTCTTCCGGGACACCCAGGATCTGGCCCAGGTAGCGGTCGGCAAAGCCGTCTTTTTTGGCCTGGAGCAGCAATTCATCCGGGAGATCCCGGCCCTTATACTCCAGGAGAGTGTTTTCCAAATTTACCAGCTCCTGCATCTGCTGGATGAACCAGGGCTTGATATGGGTTTTCTGGTAGAGGGTCTGGATGTCGGCCCCCTGGCGCAAGGCTTCGTACATCAGGAACTGGCGCTCGCTGGTGGGCTCGTTGAGCCGATCCATTAGTTCATTCAGGGGCAGTTGATGGAAGTCCTTGGCGAAGCCCAGACCGTAGCGGCCGATTTCCAGGGAGCGGATGGCTTTCTGGAAGGCCTCTTTATAATTCTTGCCGATGCTCATGACTTCGCCTACAGCCCGCATCTGGGTCCCCAGCTGGTCGATGGAGCCGGGAAATTTTTCAAAGGCCCAGCGAGCGAACTTCACCACCACATACTCTCCCCAGGGGGTGTACTTCTCCAGGGTGCCTTCCCGCCAGTAGGGGATTTCATCCAGGGTCAAGCCGCCGGCCAGCAGCGAGGAGACCAAAGCGATGGGGAAGCCGGTGGCTTTGGAGGCCAACGCCGAGGAGCGGGAGGTGCGCGGGTTGATCTCGATGACCACCACCCGGCCCGTCTGGGGATCGTGGGCAAACTGGATGTTGGTGCCGCCGATGACCCGGATGGCCTCGACGATGGCATAGGAGTGCTTTTGGAGGAGCTGCTGCAACTCCGGGGCAATGGTGAGCATGGGGGCGGTGCAGTAGGAATCGCCGGTGTGCACCCCCATGGCGTCCACGTTTTCGATGAAGCAGACGGTGATCATCTGGTTTTTGGCGTCCCGCACCACTTCCAGTTCCAGTTCCTCCCAACCCAGGACCGATTCCTCCACGAGGATCTGGCCCACCAGGGAGGCGGAGATGCCCCGGGAGGCGATGAGGCGCAGTTCTTCCAGATTATAGACCAAGCCGCCGCCCCAGCCGCCCATGGTGTAGGCCGGACGGATGACCACCGGATAGCCCAGCTCGTCGGCAATGCCCTCGGCCGCTTCGACGCTCAGAGCAACCTGGCTTTTGGGCATCTCGATGCCCAGGCGGTCCATGGTTTCCTTGAACGCCAGGCGATCTTCGCCCCGCTGGATGGCATCCACCTCCACCCCGATAATCTGAACCCCGTATTGATCCAGCACCCCGGCCCGGGCCAGCTCCGAGGAAAGGTTGAGACCGGATTGCCCGCCCAGATTGGGGAGCAGGGCGTCGGGCCGCTCCTGCTTGATAATTTCGGTCATGGTGGCCAGATTCAGGGGCTCGATATAGGTGACGTCGGCCATCCCGGGGTCGGTCATGATGGTGGCAGGGTTAGAGTTGGCCAGAACGATCTCATAGCCGAGCTGGCGCAGGGCCTTGCAGGCCTGGGTGCCGGAGTAGTCGAATTCGCAGGCCTGGCCGATGACAATGGGTCCGGAGCCGATGATCATCACTTTTTTAATATCGGGGCGTCGGGGCATAGAATACTCCTATAGAGTGCTGAGGACTGGGGTCTGGGTAAAAGATGAAAAAAACTCCCTGAGGCTCACCTCTAAGGGAGAGAGAGAACGGACTAAACTTTCGGCAAAAGGCAGACTTCACAGGCAGGAAGGTGAAACCTCCGGTTTATATTCGAAATACTATAGAAAATTGGCTTGGCAGTGTCAAGGAGAATGGCTTTATGCCAAGGACAGGCGAAGGCGGCCGGTAAAAGGGAGAAGGGAACAGGGAATAGAAAGAGGCGAGAGGCCATGGATAGGAATGAGCCGGGAAATACTCCACCGGATGGCCTTGCCCTTAGACCTAAGAAGTTTCCAGGTATTGCCGTGAGCTTGTAATCGGGAAAAAACTTTGGTATAAATTTTTATTGAAAGTATTACGCTTTTCCCTTGCCTCACGATACATTGGTCGTGAGGGGATGCAAAAAAAGGAGTAGAGACTGATGGCTCGACACAAAATGCCGGACGTCGTGGTGTTGCTTCCCGGCATCACCGGCAGCGTACTGAAAAAGGACGGGAAAGTGGTCTGGGGCTTTTCCGCCGCCACCATCGGCAAGGCGCTGTTCACGCTGGGGGGCAGCATGCGCCGGGCGCTGGCCCTGCCCCACGACGACCCGGCGGTGGACGATCTCGGCGACGGCGTGACGGCCGCGGCGCTGATGCCGGACCTGCACCTGCTGCCCGGAATCTGGAAGATCGACGGCTACACCAAGATTGCCGAGGCGCTGCAGGCCAACTTCGAGGTGACCGAAGGGAAGAATTTCTTTCCCTTTCCGTACGACTGGCGGCGGGACAACCGGGTGGCGGCCCGCCAGCTGGCCCGGGCGGCCCACGGCTGGCTCAGCGCCTGGCGCCAGTCCAGCGGCAATGCCAACGCTAAACTGATCCTGATAGGCCACTCCATGGGCGGACTGGTCAGCCGCTACTTTCTGGAATGTCTGGAGGGCTGGAAAGACACGAAGGCTTTGGTGACCTTCGGGACGCCGTATCGCGGCTCCCTTAACGCCCTGGACGGCCTGGCCAACGGCTTGAAGAAGGGTCCCTTGGATCTGTCGGAGCTGGCGCGCCAGCTGACGGCGCTCTACCAGCTGTTGCCGGTGTTTGAATGCTTCGACGCCGGTGACGGCAACCTGGTGCGGGTGGGGGAGACGTCGGGTATCCCCCACGTGGACGCGGCCAAGGCGGCCGCGGCGCTGGCCTTCCACCGGGAAATTGAAGCGGCGGTGGCGTCGAACCAGAAGCTTACCGCCCTACCAGACAGGAGGCTACCGCATCTACCCGGTGGTCGGCCTGGCCCAGGAGACCAACCTGTCGGCGCGGCTGGCCGGCGGGAGCGTGACCCTGCTGCAGACCTACAAGGGCCAGGCGCTGGGCGGTGACGGCACGGTGCCGCGGTTTGCCGCCATCCCCATTGAGCTGAGCGATAACCCGATCGCCGCCATGTATGCCGCTACCCAGCACGGCTCGCTGCAGAACGCCGATGCTGATCAGCCAGGCCGCGGGCGACTTTGACGTGCTGCACATCTCCTGTCACGCCGAGTCGCCGCTCCAGTCCATTGATCGGGCGAAACTGATCATCGGCGACGAGACGCCGCCCGGCAGCACCCAGGCGCGTCTGGTGGAGGTGGACACCATCACGGTGGCAGCTGAGGCCAGGCTCAAGCCGCGCCGACCGCTGGTCTTTCTCAACGCCTGCGAAACCGGCCGGACGGGCGCAGTGCTGACTGCCTGGGGCGGCTGGCCCAACGTCTTTTTGCGCGCCGGGGCGGGCGCCTTTGTGGGCTCATCGTGGGCGGTGCGCGACAAACCGGCCGCGGCCTTCGCCACTGCGTTCTATAACGCCATGCTGGCCGGCCAGACCCTGGCCGAGGCGGCGACTGCGGCCCGGACCGCGGCGAAGCTACTGGGCGACGCTTCCTGGCTGGCGTTCAAGGTCTACGGGCATCCGCGCGCCCGCCGGCTGCCGGTCTGAGCCGAGAGACCAATCCCGCCTAACGCCAGCCTGTGACGAGCTAACATCAAGAAACGGTTGGCATTTTACTCAGGGAGAGAGAAACCTTGATTTTTCTGAGAGTTCAAGATAAATTCACTAATAAAAAAGAAAACAGCGGAAATTATTCATAAATATTTAGTAAAAGGAGCTGCTTGCTTTGCATGAAGGAAAGTCGAGTTTAGGGATGGGGGCTAGGAGGTCGTAATGCCAGTCTGTGAGAAATGTCAAACCCCCTATGATGAATGGCAGCACTTTTGTCTGCACTGTGGTCACTATGTACAGGGCTGAGCCATTGCCGTTCCAGCAATGCCCGCAATGTGGGGAGCAAACAGCACTTGGGCAAAACTTCTGCCCTGAGTGTGCCGCGCCTTTAAAAGATAATGTATCCCGCTCGAGCAGACTCATTTCCCGCTGGAAGTGGCTGACGGGAGGATTGATTGCAGCAATATTGATTTTCGGAACAATCCTTGCCTTTTATTTCATCACCTGGCCCTGGACGACTCCGGCGCCCAGAGTCGAGTCGCAGAGCCGGTCGCCCATCGTGGCTGAGGACCCGACTAAAATGGGTGGGGCCGAAGCTAATGACCCGGGAACAACGGTGTCCAATGTGCAGGTAGATATCGAGAGGTTACTTAATCAGATCAAAGAGGCCAACCTCACGAAGAATATCCTGTTATATATGGACACGCTTTCGGCTCTTTATCCCCAACTGGACAAGAAACGGCAGGAGGTCTCCAAGACCTGGGAAAAATTTGACTTTACCGAGATGACCTTCACGGTCAATAAAATCAGGGGTCTTGGGAATGGTAATGTCGTTGCGGAAGTAAATTGGCGCACCTGGACCAAAAATCTGGCTACTCAGGAGCTGCGGACAGATGATTTGCACTACCGGGTCTGGTTTGCTAAAGAACTGGGGCAATGGAAGATCAAAAATATAGAGGAATTGCAGCCCTGATCTTGTTAAGGGAGAAGAATCTTTGAGCTTTTACTGCAGGTTGTGGCCGCTTCTGGCCATTTTCTTGGTATGTCTAGTCACTACCGGGTTGGAATCTCGTTTCTGCGAAGCCGCCGGCTCGATGTATGTTGTCGAGGCAGAGGCTGCCCTTTTGCGGGATTATCCTTCACCCGATAGTGGCATCCTAACCAGATTAGATCGCTCAGACCAGGTTGAATACCTGGATGCCAACGCCTCCGGCTGGTGGAAAGTCCGGTCCCTGCGGACCGGAGTCGTGGGGTGGATGACGTCTGATCTCCTGGCGGCGGCACCACCGAAACTCCCACTGTCTAGTCCAGCCAAAACAGAATATTACTATGTGAACACACCCAGTATCGACCTTCGGGTTATCCCCCTGCATTCCTCGGCGACCACCGGCACCGTGCAACTCAATGACCGGGTGGAAAAGCTGGGCTTCTCGCCGGCAGGCTGGACCAAAGTCAGAAACCCACGGAACGGCCACAAAGGCTGGCTGCCGACCCGTTATTTGTCGGCCAAGCTCGTTTCCTCCCCTGCACCCGGCGGCGCAACCTTACAAAAAGCGGGTCAAGCGCGCCGCTCCCCCCAAGAAAAAGCAGAAAATAGAGAAAACAGCTCCGGTTGAGGAGATTCCCAAGCCGATGTAAGCGGGGCTGAGGCTGACATCATGGCGTGCTCAGACGTTGGCGGCAGGGGCAACCCGGGCTTTCGGCGAAATCAAGCATTTACACTTGGTATTACTTCTCACCGGGATGACGGCAAGCCTGGAATCCCAATTGGAGCAGGAAGCCCGGGCTATTACGGCATTGGCGGCCAGCGCGGATGGACGGGAAGGGATGGCGGCGTTCATTGGCAAGCGGCCCCCGAGGTTTATGGGGCAGTAGTATCCTGACGGGTGTGGGGATGGAACCTGAGCGCCGGCGCGGCTAGGTTGGCAGGGAGGGAATTGGGTCTTTGACTGTGGCTAGGGCGGATATGATTTGGAAATAGAAACCTGTTGATTTTTTATATAGGTTTCGGATGATAGCAGGTGAACTTGCAAGTTCTCCTGGACTATATTTTTTAATTTTCGACCCAAATTATCCGATAGTGTTGTCTATGAAAGAGTTCCGAGAAAATGTAGAATCTGCTACATATTAATTTTAGATCTATATCGAATTGCGGCGCGAATGCCTACCTACGATATTGCAATTTCATTCGCTGCGAGAACAGACCGGTAGCTGATAGACTGCCCCCTATACTACCGTCAAAGGAGCTCTGGATGACCTACGACGAAATCGCAAAACTTGCTGAACAACTCATTTATCGAGACAAACTCCGGCTGGCGCAATTATTGATCCAATTCGCCAGAAAGGAAGAAGAAGAGCAAAATCCAGAAAACCGACTAATGCACAATCACTCCAGCCCTGCGATCCAAGAAACTATCCAATATTCTCGCTTGCTGACAATGAAACGATCTACACGTGCCTCCACGGATGCCAACCGATAGTCATCGTCGGTCTACCTGAAATCGTAGCTTGGCCCGGCAGAGGCTATAGGCTCGGGATCTCGAGGTTAGGAATGTGCGCGAATAGTCTCTGATGATCGAAGGCATGACTGTTCTACATAGTCCTCCCGGTCTGAACGCTACGCTTATCAAAGCGCAGCCTAAGAGCTGACAATTTATTCCAGGCGGACGTCAGAAAGCTATGCTTTTGCCGTCCGCTGAATTTCAATGGTAAGCTGAGATTATGCGACCCCTGCTGGGCAGAGGCCAAAAAGCAAAATGACCAAGTCGAGTAGCGCAAGAAAATCTCCCACCACGCTCTTCCAGAACTGGGCGTGGGTTTCTCTTCTAAAAATCTTTTTTGATCATCATGCGGAACCTTTGCTTAGTGCCACATCATCTTGCCACATTCGAAACTGCCGAAAAAATCCCATTAGTTGCAGATATGATCTCCTGATCGAAATGAGCTTTGCGCGGGGGGCCGTTACTTTCTCGGGTTTTTGGATATGACGCCGATGGTAACTCCCCCTGATAGGTCAGTAAGAAAGCCTCAGACAAACCTAAACTCCCAGGAACCAGGCCCACTAGGTCACCCCAGACCCTAGTGGCTCCAGTCCGAGGCAGGGCCGGTTGAGGCGGCCTTCCGGCTTCCTGGATCACCGAAAGGCGTTAGGAATTATCCGGCCTAGTCCTTTGGGCTGTCTCCTTTTAAAGGGAGGCGCCGCAGACGGCGGCCGGTGGCGGCGAAGAGGGCGTTGGCCACGGCCGGGGCGATGGGGGGGACGCCGGGTTCGCCGACACCGCCCAGAGGATCGCCGGAAGGAACAAGGTGCACTTCGATTTCGGGGGTCTCCCGGAGGGTTAAGATGGGATAGTCGGAAAAATTCCTGGTTTTGACCCCGCCTTTATCGAAACTGACCTGTTCATGGAGGGCGGCGCTGAGACCGAAAAGGATGCCGCCTTCCATCTGGGCCGCCACGGTATCCGGATTGACCACGGCGCCGCAGTCCACCGCGCAGACGACCCGATGGACGTTGATTGTACCGGATTTTTCATCTGCTGAGACCTCGGCTACGTGGGCCACATAGCTGCCGAAGGAATAATGTTGGGCAATACCCAGGGCTCGCCCTGGCGCCAATGACTTGCCCCAGCCGGCTTTGGCCGCGGCCACGGTCAGGACCCGGCCGGCCCGGGAGCCGGGAGCCAGATGGGCCAGGCGAAATTCCAGGGGGTCTTGACCGGCCAGATGGGCCAGTTCATCGATACAGGATTCCACCGTGAAGGCGTTGTGGGAATGGCCCACGGAGCGCCAGAACCCCACGGGAATGGGGGTGTCCACTCGGACGTAGCTCACTCTCACCTGCGGGATGTCGTAGGTCAGATGGCGGGCGCCCTCCACGGCTGCTGGGTCGAAGCCCTTTTTGAGGGCCGCCGGGTAGGACCGGGCAGAGATGGAAGGCGCGGCGATGGTGTGGTCCCAGACCTGGACGCGGCCCTGCTGGTCCAAACCGGCCCGGATGCGGGTGGCGGTCATGGGGCGGAAGAAATCATAACGAAAATCTTCTTCCCGGGTCCAGACGAGCTTGACGGGCTGTCCTGAGGCCTGGGAAAGCCGCACGGCTTCGGCCAGGTAATCCACCTCCAGGCGGCGGCCGAAACCTCCCCCCAAAAAGGTGGTGTGAATCAGGATTTTCTCCGGGGGCAGGCCGGTAAGTTGCTGGGTTATTTCCAGGGCTTTGGTCTGGTTCTGCACCGGCACCCAGATCTCACAGCTTTCCGGTCGGACGTCGGCCAGGCAGTTCATGGGTTCCATGGTGGCGTGGGCCAGATACGGCAAGACGTATTCGGCGGTATGACGTCGAGAGCATTGCTCCAGAGTTTGAGGGACCTCGCCGGTATCCCGAACGATGACGCCAGGTTGGTCCAGGTGCGCCGAAAAAAGGTTTTCCAGGCCGGCGTCAGACAGTTCCGGCCGGCTTCCCGAACTCCAGGAGATCTGCAAAAGGTCCCGGCCCTGCCAGGCCGCCTCCAGGGAGTCGGCGCAGACGGCCAGGGTCTGGTCCAGCCGGATGACCTGACGGACGCCGGGAAGATTTTCGGCGGCACCGGCGTTCAAGGCCAGGATTTCGGCCCCATAGGCTGGAGCGCGGGCTGCAGACGGCATACAGCATGGGTGTGGTGAAATGGTCCAGGCCGAACGCGGCCGTACCGTTGACTTTCAAGACTGAGGTCGGGCCGGGGCCGGGTCCGGCCGAGATAGGTAAAGTCAGCGGCAGCCTTGAGCCTGGGCGCCCTGAGGCACGGGCAAGGTGGCAGCCCGGAGGCAGAAATCGCCATACCTGGCCTGACGGCCGGAGGGTAGGTGCGGATGAAACCCTGGCGGGCCTGGCATTCCGGAGCGGGCACGCCCCAGGTGTGGGCGGCGGCCGCCAGGAGCATCTCCCGGGCGGCGGCCCCCATCTGCCGAAAGACGTCATGCAGGTGAGGGATACTGGTGCTGCCGCCGGTGGATTGGATCCCCCAGACCGGGTCCTCATAGCCCTGGCCGGCCGGGGCAGCTTCCACCCGGAGCAATTCCCAGGGGAGATCCAACTCCTCGGCCACGAGCATGGGCAGGGAGGTATAAACCCCCTGACCCATTTCCGCTTTGGAGATGATCAGGGAGACCACATTATCCGGGGTGAGCCAGAACCAGACCGGCGGTTTCAAAGCGGTCTGACGTTCAGCGACCGCGGCCAGGGAAAAGCCCGGGTTGGCAGGGACCAGCACCAGACCGAAACCCTGGCCCAGGCGGGGCTCTTCCTGAAAAAATTGGCGAGCTTGAGGAAAAACGCCCGGTGCGGCGGCGGCGCTGAGCAGATGCTCCAGGGCCTGTTTGATCCGGGGATAGGTGCCGCAGCGGCAGAGATTGTGGTTCAGGCCGGCGAGCAAGTCCGGCAGCGAGGCCTCCGGGTTTTGCTGGAGCAGGCCGATGGTTTGCATGATAAAACCCGGCTGGCAATACCCGCACTGCGGCGTCTGGGCCCGGATCCAGGCCTGTTTCACCGGGTGAGAGGCCGGGATGCCTTCGATGGTGGTGATCTCTTGGCCGACTGCGTCCCGCACCGGCATGGCGCAGGAACGACTGGGTCGGCCATCCAGCAGGACGGTGCAGGCGCCGCACACGCCGATACCGCAGGCATATTTGGTCCCGGTGAGTTGCAGATGTTCACGCAGAGCCCATAACAGGGGGGTATCCGGGTTGATTTCCAGGGTATAGGTATGGCCGTTAATCGATAAAGCGATCAATCTCTTTTCCTTTCCACTTTCCTCACTTTCCACTTCTTTATAGCCGGCTTCCAGGGCTTTGATGAGACCTGTCAGGATGGCATTCACCGGGGTGGGGACCTGGAGCCGCTGACCGTGGGCGACAATCTGGCCGTTGATGGCCTCGATTTCCGTTTGGCGTTGGCCCAAAACATCCTGGAGCATGGAAGAACGGTTGGCCGCGGTGGCCTGGCAGACCTGACGCACCCGGGACAAGGGCTCGGCGGTGAGTGCGAGTCCCAGGGCCACAGCCACATCGTCGGCCTCCTGCACCGCGGCGGCCACCACCTGCCAGGCTGCGGGCACGTTGGGGAGTTCCCCGTTGGGTAAACGGGTGAGGGCGGTGACCGGGTTGATGCCCACATTAATCAGGAGTTTATTCCACAGCACGGCCATAATATCCGGGTCTGCCCGGCAATCCAGGCCGGCCTGCCGAAAAACTTCCACAATGGCGGTCAATTCCTGGGGGGTCACCTGGGAGTCCGGGGGCCGGCCCAGAATAATCGGGCCATGGCCCGCATGGCGGATGCGGCCGACGTCCAATTTGGTGACCCCGAGCATGGTGACCCCGGCCAGGAGGCGCCGTGGGCCGGCCACCGCGGCCATGGTTTCCAGATTGCCGATGCCGTTCTGAAGGGTCAAGGCAATGCCGCCGGCCGCCAGGAGGGCCGGCAATTGTTGGGCCGCGGACTGGGTCTGATGAGCCTTCACCTGCATCAGGACCAGATCGCAGGGGCCGATGGTGCCGGCTTCGTGGGCGACGTTCAGGACAAATTGCCGCTCTTCACCCTCCAGAGTCAACAGCTCCAGCCCGTACTGCTGCAAATGAGCCGACCGCTCCGGCCGGTAATCCAGCACCCAGACCTCTTGACCGGCCTCCTGCAAACGGGCCGCGAAGAATAAGCCCATGGCGCCGGGGCCGATGATGGCAATTTTCACAGGCAATACTCCCAAAGAAGGCTGCACCGGCGAGGGCCCCGGTGCTCCAGTTATTTTCCTTCCTGGTCGGCTAATTTTTCTACGGCCAGGAGTCCCACCTTACAGAGAAGCTCTTCGGCCCCGGCCATGTCGTCGGGGCTGATGAAGGTGTCCCGGTAGCGGTCCGCAAAGACCATGGCACAGCCTCCGGCCCGCATGGGATAATCGCAGACCCGGGCCAGGGTAAAATAGACGGCCATTTCCATTTCCAGGTTGAGGACGCCCTGGGCCTGAAGCCGGGACAGCAAAGACTTGTCCAGGCCGGAAAATCCCGGCGCCGGGCGGCCCTGGGCATGGAAAAAATCCGCGGCCGTGCAGGTGAGGCCGGTGTGATAGATCACTCCCAACTGCCGGGCGGCCGCGCTTAAGGCCGCAGTAATATCCGGGTCCGGGGTGGCCTCGATTTCCGGAGGCGCGTAAAACTGGGTGGCGAACTCATGGCGCAGGGCTTTGGTGCTGATGACGAGGTCCCCCACCTGGATCTCGGGCTGCAGGCCGCCGCAACTCCCCAAACGAATGAAGGTCGCCTGGGGTTGGCATTGCAGGGCCTCCACAATGGCGATGACGGTGGGGGCGGCGCCGATGCCGGTGGCCAGACCGGTGACCGGGATGTTTTTGTAGGTTCCGGTAATGGTCAGAAATTCCCGGTTGTGGCGTTCCACCCGGATAGCATCAAAAAAGCCGGCCAGGCGGCGGATGCGGTGGGTGGAGCCGGAGGTCAAAATGTACGGGGCGATATCACCGGGGCCGGTGTGCAGATGATAAACGGTCTGGCCAGAGGGATTGGCAGGTGGCGGCATACGGTTCCTCCCCGGGGGAATCTTTTTGGCTAGGGCTGATAAGCTATTATACCGTAATTCAATACGGTTGGGGAGTATGAGCCATGGCTAAAATTTAGCGATTGCCAAAGATGGCTTAGAAGTGTTCGGGACCATAGGTCACACTTTTTACGAACATGAGGTAATTTTTTCCTCTTTTCGAAATGTTTTTTCTTTTGTTATTTTTTCATACTAATGTGGTAAAATCTAAGAATTAGAGGAATATATGCCAACTATTAGTATTTTCTATGGTATCTTCATCAGGATGTATTACGATGAACACCGTCCTCCCCACTTTCATGCAATAACAGGTATTTTGCAAGAGGCTCAATTGTTAAAACTTTTCGTCCTTAACCCCGCTCAATCCTAAACCGCAGGCAATGGGTGGCGCAGGAGATACAGGGGTCGTAGTTCCGGATGGCCTGTTCCAGGATGTAGGTGAGCTGGTCGTCGTCAAGGTGCAGGTGTTTTTCTGCCACCCGGCAGAGGTCGTCTTCCATGGTCTTCTGGTTTTGGGAGGTGGGGGGCACGATGCGGGCGTCCAAAATGACGCCTTGTTCGTCCAGGCGGTAGCGGTGGTAGAGTATGCCCCGGGGAGCCTCGGTGATGGCGCACCCTTCGCCGGCCTGCCAGGGAGTCTCCAGGTAAGGCCGCTGGGGACGTTCATAGCTGTTGATGATTCTCAGGGCTTCCTCGCAGGCAAAGACCAGTTCCACGGCCCGGACGATAATGCTCTGAAACGGATTGCGGCAGTCCGGGGTCAGGCCCACTTCCCGGGCCGCGCCTTGGGCCAGGGGCGTCAGCCGGTCAAAATTCAGGTTAAAACGGGCCAGGGGGCCCACCAGATAGGGGCCTCGGGCCCGTAAACGGGATTGCAGGGCATTGCTGTGCCTGACATGTTCCTCTTCAAAATGACTTTCGTAATCCCCGGCGGTAATATCCAGACCCCGGTTGGAGACCAGGCGGCCTTCACAAAACGGATACTCCTCCGGATGCCGCAAGGCCACGAACTCATACTCATAGGTGACCTCCGGGAAGTCAAAGCCCGCGACCCAGCGCACAGTTTTTAGGGCCAGGTCCAGGGCAGTCTTCAGGGGGCCCACCAGGTCTTGCAGCTCTTCGACTTTAGGCACCCGATAAAAGCCGCCCACCCGGACGTTAATGGGGTGAATTTCCCGGCCGCCCAAGAGGTTGACGATGTCATTGCCGGCTTTTTTCAGGGCCAGACCCTCCTTGACAATCTGGGGATAATCCTGGGCCAGGGCAATGGCGCTGGCGTAGCCCAAAAAATCGGGGGCATGCAGAAAATAAACGTGCAGGGCGTGGCTTTCGATCCATTCGCCGCAGTAGAGCAAACGGCGCAGGTCCCGGAGGGGTCCGGACACGGTAAGGCCCAGGGCGGCCTCAACCGCATGCACGGAACTCATCTGGTAGGCCACCGGGCAGATGCCGCAGATGCGGGCTGTGAGGTCCGGGGCCTCGGCTCCCCGGCGTCCCCGGAGGAAGGCCTCGAAAAAGCGGGGAGATTCGAAGATGCTGAAGTTGGCCGCGGTGACCCGGCCGTCCATGATTTTTAACTCCAGGGCGCCCTCGCCCTCCACCCGGGCCAGGTTGGCGACGTTGATGGTTCTATTCATGGGCCAGGCTCTCCTGACGAAAAGGTTCGGCATAGGCGTTGAAGGTCCGGAAAAGGCGCACGATATCGGCTTGGGATACCCCCATCTGCTGCAATTGGGCGGCCAGTGAAGCGGTGTTGGGGTTCTCTTTGGGCCCGTAACAGCCGTAACAGCCCCGGTGGTACGTAGGGCAGAGAGCGCCGCAACCCGCGTGGGTCACCGGGCCCAGACAGGGGGTGCCGTCGGCCACCATCACACAGATGTTGCCCTGAATTTTACAGGCCACACAGACGCTCTCAGCGCTCAGCCGGGGTGTCCGCCCCTGGAGCAGGGCCTTGATTACCTCTAATAACTGATTTTTATTGATGGGGCAGCCCCGGAGTTCCAAATCCACCTTGATATGTTCGGAGATGGGCGTGGACTTGTCCAGGGTTTTGATATACTCCGGATGGGCGTACACCAGGGGGATATAGTCTTTGACATCAATGAAGTTGCGCAGGGCCTGGATGCCCCCGGCGGTGGCACAGGCGCCGATGGTCACCACCAGTTTGGAGAGACGGCGCACTTTTTTAATGCGCTGGGCATCTTCGGCCGTGGTGATGGAGCCTTCCACCAGGGAAAGGTCATAGGGGCCCGGTTCCACGGCCCGGCTGGCCTCCAAAAAATAGGCGATATTGATCATACCCGTCAGGGCCAGCACGTGATCCTCCAGGTCCAGGAGGCTCAACTGGCAGCCGTCGCAGGAGGCGAATTTCCAGACCGCGAGTTTAAGACGAGGTGCCATACGTTATCCTTTACCCTCAGATTTCCCGCCTTTCGAACCACGTGCCGACGCGGTCATACGAGAACACCGGGCCGTCCTTGCAGACGAAAAAGGGGCCGAGCTGGCAGTGGCCGCAGAGGCCGAGGCCGCATTGCATGTTGCGCTCCAGGGAGACGTAGATATCCTGGGATTGCAGCCCCAAACGTTGTAGTTCCTGGATCGTGAAGCGCATCATGACCCCGGGGCCGCACACCAGAGCCATGGTATGATGGGGGTCAAAGCGGGCCCGGCCGATGAGGTTGGTAACCACCCCGACGCCCCCCCGCCAATCAGGACCGGCGCTGTCCACGGTGGCATGCACCCGCAGATCGAAGCGGCCCCGCCAGCGCTCCAGTTCCCGGCGAAAGAGAAGGTCTCGGGGAGAGCGGGCCCCATAAATCAACTCCACATTGCCGTAGTCCTGCCGGTGGGCCAGGACATGGTAGATTACCGGTCGCAAGGGAGCCAGACCCAGGCCGCCGGCCACGATGACCAGGTCCAGATCCACGGCCTTCTCCACCGGCCAGGGCGCGCCAAAGGGGCCGCGCACCCCCAGGGCATCGCCTGACTGATATTTTTGCAATAACCGGGTGACATTGCCCACGGCCCGGATGGTATGCACCAGCTGTCGGGGGTTGTGGGGGTCACCGCTGATGGAAATGGGCACTTCCCCGGCGCCCGGATGATAGAGCATATTGAACTGACCGGGCCGAAAATGAAATTCCGGGGAGCCATCCTCCGGTTTCAGGACCAGGGTAAAGGTATCCTTGAGTTCCTTCCGGTAGTGGACTACCCGGAAAGGCTGGGGCAGCATGGGATGGTGACAGCCCGAAAGTCCGGCCGCGGCTGAAGTCGTCTCAGGAGCCATAAAAATCCACCAGTTGCAGTTTCAAAAGTTTTAGCATCTTGGCCTGAGCCCAGACGAATCGTTTCAGCAGCTCATATCCCAGTTCGGGGACCTGGTCGCAGTGTTTTTTCAGGCAGTCGAACTTCAGGGCGATGGTCCGGGTAACTTCCAGAGCTTGGGCGTCAAAAAACCATTCCCGGTGCTGCTCTGACCAGAAGGTGCCCAAAAGGTCGCCCTCCCCCAGGGTGTAAAGGGTTTTGGCTCCCCGGCGAGCCCGGTGGATTTGCACAACCACCCGGCCGGAGCGCAGCAGATAAAAATACTGGGCCTCCTGCCCCTCAGAAAAAATGACCTGGTTGGCGGAAAAGTTCATCAAAGAGGCACACCCGGCCACAAATTGGAGATGCTGGGAAGAGAGTCCGGCCAGAAATGGATGGCCCGCCAGAGTGGCTTCCAGGTTGTCCATGGCTGTTACTCCTGTTTGGGGGTTTCCCGGATTGCCCGGATTTCCGCCGTCAGATCAATGGCCACCGGGCACCAGACCAGGCAGCGGCCGCAGCCGGTGCAGCCGAGACAACCGAACTGGTCGATCCAGGTAGCAAGTTTATGGGTCAGCCACTGGCGGTAACGGGATCTGGTGGTCGTCCGGATCCAACCGCCATGGATATAAGAATGATCCAGGGTATGGCAGACATCCCAATAGCGCCAGCGTTCGGCCTGCTCACCCTCAAGGTCCGCCTGATCAACTATGGCATGGCAGAAGCAGGTGGGACAGACCAGGGCGCAGTTACCGCAACTGAGACAGCGGGCGGCCACCTCGTCCCATTGGGGGTGTTCATACCGATCATACAAGAGAGCTGGCAGATCATCGGTTTGCATGGCCCGGGTTTGACTGCCCGCGGCTGCCTGAATCATTCCCCGGGCCTGCTCCCGGTGGGCTGCCGTCACCGGCTGCCGGGGCAGCCCGGTCAGGATCGTTTCACCCCGGGGACTCCCGGTCTGCACCAGGAAATGGTGACCCTCGGCATTGATTATTTCAGTCAGGGCCAGATCGAAACCGGCCTCAGCCCCCGGACCGGTGCCCAGAGAAGCGCAAAAACACGCACCGTCGGCTTCGGTACAGTTAACCGCCACGATAAAAAGAGATTGGCGGCGAGCCTCGTACACCGGGTCAGCATAGGGACCGTGGCGCAAGGTCCGGTCCTGAACGGCTAGAGCCGCCAGTTCACAGGGTCGGACGCCCATCAGGGCATAGGGCGGCATATCGTCAGGGAGGGGCAGGAAGGTAACGTTCTTCTCCCGGCGCTGGGCCCGAAACAGCGGCACCTGGGAGGGAAAAAGGAATTTTTTCCATGATTCCTGGCCCAGATTAAAACCAAAGTAGGCCTGATCAGCCCGGGGGACCAGCCGGAAAAAGCCGGCGTCCGCCTCAGTGGTCCAGCCCTGGGGCAGATCGGCAACGCTGCCTAAGGTGCCCAAAACCAGGTGACCATCCTGGACCGTCGGGCCCACCGGTTGAAAACCTTCCTCCACCAGGAGATCCAAGAGGGTGGTCAAAGCTGCAGCCGGCAGGACGGCTTCGTCACCCACGGGCAGAAGAGACTGGGACATGCACGAACCTTTTCCTCTCAAAACCCGGGCCGGTCTGGAAGAGCTGCCCGGTTAGACCATAATTGTTAAACCGCACCTGTTCAGAACGAGTTAATGATAAATCGGATTTTTTTGGCTTATCTTAAATGGGTGGAAATGGCAATAGAATAATCAACACGTTGTCGAGGGCTGTTACCTATCGGGGAGTTATCTGGAATTTTTTAGCCAGAAGGTAGATTAGAATCTTGGTAAGTGATTTGAATCATCAGGAGGTTACAATGGCGTTGAGCACCGCCGCCAAGACGGTGGAATAAAAGAAAAAGGCAATGATGCTGTGGGCCAGCACCAGCCGCCGTTGGACTTCGTTGGTGACGGTGACATCGCTCATGGCATAGGTTAAAGCGATGGTAAAGGAAACATACAGGAAATCCAGGTAGGTGGGCTCTGGTGTCCCTGGAAAATTAAAACCCCGGCGCAAGCCCTCCGGAAAAGGACGGCCCTGGCTATCCGTGTCGTCATAATACAGCCGGGAGTAGTGCTGGCCAAAGGCGGTATGGAGAAGCAGCCAGGACAAGATGACCGCGATAACACTCAGGCCCAGGAGGAGACGGGCGTGAGGCGCCGAACGCTGCCCCACCGCCGTGAGAATGGCGCCGACACTCATATTGCCCAGGAGTGCCACCATGGACAGGATGAGTACCAGAAAACCCCGAGTCGGGTCCACTTGGGAGATGCGTTGCCGGGTCCTGACTTTATCGGCTGTAATGATGACAATGCCTAATAAGATTATATAGAGCGCTAAGGCAAAATTCCAGCCGGCCAGAAAGGAGATCTCCAAAACCCAACCAAACCACCGGCCGACGAGAAACATCCCCACCCCGAAAGGAATACAGAGAGACACCCGTTTAAGATCGTTAAGATTCCAGACGAAATGATAGAAGCTTTCTGTAAGCTTACCCATATATGCTCCGCTGACGCCAGGTCACATGGATTTCATGTAGCATCTGTCGCAGTTTGGACGGCAGATCCCATTTTCTGCCGGTAGTCACTGATTGCTATTCCCATCGTGGCATAAAAGGCATCCTGGCCTACCAGCTCGGTTATTCCCGAGCGGACCAGCTCAGCATAGGCATTTCGGGAAACATCGGCAAAGACCAGGCGAATGCCTTTTTTCCGGAGAATGTTATGGATGCTGCGCAGAGTTGCGGCCGCGGTATAATCGATGTCATCCACGGCCGAGGCTTCGAGGCAGAACCAGCTCAATGGTGGTTTGGCTTCCTGGGCCAGCCAGGTGACCTCCTGGGACAGGCATGCGGCATTGGCGTAATACATCCCATGGGAAAAGCGATACACCATCAGACCTGGGAGAAACTGGCCCTGAGTAGCCAACGGCTGGGTCTTCCAGCCTTCGAGTTGGTCGGGTACGATCACTTTGTTTTGGGGACGGTAACCATGCCGGGTGTGGCTGAGAAGCGACAGGAACATGGCCAGGAGGATACCCTGTTCCACCCCCACCAGGACAACCGTCGCCGCAGTGAGAAGTGCCACCCAGAATTCCCAGGGCCGTTCCCGGTATATGCGCGACATTCCTCTAATATCTATGAGATGGACACAGATCAGGAAAACCACTGTGGAGAGAACTGCATCCGGCATATAGGCTAAAGGTGCGGTAAGAAAAAGCAACACGAGCAGGACAATAATGCTGCTGGCGATTTGGGCGAGCTGCGAGCGGCCACCGGCGGTTTCCACCATCTCCGAGGCAGTGGGGCTGCCATTGACGACAAAGGTGCCGGAAAGTCCGGCCCCGAGGTTGGCCAGACTTAAACCTACGAGGTCCGTGTTTTCACTGAACTGTTCGTTGTCGCGAGCGGCAAAGGCCCGGGAAGTGGCGGCGCTCTGCGCCAGGATAACCACAGAGATGGAAAAAGCTGTCGGTAATAGCTTCATCAGCAGATCGGGGCGCCAATCCACCTGAGGGAAGCCGAACCTGGGAAGACCTTGGGGGACCGCTCCCAGGATAGCCACCCCATGGGATTGCAGATCAATGGCCCAACTCACCAGGACGGCGCTGATGACCGCAATAAGAGCGCCGGGGAATTTTTTCGAAATTTTTCTGGAACCGACGATCAGAGCCAGAACCGCTGCCGAAACCCCCAGGGTGTAAAAGTTTGTCTGATGAATGTGCCGGAGATCATTCCACAAAATGTCCACGGGACTGTTGCCGACCTTGGGGAGGCCTAGCATCCCGCCAATCACCATGAAGGAAACCTGAACGCCCACTCCGGTCAAAAATCCCACCAGCACGGTGCGGGAAAGGAAGTCCGCCAGAAATCCCAGCCTGATAAAACGGGCCAGAAGCAGGAATCCGGCCGCCAGGAGGGCTAAGAGACTGCTCAAGGCCACATATTGAGGTGAGCCCGTGACGGCCAACCCCGCCAGACCAGCGGCCAGGATGGCGGCCGTAGCGGAATCCGCCCCCACCACGAGATGCCGGGATGACCCAAAGAGAGCGAACAAGGACATGGGGATGAGGATGGCATAGAGGCCGGTGATCACCGGGGTGCCGGCGATTTTGGTATAACCCATGGCCTGGGGGATGTTAAGGGCCGCCAGGGTGATCCCCGCCATAATGTCGGCAGGCACCTGAGCCCGGTTGAGGGGCAAAATCCCCTGAAGCAGGGGAAGTCCGAAGCCCTTACCCCCGGTCTTGTTGGTGGCCATGACTGCTCCTGGTCCGAACCACTACTATAAATCTTGTCCGCTCTCACCTCACCCTGGCCATTTTTTCCTGGAGAAAGCGGCAAAGAGGATACATCCCCTGGTAATTTAGACAACCTGGCTGCAGGGTTTGAAATTTAACTTAGTATACAATAATTACCCGAAGATATCAAAGCCAGGCAAGGTTAGAGATTCCGCTAAAAAATTAAAAACTTAAAAAAACAATTCAGCCTGGGGGTATAAGAGTATTGTGTGTTCTTCCCGAAAAGAGGCACCTGGACTCCCGCGGCCAGTTGGAACCAAATGGTGGGCAGGAACTCTAACGCCGGCAAGGACCTTATTAAGGCCTGGGGCGACTGGTTGGCTTTTGGACCGATCATCCGGCCGGCACTCCAATTGCTCAGCACCTCCAGCAAGAACCGGACACATTTTGGGAAGCGCCGCCTTTACCGCCACTTTGGAAAAACTCTTCGAATGTCTCTGACGTGCCCTTCTTAGAGGCAGACTAAAGGAGAAGAAAGACGCCCAAAAATGATAGTCTGCCCCCATTTTTTCTTTTTATCACACTCCTACGATTCATAAACAACTAACCTTTCTCCAACACTTTATAAATATCCATTTTATATAAATTGAATTCCAAGAAGGTTTTGGCCCGGTGAGAGTTGATTGCCGACGGACTTAGGGCCGTTGCCAACTGGCCGTCTCTGGTTTCCTCCTGGCCAGAGAGGATCAGCAGACAGGGTAAGGGCCAGCTTCACTCAGGCTTGGACAGAATTTTATCAGAATTGACTATATAAGGAGCCGGAGGCATCCATGAAGAAAAGTTTTCGCAGTATTTTAAAATTGTTTAACATGCTACATGCATGTCGGTGGTGATCCTGGGACTTACCAACTCGGTGGTTCTGGCTGAGCAACTGCGGTTGGTGGGATCCGGAGCCAGTTTCCCATATCCCATCTATTCCACCTGGTTCAAGACCTTTAGCAAGGATCAACAAAGATATCCTGGTGGATTATCAATCCAAAGGGAGCGGCGCCGGCATTAAAGATTTCCTCAACAACACCGTGGATTTTGCGGCCAGCGATGCAGCCATGAAAAAAGAGGAAATGGACCAGGTAAAAGATGGCGTCCAGTTGCTGCCCATGACCGCCGGGCACCATTGTCCTGGCCTACAATATTCCGGGTGATCCCGCCGGCCTGAAGCTGAGCCGGGAAGCGTATTCCAAGATCTTCATGGGCGAAATCAAAAAATGGAACGACCCGCTTATCGCCAAAGACAATCCTGACGTCAAGCTTCCCGATCTGGATATTACCGTGGTCCGCCGGGCCGACAGCAGCGGCACCACCTACGTCTTCACCCAGCATCTCAGCGCCATCAGCGAAGCCTGGAAAAAGGGGCCGGGACTCGGCACCACCGTGAATTGGCGGACCAGTGACAAAATCGTGGCGGCCCCCAAAAATGACGGCGTCACGGCCACCATCAAACAGACCCCCGGCGCCATCGGCTATATCGAGTTTGGTTTTGCCGAAATGGCCAAAGTGAATATGGCGGCCCTCCAGAACAAAGCCGGCAAATTTGTCTGCCCTCCGAAAAGAGCGGCGAGACAGCCCTGGCCAATGTCACTCTTCCCGAGGACATGATCGTCTGGCTGCCCGATCCCGGAGGGTGACGCCTCCTATCCCATTGCCACCTACACCTGGATGATCTTCAACAAGAAATATGATGATCCGAAAAAGGCCAAAGCCATTAAAAAGCTTATCAACTATAGTCTGACCGAAGGCCAAAAAATTGCCGGGAAAATGGGCTACATTCCGCTGCCGGAGAATGTTGTCCAAGAGGTGAGAAAGGCTGCCAAAAACATTCAATAAGTATCTGAGCAGGTTCTTAAATAATCTTACCATGGCGGCCTTCGACGGACCGAGGGCCGTCGCCTAATTCTGGAAGCCCCCAACTACCGACTCGAGTGACCTTGAACTATAGTGCCATAAGGAATACCGGGAGAAGCAACCTCCTGACTTCCAGTGATAATCCCCAATTTTTATAGAATTCCCGCTAGTTTGTTCCGAAGGGATACCTCTGATAGGGCCGCAGCCAGCAGCACCTTTTAGGGCAGGTAAAAATTTTTTCGAGAATTAATTCAGGTGAACACCCATGGCTAAAAGACAATTTGTCAGAATCATCTTTCGAAGGCGATTCGGTGTCGGTGCCCCCGTCAAAGGGGGAGAACTTTTCAGATAAAGCCTTCCACATTTTTACCCGAGTTTGCGCTCTACGTCAGCATAATGCTGTTATTTTATATCCTATTGGAAATCGGCAAAGAGGCCCTGCCGGCGATGGGCCGTACGGCTTGAAATTCCTGACTACCCAAACCTGGGACGCCAACAAGGCCGAATTCGGTATCCTGCCCCAGATTTGGGGCACCCTGTATAGTTCCTTCCTGGCCCTGCTCATCGGCGGGGTCTTCGGCGTAACGGTGGCCTGTCTTCCTGACCCAGGACTTCATGCCCGCCATGGCTGCAAGCCATTTTTAAAAATATTATTGAGCTATTGGCCGCGATTCCCAGCGTCGTCTACGGGTTGTGGGGCATCTTTGTTCTGATTCCCGCTGATCCGGCCCTATCGCCGAATGGATATACCAACAATTTTAACTGGATTCCGTTGTTCAGCACCACACTGGCGGGCCCGGGAATGCTGCCGGCAGCCCTGGTTCTGGCCATCATGATCTTGCCCACCAGTCGCCGCGGTCTCCCAGGATGCGCTGCTGGCCATTCCTTACAAGGTCAAGGAAGCGGCCTACGGTATGGGAACCACCCGCTGGGAGGCAATCCTGAAGGTCATGCTGCCCACGGCTTCCCACGGTATCTTCGGCGCCCTGGTCCTGGGACTGGGCCGGGCCCTGGGTGAGACCATGGCCCTGGCCATGCTGGTGGGCAACTCCAATCAGATCACTCTGTCTCTGTTTTCACCGGCGAATACCCTGGCTGCGCTTCTGGCCCTAAACTTTCCTGAAGCCGGCAAAGTGGAAACCCAGACCTTAATGTATGCCGCCATTGTCCTCCTGCTGATCACCCTCATCGTCAATGTCATCGGCCAGGCCATCATCACACTGACCAGCAAGCACCGGAGATGTATAACATGAGCCAGACATGTCGGCGATACGTGTAGAAACCGCAGAAGTCGGTGGCCCAGCCGGAACTGGAACGACACTTCTTCGGAGCCGCGGTCGCTTGTCAGCAGCCTCCTCAGCGGCCTGACCTGGATCATGGCCTGTCTGGCCTGTGTGCCGCTGTTCTCGGTACTGATCATGCTGATTATTCGGGGCAGCCAGAGATTATCCTGGTCGCATTTTTACCGAATTGCCGCCCACGGCCTTCGAGATGGGTGGCGGTTTCGGCAACGCCATTGTGGGGACCATAGTTATGGTGGGCATCGGCATGCTGCTGAGCGTGCCCCTGGGGATTCTTGCTGCGGTCTTTCTGTCCGAATTCGGACCTGACAGCCAAATTTCTCAGGTCGCCCGATTCTGCGCCAAGACCATGACCGGTTTGCCTTCCATTCTGGCCGGCGTCTTTGCCTACGCGGCGGTGGTGCTGGTCACCGGCACCTATTCGGCCCCAGCCGGTGGTATTGCTCTGGCCTTGCTCATGGTGCCGACCGTTATGCTGACTGCCGAAGAGGCCATGAAAATGGTGCCCCGGATCATGAAGGACGCCGCCCACGGTATGGGCTGCACCCCAACCCAGGTCGTCACGAAGGTCGTCATTCCCACGGCGATGCCGGGGATCATCACCGGCGTGATTCTGGCCGTGGCCCGGGCCGCCGGAGAAACCGCCCCCCTCTTGTTTACGGCGCTGTTCAGCGAGTATTGGCTCTTCCAGGGCGGACACCTGGATCTGATGCAACCCACGGCCTCGTTGGCGGTCTTGATCTACAATTTTTCCGGGATGCCTTATGAGAATCAGATTGAACTGGCCTGGACGGCTTCGCTTTTCCTGGTCTTCATGGTTCTGATTCTGAACCTGATCAGCAGGGCTATAGGTCAACGTAATAGTGGCGTCGTGACCATGCTGCATGATCATCCGCAAGATGGTCGGCAAAAAAGAGCAAGGAGAAACCAAATGACACCCGATCTGAAATCGGTAAAATCCGGGGAGACGAATCGACCAAGGCCGATTCGGTCCCGGTGGCTATTCAAATCAAAATCGATGAACTTTTTTATGGCGATTTCATGGCGGTGCGGGACAGTGACGTTACCATTGAGAAAAATAGAATCACCGGTTTTATCGGCCCTTCCGGTTGCGGGAAAAGTACCGTGCTCAGATGCATCAACCGCATGAACGACCTGATCCGGTCATTTCGGTTCAAGGGCCAACTGTTATTTCATGGGATCGACATTTATGGGCCCAAAATCGATCCGGTGGCGGTGCGCCGGCACATCGGCATGGTGTTTCAGCAGCCCAATCCGTTTTCCATGAGTATTTACGATAATGTCGCCTTTGGTCTGCGTCTGAACCGATATAAAGGTGACATCCCGGAAAAGGTGGAACACGCCTTGCAGCGGGCCGGGTTCTGGAACGAAGTCAAGGACAAGCTCAGGAATAACGGCCTGTCCCTCTCCGGCGGCCAGCAGCAACGGCTGTGCATTGCCCGGGCCATTGCCACCGAGCCCTCGGTGCTCCTCATGGATGAGCCCTGCTCGGCCCTGGATCCCATTGCCACACGTATTATCGAAGAGTTGATGCTGGAACTCAAAGAGAAATACACCATTGCCATCGTCACCCATAATATGCAGCAGGCAACCCGGGTGGCTGATGAGACAGCCTTTTTCTCGGTGGATATCTCCAAAGGGGGAAGAACCGGCTACCTGGTGGAATTTGGCCCCACGGCCCAGATTTTTTCCGACCCCCAGGAGAAATTGACCCAACAGTACATCAGCGGTGAATTCAGTTAAACTTAGAAGGGTGATCCCATGTTGGCCAGGCGTATATCTGTGTTCATAATGATAGTTTTTTTGGGGCTGGTAATTTCGTGCAGCCAGCCGGCCACCGAAACTAAGCCCCCGGAAATTAAGATCACCGGGGCGGGGGCGACTTTTCCCTACCCGCTGTACAAGAAATGGATTGATGAATATCAAAAAACCCACAAAGATATTAATATTTTTTACGAGCCGGTGGGCAGCGGCGAAGGGGTCAGAAGATTCCTGAAACAGGAAGTTGATTTCGGTGCCAGCGATGCCGCCATGTCCGACGAAGAAATGGCCAAAGTGGAACGGGGAGTGAAACTCATTCCGGCCACAGCGGGCATTATCGCACTGGCCTATAACCTCAAAGGCGTAAACGGGGTCTTGAAGCTGCCCCGGGAGGTGTATGTAGCCATCTTTGCCGGCGACATCAAAAAATGGAACGATCCCAGGATTAAACAGGCCAATCCGGGACTGAACCTGCCGGCCCTCAGACATCATTCCGGTTACTCGGGCGGACAGCAGCGGCACGACCTTTGCCTTCACCAATCACCTGAGTGCCGTCAGCAAGGAATGGCGGGACCGGGGCCCTGGTGTCGGCAAGACCGTTAAGTGGCCGACTCATGGCATGTCGGCGCGTTGGAATGAAGGTGTTGCCGGCCGGATCAAGATTACCGACGGCGCCATCGGCTACGTGGAATACGGCTATGCCCACCGGGCGGGTTTAGCCCTGGCAGCACTGGAGAATAAGGCCGGCAAATTTATCGAACCATCACCGTCATTCGGCCAGGCCACCCTCATTAACACCCAAAACGACATGCCGGAAAATCTCCGCATGTTTTTTCCTGATCCGCCAGGGGAAGATTCATATCCCATTGTGACCTACAGCTGGCTCATGCTGTATGGCAATTATCCGGATCAGAAAAAAGGCCGGGCTTTGAAAGACTTCGTGAAATGGGGAATCACGGAAGGCCAGAACTTTTCCGAAGAGTTGGGTTACTGCAGCCTGCCACCCCAGATCAGAGAACGGGCCCTTATTGCCATTGAAGAAATCAAATAAGGCAATTTTCAATTGGGGAAAGCCTGATGGAGTTCAGCCTTTTTGCCCCCTAGCTTGTTATCATACAAATATTTTGCCTAACCAAATGGCAAGATTACCAGACCAGACTGCTAAACTAATCTTCGCTTAAAAACAATGTAACCAGAATCACCTTACCATGGCCGCCCTGCCCAAGAGAATCAGGCGGCCAGCTTCTTTTCCAGGATATCCTGCCAACCGCTGAAGAGGCCGTGATACAAACGGTTGCGCCGCTCTTTTAACCGTTGATAGGCTTTGGCGATATCCAAGACGAGGATAATTCGGGTCAGACTGCAGTTCAACTCACCATGCAGATGGCTGCCGATCACTTCAAACCCGAGAATAGTTGTATGAAACTTTAACGGCGAATGGGGTTCTCCTTCAAAAACATCAGTAATAAAATGAGTATAGCCTTTCTCCACTACCTCCCGCACGGCTGTCCCCATTAATCTGAGGGCTATATGATACTTGTGCCGATATTCCGGCAGGATCATGAACCTGCCGATCTCCACGAACTTGTGGTTGGCGTTAATTTTACTCAAGTCTATGCCCTCTCGCAGGGTGACTTGATACTCTTCCGGCAAGGTGAGGGGTGGATCGTAGAAAAGACGCAGAACCCCGGCAGGTTTATCGTTGGCCGTGGCAAGAAACCAGGAATAACGCCCGTCCTGACAGATATTCAGGGATAGTTCCTTATCAGCCTGCTGAATCCATTTTTTTTCTTTGAGATACACCTCTTCCACGACGTGTAACGCTAGTTTGCGGGTCTCGTCGGAATCCACCTTATACGCTTTAATTCGTGCCATGGGAACCTCTTTTAGAATTAAAATATGCGTGCGCTTCTGGGGGGGTAACGGGCCTTGCAAAAGGGTACGTTTTGCCGGCAAGATGGGACAACTCCATCATTATGGCGTGAGTTACTCGAGCGGCAAAAAACCTCTCCAGTTTTTTCTTAATATTTAGGTGATTACCGGTATCTTGGAGCAGATGGTCGCAAGCAGCTAATTCAACCGGGAAGGTGAGCGGTTTCCCGATGCGGAGTACTAACCTGCCCAAAAGCAGGAACGCGGCCAAGACGATGCCGGGCCGGGAAATCCACCCCCACCGGGACAACCGGCACCCCGGCCTGCAAGGCCAATTCCCCCACCCCCGGCGACCGCGGCGCAAATGGTACGGATCCGGATTGCGAGTGCCTTCCGGAAAAATGCCGATACTGCAGATGTCCCGAAGTTTTTGCAGGCACTCGGCCAGAGCGGTATTGACGCCGAGCAACGGTTTCCGGCGGTTCAGACAGCTCAGGCGGGCCTTTTTATTATAAATCAGCACCGGCTCAACCTGATTGACAAACCAGCCGATGACAGGCAATTTGCTGTACATCCAATCAACCATAAACGTCACTTTCTGGTCTTTTTTCCGAAACAGAAAAAATAGGCAATCATAACGTTTCAAAATAATTATTATGATTAAACGCCAGGAGGATCGGGCCATTGGTTAAGTCAAGGTGTTCATCATGTTCAATTCTCATAAACCACCTGACCCATAGGAACATGAGGCGGAGATGATGCAATTGAAGTCTTTTCAGTAGTCCCTGATTCGACAAAAGATGATTCCCAAATTGTTGCAGAATTAGGTTTTAGTCCAAGATACAATAGATTTTATAAGGAGCGGTTAGAGTTATAAGTGATCTTTTTATTATTTGGGTGAGGAAAGTATTGGTCGGTTGGTTTAGAGATATATTCTTATTTTTCGAACTAGAGGATGGCCTTTTTGCCTTGGGCTCAAAGATGTCAGTTTCCTTTTCATAAAACCCACGCTAATTCCGGATGGAAAATCTCAAAATTGCTGTAGGAAACTTTAACTATTCAACTTAGGATGGGATGGCTGCTTTTAGGGACGGACCCCGGCTTTGCCCGGAACGCAGCCATCGGTAAACTTTCTCTCGAAAAAAGATCAGCACCAGGACTATTACCAGGCAGACGCCGAATAACATAATGAAATCGAGATATCTTTCCTGATAGATCTGAGCTCCCTGAAAAGACAAAGCCAGGGTGGCCGGCATGCGGCCAAAGGTGACTATTAAAGCCTGTTAAGAAAAAAACAATATAATTAAATAAATTATAGGTTCATGGCATGGGAAGCCAGTATAATATTGAGAAGGTCTCGCAAACAATCTCAATGAATACAGGAGCCTCCCATGCAAGTAAAAGATATCAAGCGACTCGTGACTAAGCAACTGAAGAAAGAATTTCCTCACTTTCGTCGTCTACCCAAGAAACAGAAGAAAGTCTTGATTGAAAAAGTGATCAGTGAGGTAATGGCAAATTACCAGCCAAGTCAAGCCATGCATGTGCCGCTCCATGAGTTAACCAACACGCCGGGTATCCCGGCAGATATCATCCCATTGTCGGAGATGGGCAAATTTATCGAAAATCGTACCTGTCGGGCTTCCTGCCCTTTGCCAAGCAGTATTCCCAACGCTATCTCGACGATCAGGAACTCCGCCTGATTGACAGCCTGATAGATGACCGGGTGCTCAATGACCTCCTGGCATGCCCGGGTTATACTCCATCTATGCGGCAAGTCTCCCCGGCGCACTTATTCCGGGCAGAACTCTTGAAAGCCTTACGGTATGCTGACCTAAGTTACCGGAAGTATTGCGATACGGAGGTCAACAAGTTAGAAAAGAAACCCGTTCGTGCCTTTTTACATCTCCCCCTGCACAAGAAAATTATGGTGCATCACAGTCAATTGAGTCAATTCCGGAGCACTTTGACCATAACCCACCTGGTTAATCTGATGGTTTACATCACCCATCTTTTGGTCAAAGAGATCAACCTGCCGTATCCATTCCAAATCTGCGGGGTTGATTCTACTGATCTGGCCAGTTCGTGCTGTCCGGTCCCCTTAGCAACGCTCACCGTGGGTAAGAAGAAGGTCCGTATTTACGATGAACTC
>CAVZSK010000033.1:0-18286 GCA_963777875.1 uncultured delta proteobacterium | reverse complement strand
CGGTGATCTTTTGTACGGGAAAGACCTTGGCCGTGGAAAACCTATCGGACCCATTGCAGACCAAACGAAGCCAAACTGACCAGACTCATCGCTGCAGCGATCATGAACCCTCCCTGATGGATTTGGAGAAGGAACTGATTTTCCGAACCCTGGAAAAAGTTGGCCACAATCGGCAACAAGCCGCCCAGGTTTTGGGGATATCCCAGGAGGAACTGGATTTTAAACTCCGGGCTTATCACTGGCGGGAGCTTGTAAAGGCAGGGCAAAGGGATTAGGAAAAGAATTGATTTGGATCCTTTCAGGAGAATACCATGAGAAAAACGAAGTTTCTCCGCCAGGTTTTTTGCTTTTGGGTCTGATGCTGTTAGTTCTGGCCTGGCGGGATGTGTCCGGCAATACTATTAATCCCCGCTATGTGGAACGCATCAAAGACGGCCAGACCACGAAAAATGAAATTATGCTGTTGTTTGGCGAGCCCAAGGAAATTAAAAGGACAGAAAACGGGGTGGTGTACACCTACAAGAGTTTTAAGGATGCCCCGGCCTTACCATATGATCCGAGTAAACGGCAGCCCAATCCTCAGTCTGATAAGCCTTTTCTGCTGGACGAGGACAATAAGATAAAAAAGGTGCAGGAAAAAACGGAAGGAAAGATTCTGAAAAGCACCCTCATCATCTATTTCAAGCCGGACGGTCAGACAGTGTCCGGGCATGAGTATACCGAAACTAAATAGAATTGCAGTTTTCGGTTGAACATTTTAGAGCACAAGGGCACTCCCGAAGATTCCCCTGGTGGATTTATATCACCGATAGACACTTTCCGTATCATGTTTCGTATCCAACGGCTGGTTATTGAAGAGGCGGCCCGGGACGATCCGGTCACCCGGCGGGTGCAGCGGCTGCTGGCGCATCTGCCGGCGGAGATTATTCCGGCCAAAGAGGCTTTGCGCCTGCCCTCCCCTTTGACTCCCGGAGATATTACCAAGGCCAAAGAGACGCTGGTGCTGGCCCGGCAGAAAGGGCCGTTCTGGCGCTCCTGCCCCGGCACCAAGGAATATATCTGCTGCGGCTATCAGATCCTCCAGGTCATGACCAACTGCCCCATGGATTGCAGCTATTGCGTCCTGCAAAGCTATTTCAATTTCCCGGCCATTACGGTTTTTACGAATTGGGATGATTTATGGGTGGAGATGGAGGCAACCTTGGCGGCCAGGCCGGGAAAAATTCAGCGGCTGGGCACCGGGGAGTTCGGGGACAGTCTGGCCCTGGATGAGTTGCTGGGGCTCAACCGGCAGTTGATCTCCTTTATCAGCCGTTGGCCCAACGTGGTCCTGGAAATCAAGACCAAATGGCACCGGGTGGAACCGCTCTTGCCCCTGGGGCCCAATCCCCGGGTGATCTTTGGCTGGTCCCTGAATACGCCCCGGCTGATCCGCCAGGAAGAGCACGGGGCCACTCCTTTGGCGGCCCGGCTGGAAGCAGCCGGCAAATGCGCCCAGGCCGGGTTTCGCCTGGCCTTTCATTTTGACCCGCTGATTTACTATCCGGGCTGGGAAGAGGAATATCAGGGGGTGGTGGCGCAGCTTTTTGCCGCGGTTCCGGCAGAGCGCATCGCCTGGATCTCTCTGGGGGCTTTGCGCTACATGCCGCCGTTAAAAAACATCATCCGGCAGCGCTTCCCGGCCAGCCGCATCGCCGAGGAGGAGTTCATCACGGCCCTGGACGGCAAGAAGCGCTATTTTAAGACGCTGCGTGCCGAGATGTTTTCCCGGCTGCGGGAATGGATCACGGCCAAGGCTCCAGAGGTTTTTATCTACCTCTGCATGGAAAGCCCCTGGATGTGGCGGCAGGTGTTCGGCCAAGCGCCGGACAGTGAGGAACTGGGGCGGAGGTTGGATGAGAGGGCGGCACCTTTATTGAGTTATTTAGTTTAGTTACAGTATACCTTGGATTGTAGGTTCATCAAGGAGATTCCGTCCTGGGCCACTTTCCGATAAAATGATAATCCCTTCTCCAAGTAGGCGGCAAAGACTCTGGAATTCAATAACAGTTAGAGAGATAATCGGGTTCAACTCATAATTCCATATGACCTGATAGGCAGCCTCCAAAGGTCGGCTTTCAATTGGAGTCTGATCCGGTAATCTCGTGCCAGTAGGCTGATGCCGAGCCTTATCCTGATATCGACGTTCTGAGTGTCTGTGGCATTCCCCCTGACGACGAGATACCGTAGAGCTGTCAGTCGACTGTCAGCCTGGGTACGCACGCTATCTCCGCCAAAGCGAATGGTTTTGGATACCGTGAATGATTTTTCCCCGTGACGATTTGCCTGAAGCGTGCCTCGAAGCGTCATTCCCTTCTAGCCTCACTGGCTATGAGAACCGCAGATAGTGCATTACCATGTTGAACCAGAGCAGGGCGAAATGTATTATGTCTGCATGTAAATAGCCGATTGGAGCAGGCATCAGATCCGCTCCAGCATCTGCAAGTATCTTTTGTCCGGGTAACCGCAGCCTCATGCCAAATGCATCATCTACCTTTCTGCTACTATCTATGTTCTACGCTCTGCCTTGGCCCTATTACAAAGAATTTGCCGGATTCCGCCTCTGTGCTTCCAGAGTAACCCAGTTTTTCGATACTGAGCTTTCGCTCGACGCCCAAAGAAGTTTCGTATCGCCCCCAGAACAGCTCTCCTCAACAGATCTATTTTCCATGCGTTCCAACTGCGACAGTCTTTGACTAATAGTGACCTCTTCGGCCTGATCTTCATGCTCAGATTGCGGAGATTTTCCGTAAGGCATTTCACTTCTATCCAGTGAAAAAGAGTGCCTTTTCTAAAGGATTAAGCGTCTATTTTTAATAACAGCTATTTCCCGATGAATCATCGTTTTAAGCCTCGTAGTCGATTCTTGGCATATCTCTTACCTCGGGGATAACCAGGCCCCGGTAGGTGGCCAGGCCGAACCAGGCCCAGTTGTTGCCGTAGTAGTCGTCCGGGCGGTTGAAGTAGCCGCCGTCCGGGGTTTCCCGGATAAAAGGTGAGAATTTTTTCCGGCGGCTTGTTGGGCCAAAGCCTGATCGCCGACGGCCAGGGCCGCGCCCACCAGGCTGGCGTAGAGCACCGGGCTGTCATAGGGGACCCCCGGCTGGCCATCATAGGTATAGATGGCGTAAATTTTGCCATGGGTCTGCCATTGGGTCCGGCAGAACGGCAGGAAGGTTTGGGCCAGGAATTTTTTGCTGGGGGCGTCCTGGAACCACACGGCCGCCAGGCTCAGCCGCCAGGGGAGGCGGATGGCATCCCAGCCGAAAGCGGCGCTTTGGTTCGGGGCGGGAGTGAAGCGCTCGTGGCCGTGCCAGAGGCACCAATCCGGCACCAAGCCGATGCCGGGCTGCTCTCCCAACCGGCGGCTCAGGGGCTCCAGGCCGGCGTGGGTGCTGTCCAGCAGTTCCAGCCAGCGTTGGTCCTGGGTCACGTCAAAAAAAGCTGATACCAGGCCGGCGAGAAATAGGAAGGGTTGAGCAAGAGGGGTTGCTGGCAGGCGGCCCAGTCCCCCGGCGTCAGCCACAGGCGGCCCCAGGGGTCCCGGCAGGTTTCCCGGGCGAGGATGTCCTGAAGAACGAGTTTGGCCTGGAGCAGATAATCGGGGAGGGGTACAGACGGCTGCTGCCAGCGCCGGTGAGCCAGGACCAGGGCCAGGGCATAATCCAGGTCGGCGTCGGTGGCGCTGTTGGCATCCACAATGCCCCAGTGACCCCGGTCATCCTGTCCCCAGTGCCAGGCCAGGAGATGTCGGCCTTTGAGCTTTTTCTGGGACAGGTGAGCCTCGGTCCAGGCGTAGCACCGGTCGAAGGTGGCCTGGTCATTGCTCCAGACGGCCCGGAGCAGGGCATAGGCCTGGCCTTCGGAGACGGTGTCGTTTTTGGTGTCCGGACGTTTTACCCGGCCGTCCGGCAGGATATAATGGGTTTTATAAAAAGCCCAACTGGCGGTTAAGGCGGCGTCCAGGCGCTGCTGGAATTGCTTTTCCGGCCGGTGATGGTCGCAGGCCAAAACGGACATGAGCAGGAGGAGGACAATACCCGGAGGGAAGCGGCAGAGGCGAGGGTTGGATCTTTTTCTATCAGGTTGCATGCAAAATTCCCATTAGGAGAGGCTCTTGAAAAAGTCACCTTTTCCCCTGAGTGTAATTCTGGGCGTAGGAAATAATTATTTTATTTCAATTAGATATCGATCCTTCACTACGTTCAGGATGACAAAAACAGCTGTTTTGCATGAGGCTCAGGAGTCACGGGATTAAATCCGAGATTGCACAGGCTGGAAAGCCTCAGCCACTAGTTGATGGCACCGCTTTATATATGATTTCAGGCAAATCTGGAAGACCGATACAGTTTTCGGTTTCCGGTTTCCGGTGGTTGGTTAAAAAACTTTTCCCAGTGGGTCAGTTATCAGAGGTGAACCAGCATCCTGAAAAATCGCCAGGGGTTCCGGAAAACTGCGGCCGGCGCCGATGGCGTTCAAGGTAGCAATATCCAGTCGGCCGCCAGCCAACTCCTCAACCACTGTTTTGGCGTCTTTTGGGGAAATCTTTGGCAGAGATTTATCTTTATGATTTTGCTTAGTTTTTCTTGCCATCAAGGGTGGTTTTTCCCGGTAATTTCCCGCTTTTTTCCCACACCTTCCCAGGTTTGGCGGTGGACGTGGTTGGCAGAGGCCAGGTTTGGGAACATGGCTTGGAGCTGATCCAGGTCTTTCCTGGGAAACGGGGGACGGGGAGGCGGCCGTGGTTTCCGGGCAGGGAGAGGAAAGGGTCTCGGCCAGGGACTGGCGACCCATGGCCATGATCCTGGGGTCGTCGGGGAGGAGGGCGGCCTGGGTGGACCACCCGGGGGAGGCCAGGATCGCATATATGACCCTGTCGTCCAGGTGGAGATCCTGTTTCAGGATGATCTTGATGAGGCGGGTCCCTTGACTGACAGCCTGGAGCACAATTTTGCCGTTGCCTTCGGCCTGGGCGGCCTTGGCGGTCTGCATGGTCATTTCCAGGGCCTGGCTGAGCCAGAAGATGCAGCCCTGGCGCAGATTATCCTGAAGCTGGTCTTTGGCCCGGCTGACTTTGGCCTGCAGGTGGGCCTTGTGGCGGTGCAGGGCCGAGGTGCTGAGGCCATACTCCTGGCCGAGGGCGGCCAGGGTGGAGGACCCGGCGATAAGGGCCTGGTCGATTTCGTGGCGCTTGGGGTGATTACAGATGGTGCACGGCATGGCGGATCTCCTTTTTTATAGTAGCCAGTGGTTAGTGGTTAGTGGTCAGTTTCGGTTACAATGAAAAGCTGTCAGCGGTTAGCTTCAGAGGTCAGCTAACACACAAAAACTATTACATGATATTCGCTTATATCAAAGAGGGGTTAGAGGGACAGAACAGATGAGACAGATGTCAAAAAAAATAGGCTATAGGCTATAGGCTATAGGCTTTAGGAAAAGGAAATGGATACAGGCAAGGGGCGAGTCGGGGGATTCGGAGGGCAGGTTTTTTTTCGGGCAAATAAGGGATTGAGACCTTACCCAAAGAAGATTATAATACCGGCAGGCAAGAGCAGGGGGCAGACATGAAAATCAGGTTGGGCATCAGCGCCTGTCTTTTGGGGCAGGAGGTCCGGTTTGACGGCGGCCATAAGCACGACCGGTTCATCACCGAGACATTGGGGCAGTATGTGGATTTCGTGCCGGTCTGCCCGGAGGTGGAGTGCGGGTTGAGCATCCCCCGGGAGGCCATGCGGCTGGTGGGGGAGATTGACCATCCCAGGCTGGTGACCGTGCGCACCCGGAGAGATTACACCGAGCAGATGCAGACCTGGGCCGAGCGGCGGGTGCAGGAACTGGAGGGCGAAGACCTGAACGGCTTTATTTTTAAGAGCGACTCCCCGAGCAGCGGCATGGAGCGGGTCAAAGTCTATGACGACAAAGGCATGCCCGTGAAAAAAGGGATCGGCATGTTCGCCCGGGCCTTTATGGAGCATTTTCCATTGCTGCCGGTGGAAGAAGAAGGCCGGCTGCACGACCCCAAATTGCGGGAGAATTTTATTGAGGCGATTTTTACCTTTAAACGCTGGCGGGAAATTCTGGAGGCGGGGCCTGGCCGCAAGCAATTAGTGGATTTTCACACCCGGCAGAAGTTGCTGCTCCTGGCCCACAGCCCGGAACATTACCGGGAAATGGGGCGGGTGGTGGCGCATATCAATGAACGCCCAATGGCGGAGATTACGTCCCGCTACCAGGATCTGTTGCTGGAAAGTCTACGCCTGAAAACCACCCCTAAGAAAAACGCCAATGTGTTGTATCATCTCATGGGTTATTTTAAAAAGGATTTGACGGCAGACGAGAAGCAGGAATTATTGGATATTATCGACCATTACCGCCGGGGCGACCTGCCGCTCATCGTGCCCATCACCCTGGTCAACCACTACGTGCGCAAATATGATCAGGCCTACCTCAAAGAGCAGTATTATCTGCATCCCCACCCGTTGGAACTGCAGCTCAGGAATCATGCGTGATACTGTTTTTGGTTTCCGGTTTTTGGTTTCTGGTTAAAAATATGGCGTTATTCAATAGTTGGGGAGTACATTTATTGCCTGCCACCTTGAACTGCAGAATTCAGAGAAATAAACCCGTGAATAGCTACTGCTGGTGGGTCTTAAGATTTGGACTGGTGGTGTGGTTCCTGGTGGGGATGGGGCATATTCCACCCGTCTGGGCCGGATCGCCGGTGGTCATTACGTCCGGAGGGAGCACAAAACCGGCGGTGGCCTTGACCTTTGACGATGGCCCGTCGCCCCGCTATACGCCTCAAATTCTGGCCCTGCTGAAGCAATATCAGGCCCAGGGGACATTCTTTGTGCTGGGCTGCAAGGTGGAACAGACATCCCGGCTTGATTAAGGAAATGCTGGCGGCCGGCCATGAAGTGGGCAATCACTCCTACAGCCATCCCCGCCTCCTGAAAACCGACCAATTGGCTCGGGCCCGGGAACTGGAACGCACCCGGCTGGCTTTGGACCTGCTGGGCTGCCCCAAAGATTCCAGACTGATGCGTCCACCCTACAGTGAATCTGACCAGCGGCTGGTCTCGTACCTGGATCATACCAACCAGGAGATGATCTTATGGAGCGTTGACGCCGGAGACTGGCGGGGGTTGGGGGCTCAAGCGATTGCGGCTAACGTCCTGACCCAGGTAAAAAACGGTTCCATCATTATTTTCCATGACAGCGATGAAACCAGTCAGGCCGACCGGAACCCCACCGTGGCGGCCTTGAAAATCATTCTGCCGGCCCTGCAGAAGGCCGGGTATCGGCTGGTGACGGTGTCGGAGCTGTTGGAGTAGCCCAGGGCAATGCCAGGGAGAAGGCGGCCTCCAGGGTGGCGTTCTCCCGTCAGACCGCTTCATAGCCGGTCCTGCTCTTCCGGCTCGACATCTGCTACCCGGTTCAGGGCAGCCACGTATTTGGCCCGGCGGCCCCGTTGAGCCCGGGCTTGCAAGTAATCCTCGGTCATAAGGGCGGCCATCTTTTCCGCCACCGCAGTAGCAATAAACTGATTGATGGAAATGCCCTCTCTTGCGGCCAGCTCCTTCAATCTATTATGCAACGACTCGGGAAGTCTAAGGCTCAAGGCACTCATAGGACTATTCCAATATGTCTGAGAAAATCCAAATTGGTATTATATATAACACCAGAATGATGAGCAACGGGAAAATAAATCTGCACAGTATAGAGGTCAGGTTTACTTTATAACCTGCCTGCTCCCAACCGAGGCAATAACAGGAATGACCTCAAACAGAACGAAGTATTGCATCGGCTTTAGACTATTGTGGCCCCCGTATTCACCTTTGGCTTGCCGAAGCGTCGGCGCAGGTAGTCGATTTCGTCTTCTTTGGTCCGGACCTGGCCGTCTAAATGGGCGTCAAGCAGTTGTTTGAGCATGAGTTTGTAGCGGGGGCCGGGTTCGTAGCCCAGTTCCAGGAGGTCTTTGCCGGCCAGCAGGGGCCGGGTGTTTTTCAACTGGGTAAAGTAGAGGGAAATGGCCCGTTTGGTGCTCTCCTGGCGGGTTTTGGCCATCATATAGAGGAGAAATTCGGTGGAGAGTTCATTTAAGAGATAATAGATCTCTTTGGGGGAGGCGTTCTCCTGGCGGTAGAGGCGGAAGAGGGTATGGTCGGCGGCCCCTTTGGCCCACAGCAGGGTTTCAGAAAATTTGGTGGGCATGTTGAGCCGGCGGATCAGTTCCAATAACTGCTCTTCTTTTAATGGTTCGATGAGGCCCAGAAAATACACATACCAGCGATCATAGGGATCGTCCAGGAACAGCAGGTCGTGCCAGGCCAGCACGCCCCGGATATGGTCCAGGAGCCAGCGGGTGTCGGTATCATAGTGCAAGGTGGGATGAATAAACTTCAGCAGATCAAATTCAGCCAGGCGGGAAATGGCCGGAATGGGATTTTCCTCCATGAGGATCAACTTCAGTTCGCTGAACAAGCGGGTGCCCGAGAGGCGGTCGAAAAAGTTGATGCGGACGGCATTTTCAATGAGGCTGGCGGTCAGCTTGGTGATCTTGAAGCCGAAGCGCTGCTCAAAGCGGATGGCCCGGAAGACCCGGGTGGGGTCTTCCACAAAGCTGAGATTGTGGAGGACAGAAATGCGGCCGTCTTTGATATCCCGTTGGGACCCGAAGTAATCGATGAGAATGCCGAAATGTCTTTCGTTGACCTTCACGGCCAGGGTGTTGACGGAAAAATCCCGGCGGTAGAGGTCCATTTTCAGGGAGCTGCGTTCCACGATGGGCAAAGCCCCCGGGGTTTCGTAGTATTCGGTACGGGCGGTGGCCACATCAACTTTGAAGCCGTCGGGGTAGATGATGACCGCGGTCTTAAATTTCTGGAAGACCCGGACCCTGACGGTCTGGAAGCTCTTGGCGTAGCTCCGGGCAAAGGTGACGGCGTCACCTTCAATGACGATATCGATGTCGAAATTTTCATGCCGCAGAAACATATCCCGAACAAACCCGCCGACAACGTAGGCATTGTAGCCCAGTTCATCGGCCACCCGGCCCACCTGTTTCAAGATGTCGAGTAGGGGGCGGGGCAGCCGTTCCCGGAGCAGCCCGGCGACATTTTTTTTGCGGAGCATGGGTCCGTGTTCTCGTTCGGCATTGTCATCGGCCCCGGTGTCCGGGACCATGAGGAGATTGAGGAGATCGGTGCGGCTGACAACCCCCAGAACCCGGCCGGCTTCCACGACCGGCAGGAGGCGTTGTTTGTTGATGACCAGGCGTTCCTGGATTTCCGACAGGGTGGCCTCCGGGCCCACCGAGGCCACTTCCGTGGTCATGTATTCCTTGACGGGGAGATCTTCCAGGCCGTGGAAGATGGCCTTTTCCACGATCTGGCGGTTGATCAGACCCTTGAGGTCGCCCTCGGCCATGACCGGCAGGGCGTTGATGTTGTGCAGGGTCAGAAAACGATGGGCTTCGGTCAACGTCATGCCGGGCTCCACGAACATCACCGGGTACGACATGATGTCCCGGGCGGTGCGCCGGGGGCGAACGTTGTTGGTGAGGATCTTGCGGAGCTTCTCCTCCACCTGGGTCAGGGGGGTGGCTTTCACGGTGGCCGAGGCAGCATAGGCGTGCCCCCCGCCGCCCAGTTCGGCCAGAATTTCCCCGACGTTGACTTCTCCCAGACGGCTGCGGCCGACGATGAAGACGCGCTCCTCCATTTGGGCCAGGGCAAACAAGACCTGGATATTTTCCATATCCATAAATTTGTGGGCCAGGACGGCGAAATCGCCCACATACTGAGAGGAGGAGGCCCGGGCCAGGACGATTTCGATGCCGCTGAGGTTGATGGTGGTGGCGTTGCGGATGAGATCGTTCAAGAGGGCCACCTGTTCCGCGGTTAGCTCCCGGGTCAACATCTCAGCCACGGTATTGAGATTGGCCCCCTGCTCCAGGAGAAACTTGGCGGCCTCGAATTCTGCCGGCGTGGTGGAGGAAAAGGTGAAGGAACCGGTGTCCTCGTAAATTCCCAAACACAAGATGGTGGCTTCATCCGGGGTCAGGGCCAGGCCCCGCTCTTTAATCAGTTGGGTCAGGAGGCTCACCGTGGCGCCCACCGGGCGGACTAGTTCCACCGAACCGGTGAGGTCGTCCGGGGAATCGGGATGATGATCATAAATGTGGACGTCGATGTTGCCATTGGGAAAAAGTTCCCCGAATTTGCCGATGCGGGTCGATTGGCGGGTATCCACGAGGATAAGGCGTTTGATGTCCTCGAAATTGATATCCTTAATTTTAGCGAAATTAAGATAATACAGACTGGACCGGACAAAAAAATCCCGGAGATTGCGCTCCTGGGAACCGGGGAAGACCAGGATGGCGTTGGGATAGAGTTTTTTGGCCGCCACCATGGAAGCCAGTCCATCGAAATCAGCATTCATGTGGGTGGTAATAATTTCTAAAGTTCTTTCAGACATTTTGAGTTTCGAGTTCCGAGTTTTGAGTTTCGAGAAGGCTTTGGTGGTCCAAGCCATACTCTATAATGCGCTTCAAGGCCGGAAGGCGGGATGCGTTTCACTTTCCCGCCCTACGATTCTAGACTTTTCAAGTAGCAGATTACTCCGGCGTCAGCCCCGGGGGTGGGCCTGTTGATGAATTTCCTGGAGCCGGGCGGTATGGAGATGCGTGTAAATCTGGGTGGTGGAGATATCCGCATGTCCCAGCAACAGTTGCAAAGCCCGCAAATCGGCGCCCCGCCAGAGCAGATGGGTGGCAAAGGAATGGCGCAGGGTGTGCGGGCTGAGATGGGGAGGCAGTTCGGCCTGCCGGGCATAGCCTTTCAAGATTTTCCAAAAACCCTGGCGGCTCAACCCTCTCCCGGAGCGGTTTAAAAAGAGTCTTTGGGTTTTTTGCCCTTTGAGCAAAACCGGGCGAATGTGCTGCAGGTAGAGCTGCACCTTCTCCACGGCTCGAAAAACCATGGGCACCAGCCGTTCTTTGCTGCCCTTGCCCTGAACCCGAACCACCCCCCGGCGCAGGTCAAGCTGGGGAACGGTTAAACCCACCAACTCGGAAACCCGCAAGCCCGTGGCATAGAGCAACTCCAGCATGGCGTCGTCCCGCTGGCCCAAGGGCGTGGCCGGGTCAGGTGCGGCCAGGAGTCGGTCCACCTCTTCCAGACCCAGAACTTTGGGCAGACCCTTGGGCAGTTTGGGTGAATCCAACCATTCCAGGGGATTATTGGCGGCCAGGCCTTCCCGGAGTAAAAATCGATAAAACTGGCGGACGGCGCTGAGTTTCCGGGCCCGGCTGCGGGGTCCGACCCCCTGCCCTTCCAGGTGGTCCAGGAAACTTTGCAGGTCCGGCAGCGTGACTTGATCCCACCTTTCCCGGCCCAGGGTAGGCAGAAAAGCCCGCAGTCCGGCCAGGTCACTGGCGTAGGCTTCCAGAGTTAAGGGCGCCAGCCCCCTTTCCACCACCAGATGCTCAACAAATTGCTCCAGGGCGGCGTCCAGGTAACCATTATTTGCCATGGAGATAGTATAATGCTTTCGAGACCACTAAGGAATATCAACTCTTGGTTTTTTATTGCTGCCAGTATACAATATATTATAAAAATGGCAGCAAATGCTGGACAGAAAGCCGGTGAAATTTCTCAAAAGACAAAATTGGACAATCCTCTTGTTTTTATATCATAACAGGGTTATATTATTGTGATTGAATTTTAGGAGACGGGTTAATTATGAAAAAAGACATTCATCCCAAATATCATCAAACCACCGTCCGGTGCGCCTGCGGATTCGAATTTCCCACCGGTTCAACCCAGGAAAAGATTCGGGTGGAAATTTGTTCCAAGTGTCATCCTTTTTTTACCGGTAAACAGAAATTGATCGACACCGCCGGTCAGGTAGAGCGTTTTAATAAACGATATGCCGGTTTTAACAAAAACACGACGGAAGCAGAAAAAACGACGGAGCAATAATATATGGCGGGTTATGAACCCCCATTTCCGGTAGGGGGTCAGGCGGTCATCGAAGGCGTCATGATGCGGGCCAAACACACGTTGGCCATTGCGGTGAAACGTCCTGACGGCTCCATTGTGCTCAAAGAAGACCGACTGCACACCCTGGCGGAGCGGTATCCTTTTCTGCGCTGGCCCTTCGTGCGCGGCCCGGTGATACTTTTAGAAGCTCTCATCTACGGCATCAAGGCCTTGACTTTTTCGGCTCAGGCGTCCTTGGATGAGGAAGAGGAACAGTTGTCGCCCTGGTCCTTGTTTTTGACCATGGTCTTCGCCTTTACCATGGCGATATTGTTCTTCGGCCTCCTGCCCCACTATTTAAGCGGTTGGGTGGGATGGTTATGGGGGGCGCAGTTGACGGTGGACAACTTCAGTTTCCATGTGGTGGATGGCATACTGAAGATTGTCTTTTTTCTGCTGTACGTCTGGTTTATATCGTTTATGGAGGATATCCGCCGGGTCTTTGAGTATCACGGGGCGGAACACAAATCCATTTTCACCTTTGAGGCCGGGGAGGAACTGACCCTGGAAAATGCCCGGAAACATAAAATCTGGCATCCCCGCTGCGGGACCTCCTTTATTTTGGTAGTTCTCCTGACCAGTATTCTGGTATTCACGATTCTTTTTCCCCTCATGCCCGGTTTGAAACTCGGCGGGCGTTTCACCACCAATCTTTTGCAGGTGGGTGTCAAGATTCTCCTCATGTTTCCCATTGCGGCTATTTCCTATGAGATCATCCGATTAGGCGGCCGTCATGCGGAAAACCCCGTATGTAAACTGGTTTTATGGCCGGGGCTGATGACCCAGCGACTCACGGCCCGGGAACCGTCTGACGAACAGTTGGAGGTGGCTCTGGAGGCCCTGCGGTCTGTAGTCAGCCAGGAAAACGAGCTTTCCCAGCCAGTTCCTTAGCGTTATCAACTCCCTTTCAAACATTCAGGCATGGGCCTCGGGCCCACCCGTAACGTATGCAATGATTGCTGAAGGCGGGATGCGCTTCGCTTTCCCGCCCTACAGAAACTTATTTTTTGTTTGCCACCGGCAGGACATTACCACATTATGCTCAAAGAACGTTTACAAAGCCTGGAAAATAAATATCATGAGCTGGAAACCAGACTCAGCGAACCGGACATATTCAAGAACCAGGAGCAGTATCAACTCCTGACCAAGGAACGTGCGGATTTAAACCTTTTAGTCAATACCTTTCGCCGGTTTCAACAGGTCGAGGTAGAACTGGAGGCCGATCAGACTTTACTGAAGACTGAAACCGATGAAGAGATCAAGGAACTGGCCCGGGAAGAAATCCAGGTACTGAAGGAAAAGCTCGCCGAACTGGAAGAAGAGCTGCGATTGCTCCTTTTGCCCAAGGACCCCAAAGACGAGAAAAATATTTTGCTGGAAATCCGGGCCGGCACCGGCGGTGAGGAAGCGGCCCTGTTTGCTGCGGACCTCTTCCGCATGTACGGTCGATTTGTGGAACGGCATCATTTGAAAATGGAGATCCTCAGCTATAATCCCACCGGCATCGGGGGTTTAAAAGAGGTTATTGCCTTAATTGCCGGGGAAAAGGTGTACAGCCGCTTAAAATATGAGAGTGGGGTCCACCGGGTCCAGCGGGTCCCGGCCACGGAATCCCAGGGTCGGATTCATACCTCAGCAGTGACGGTGGCGATTCTCCCGGAAGCCGAAGATGTGGACGTCCAGATCAGCCCGGAAGAGATCCGGGTGGATGTGTTCCGGTCTTCCGGACCCGGGGGGCAAAGCGTGAACACCACGGACTCGGCGGTGCGCCTGACGCATCTGCCCACAGGTCTGGTGGTCACCTGTCAGGATGAAAAGTCCCAGCATAAAAACAAGGCCAAAGCCATGAAAGTCCTGCAGGCCAGACTCCTGGACATGAAGGAACAGGAACAGCACCAGAAAATGGCCCAGGATCGAAAAAGCCAGGTGGGCACCGGCGACCGCAGCGAACGTATCCGCACCTATAACTACCCTCAGGGCCGGATTACCGATCACCGCATTGGCATCACGCTCTACCGCCTGGAAGCCTTTTTGGATGGGGACCTGGATGAGATGATCGACGCCCTGGTTTCCTATTACCGCACCGAAGCCTTGAAAATTCAGGCGGCATGAGTTCGGCCGCTCCTTCCACCTGGACCATCCTCACCTTACTCCAATGGGCCCACACGTATTTACAATCTAAGGGAATCAGCGAACCCAGGACCTCGGCGGAAGTTTTGCTGGCCCACTGTTTGAATTGCACCCGTCTGAATCTCTACCTGCGACATGATCAACCTCTAGCCGACGGTGAACTGAGCTGTTATAAAAGCTTGTTAAAACGCCGTCTGGCCCAGGAACCCACCCAGTATATCACCGGCCACCAGGAGTTCTGGTCCCTGGACTTTCTGGTCAGTCCGGCGGTACTCATTCCCCGCCCCGAGACCGAGTTGTTAGTGGAAGCCGTCCTGAAGCATCGGCTCGAATCAGGGGGGAAGGGGTGGCGGATTTTGGATGTGGGCACCGGCAGCGGTATTCTGGCGGTGGTGTTGGCCAAAGAACTGCCCCAGGCCCACATCCTGGCCGTGGACCGGTCCGGGGAGGCCTTGAGTGTTGCCCGGGAAAATGCCCGGCGCCATGGGGTGCAGCAGCAGATAACTTTGGTGCTGGGGGATCTCGTGGAGGCTTTGACCAACCAGGCGTGCTTTGACGTTATCGTCTCCAATCCGCCCTATGTGCCCACGGCGGCCTGGGAGCAGTTGCCCCGGGATATCAAGGACTATGAACCGCGCCTGGCCTTGGACGGCGGCCCGGACGGTCTGGACGTCATCCGGGCGTTGGTGGCGGAGGTGCATCGGTTGCTGCAACCGGGCGGGCTGCTGGCCCTGGAAGTGGGGCAGGGTCAGGCCGAGGCAGTGAAACAGCTCCTGGATGACAGCGGGGCTTATACCCCGGCGGAGATCAACCGGACTATCAACGGATCGGGCGGGTGGTGCTGGCCAGGCGGTTGGGGGTATCTTGAGGTGAGAAAAGCAGAAGGAAAACGTGGGAATCTTGACAGGCACAATTCCTTACATTATACTTAATATGTAAGGAAACCTTTGAAAGGAATGTGACCATGCAATCATTGATTACCTCAAAATATCAAATCACTATTCCCAAGGGCGTCAGGGAGAAACTCAAACTTGCGGTGCACGATGCGATAGAATGGAAAATCGAGGATGACAAGGTGGTAGTGTATCCGGTGCAACAGAGATTTTTACAGTACAGAAATTCGGTACAGGTGGGACCGGGAGAGATCAGGGATGATATCGAAGAGGCCAGAGCAAACCAGGCAGAACAACATCGATGAGAGAGCTTATTCTTGACACCAATTTTCTTATTTCTTTTGTCACCGATCGCAACCTGGCCCAGCAGGAGAAAGCCGCGGAAGTTTTCCAGAGGGCCGTTCGTCTCAAAACGCGGCTTCTCTGCCCCCAGCCGGTGATCACTGAATTTGTCTACGTGTTGGAGAAAATCTACCGCCAGCCCAAAGAGCACATCCGTACCGTGGTGGCTGATTTGCTTGCTCTGCCCGGTCTACAGGTGATTCAGGAAATCGATTTTAACTGGGTGTTGACGTATTGGCCCGGCCAGGTGGCGGATTTTGGCGACTCTTTGGTGGCGGCGGCGGCCAAGGTTCGAAAAGAAGCTCAGGTGGCAACTTTTGATAAGAGGCTGATTAATTCACTCAAGAAAGTGGGAATTCGCCTATTACAGGTGTAATGTGGGCAGGGTGCCGGTAATTTCCTTTATGAGTCTGGCCGAACTTGACCGCTGGTCTCTGGAACGTCACAGGGTTATTTGAGCAGTTTCAGGAGGGTGACAATAAAAGCGGCCTGACCCAGGATCAGGGGGATGAACCACTTGAGCAGGTCTAACTTGACCCGGTCAATCTTGGCTTCCAAGCGGGCTTCCATTTCTTTCATTTCACTGCGCAGGAGCGATCGATTTCGGTTGATTCGGCTCGGAGATGTTCAAAGGCGCGATAATCGTTTTTGAAAGCGGCGATATCCTCTTCCTTGAGAGCGGCGATATCCTCATTCACCGAGGTCTTGAGTGCGGCGATATCGCCTTTACTGGCCACCTCGGCCAGCCGGGTTTCCTGGAGTTCCTGGACGATGGTGATCAGGGCCCGGGCCTGCCGGTCGGGCATGTCGGCGCCGGTGAGGGTTTCGTAGGCTTTGAGGGTGTCCACGGTTGCCATGTAACTAATATACTCACATGGTCTCAAAAAGTCAATTTTTTAGAGCGGTTTGACGGCTGACAAACCCAGAGGCGGCTGGATGGCTGAGGGGGCGAAGCGGGAGCTTCGCAGAAAGGTGACGTTCCCAAGCAGGAGCTTGGGAACGGTGCGCCTGGGAGCAGGCGTGATTTGGGAGGTGCAAGTCCTCCTCCAGGAGATGCCCGCTCCTGGTAACTGAAGTAACTGCGTCGCCGCGAGGCGGGGTGGAGAGCAACAGGAGGTGAACGACAGTCCGTAGGATGACGAACCCGATTCGGCCGGGCGTGGCGGCGAGCCTGCGGATTCATAGTGAAGCCCAGACCTGGAAGCGACTGGGAAATCGACGAGAGGAAGACCGGGCTCCAGGAAGTCCGTCACGCTGGGCGGGCAGCATAAAAGCGATGACGGGGCGCGTCAGGTGTTTGGTGACGGAATGCAGAGAAGGTCGTGTCATGTGAACCAGGGAGACCTGTCCGAAACAAGGTGCGCGTGACAAGCCGGTTGGACAGGAGTCAGAGCGCCCATAGTAGCTGAGAAACCGGGTAATGCCGGTGGAGCCAAGGGGCGCAGGAAGGTGGATGAGTTATGTCTGTCTCGGACGAAGCCAAACCCGTACCAGTGTGCAGTCAGACTAAGCAAACGGGAGACACCCACCCGCAATGGGACTGGGTGGAACGTTCGATCTGGACAGAACGCATGCTGGAAGCCCTTGATAAGGGGGTGAAAGGAGGCGTTTGGTTCAGCCTGATTGACAAAGTCATCAGGGTGAAGACCCTGAGAGTCGCGTGGTCCCGGGTCAAAGCGAACCGAGGCAGTGCTGGCACGGACCATCAGAGCCTGGAGGACTTTGCCGACCGGTTGGAGGAGAACCTGGAGAAGCTGCATGCCGAACTCAAGTCCGGCACCTATTATCCTCGTCCCATCAAGCGAGTCTGGATCGACAAACCCGGCAGCCGGGAAAAGCGCCCCTTGGGAATCCCCGCCGTACAGGACCGGGTGGTGCAAAGCGCCCTGCGTCTGGTCATTGAACCTATAATAGAGCGGGAATTTCATCGCCAGAGTTATGGGTTTAGACCGGGACGGGGTTGTAAGGATGCCCTGCGCCAGGTCGATAAGCTCCTCAAGGATGGCTATCTGTGGGTAGTGGATGCTGACATAAAGTCTTATTTTGACAGCATTCCCCAGAACCGGCTCAGGCACGAGGTGGAGAAGTATATTGCCGATGGCCGGGTCTTGGCGCTGCTGGAAAAGTATCTGCAGCAGGATATCCTGGATGGCCTGAAAAGATGGCGACCTGAGGAGGGAACGCCCCAGGGGGCGGTTATCAGTCCCCTGTTGGCCAACCTCTACCTGCACCCGGTGGATGTAGCCATGGCCGAACAAGGATGGGAGATGGTCCGCTATGCGGACGATCTGGTTATCCTGTGCCGCAGCCTGGAAGGGGCGGAAGCAGCGCTGGCCTGGCTTGAGAAGCTGTTGGGGGAGAGGGGTTTGACCCTGCATCCCCAAAAGACACGCATCGCCAACCTCACAGAGCCGGGAGATGGGTTTGACTTTCTCGGCTATCACTTTGAACGGGGCAGACGCTCCGGCCGAATGAGGCGTTGGCCTCGTCGGAAGAGCCTGAAAAGGCTCAAAGACGCCATTCGTCAGAAAACTGGACGCAGCAATGGTCACTGCCTGGAAGCGATTATCAGGGCGGTGAACCAAACCCTGTATGGCTGGTTTGAATATATTAAGCACAGCAACAAAACCACCTTCAGTCCGCTGGACCAATGGATTCGTCGGCGTCTGCGAAGTATTCTCCGGATACGAAGCAGGCGAAAAGGCATTAGCAAAGGCTTTGATCATATACGCTGGCCTAACAAATACTTTCAAGACCGTGGGCTTTTTAACCTTGAAAGAGCCTAGAAGCTTTATTCCAGTCCTCTTGAGGTAAAACCACCAACCGGAGAGCCGGATG
>CAVZSK010000032.1:0-7873 GCA_963777875.1 uncultured delta proteobacterium | reverse complement strand
GGTCGGCACCGGAGGTGGGATTCGGGTTTATTATGACAAAAACCTTAATTTTTTTAGAATTGTGCAATTGGTATTGGCTACTCACTAATGTCTTTCTACTTCAGGTTGATGATTCTGTGGCCCGGCAGATAAGGAATTAAAATCCATGTCTGATGCCGCCAGGTCAGAATTAAGCGGTCCCTTAGGCCCCTCCGGCTGGGAAGGTGGCGGTTTAATGAGGAGCGCCAGGAAACCTATGGAAGAGTGCGCCAGCAGAAACCCAAGGAGTAAAAAGGAAAACGCCACCGCCTGCTCAGAAGGTAAATCCAGGCAGGAGAATAAATACACAACATGGCCAATTCCCGGGTGCCGATGCCCGCCACCGAGACGGGAATTAAAGAAAAAAGGGTGGATAAACAAAAACAAGCCCCGGCTTGCCAGAGGCTCAGGGGTAACATTATGGAACGGGCGGTAAAGTGCGCCGCCAGGATGTTGAATCCCCAGGCCAGAAAAGTCAGGGTCACGGGCCAGACAAGCCGCCAGGTGCGATAACAGCGCAACGCCGCCTTGAGTTCCTGGGCGCTCTCTGAGAACCACGCGGCCAGATTTTTGGGGACTAACCGGCGTACTCTGGTGGTTATCCAGTCCTTCCCCCAGGAACGCCAGGCGGCCACGGCGATTCCCAGACCCACCAGGGTGGCCCCGAGAAGCAGTTGCAACAATACGGTCTTGAATTGTCGCGGCAAGGGAAAAAACCAAAGAAAAACCAGGGACAGCCCAACAAGGGCACTGAGGTCAAGAAACCTTTCTCCCAAGATACTCAGTCCTACCCGGATGATCACGTCTTTTTCATGTCGGAAATAGACCAGTCGGGCCAGATCTCCCATCCGACCCGGTGTGGCGGCGCCGGCCAGGGCGCCGGCGTTGTCGATGAGAAAGAGCTCGCCATAGGGATAGTGCAATTTTAACAGACCGAGGTCGTAACGCCACCGCCAGGTGATGAGGAGCAGGTTGGCCACCAGCATTAGTTGTGCCAGGGCATACCACTGCCAATGAACCCGGGTCAGGACGGCCCCTAATTTGGCCAGATCGGTGCGGCTCAAGATCAGGGCCAGCAGCCCTCCACCCACCACTATGGGCAAAAGCCGTTGGAGCCTCCGGCGCCATCTGGAGCTGTTAACCGCCACCGCCGACTTGCCCATTACCGGGGATGCCACCTTTAGGCTTTATTCCAGGAGAAAATGGATTGCAGAAAAGCCAGTCCGTCCATGAGGAAGGCCTTGGGATGATAAAACTGCAGATGCCGCCAGATAACCCGAGGCCGCAAATAAAAACGCAATAGACCTATTTTTTGAAGCATTATTAATCTGTTACGTGTTAAGTCGTTGCATCTTCCACCGAGGCATTCCCAAACCGCCGCAGTTCCGACATATCATCGACCAGCAACCGGCTGCCACCCACACCCTGCTGGACCAGTTCACGCACTTTGGTGCCCGGATAGGGCTGGAGAATATTAATAATTACCTGGTCGATGCCTTCCAGATTATTGATAAAGCGGAAAGAATCTTCCACGGTGCGGCGATTTTCAAAAGGAAGACCAATTATCAGGGAACCCCGGGCAATTATGCCGGCCTGCCGGGTGATCCGAAAGGCTTCGGTGATCTGTTCCAAAGTTTCGTTTTTGCAGGTGGATTTCAGGATATCGGGATTACCGCTCTCAATGCCATAGGAAATGCGAACAAAACCTGCAGCTCGCATGGTTTTCAGCAGATTCAGGTCCACGCAATCCGCCCGGGATAATCCCTCCCAGGTAAATTGCAGGTGGCGCCGGTGTATTTCCTCACAGATGTCGTAGACCCTGGCCCGGTTCATGGTCAGGACGTCGTCGTTGAGGGAAATATGTTTGATTTTTAATTCCCGCACCAGAAATTCGATTTCATCCACCACGTTCTTGGCCGACCGGTACCGTACCCGGCGCCAGCCGGGGATCTGATCGATGGCGCAATACGTACAGTGACACGGGCACCCCCGGGAGGACATGAATGCTGCGGTAGTCTGGTATCCCTCAGAGGGGACATTGCGGAAATAAAGATCCGGGGCTTGTCCGCTCCGGTCCGGATACGGCAGGTCGTCCAGGTTTGGAATCAAGGGGCGCAGGGGATTTTGCCTGATCTCGTCTTTTTCCCGGAAGATCAATCCCTGAATAGAGGGGAATTTTTGGGGTTGGTCCAGCGCTTCCAAAAGTTCGACAATGGTTTCCTCCCCTTCCCCCACCGCGCAAAATCAATGGCCGGGTTCTCCCGGAGTAATTGTTCTTTAAAAATGGTAACATGCACTCCCCCGAAAACAATGGGGATGGACAGTTTGCCTTTCAGCTCGGCGGCGATGGTGAGGGCGTTGGCAAGTTCCGGGGATGTGGCCGTGAGGCCGATGAGTCGGCTTCGCTGAACAATTTCGAATATTTTTGCAATATTAAGGCCTTGGGCCTCACAGTCTAAAACCAGGGCTTGATGGCCGGCTCGTTTCAAGGACGCCGACAGATAACACAAACCCAGGGGCGGGTTTAAGAACCCATATTTCATCATGGATTTGAAATTACCATAGACATTACTAAAAGGTGGGGCAATCAACAGACATTTCATAACGTTAATCAACTCCGAAACAATTGCGGATAAGGTCGTTTTATCAAGCATGGCAGAACGCCCGGGTAACCTTTTGCGCCAGGCCCCAACCGCTGGCGGCAAAGCTTTTGAATTCCTGCCAGGTATGGAGAGTTCGGAACATGCGGTATAACTGCCGGGGTCTAAGATAAAAACGCACGTGCCACCGTTCGGTCATTTGGGTCAACTCTGCCGCGGACACCCCTGGTACCAAACTTAAATAACCCTGATTATTTATCATGTTAGCAAAATCCTGCCATTGCTCGGCTCGGCGCGGGCGCAGCGCTTCCGGCAGGTATTGATACATTTCCGTACCCGGATAGGGAACTAGGGCAAAGAAAATGGCGATGGTGGGCGACAACTCCTGGGCGAAATGCAGCGTATCGGCCATGGTTTGCTGGGTGTCGAAGGGAAAGCCCAGGATGAAGGTGCACTGAGAGCGCAAACCGGCTTGGTAACAGGCCTCAATGGCTTGCCGGGCGGCCGGCAGAGAGATTTTTTTGTGGATTTTGTGCAGGATATCCGGATTACCGGATTCAATACCAAAACTAACCAGCCGGCATCCGGCTCGGCGCATCAAACGGGCCAGCTCGGGATCCATACTTTCCACCCGGGAGAGGCAATACCAGGTGAGATCATAATTCCTTTGTATTAATCCCCGGCAGAGGGTTTCGACCCGATCCCGGTTGAGGGTAAAGGTATCGTCTTCAAAAGCAACGTGGTTCACCCGATATCGTCCCACCAGCTCATCGATTTCGGCCAGAACATTGTCCGCACTGCGAAACCGGTAGATTTTTCCCATGGTTATATGGCTGGAACAAAAGGCGCATTTGAAAGGACAACCCCGGCTGCTGATCATAGTGGCGCTGAGTCGGCCAACGTCGATATACTTATGGGTTCCTAAACGGCTCATATCCACTAAGTCCCGGGCCGGAAAAGGCAGCGAGTCGACGTCTTTGATCAATGGTCGGGACGGGTTTGTCTTCACGGTGCCATTACCGTCACGATACACCAGGCCCTGAATCTGGGAAGCCTGACGATCTGATTGCCCTAGAGCCTGGCAGAGCTCCGTGATGGTCTGCTCACCCTCACCATAGACAACGTAATCCACTTCAGGTTGCTCTTGCAGGATCTCCTCTTTTAACGCCGTAACGTGGGGTCCTCCCAAGACGGTGGCGGCGCTCGAGTGGGTTTTCACCACGCGGCAGATGGCCACCGCCTGGGGATAGGTAGGAGTCATGCAACTGACGCCTACCAGTTCGGGTTTGAAGGTCTGCAGTTGGTGGAGCAATACTTCAGGGGTCAGACTTAACAACAAACGGACATGATGGCCCTGTTGGCGAAGGTAGGCAGCGATATAACCCAAGCCCAGAGGGAAGTGGGGTTTGGTCATGGCTTCCAGCCGACCATAATCATAAGGGGCTTCAATCAGTAAAATATTCAATCCCTGGCCTCCATGGTCAGCACACATATCTGATGGTTCCTTCTTTCACTTCTTAATACAAGCATTACATATTGTCTAAGGGTTTCAAGGGAAAGGCGCCCACTGGGTTCATTATCATATAATACATATCATGAGATGGAGCTAAGGGGAAGTTACCGGTTATTGACAAAAAAAGTCTGCCACCACAACGACAGGATCAGTAACCCCCACAAATGATGACTATAATCTCTTTCGTCCCGCTGGTGTTTTTGCCAAACCTCTTCTAAATATTTCATATCAAACCCATCCAGATGACGCAGAAGGCGAAGATGATCGCCACAATAGTTTTTAAGATCCCCTTTAAGCCATAACCCCACGGGGACATTAAATCCCCGTTTGGACTGCCAGCGGATAGAGGCCGGCACCTTACCTTTCAGGAGCCGTCGAAGCAGGTATTTTTTCCAGACCAGTCCTTTTAATTTCCAGGAATCTGGGAGGCGTGCCGCCAGTTCTACCAGGCAGTGGTCCAGAAAAGGAGCGCGAGCTTCCAGAGCGTGGGCCATGGTCATCCGGTCCACTTTCACCAACATGTCGTTGGGTAAATAAAAGCGGGTGTCGGCGTACAGCATGCGGTTAAGAGAGTTGCGGGAGAGCGCTGTAACCAGTAGCGATAAAGATCGAAACCCTCAGGCAGAGTCACTCCGGGCAGCAACTTCTCCAGCTCTCCCGGAGACCAGATGCGACGCCAGGAATAATGGGCATAATCAAAATCCCTGGATAAAGCCGCCATCAACCGCTTCAATTTAAAATCCCAACTGACTTTGCGATGGGACACTGGCAAGGTGTGTGCCAGACGGTGCAAGGATTTTTGGGCTCCCTGCGGCCTGGTTTGCAGCCATCGCAAGAGAAAATGGGCCTGATACGTGGGGTAACCGGCCAGGATTTCATCGGCCCCGTCACCGGTGAGGACCACCTTAACGTGCTGGGAGGCAAATTGAGACAAGTAGTAGACCGGGACCATGGAGGAATCAGCGGTGGGCTCTTCGCCATGCCAGACCAGTTCGGGCACGACCGTCTCCACCTCCGGGGTTACGACAATCTCATGATGTTCGGTCTCGTGACGGGAAGCAACCATCCGGGCGTAGGGTCGTTCATCATAGCTTTTTTCGCCAAACCGATGGCGAAGGTTTTAAGGCGGCCGGGATACAAGGAGGCCGCGGCAGCCACCACCGCGGCTGAGTCCAAACCACCGCTTAAAAAAGCGCCAACCGGGACATCAGCGATGAGTCGCAGCCGGACGGCATCGTCCAGCACCTTCTCAAAGACGGGCAGAACCGTTTTGGATTCCACCTCTGGAACTTCGGGAGGATAAGCCAGATTCCAATATTCTTTGATGGTCAGCTGCTCGGCTTCCCAGAGGAGGTATTGGGCCGGCTCCAATTGGCGGATGCCTGCGAACAAAGTATAGGGTGCGGGGGTATAATTAAGCGAAAGAAAAAACCCCAGACTTTCCCAATCCAGTTCCCGGGGTATTTGGGGAGCAGCTAAAATAGCTTTAATTTCGGAACCAAAATAAAAATCTCCCTGATGGAGACAGTAAAAAAAAGGTTTCTTACCCAAGCGGTCCCGGGCGGCAAATAATCGCTGGCGGTCATTGTCCCAAAGGGCAAAGGCAAACATGCCCCGGAAGTGGTGCAGACATTCCACGCCGAATTCTTCATAGGCATGGACAATGACTTCGGAGTCGACTGTGATCGGAAGTTATGGCCTTTTTTTTCTAAATACCTCTGGAGATCCTGAAAATTATAAATTTCCCCATTAAACACCAGGCTGATGGATCCCGTTTCATTCAGCATGGGCTGGCTTCCCGCCTGGGAGAGATCGATAATGCTCAAACGGCGATGACCCAAACCGACCCGGCCTTGAACCAACTGGCCGGCGCTGTCCGGTCCCCGGTGGGCCAATACCTCCCGCATGGCCCGAATTTCCGGTTCGGTTACGGGCGCCCCGGACTTCACTATGCCGCAGATGCCGCACATAAGCTGCTGCTTGTCAGCTTCGCCTCCCTCTGTTATTCATACTTTTCTTTTCGCAAAGCGGATATCTGATCGGCCAGCAAACCAAAGAAAAAAATGAGAATACCTGCTAAGATGACCAGGACTGAGCCGGTGGTCAGACCGCGTTGGAGAATAAAATACGGGTAAATTCCCAGGTAGGATCCCGCTCAGCACGAGAAAAACGCTGGCCGGAATAAAAACCCGCAAGGGATCGAAAAGGCAAACAACCCGCAAGATCAAGAGAATGGTTTCGTACCCGGTCATCAGACTGACAGTGCTTTTCCCCTGACGACTGTTAACTTCGATGGGCACATAGGCCAAGGAATAGCCGCGATTCAACAGGATTAAGGTGCTGGTGGTGGAAAAGGAGAATCGGTCAGCGCAAAGATGCAGATAGCGGCTGATGATGTCTTTGCGGAAGACCCGCAAACCGGAATTTAAGTCTGGAATCTTGGTGCGGCTGAGAAAGTTTGCCAGCCAGCCTAATACCCATTTGCCAGGCATGCGCCAGAGCGAGCTGTGCAGCAATTTGGCTCGAGCTCCTACGACCAGGGCCCAGTCTTCCGAATGTATCTTCCGGCAGAGATGCACTAGATCTGCCGGATTATGTTGACCGTCGCCGTCATACGTGGCTACAAAAACCCCCCGGGCCTGTCGGATCCCAGTTTTAATGGAGGCGCCATAACCCCGGTTAATGGGATGGCGAAGAACCCGGATGCCCTCCAGTTGTTTAAGTATTTCAGGGGTATCATCGGTGGAACAATCATCGACAACGATGATCTCATGTGATTCTTCTAAGTGTTGATCGAGGAATGCTTTTAGGTTCGTTACGGACTTCTTGAATAACCTGCCCCTCATTGAAGCAGGGAATAATTATAGAATATTCTATAGCCATGTGCCCTTTAAGTTGAATAAATTATAATCTTGACGGGATTTTGTGTCAGAGCGCCGGATGGGCAAGGTAAATTCACATTATCGTTAAGTATAATCGACCCGGAGGAAAGTTTTCAACCTTTATTTCAATCCGGAAGGCGGCGTCTCCCCACGAGAGACTCCGGGGCGATTTCTTCAGGCACAGAAGTTGGTTAAGGCCAGGCGGTCCCGGTGCAGGGGAGAGTCGGACCGAAACCACAACATATTTCTTGATTTTACCTCCATCGGATTAGGGGCTGGATACCAGCGCCGGCGGTGCAGATAGGCTCCCTGGTAACCGGCTTGCGGGAGGATTTTCCCAATCCTGTCCGGATCGTTCATTTCTATGAGAATCAAAGGAGGTTGCTCACCCTGCAAAATATTTTGACCGCCGGTTAAGACGTTACCCTCAAGCCCTTCCACATCAATTTTCATAAAAGTGGGAGGCGGCGACCCTGATTGGGCCAGGAACTGATCCAACGACATAGTGGTCACCACTTCGGAGTCGCCGTGGTAGTCGTCCCGGGAGATAAGACTGGCCCCGCCATCGGCAAAATCAGCCCGACGGTATAACACTGCCTGGCCAGAGCCATCCGAAAGAGCGATCTGGACCGGCTGCACATTATCGCTTGGATTAAGGCTCAAGTTGGCGGTCAAGGACTGCCAGGCATGAGAAGCGGGTTCAAAAGCCACTACCCGGCCCCCAGGGCGCACTAACGGGGACGCGGTCAAAGTGTAAAAGCCGATATTGGCGCCGATGTCCCAAAAAATATCACCCGGGCGCAGAATCTGGCGGAGCAGGGTAATCTCGTGGCGTTCATCATAGTCGCCGAAAAAATAGA
>CAVZSK010000031.1:0-70493 GCA_963777875.1 uncultured delta proteobacterium | reverse complement strand
GAAGTGAATTATCTCTACAATGTCAATTAATTACTCAATTTTCGCACCCCTGACATAGGGGTATGGTATTGAAACAATTACTTATTATATCGATATAGTCCTGGAAATTATCGGGTGCATCCAGAAATTGGTTGATAATTTCGAGAGTCTTGAGGACTATCTGGCGGAAAAAGGAGATGATTTTCTGGTGGTGGTTTAGAATTCCCATCTCCGACTCAAGTTCACGAAAAATTCCCCCTATGGTCATGTGGGAGTCATTTTGTGCTTGTAAAAATGCCAGGAGGTTATAGCGCAGGAAAGTCAGGGTTATCGAGCAAACTTGGGCCGCAAAGGCTCGACTTTGGTCTTTACCCAAACCCAGCATGGTTTTGGCTTCTTTGAAAAAGACCTCTATCGACCAACGGCTCATATACTTTTTGACTACCTCTCCGGCCGATAAAGAGATGTCGGTAGAAAAGAAGGCGGCCCATTTTGGTGTGGGCGCTATCTTGGCGCCAGGAAGTTTTTCTAAGTCTGGTTCCTGATAACCTTTGCTGAAAATGATGACGCCGGCCAGAATATTGGAGCAGACAACCTCAGCATCAGCACGTGCTAGTGATTAATTGCATAAATTAACGATAGTATTTTTTAGCTGTGAACCTTTTACTTCACGCTTCCGCCACATGAAGGGTTTGGCAGTTGGACCATAGGCGGCGACAAACGCCTCGATGGCTGACGTAAGTGCTCAATGCTATTAAAGCTCGCTCCCCTGAGCGCTTTGCGAGAAATATCCCGAACCAAATTCTCCACTTGGTTTAACCAGCTGGCTGAAGTGGGAGTGAAATGGAAGTAAGCGTTAGGATGGACAGCTAACCAAGCATCATTTTTCTTATGAATACAGTAGTTATCAAGGATGACATGAAGCTCTTTGTCCTTGGGGAGGTCTAAAAGCAATTGATCCATGAATGCCAGGAATTCTACTCGCCGTTTTTGCCGGGTAGTTTGTGTGTGAATGGCCCCGGTTGCAACCTCCAACGCCGCAAAGAGATTGAGCGTGCCGTGTCGTTTGTAGGTACTCTTAAAACCTTGAACAATCTTGCCGTTTTGCGTTGCTACATAGCCCGTAGAACGTTCTAATGCTTGAATGCTGGGCTTCTCGTCTACTGATATCACGATGGCGTTTTCTGGGGGATTGAGATAAAGTCCAACAATATTAGCTGATTTCGGAATAAATTCCGGATCGGTCACTCACACACCAACTTCGTTGACGGCTAAGACATATACCCTCTTTACGCAACAGGCGCCATACTGCGTGTACGGATGTCTCGAAGATGTTTTGCAACTGCTGGACCATCCCATCGGGCTTGGCCGTTTGGCGGTGGAAGTTCCAAAGTCTTCAAAACTTTATTGCGAAACTCCGCCTCGTAATGCAACGGTTTCCCAGTCCGAGGCCGGTCTTTGAGCCCCTGGATGCCTTGTTTTGCGAAACGACGTCGCCATTCGATAACAGTATTGGGGCGCACTTTCAGATCTCCGGCAATCGACAGGACTCGTTCACCACGGAGACACTTCAAGATGATTTTTGCACGCTCTACTAAACGCGACTCCTCGGTGCGGCTGTGTGCCCACTGTTCCAATATCTTTCTGTCATCTCTGAACAGTTGGGTATAGGAGCTTTTCTGGGCATGGGCTTTTCCTCCTTGCCCAACACTATACATTATATCGATTATTAATGCAAGTAAGGCACTAGTTGATACCCAAGTTCTTTATCAAGGACTAAATCTGATTTTTTTAGTTGATATAATCCCTTGAGGGTGAACCAGCGCTCCTTATAGAGGTAGAGAGTTGCATCTTGTTTAAGACGGCCAATGCCATGGAGACGTAAAGCCCGAAGAGCTTTCATGAACTTGGGAGAGGTAAACCAGCGATCAAAAAGCACATAACCGGCTTTGATGCCTTTGGCCAAAGCTCTTTGCAACATCTGGAGGCTGAGATCAAGCTTACTGACCCCGGCTTCTTTCAGACGACGAGCCAAGCTGCTCGTGGGATGAGCCGGTCTGGCGGGCCGGTAATGTTTCCCCTTGTCTTTAGAGAAATGATAGCCAAAATCAAGAGGATAGTAACTTTGGGAGTTTACCAGAAGCAAGGTCAATAATTCGAAACCGGGAACGGATTTGCCCCGGCCAGGGTCATAGACATAGGAAACTTCCTCAATTTTTTGCCCCCGTTTGGGCAGGCAGGTGGCATCCAGGACGAAATATGATTGGTATTTCTTCTGTTTTTTCCATTTCAGCAAGACGGCCATATAGCAGACAAAGCGCCAATGAAAAGACCGCCAGCTATAGTCCCGATTTTTAAAACGATAAAAGGCATCTTTTTGTGCTTCACTGAGGGCCGTCAAGTTCCTTTGAGAAAATTCGCCGATTCCCCTCCTGGCCATCATCCAGCGACGCCTGCGCCAGAAAGGTTTATCCTACCGAAGGCAAACCATTCGCACCCGACTGGCTACCCAGATGCGGGTCACCGTGGCTATCACCAATGACAAAGGAGAACGCTTTTACATCCGGCAGTCCACCGACCCGGAACCCTTCTACCTGGAAATCTACCGGGCCCTGGGCCTGCCGCCCAAACTGCTCAAAACCAAACGACTGCGACCTTTAACCGCAAACCGACAACCGAAAACCCTCCTCTCTTACCTGATCCTCACCACAGTCCAAAATCGTTCAAACTGAAATTCGACAGTAAGAAAAAAATAGTAATGCGATAACAACAGGTTAAGTAGTACAAAAAAGTGTTTGGCACTACAAGGTTTACAGGTTGATGCGGTTAGACCATCATGACAGAGGTCCCAGACAGGTAACCGGGGAAGGTGGGCGAACGCCAGCGGCCGAGAAGGCGTGATGCGCCGAGCCCACCATATCTGTACGGAGTTGATAACGATTTTCGTCCAATTCAAGCAAAACAGATTGAACCTGACCAAGGTCACGCATCAGGTCAGGCCAGGACACCTCGGCCTGCCGCTCATCCAGGCGTTGTTGCAGGTCTACCTCCAGGCGGAGAGCCAGGAAACTGGCGACGATATGGCCGATGGAAGTATCATCCCGATGATGATAGATGGGCCGGACTTCCAGGGTGGATTTCTGTTCCCGAAAGGTTCTTTCCACCCGCCACAGGCTTTTATAGGTTTGGGCCACCTCGGCCGCCGACAGGTTGGTGTTGGTTCTCAGCACGAACTTGCCGTCCAGTCTGGCATCCCGCTGCACGGCGTCTTCGTCGATGGTGGCGCTCCCCTTGGCCACCTTGAGAAAGCGGGCATAGCCCCGGTTGCCGACGACGGCCTTGGGGCCTTGTTTTTCAATGGTGCGCCGGAGTTTGTCCACGATGGCCTCCCGGACGGCGGCGTCTTTTTTAGCTTCCAGGGGATTGCGGCAGACAACGTAACGATTTTCACCTACCCGGACCTCCTTGACTTCCAGGTTGTCCGCCACCGTTTGATACCGTCCGGCTCGGGCCAGGACCGCCTCGTTAACTTCCTTCTGCTGGCGCATCCGGCAGCCCAGCACATAGTCGAAAGGGGCCTGGTCATCTCCAGTCAACAACTTGATCGTCTCCTTGGAGATCATGCCCCGATCCGCCACCACGGTGACGTGGCCGATGTGAAACCGGCGGCGCAGGGCGGTGACGATTTTCTGCATGGCCTCTTGATCAGCAGTGTTGCCCGGAAAGATCTCCCAGGCGATAGGCCAACCGGAGGCGTTCACCGCCACACACAACACCCACTGGGGCAGGTCTGGCCGATGATCCCGGGAGTAGCCCCGCTTGCGCCACTCGGTTTCAGTATCCCGATACACATACAGGCTGGTCGTATCGATAAAGACCACGTCCAGGGTTTGGTTGAACAGGTTGAGATCACGTCGGAAAAGTCTGCTTTCCAGATCTTCCCGCACCTCGGCCAGGAAGGCGGCGGTGCGATAGAAGTGCTGCAAGGCCAGGTCCTCGAACCCCGGCGCTTCGATGGTCTTGACCCAGGCCGAGCCGGCCAGATCAGAGCCGGGAGCGCACAACCGTTGCAAGGCCATGGCAAAAGCAGTCCGTTCCACCGAGAATTCAAATTTGCGCTCGCTGGACAAGATCTCAAGGAGTTCGGGAAGTCCCTGTTTTTCCCACAACCGACCAAAGACCAAAGCCGGTCCCCACTGCTTGGCCGTTCTGGCAGCCAGACCCGAGGTCCGGACCGCCTCCACCACTCGCAGGTTATCGCTGAATTTGCCCAGACTGCGGAGCAAACCGTCCAACTCGCCGGAGGCTGCCAACTGATCCCGCCGCCCCAGAGTGGCGATTACTTGCTGCCGGACTTTACCTGCTTCCCGGTACGACCGAACGATTTGCAGGTATTCATAGGAGTGGCCACTTCGGTCACTACGTTTCGTGCGAACAAACATGACAATAATATCCTATTAAATATGGCTTATTGTCAAGATTTATCCGAAGTTAGCTTAAATTATTTTGGCACTACACTTTGAAAATTCAAAAAATTGGGAGCAAGTATTTTCAATCAGTTAAGTCTCAAAAAGTGGCAAAATTAGCATTTTGCTGTCGAAAATGAGTTAAAAAATACAAAAATGAATATAATAATAACATATAATGTATGTAATAAATCATTTTCGGCAATTCCATAGAATCTTCCAACTATCACAAAAGACATAGAAAAATAAATAAAGAAGCTTTTGGCCCGTCCCTTGCAAAGTGTCTGATTAAAGTTTTTCTCAAGGAGAACATCATGCGCAAGATAGCGATTTACGGCAAGGGCGGTATCGGCAAGTCCACCACCACCCAGAACACCGTGGCCGGTTTGGCCGAGATGGGCCGTAAGGTTATGGTCGTGGGCTGCGACCCTAAGGCCGACTCTACCCGACTCCTGTTGGGTGGTTTAGCTCAGAAAAGCGTGCTGGACACCCTCAGGGAAGAAGGCGAAGACGTGGAACTGGAGGATATCCGCCGCAGCGGTTTTTCAGGAACCGTGTGTGTGGAATCCGGCGGTCCGGAGCCTGGCGTCGGCTGTGCCGGCCGGGGCATCATTACTTCCATTAATCTTTTAGAGCAGTTGGGAGCCTATGCCGACAGCGAAAAGTTGGATTACGCCTTCTACGACGTCTTAGGCGACGTGGTCTGCGGCGGTTTCGCCATGCCCATCCGGGAAGGCAAGGCCAAGGAGATCTACATCGTCGTCTCCGGCGAGATGATGGCCATGTATGCCGCCAACAATATCTGCAAAGGCATCGTCAAGTTTGCCGAAGCCGGCGGCGTGCGGCTGGGCGGCCTGATTTGCAACAGCCGCAAGGTGGATAACGAACGGGAGATGATCGAGGCCCTGGCCGTCAAGCTGGGTACCCAGATGATCCATTTCATCCCCCGGGACAACATGGTGCAGCGGGCCGAGATCCACCGCAAGACCGTCATTGAATATGATCCCAGCCATCCCCAGGCCGATGAATACCGGACCCTGGCCAGGAAGATCGAAGCCAATGAACTGCATGTCATCCCCAAGCCCATGAACACCGACGAGTTGGAAAAGCTGCTCATCGATTACGGGCTGGCTGGTTGACCCAAGGAGCAGACCATGAATACTCTCGCTGCGCTTATGCTATTTCTGTGGGTGTCCGGCTGGACCATTGCTTTCATCCGGGCCGGTCTCAAGAACAGATTTGTATACTGCCCCGGCCGGCGGGAAGGTTGTGCCGGATTTACGACAAAGTAACCAGAATAGTAACGAATTGGAGGAATTACCATGATTTTGATCAGATCAGTCGTGCGGCCCGAAAAGGTTGATGCTGTCCTGGCCGCCTTGATGGAAGCAGGGTTTCCCGCGGTTACCAAAATGTCAGTGGTGGGTCGGGGCAAGCAGCGTGGCCTGAAGATTGGGGAGGTCACCTATGACGAAATTCCCAAAGAACTGCTGTTGACGGTAGTCAAGGATCAGGACAAGGATTTTGTCATCAAGACCGTACTCAAGGCGGCCCGCACCGGCGCCAAGGGCGCTTTCGGCGACGGCAAGATCTTTGTCTCCCCGGTGGAAGAAATCTACACCATCAGTTCCGGCATCAAGGAATCCGGTTCCGGAGAACTCGAAGAGGTGAAGCCATGAAAGAGATCATGGCCATCGTGCGCATCAATATGATGAACAAGACCAAAAAGGCCCTGGCCGAGGCCGGCATCTCCTCCATCACCGCCCGGGATGCCCTCGGGCGGGGCAAGGGCCTGGTTGACCTGACCGTGCTGGAAGGCGCCGAAAAAGGCTACGAAGAGGCCGTGGCCCAGTTGGGGCAGAGTCAGCGTCTGGTCCCTAAAAGAGTCTTCTTTGTCGTAGTGCCGGACCGGCTGGTCCATAAAACCGTGAATACCATCATTAAGGTGAATCGCACCGGCAAATCCGGCGACGGCAAGATTTTCATCATGCCCGTATGGGATTCCGTCCGGGTGCGCACCGGCGAGTCCGGCGATCAGGTCCTGGATGAAGTCTGATCACGCCTCGAGACCAATTATAAAAAGTTTCTTACTTCCCCCCCGTTCCTCTGGGGGGAGGGTAAAGGTGAGGGATGCAGGAGATAAGCCCAGAATTCCCTCTTAAGGAGAGAGCTACATGTCCGAAGTACCGGAAATTATAAGCCCTGAGACTCTCGAGCCGGCTGAAGTGAAAAAAGAGTTGCTGGAAAGGTATCCCACCAAGGTGGCGCGCAAACGTGCCAAGCAGATCATTATCAATGAGGTGGGACCGGACTGCTCGGTGCCGGAGATCCAGTCCAATGTCAGAACCATTCCCGGCATCATCACCCAGCGGGGCTGTACCTACGCCGGCTGCAAAGGCGTTGTTTTGGGCCCCACCCGGGATATCGTCAACATCACCCACGGCCCCATCGGCTGCGGCTTCTATTCCTGGCTCACCCGCCGGAATCAGACCAAGCCCAACGGTCCGGAAGACCATAACTTCATGAACTACTGTTTCTCCACCGACATGCAGGATGAGCAGATCATCTTCGGGGGCGAAAAGAAACTGCGCCAGGCCATTCAGGAGGCCTATGACCTCTTCAAACCCAAGGCCATTGCCATCTTTTCCACCTGCCCGGTGGGTCTCATCGGCGACGACGTGCACGCCGTGGCCCGGGAGATGAAGGAAAAGCTGGGCATCAACGTCTTCGGCTTCAGTTGCGAAGGCTACAAAGGCGTCAGCCAGTCCGCCGGCCACCATATTGCCAACAACGGCATCTTCACCCATGTGGTGGGCCTGGACGACACGGTTAAAGAAGGCAAATTCAAGATCAATCTGCTGGGGGAGTATAACATCGGTGGCGACGCCTTCGAGATCGAGCGTCTCTTCGAGGACTGCGGCTTAACCCTCATCTCCACCTTTAGCGGCAACTCCAGTATTGACTGTTTTGCCAACTCCCATACTGCCGACCTGAACCTTATCATGTGCCACCGCTCCATTAACTATGTGGCGGAAATGATGGAAACCAAGTTCGGCATTCCGTGGATCAAGGTCAATTTTATCGGGGCCGAGGCCACCGCCAAGTCCCTGCGCAAGATTGCCAAATACTTTGAAGATCCAGAATTGTCGGCCCGGGTGGAGGAAGTTATTGCCCGGGAAATGCCCGCCGTGGAAAAGGTGCGGGCCGAAATCAAGCCCAAATGTGCCGGGAAAAAGGCCATGCTCTTCGTGGGCGGCTCCCGGGCGCATCATTACCAGGAACTCTTTGCGGAAATTGGCATGGAGACTATCGGCGCCGGCTATGAGTTCGCCCACCGGGACGACTACGAAGGCCGGCGGGTGCTGCCCGAAATCAAGGTGGATGCCGACAGCCGGAACATTGAAGAACTCCACGTGGAGCCGGACCCCAACCGGTATAACCCCCGGGTGAGCCCGGAACAAATGGCCCGCCTGGAAGAGGCCGGCTTCAGATTTAAGGACTACGACGGCATGATGGCCGAAATGGCCAATGGCACCCTGGTAATCGACGACGTCAGCCAGTATGAGACCGAAAAGCTTATTGAACTCTACCGGCCTGACATCATCTGTGCCGGCATCAAGGAAAAATACGCCATTCAGAAAAGCGGCATTCCCATGAAACAGCTCCACAGCTACGACTCCGGCGGACCGTATGCCGGGTTCACAGGCGCCATTAACTTCTACCGGGAGATCGACCGGATGGTGAACAGCAAAGTCTGGAAATACCTGAAGGCCCCCTGGCAGGAGCATCCCGAACTGGCCGCCACGTATGTGTGGGAGTGAACCGGGAAAATCTAACATCTGGCCATCAAACGGGGACGGCCAACCGCCTTGGATGAAGAACTAAGGATAATACCATGTTACTCAGACATACAACAGATGAAATTTCCGAACGCACGGCTCTGACCATTAATCCGGCCAAGACCTGCCAGCCCATCGGGGCCCTGTACGCAGCCTTGGGAATCCACCGTTGCCTGCCCCACAGTCACGGTTCCCAGGGATGCTGCGCCTACCACCGTAGCGCCCTGACCCGGCACTATAAGGAGCCGGTCATGGCCGGGACCAGTTCTTTCACCGAAGGTTCCTCGGTGTTCGGGGGGCAGGCCAATCTGCTCCAGGCCATTAACAATATGTTTACCATTTATGAACCCGAGGTTATCGCAGTGCATACTACCTGCCTGTCAGAAACCATCGGAGACGACATCCCCCAGATCGTTGCCAAGGCCAGGGATGAGGGCAAGATCCCCAAGGGGAAATATGTCATCCATGCCAATACTCCCAGCTATGTGGGCTCCCATGTCACCGGTTTTGCCAACATGGTTAAGGGCATGGTGGATTACTTTGCCGCCGGTGACGGCCACAAGGAAAACCGGATCAATCTAATTCCTGGTTACGTGGAGCCGGCCGACATGGAAGAGATCAAGCGGCTCGCCGGAGAATTGGGGGTTGCCACCATCATGTTCCCGGACACCTCCAATGTCCTCAACTCTCCCCAGACCGGCCGGTATGCCATGTATCCCAGCGGTGGCGTCACCGTGGCGGATCTGATCCGCACCGGCAGCAGCATGGGCACCGTGGCCCTGGGGCGTTTGGCCTCTGGACCGGCCGCTCGAGCCCTGGACACCAAGTGTAAGGTGCCCTGCGAAATCCTGGACCTGCCCATCGGTCTCATGGCCACGGACAGGTTCATCGATACCTTGAGACAGATCGCCGGGGTCTCGGTCCCCGACTCCCTGAATATTGAACGGGGCCGGCTCCTGGATGTCATCACCGACATGCACCAGTATTTCTTCGGGCGCAAGGTGGCCTTGGCCGGGGATCCAGATCAGCTGATATCGCTGACCGAATTCCTGGTTTCCGTGGACATGTGGCCTATCCACATCGTTACCGGCACCCCCGGGAAAAAGTTTGAATCTCGCATCAAGGAGATCACCAAAGATGTGCCCCACCCGGTCAACGTCAAGGCCACGGGCGACATGTTCCTGCTGCACCAGTGGATCAAGAACGAACCGGTGGACCTGCTCATCGGCAACACCTACATGAAGTACATCGCCCGGGACGAAGACATCCCCCTGGTCCGGTACGGCTTTCCCATCCTGGACCGTATCGGCCACAGCTATTTCCCCACCGTGGGCTACCGGGGCGGCTTGCGTCTCCTGGAAAAGATCCTGGATGCCCTGATGGACCGCCAGGACCGGGATGCCCCCGAGGAAAGCTTTGAACTGGTGATGTAGGAGCAGGTAATCCAGGGGCGGACCCCCGTGTCCGCCCAATAGGGCTCAGTTTTTGTAAAAAATAGATAAGAGGTTCATAATCATGGAAAAACCAGAACATCACATTTTTGTTTGTATGAGTTTTCGTGGCTTGGAACCCAAAGGCAAGTGCATCCGCAAAAATGCCCCCGAACTCCTGGGTTACCTGGAGTCGGAGCTGGCCGACCGGGGTATGGACAACGTCATGGTCTCCACCACCGGTTGCCTCAAACTTTGCGATAACGGTCCGATTTTGGTGGTCTATCCCAACGGCCACTGGTATGCCGGGGTGGACGGCGAAGATGCCATCGACGCCATCCTTGACGCCCTGAAAGAAGGCGGGACTGCCGAATACTATCTGATGGCTTGATTGAAAAATATTAATTATTTGCCATGTGCCTCCTCCTGTTAACCTTAACCCCTCAGGCTGCTCTGAGGGCCGGGGGAGGGTGAAGAACGGCATCATCGCCCTCTCCCAACCTTTTGGGTTCAAAGTTCAAGGTCAAAACAAGTGTGCTAATGATTATTATCCCCTGTCGGGGTGAGGAATATATGGAACCTGTCATCTTTACCGAGCGTGCTGATCAGATCCACCGCAAAGGCGAGCAGCCCTTCCAGATGGCCTGCAACAAGGAAAGTCTGGCCGGCGCGGTCAGCCAGCGGGCCTGCGTCTTCTGTGGCTCCCGGGTGGTGCTCTACCCCATCGCCGACGCCTTGCATCTGGTGCACGGTCCCATCGGTTGCGCCGCCTATACCTGGGATATCCGGGGGGCCCTGTCCTCCGGGCCGGAGCTGCATCGGCTCAGCTTCTCCACCGATCTCCAGGAAACGGACGTTATCTTCGGCGGCGAGGAGAAGCTCTATCGGGCCCTGGTGGAACTCATCGACCGGCATCATCCCGAAGCCGCCTTTGTCTATTCCACCTGTATTGTCGGTATCATCGGGGATGACCTGGAAGGCGTCTGCAAAAAGGTCAGCCAGGAAAAGGGTCTGCCGGTCATCCCGGTCCAGTCCGAAGGTTTTAAGGGCAACAAGCGAGCCGGCTACAATGCCGCCTGCCAGGCCATGTTCAAACTGGTGGGCACCGGCAGCACCGATGGCATCTCCCCTCACAGCCTGAACATTCTGGGAGATTTTAATCTGGCCGGCGAGATCTGGATCATCCGGGACTACTTCAAGCGCATGGGCCTGGAGGTGGTAGCTAATATTACCGGGGATGGCAGGGTAGGGGACCTGCGCCGGGCCCACGGCGCCGCCCTCAACGTCGTCCAGTGTTCCGGCGCCACCATGGATCTGGCCAAAATGATGCAGGAAACGTACGGCACCCCCGTTATCCGGGTATCTTACTTCGGAGTGGAGGATATGGCCGAATCTTTGTATAACGTGGCCCGGTTCTTCCAGGACCCGGAAATCATGGCCCGCACCCAGGAGTTGGTCCGGGAGGAATTGACCATCCTCTATCCCCAACTGCAAAAATATCGAGAGGCCTTAAGCGGCAAAAAGGCCGCCATCTATGTGGGCGGCGCCTTCAAAGCCTTTTCCCTGGTCAAAGCCTTTCGGCTGTTAAACATGCAGGTTGTCCTGGTGGGTTCGCAAACCGGCACCGAAGAGGACTATCGGGAACTGGAAGAGGTCACCGACGACGGCACCATCATTGTGGATGACTCCAATCCTCTGGAACTCACCAGCTTCTTGAAAGAAAAAGAGGTGGATATCTTTGTTGGTGGCGTCAAGGAGCGACCCATCGCCTATAAGCTGGGAGTAGGTTTCTGCGACCACAACCATGAGCGCAAAGAACCCCTGGAAGGCTTTGTGGGTATGCTCAATTTTGCTCGGGAAGTGTACAACACGGTCATGAGCCCCGTCTGGCGGTTCATCCCCCGGGGGACTCATACCAGGCCGACATCATAAATTTTGGCGGTACCGGCTTTCCAGCCTGTGCACCTGACAGGGAATCACCAAAGGTATTTTATCCTGGCCATTAGTTCCTGATTTTTCCTTCTCCTTCGAGGGGAGAGGGTCAGGGTGAGGGTGAAAGTAAAATGACTACAGTCCGCAAATCCAAACTTAAACTGACCAAGCCAAGACCAGCGCCCTATGTCTCCACTACCAACGCCTGTAAGCTGTGCACGCCGTTAGGCGCCTGCCTGGCGTTTCGGGGCGTGGCCGGCGCTGTTCCTTTTCTACACGGCTCCCAGGGCTGTGCCACGTATATGCGGCGCTATATTATCAGCCATTTCCGGGAGCCCATGGATATCGCCTCCTCGTCTCTGGGGGAAAAACATGCCATTTACGGCGGCGGTCCCAATTTAAAACAGGGTTTGCAGAACGTCATGAGCAAATATGGGCCCCAGCTCATCGGGGTGGCCACCACCTGCCTCACCGAGACCATCGGTGACGACGTGCCCATGTTCGTTAAGGAATTCTGGCAGGAACATCGCGAGGAAATGTGCTGACCTGCCTCGGATTGTCACCGTCTCCTCGCCAAGTTACCACGGCACCCACATGGAAGGATTTCATCGGGCTGTCCGGGCGTTGGTGGACCAGTTGGTCGAGCCCACGGCGCCAAACTCGAACGTGAACCTGCTCCCCGGGTTCGTCTCGCCGGCGGATATCCGCCATCTGAAAGAGATTTTGGCCGACTTTAATCTTAATGGCATAATCCTGCCTGATATTTCCGAGACCTTGGACGGTCCCATCCAGGCAGAGTATGCCAAAATTCCCGAGGGCGGTACCCCTCTGGAAGATATCAAAAACATGGGGGGCTCCCAGGCTACCCTGGAATTTGGGGCTACCCTCAGAAACCAGGATACGGCCGGGAAACTTCTGGAAAGCCGCTTTGGTGGCAAGCTCTATCAGATCGGCCTGCCCATCGGCCTGCGGGAATCGGACCTCTTTTTTAGCCTGCTGGAGATCCTTTCCGGCCGGCCTACCCCGAAGCAATATGCCCTGGAGCGGGGGCGTCTCCTGGATGCTTTTGTGGATGGCCATAAATATATCTTCGGCAAACGGGCCGTGGTGTATGGGGAAGAAGACTTGGTGGTGGGCTTGACCGCCTTTCTGGCCGAAATCGGGGTTCATCCCGTGTTATGCGCCTCAGGCGGTGACACCGGCCGTCTGGAGGAGGCCATCACTGCGGTCACGGGCGATCTGCTGCCCGAGCCTCCCCAGATCCGGGGAGGGGTTGATTTCCACGATATCGCCCAGGAAGCCGAAAACCTGGCTCCGGACCTGCTCGTGGGCCACAGCAAGGGGTATCACCTGGCCAAACACTGGAAAACCCCTTTAATCCGAGTCGGCTTTCCCATTCATGACCGTTTTGGCGGCCCCCGGGTGCTGCATCTGGGTTACCGGGGCGCCCAACAACTTCTGGACCAGATAATCAACGCCGTGCTGGCCAAGAAACAGGAGGATTCTCCTGTGGGCTACGGCTATCTATAAACAGTTGGTTCAGTGGTCAGTTGTTAGTTCATCGTGGCCCACTAATCAATATTGACTCACTGACCACTGTTACCTCCGGCCAAACTCGAGGAATCCGTCATGTTAGATATCAAACGTCATCCCTGCTTTAATGTCGAAGTTAAGGGTAGTTGCGGCCGCCTGCACCTGCCGGTGGCGCCCAAGTGCAATATCATGTGCAACTTCTGCAATCGGAAGTATGACTGCGTCAACGAAAGTCGGCCCGGCGTCACCAGCACCGTTTTGAACCCGGCCCAGGCCGAAGACTATGTGCGGCAGGTATTAGAGGCTGAACCCCGGATCACTGTGGCGGGAATCGCCGGGCCGGGCGACCCCTTCGCCAATCCCGTGGAGACCATGGAGACCTTGCGGCGCATCCGGAAGCAGTTTCCCGATCTGCTCCTGTGTTTGGCCAGTAACGGCCTGGGCTTGCCGCCCTACCTGGATGAACTGGCGGAAATCGGCGTCTCCCACGTCTCCATCACCGTCAACGCCATTGACCCTGAAATCGGCAAGCAGATTTATAGCTGGATCCGGGACGGTAAAGTGATTTATCGGGGTCTGGCCGGGGCCGAACTGCTTCTGTCCCGGCAGTTGGCCGCCATTGAAGGCTTGAAAGCCCGGGACATCGTCGTCAAAGTCAACACCATTGTCGTTCCCGGCATCAATGATGACCATGTTCCGGAAATAGCCGCGGCCATGGCTGCCAGGGGGGTGGATATTCTCAACTGTATGCCCCTGTATCCCAATGCCGAAACGCCTTTTGCCGGCATACCCGAGCCGACGCCCGCCCGGATAGCCGAAATCCAGGCTGAGGCCGGCAAATTTCTCCCCCAGATGCGCCACTGCACCCGCTGCCGGGCCGATGCCGTGGGTTTGCTGGAACAGGACCGCACCACCGAACTGCGTTCCTGCCTGACCTCCTGCGCCGGCAAAGCGCCGGACGTCCCGGACCGGCCCTATGTCGCCGTCGCCACCCTTGAAGGTGTTTTGGTGAACCAGCATCTGGGAGAAGCCACCCGGTTCCAGATCTGGGGTCCCAACGGCCAGGGATTTAAACTGGTGGAAGAACGCCCGGCCCCACCCACCGGGGGCGGCCTCCAGCGCTGGCAAACCTTAGCCGAAAGCCTGCGGGACTGCCGGGCGGTGCTGGTGAGCGCCATCGGCGACACCCCCCAGGAAATCTTACAAGAGAGCGGCATCATGCCCGTGGCCATGGAAGGCTTTATCGATCAGGGGCTGCAGGTGGTGTACCGGGGGGGCGACCTGTCCTCCCTGAAAACCCGCCGCCGCGGGTGTGGGCGGCGGCTGCTGCAGCGGTGGTGCCAACGGCCCCGGCGGCGGCTGCATGTGAACCCACCTGTCCGTTAGATTATGTGAGGCGCCGGTGTTCTATCCGGCGCCTCCAGCCACCCTTGGTCTTTCCCCTCGCCTCTCCCACCAACCGATGCCTCCGGGCAGGAATAACATTGTCACACCCAGTCCGACGACTCCGGACCAGCCCATCCGGCTGTAGGCATAGCCGCTGAGGGTGATCCCCAGGGAACCACCCAAATAATAAAATAAGACATACAGAGAGTTGGCCTTTCCCCGTCCCGCACTCACCCTTCGGTTCAAGGCCCCGGCCGCGGCCGCGTGAATGGTGAAAAACCCGGCGCAAATTCCCACCAGGGCCAGAACTATGACCAGCATCGATTTTATTAACGTAGCCGTCAGCGCCAGACTAAAGACCACCGCTCCCCCCACCATGGCCCCGCCATTGCCGATCCGGTTGCTCAATTTTCCCGCCAGCGGGCCGATGACCACCCCCATCAGATACGTTAAGTAAAACATGGTGATAACCTGGGTGGAAGCTCCAAAAGGTGGCCCGGCCAGGTAAAAGGGCAAATAATTAAACGAAGCGGAAAACACGAAAAATGCCCCAAAAGGCACCAGGAGAACTCGTAACACTTTGGTATCTGATAAAAATTTCAGAAAACTAATTTTTTCTGACGTATCCCGCCCGGAACGCCTGCCCTCGGGCAGCCACAAAACCGCCACCAGGGCTGCGGCCAACAGCGCCACCGAGGCCGTGACAAAGGCATAGCGCCAGTGCAGCGGCGGATGAATAAAGCCCCCCAATAAACGCCCGCCCAGTCCCCCGGCGACGGTGGCCGAGACATAGGAGCCCATGGCCACATTCAGCCTTTCCACGGGCACGTTCACGGCCAGGTAAGCCGCCAGACAGGTAGTCATCGACGGGATGAAGAGTCCCTGCAACCAGCGGGCTCCCACCAACCGCCACAAATCATGGGTAGCGGCACAGACCAAACCGCTGCCGGCTACTACCAGACTGCCAATCAGGATCAGCCAGCGTACCGGAAAGATGTCAACCATGGCTCCGAAGGGCAAGTTTGCCAGGGCCATGCCAAAAATCACTGCGGACATGGTCAGGGAGGCCTGGGAGGCGCTCACCCCAAATTCCTGCTGGAGAACCGGCAATACCGGCTGGGTGATGTAGACATTGGTAAAGGCTGCCACCACTAAGGAAAAAATGATCACCTGCAATTTCACATAATGCTGCCCTGCCGGAATTTTCACCACTAACGTCGTCCTCTGTCTAAACGTTTATAACTAAATGATATTATTGTAATTAAGCAAAATAATTGATTTCTGCATTCAGGTTTTTCTCTTAAAAAGCCGATAAACCGATAAGTTTTTTATCCTTAGCATTTGAAAAACCGTACAACTATTTTAATTTAAAACAAAAAATTACCGCAGGAAAGCAGATTTTGGTTGACCTTTCCCACTTCTTTCTGCGATTATACAATTATACTGCAATGTAGGCGGGCACCATGGCCTTACCACATTCCAAAAAAGCCAAGAAGCCGACTCAAAAGGCTGAGACCAAGGAATCCAACCTGGCATTACTGAAAAAACTGCCGGGCGGTAAATTCTTTTGGGTCATACTATTGCTCATGACCCTGTCCATGGGGTGGCTGCTGCTCTTCGGGAATAAAGGATTATATCACCTCTATCGACTCCGTCAGGAAAGAGAACAGCTTCTCCAGACTAATCTCAACCTGAAAGACGAAAATGAGCGTCTGGTGAAAATTATCGACCGGCTTCAGCATGACCAGGAATTTATCGAAGATACCATCAGGAAAGAATTGAATTTCATCAAGAAAAACGAAGTCATTTATCAACTGGAGCCGGAAGTGGGCTCCGGTCCCAAAGTCACCCATGCCCCCGCCTTAGGCCCCCCGCCCAGTCCGGCCACCAGGCAAAAACGGACAGGACGTTTATAACTAGTAGAATCTATCTAAAATAATCAGAAAATAAAGAGCAGGTAAAGAGGTAACATGTATTCTACGGCTGATTTTCGCAAGGGATTAAAGATTGAATGGGAAGGCACGCCTTACATCATCACTGATTTCCAGCATGTCAAGCCCGGCAAAGGCGGGGCTTTTGTCCGCACCAAAATAAAAAATCTCATTAATGGCCGGGTGATCGATCAAACCTTCCGTTCCGGGGAGAAAGTCGACCGGCCCGATATGCAGGAAAAAGATATGCAATACCTCTACGCCGAGGGCGACCGGTATTGCTTCATGGATAATGAATCCTATGAACAGATCTACCTGACCGCCGAACAATTGGGCGACGGCAAAGACTTCCTCCAGGACAATCTGAACTTAAAGGTACTGTATTACAAAGATCAACCCATCACCGTTGACCTGCCCACCTTTGTGGAACTGGCGGTGGAGCATACCGAACCGGGCTTTAAGGGCGATACTGCCAGCGGCGGCTCCAAACCCGCGACTATGGAGACCGGCGCCGTCATTCAAGTTCCCCTGTTTATCGAAGTGGGTGATCGCCTCAAGGTGGACACCCGGACTGGCACCTACGTGGAACGCCTGAAATAAGCCATACCCTTATGGGGTGGCAGTTCTACCACCGCTGGCGGTCCTAGTTGCCCATGGCTCAGGGTTCAGCTGGTAAAGAGTTTAAACTACCTTGACCAGCATGATATTGTGCTTGACGCCAAAACGCATGGCCTGGGAATAACCCGGCACCCAAATATCCGCCTGCGTCCGCTTATAGCTCGCCATCCGATCCTCAAAAGCAAACGTGCCTAACCCCTCCAGCTTGACCTGATCGCCAAATCTCATGTCCAATTGTATTCCAGATCTCGACTGAGGGCCAGGATCCCGTCTTGCACCCGCATCCCGAAGCAGTTCTGCCGGGATGGCAATAGGCCGTCACCTTGACCACCGCCATACTCAGAGAAATTGTCGGCTGGGGCGTACTGAACACCATCAAGCCAATAGCTAAAAAGCATAAAATAATAGTCTTTTTCATTGGTTACCTCCAATTAAAACCACAACCCTTATGTGGGGAATAGTTTTCCGGTCCAGTCAAGGGAACAGTTCTCCCAGGATTGGATTAGTTCGGGTGCTGGTTTAGAAGGAAGTTTGCCGGGATAAGAAAAATTGAGGATCCCGCGGTGGATCGCCTCAATAGCTTGCTTTAATGCCTGCGTGGTTAGCTGTTGGGTTAGAGCTAAAGCATGCCCCTCCTCCGCCCTGAGGCGTAGGATTCACCCTTGATCCGGTTCCCCCGCTCTCCCGTGCTCTGGGAGATTCGGCTAACTATTTTTGGTCCTCCAACCAGCGTTACTTGGTTGTGGTTTTTTAGGTGAGCGTATATGTATCCTGTTTCACAATTACTTGTCAAGGAAAAAATCTGTTATTATATCCATAACATGCAAAAATAACTAAGAATATCTATAAAGATTGGGAGGTTCGATTTTTCTGCAACTTCCAGGAGCAGATCCTGACATTCATGCTGGATTTCGTAACACGGCTATTTCCCATGCTTAATTTAGTCGCCCCCGTGGGCCGGTCGGTTACTGATCCTGACTGTCTGACCTTTTCCCCAGCAACCTGCACCTTGCATCTGGCGGTTCAATACGATAAGATAAGGATGTCAAACTGAGTCAAGCAGGTTCATATTTTCTCTTGACAATTTCCCCATAAATTTTTAAATTTATTTGTTACTGTGAAGGAGGAAATTATGTACGCAATTATTCAAACCGGCGGCAAGCAGTATCGGGTAGGGCCTGGCGATGTTCTCCGGGTGGAGAAACTCGCCGGTGATGTAGGAGAAACCGTCACCTCTGGATAACGTCCTCTTGGTAGCTTCAGAAGAGGAAGTTCAGGTGGGACAACCCTTAGTTGCCGGAGCGCAGGTACCGGGCAGATCTTACGTCAGGGCAAAGCCAAAAAGATCCTGGTTTTCAAGAAGAAGCGGCGGAAAAATTTCCGGCGTCTGCGCGGTCACCGGCAGCCTTACACTGCTTTGCAAATCAAGGATATTCAGTTATAATAAACTGAGACTTCGGCAAAAACTACTGTTTGTCATCCTGAGTGTTGGTAAGGGTCTAGAATCTTTTTTGGCGTTTTGATCCCTCAGAATGACAAATCGTCTTAGTTTGTCAGAAGTTCTCAAGAGTACGTTGATCTTAGCGCCGGGCTGGCCTCAAGCTAGGTCACCCCTCGCCTAATATTTAGAATTTCATCCGGAGGTTACTCTCTTGGCACATAAAAAAGCTGGCGGTAGCTCACGCAACGGTCGAGACAGTCAAGGCCAGCGCCGGGGCGTCAAACGTTTCAGCGGCCAGGTGGTCAAGGCCGGCAATATTTTGGTCAGACAATTGGGCACTCGCATTCATCCCGGCGAAAATGTCGGCATGGGAAGGGATTACACCCTCTTTTCCAAGGTTGACGGTGTTGTCACCTATGAAAATTTTGGCCGGGACCGCAAGCGGGTGAGCGTTTATCCGCAACTCTAGGAGAAAATAGATTGCCACGTCGGCACTTTGCCGATGAAGCCGAAATTACGGTGAAAGCCGGTCATGGTGGCGCCGGGTGCGTCAGTTTCGAACGCCTGCGCTTTAAACCCCGGGGTGCTGCCGACGGCGGCGATGGCGGCCGGGGCGGTAATGTTAGCCTCGTGCTATCTAATTCTTTGCGGACGTTGGCAAACTTTCGCCACCAACAACTCTTTCGAGCTCAAAACGGTCAGCCTGGACGGAGTCGGTTAAAAACCGGCGCCCAAGGTGCTGATCTCACTATTGCAGTTCCTCCCGGAACAGTAGGTGTCCGATCTTGACAGTGGACAGTTATTGGGAGACTTGGTCGAAGCTCAGCATACTCTTGTCGTGGCTCGTTGGCGGCCGGGGGGGCAAAGGCAATGCCCATTTCGGCTCTTCCCGCCTGCGATCGCCCCGCTTTGCCCAACCAGGTGAACCCGGCCAGGAACGACGGTTGCGTCTGGAACTGCAATTACTGGCCGATGTCGGTCTCATCGGTTTGCCCAATGCCGGCAAAACCACCTTGCTGACCAAACTAACGGCCTCCAAAGCCGAAGCTTCCCCGTATCCTTTCTCGACGTTAGAGCCGAATTTAGGTGTTCTCCAGCACGAAGAGCATGATCCCATCATTGTGGCCGACATTCCGGGACTGATTGAGGGGGCCCACACCGGCAAAGGACTGGGTCAGCGCTTTCTCAGGCACCTGAAACGCAACTCGTCTGCTCCTGCATGTGGTGGACACCACCCAGATTGACCCTCAGAAGCCTTTTGCCACAGTGGACCTCGTTCTGGCTGAACTGCAGGCTTTTGAACCGGATTTACTCCTCAAGAAGCATCTGGTGATACTCAACAAGATCGATCTACTGCCCCAGAATTTTCCCCTGGCCGAGGTAATTGCCGCTTTTACCCGACGTGGCTGGCGCTGTCTGCCCCTTTCAGCACATACCGGCGAGTCAGTGCCTCTTCTCAAAGAATTCTTGTGGTCCGAGATAGAAGTTTTTTCTCATGTTGCCGTCTAGTAAAAGAAGCCTCCTACAGAATCAAATCCTGGCCCGGACCCGGCGGGTAGTTATTAAGGTCGGCAGCGCCGTCATGACCACGGCCAATGGTCTGAACCTGGAGTTTATCAAGGAGCTTACTGATAATATTGCCCAATTGCTTAATAATGGCCGGGAAGTCGTTTTAGTATCTTCCGGCGCCATCGCCGCGGGGTTTAAAAAAATCGGGCTGCCGGCCAAACCCACCGCCATTCCCCAGAAGCAGGCGGTGGCTGCCATCGGTCAGAGCACCCTGATGCAAAACTACGAACAGGCCTTTGACCGGCATGGCCTCAAAGTGGCCCAAATCCTTTTGACTCGGAATGATCTGGCCAACCGCCGCCGCTATTTAAATGCCCGCAATACTCTGTTTACCCTGCTTGAACTGGAAAGTAATCCCCATCATTAATGAAAATGATTCGGTCGTGGTGGAGGAAATCCAGTTCGGGGACAATGATAACCTTTCAGCGCTCATCAGCAGTGTGGTGCAAGCCGACCTGCTCATTATTCTCACGGATATTGACGGCCTGTATGATCAGGACCCGCGCCAGCATGACGATGCCTGTCGCATCTCTTTAGTAGAAAAAATCGACGCCCGCTTGGAGCGGGCCGCCAGTCGTCAGCCCGGCGTTATCGGTTCCGGAGGCATGTTCAGTAAAATCCAGGCCGCTAAAAAGGCCGCCAGCGTCGGCATCCCCACCATCATCGCCCACGGGCTGAAACCGAAGATTATCGAACGGATTTTTGCTGGGGCCGAAGTGGGCACGTTGTTCCTGTCCCACGCCACCAAGCTGCGCAGCCGGCAATACTGGCTGGCCTATTCCACGAATCCGGTGGGAGACATTGTCGTGGATGATGGCGCCCGGCAAGTACTGCGGTATCAGGGTAAAAGCCTGTTACCCGCCGGGATTGTTGGGGTCAACGGCCGGTTCAGCGCCGGGGCGGCAGTGCGCCTGATCGACACCGCCGGTGAGGTCATCGGCATCGGCCTGAGTAATTATTCGGCCAACGATCTCGCCTGCATCAAGGGCCTCAAGACCTGCAACATTCAGCAGTCCTTGGGTTATAAAGGCTATGATGAAGTGGTGCACCGGGATAATATGGTCATTTTTATGGATTCACCCTGAGACCTTTAATACCGTTTTCTGGTTTCCGGTTAAAAGATTATGAATTATGAAAGACGGAGATACCGTTCCTATGAGCCTCGCTGCCTTAGTTCAAAAGATGTCCCAGGACGCCAAAACTGCCGCCCGCCAAGTGGCGGTGTTGCCGACAACCGTCAAAAACCAGGCCCTGGCTGCCATTGCCCAGGGACTGCAGCAGCAACGGGCCCTCATCGAGAGAGAAAACCAAAAGGATATCGCCGCCGCGCAGCAGCAGGGGCAGCCGGCGGCCTTTATAGACCGTTTGACTCTGTCCGACAAAGTGATTAATGCAATGATTCAGGGCCTCAATGAAGTTATCCACCTGCCTGACCCGGTGGGGGCGGTTACTTCCATGTGGCGGCGGCCGAATGGTCTGTTGGTGGGCCGCCAACGCATTCCTTTGGGGGTCATCGGTTTTATCTACGAATCCCGTCCCAACGTCACGGTTGACGCCGCTGCCCTTTGTCTGAAAAGCGGCAACGCCGTCATCTTGAAAGGCGGCAAGGAGGCCATTCACTCCAACCTGGTGCTCAGCAGCCTGATGGCCCAGGCCCTGGCCTCCGCCGGGGTGCCGCCAGCCGCGGTGCAAGTCATCCCCACCACCGAACGGGAGGCGGTGGTTGAGCTTCTAAAACTTGATGAACTCATTGATATCGTCATTCCCCGGGGTGGAGAAGGGCTCATCCGTTTTGTGGCCGAAAATTCCCGTATTCCCGTGCTCAAACATTACAAAGGCGTCTGTCACATCCTGGTGGATGCCGATGCCGACTTGGAGATGGCCGAAACTATCTGCTTTAATGCCAAAGTACAGCGCCCCGGGGTCTGCAACGCCATGGAGACTTTGCTCATTCACGAATCCACGGCCGGTCGTTTCATCCCCCGGATGTTCGCCCGATTCCGGGAAGCGGGAGTGGAACTTCGGGGTTGCCCCCGGACTTTAGAGTTTGATCCCCAGGTAAAGCCTGCCAGCCAAGAAGACTGGGGCTATGAATTTTTAGACCTCATTCTGGCTGTAAAAATCGTCCCTGATCTCCAGGCGGCTCTGGCTCATATCGCCCGTTATGGCTCGTATCATACCGAGGCCATCATTACCCAGAACTATGAAAATTCCAGACGTTTTCTCAATGAAGTGGATTCTTCGGTGGTTCTGGTCAACGCTTCCACCCGCTTTAACGACGGCGGTGAGCTGGGACTGGGCGCCGAAATCGGGATCAACACTTCAAAGCTGCATGCCTTCGGACCCATGGGCCTGGAGGAGTTGACCACCACCAAATTCATTGTCTACGGGTCCGGACAGATCCGCCAATAGAATAACGTTTTCGGTTTTCGGTTGAAATAATAATTAAATTCAGCCTCTTACAAAGTGACTTTGCTCCATTTCAAAGTGAACCTGGTATAATCATCGTGCGTTTAGGATTATTTGGGGGCACCTTTAATCCGATCCATTTCGGCCATTTGCGGGTTGCTGAGGAAGTTGCGGAAATTCTGCAGCTGCAGCGCCTCCTGTTCATCCCCTCGGCTCGGCCCCCGCACAAAAATTCTGAGTCAGTCACCCCCTTTGCCGTCCGGCTGGAGATGATTCGTCTGGCTGTGGCCGAACATCCTCTCTTTGAAGTCTCCGACATCGAAAATCAGAGACCGGAAAAGTCATACTCCATTGAAACACTTCGGCTTTTTCGCCGACAATTCGGGGCCCGCACCGAAATCTTTTTTATCGTGGGCCTTGATGCCATGCTGGAAATCGATACGTGGCGAGATTACCAGGAAATTTTCTCCCTGTGCCATTTTGTTGTTTTGGACCGTCCCGGCTATGATCCCCGGGAGTTGGCAAAAATCCTGTGCCAGAAGGTCGATTGCGACTATCAGGCCAAAGAGAAGGTATTTCTGCACCCGGGCGGTAATCGCATTTATTTCCGCCCTGTCACCCGGCTGGATATTTCATCCACCCAGATCCGCCGACTGGCTGGTCAGGGGCTATCTCTGCGTTTCCTCTTGCCGGAGGAGGTAAGGCGTTATATATTAGATAATAACCTGTATGTTTAAAGGAGACGAGTTACGCCAATTAAAAAACCGACGATAACTACTGCTGAGAAGGTGCAACTCTGCGTCCGTACCCTCTTGGAAAAAAAAGCTCTGGATGTGGTGGTTTTGGATGTCAGGACCATGTCATCCTTTGCCGATTTTTTTATCATCTGCTCCGGGACTTCACATCGCCAGGTTTCTGCTCTGGCTGGACATGTGGAAGAGGCTTTGAAACGGCACGGCGAAAGGCCTCTAGGGATTGAAGGGCCTCAGGAGGCTCGTTGGGTCTTAGTGGATTGTAACGACGTTATCATTCATATCTTCTCTCAACCCTGGAGAGAGTTTTACGATCTTGAGGGGCTGTGGCTGGAAGCTCCCCGGGAATTTCCCACCTCCCAGGAAGCGCAACCTACTTAAGATCAGAGTGGTTAATTTATGGAGTCGGTTTATGGTCCGGTCATCCCGGTACAGTAGGCCAATGATACCCATAGTTCTGACGTTGTGTCTTGTTCTCGTCTTTCCTCCCCCCGCCTTTGGGTTTTTTGGCTCCCTTACCATTGAAAAGGAAAAGGATTTAGGCGAGGAATTCTCCCTCCTGCTGCAGCAATATTATCCGGTGGTGCGCGACCCCTATCTCACTGCTTATATTAATACCATCGGTCAAAAGCTGGTCAAACAGCTCGGCCCCCAGCCTTTTCAATACCGCTTTTTTATCTTAGAGGACCCCACGTATAACGCCTTTGCAGTACCCGGCGGCTATATTTTTGTCAATACCGGTATCATTCGTCTCATGGACCGGGAGGACGAGCTCGCCGGGGTCCTGGCCCATGAGATCACCCACATTCACCAAAGGCACATTGCCAAACGTATGGAAAAGGGCAAATTCGCTACTATTGCCACCGTTCTTGGCGCCCTGGCCGCCGTCTTGCTGGGCGGGGCCGCAGCCGCGCCCCTCATTACCGGAGCCATGGCCGCCGGGGAATCCGCCATGCTGGCCTATAGCCGGGAAGATGAGAGGGAGGCCGATACCCTGGGATTTAAATGGCTTAGTTTGGCTCAGTATGACCCTCACTATATGATGACCGTCTTCAAAAAGATGAACCGGCAGCGCTGGTTTGAAAGCCATGATATCCCAGTTTATCTCAAAACCCACCCCGAGCTGGAAAGCCGCATCGTTGATATGGCGCATCTGGCCGATAGTCACCAGATACCCGCCAGGGAACATCCCCTGCCGACAACCCAGGCGTTCACGTATTTTAAACAACGACTGGACGCGCTTTACGGCAATCCCCAGCGAATGAAGAGAGAACTCCTCATCCGGCTTTCCCAGGAACCGGATAATATCCCTAACCGCTACTCTTTGGCCTTGGTCTATAAGCGCCTGGGAGATCGCACCCTGGCTTCTCAGTCGTATCAGCAGGCCCTGGCCCGGGATCCCAATAATGACATAATTAAACGTGATCTGGCAATCTTTGATTATGAATCAAGTAAAGTTTCAGACGCCCAAAAACTGTTTCAGGAATTGCTCCGGCGCAATCCCAGAGATGAAGTCTCTCTTTATTATACCGGGCTTATTTTGCAGGACCGCCATCAGGTAGACGAGGCCTTGTCGCTCTTTGAAAAACTGCATACCCTGAACCCCGCCTTTACCGAAGTGTATTACAATCTCGGCACTCTGTACGGTGTCAAACAGCGCCTGGGGCCAGCGCATTATTATTTGGGCCGCCACAGTCGCTTGGCTAAAGACCTGCCCACAGCCCTTTTCCACTTCCGCAAGGCCTTGGCTAATTTGGTGCCATCGGATAAAATGTATGCCGAGGCCCAAATAGAGGTGGCTCGCCTGGAGCGGCTGAAAGTGAGAGTCAGACAATAATTCCAATGATTTTAGAGGCGATTGCCGATGCCCATATATGAATATCAATGTCGTGCCTGTAACGCCATCTCCGGGTTTTTGATTCTTAACCGGGAGGAGTCCTTCGTTCCGATCTGCAAACGCTGCGGTGGCCGTGAGCTTACCCGGGTGCTTTCCAGGGTCAATGTTCGCCTATCCGAGGAAACCCGCCTGGAACGCCTGGCCGACCCGGCCCGCCTGGGTGGCCTGGATGAAAACGACCCAAAAGGTATGGCCCGCTTCATGAAAGAAATGGCCGCAGCCACTGGGGAGGATTTGGGCGCCGAAGAGATTGACCAGATGATGGAAGAAGCAGCCGGCGCTGAAGACGAGGCAGGAGCAACGGATTCGGGTCTTGATGATTTATGATAACTTTTTAGAATATCTCACATTTTCACAAATATTTTCTACGTCGGCCGCTTTCTAAAAAGTGGGGCGCCTGTGCCGATAACCTTGATTCCTAACCATCCTGAGCAGAGCTCACCAGCTTTTTTTAGCAAGTGCATCTATCCCCGCCATACATACCCTATTAGTTTTTCCTTATATATAAAAAATAGTACAGACATTCGTTGTTCTTTATGGTAGTCTTCCTCCATTATTGATGTCTGGCATCCCTTGCCCCGTTTACCAAATTTATTTTAAGGAATTATGGTATGAGACGACTAATTTTTTGCTTAACAGGATTGGTCCTGATGGTCCTGTGTTGCCAGCCCTTTGTCCTGGCCCAGGAGCAGGTCGCGGTCCCCGTGCTGTGCTATCATCGTTTCGGCCCCACGGTGGCTGATGGCATGACGGTTACTACCCCGGTGTTTGAAGCCCAGCTCAAGTGGCTTCAGGACAATGGTTATACGGTGATTCCCCTGCGCACTCTGGTAAATTATCTGCGCGGCCAGGGCCCCCCGCCACCCCCCAAATCAGTGGTGATCACCGCCGATGACGCCCATAAAACCGTGTATTCCGACATGCTGCCGCTGGTTAAGAAATACAACATTCCGGTGACCCTGTTCGTGTATCCGTCCGCGGTTTCCAATCCCCACGCTCCTTATGCCATGACCTGGGAGCAGTTATATGAATGCCAGAAAACCGGTCTATTTGACATGCAGTCTCACACCTTCTGGCACCCGAATTTCAAGAAGGAAAAAAAGAAGCTCAAGCCCGAGGAATATCAGAAACTGGTGGACACCCAGTTGATAAAATCCAAGGCCTCCCTGGAGAAACGGTTTCGGCCAGCCGGTGGATGTGTTGGCCTGGCCGTTTGGCATATACGACGCCGATCTGGAAAAATCGGCAGAAAAGGCCGGATACGTGACTGCTTTCAGTATTGAGCGCCGGCTGGCCAACCCATCCGAAAAGATCATGTCTCAACCTCGTTACCTGATGGTCAACGGCGATGGCGTCAAGAATTTTGCGTCTATCATGACCGGAAAGGTGATTGAAAAAGGACCCAAGACGTATTAACCGGGACTCTGGGGCGCCGTAAAACTGTCGCAGGATCAGAGACAGCTACAGATCTTACTCATAACCCTGTTTATTCTTAAATATCCGGAGAATATTTGATGAAGAGATTGCTGCCCTTTTTGATTTTTATCTTGGGCCTGTTAATCGCTGTACCCGTCCAGGCTTATGATGGGAAAGTCATTGATGCCCAAACCAAGACACCCATCGCCGGCGCCGTCGTGGCCGCAGGTGACCAGGCCGTTCGCACCGACAAAGAGGGCATGTTCCGTTTGGAGGGGAGCGGCCTGGCGTTAAAGGTGAAGGCCGCTGGGTATAAACGCCGGGAAGTCGCCGCCTCGGCAGAAGGCAACCCCCAAGCCGAAATTGCCCTGGAACCTTTTAAGGTCAAAGCCCTGTATCTCACGCCCTATGGCCTCACCGTTTCCAGGCTTCGGGAAGCCGCCCTTGCCGCCATCGAAAGAAATAACCTGAACGCCTTGGTCATTGATGTCAAAGGTGACGCGGCTTTTATCCCCTTCAAAGTTGATCTGCCCCTGGCCGAAGAAATTGGGGCCCAGAAAACCATTCTGATCAAGGACATAAAGGCCGCCTTGGCGCCATTGAAGGAAAAAAACCTCTACCTCATTGCCCGCATTGTCGTCTTTAAAGATAACCTCCTGGCCACGGCTAAGCCCGAGTTAGCCGTCAAGACCAAGGGTGGCGCCGTCTTTCGGGATCGGGAACGATTACGCTGGGTAGACCCCTTTAGGAAGGAGGGTTGGGATTATAATATTGCCATCGCCAAGATCGCGGCTGAAGTGGGTTTTGACGAGGTCCAGTTCGATTACGTCCGGTTCGCAGATAACCGGGGCGCGGGTTACTCTCAGCCTGCCAATGAGAACAGCCGGACCGAAGCCATCACCGCCTTTTTGGAAACTGCCCATAAAGCCCTGATACCGTATAATGTTATGGTAGGCGCGGATATTTTCGGCTATGTCTGCTGGAATACTAACGACACCGACATCGGCCAGAAAATCGGCCCGTTAGTCAACGCTGTCGACGTGGTCTGTCCCATGGTCTACCCTTCCGGGTACACCTGGGGGATTCCCAACTACCGCAACCCTGTTAAAAATTCGTATGAAATTGTCTATCTCTCCCTTAAACGAGCCCAGGAACGCACCGGCGTCTCGCCCTTGCGGTTTCGTCCCTGGCTGCAGGCCTTCCGGGATTATGCCTTTCGTGGCGGCGATTTCACTGAAGACCGGATGCGCCTCCAGATCAAGGCCGCAGACGATTTTGGCGCCAGCGGCTATATGTTCTGGAATGCCCGGAACATCTACCCCACCGGCCGGTTCACCAATAATGGGACTTAATGCTAAATACAGCAGTTCATAATTCGCTAACATATTCTCCCCCTCCCCACGCTTGTGGGGGAGAGGGTAGGGAGAAGGGCTTTTTGAAGATGTTGCTATATTTATGAAATTTTGTATGAAGCGACCCTTATGGGAATCTTAAAAATCCTCCTTCACACAAGGGGGATTTTTTTGGTTCCAGGTTGTACTTGGCGAGCCTATCCGCCAGGGTCAGTTTGGCCACTTTTTGGGGAATGTAGGGCGGAAAAGCGAAGCGCCTCCCGCCGTTTGTCTTTAATCTGACATTCCGCATAGTAAATCGCTGCTTCTGAGGCTAATTTTGATCATCATCGAAAAATAGGGACATTTCAGTTCATCATAACAACTTCCGGCTTCAGAAAGATATCAATGGTTAATCCAAGGATTTCTAAATATTTCAACTGGGTATCATCTATGGGGTGGTTAAAGCGACGCACCCCGCCGATCTTGAGGATGCCCACGGAGCTGAACTTGGTGGACATCATAAAAGCTGTGGGTTTGTCCGTGGGTTTTCTGTCCCAACCCGGCACCTTGTCCTGGTTCTCTTGCAAGGTTTGGCGCATGGTGCGTTCAATCAGGCGCCAGATCATGAGAGCTAAGACAAAGATTAATCCCAAGGCCTCAATGCGCTCTGGTTTTTTCAAGAAGATTTCATTGATGATGACCGGATCTTTCAAGAAGGCGAAGTTTTGCTCGATATAATGCTGATCTTTATAAAGTTTGAGGACCTCCGCGGCGCTGAGGGTCTCCGCCGGGCGAGAGGTGAGCAACACAAAGCACCCGGCCTCTTGTTGGAGTTGAGCGACTTTGGCGGCCTCGGGCACGATCGTCCCGGCCAGGACATAGCGGGTGGCTTTGATCGGTTTGCTGCCATCTTTGCGGGGCCGACCAGCCGCATAAACTGGCTGCTCCACGATCTCCACTTCCATTAAACCTGCGATTAATTTTTACACTAAGGCTCTTTATCCGCTAGCCAACTTCTCTGCTATCGATGTGCTAATGAACCAAAAATTGAAAATATTCTATATTGTTATCATAACTGCGTGTCAACTCATGCCACCTTTGTAAATTTTTCCTTTAGCGTTAGATTTAGTTTGATCTCAATTTGTTGATTGTCAGCTTAGATCTCAGTCATGACACCTCAGCAATTTTGGGGAGTTACATCGCCCGGTTGCCCCAGGGCATTGGTGAGGCGGACAAATTCCAGAACTGACAGGGTTTCGGGGCGGCGGCCGGGGTCGAGGCCTAAAGCGTGGAGAAGATCAAGCAGGGTGGCCGGGGAATGCCCGAACCTGGAGGCCTGGGCGGACAGCGAGTTTTTCAGGGTTTTGCGCCGGGTGGCAAAGGCGGCTTTGACCACCTGCTTCAGCAATTCTTCGTCCACCACAGGTAATTCGGGGAGGCGCGGGTGGAACCGCAGAACCACAGAGTCAACTTTGGGGGCAGGATAAAAATTATTGGGGCCCAGGGAGAAAAGCCGCTCCAGGCGGAAGTGATATTGGAGCAGGACTGACAAGATACCGTAGTCCTTACCGCCGGGTGGGGCCAGCAGGCGCTGGCCGACTTCCTGCTGCATCATCAAGACCATGACCTTGAGAGCGGTTTTTTCTCCCAGCAGCTTAAAAAGCAGGGGAGAGGTGATCTGATAGGGCAGGTTGCCGATGACCGACAGGGGGTGACCGGAAGCCCGGCTGAGAGCTAAAAAGTCAAAGTGGAGGGCATCCTGGGAGACAATCTGGACATTTGACAGTCCAACCAGGACTTCCTCCTGAAGTATGGGGGGAGGCGGTGGTCCATTTCCAGGGCCACTACCTGCCCTGCGGCTTGGGCTAAAAAGAAGGTCAGGGCTCCCAAGCCGGCGCCGATTTCCACCACGGTTTCCGTGGCCGTCCAGGTCCAGGGCAGCCACCAGGCGGCGCGCCTGGTCGGGATGGAGAAGAAAATTCTGCCCCAGGGATTTTTTAGGCGTCAGCTTGTGACGGCGGCAGAGAATTTTGGGGGAGATGAAGGGCACGATTCGGTTGGGAAGGTTTACGGTTGCGATAGCGGTTCACAACCCAAAGAGTTAAAAAGTAGGCAGTTAGGCCAAACGGCAAGGCCAGGATGAGCCCCCCGGTCTGGAGCGCCAGGTTGACCTCCCAGCCCAGGCGGAGAAGCTCCCGGGTATCGAAGCATTGAGGCAAAGACAAGGTCAGGTTGGGATACAGAAGCCATTTGCCGATCTTGAAACTGAAGTAATAGAACGGCGGGATAGTTATCGGGTTACTGATCCACACTCCCATGACTGCGGCAATCCTGGATATACGGAAAATGTGGGCCAGAGCCAGGGCCGAGATCATGTGAAAAGGAATGGTGGGGGTGACGCCGATAAAAACGCCTAAGGCCATGCCCCAGGCGATTTTGCGTGGATCTCCTTTCAACCGGCGCAGGCGTAGATAACAATAACGGATTTTTCGGCGTAGATTCGTCATGTAAGGACCTGAGCAGAAATGTATCCCAGATTTAGCCAGGTTGGCAAGATGGTTTGGCATAAAAAAACCGCCTAGTTTCCCATTTCAAGCTTTTCAATCAAAGTATGGCGGTAAAAACCACTTTTATCCTTCGGGTCAGCCTTTTTCCTTGAGGTCTCAATATTATCTCGCCCAGGCATGATATTAGCCCTACAGGTCAAAATCGTTAGATTTCTAATAAGTTTTCAGGTTTACAAATCCGAAACATGAAAAGCTGCACAGAGAGGGGGTGTGCGCTTCATTAAAGTATCCTGTTGATGCAAGGCGGGATCCGCTTGGCTTTCCCCCTAAGGTAAGGACTTTTCATACCAGTCGCAGTCAAAATGTACATTTAGTTTTAACGGGATTACCTCTGGGATTGCACAGGCTGGAAAGCCTATGTCACCATTTGTTGCACATTGGTATCATGAGAGCTAAAAGATAAATTTTGAGTTTTAAATGTTAGATTTTTGATATAAAATTAGTTACAAGTTAAAGACAATTCTGGATTCCTTTAGTGAACTAGGTGAGATCTAAAAAACCAAAACCAGAGGATCTGCTGATGCACCCAAAAGCTCAGATATTACGTCGTCTGCTGGCTCAACCAGAAATTATGCAAGTGGCCGGGGCCCATAATGGTCTGAGCGCGAGGTTGGTGGAGCAGGCCGGTTTTGACGCCATCTGGGCCAGTGGTTTGGAAATCTCGGCCGCCAACGCGGTCCCCGATGCCAATATCCTGACCATGACAGATTATCTGGAAGCAGCCAGCACTATGAATGAGGCGGTTTCACTCCCAGTGATTGCTGATTGCGACACCGGTTATGGCAATTCCAATAACGTCATCCGCCTGGTGAAAAAATATGAAGCCGCGGGTATTGCCGCTATTTGTATTGAAGATAAATGCTTTCCCAAGGTGAACAGCTACATTCCCGGCCGTCAGGAACTGGCCCCCCTGGCGGAATTTGTGGGCAAAATTATGGCGGCCAAAGATGCTCAAGCTTCCCAAGCCTTTATGGTGATCGCCCGGGTGGAGGCTTTGATTGCCGGTTGGGGTCTGGAGGAGGCCTGGCGGCGGGCTGAGGCGTACGCCGAGGCCGGGGCTGACGCCATTTTGATTCACTCGAAAGCAAAAACCCCTGATGAAATACAGGCCTTTATTCAAGGATGGTCGCGGCCGGTTCCCCTGGTGGTGGTGCCCACCAGCTATTCCCAGGTAACCGCCCGGGAATTGTGGGAATGGGGCGTGAAGATAGTAATCTATGCCAACGCGGGTTTACGGGCCGCGGTGCAGGCCATGTCCAGGGTCCTGGGGAACCTCAGAGAGGCCGGCTCTCTGAAAGCGGTGGAAGAGGAGATCGCGCCTCTGCAGACGATTTTTGATCTGCAGGAAATGGGTCGTTTCCAGGCTGAAGAAAAAAAATATCTACGTCGGGCTTATGACAACTATACGGTGATTATTCCTGCTGCCGGTCAGCCCCGGAGCAATGATACCCTGGATGATCTCCTCCGAGACCGGCCAGTGGCGATGCTGGATCTTAACGGCAAGTCACTTTTACAGCGCAACGTGGAGACCCTGAGTCGGGTGGGTTTGAATCAGATCACCGCCATTACCGGCTATCAGGCTGAATCAGTCGATGTGGACGGCATTACCAAAATCTTCAATCCGGATTTTTCCCAGGGTCATATCCTGCATTCCATCATGCGGGCCGGCGACGTCTTTGGCCAACACATTCTGATTATTTATGCGGATATTCTTTTCGAACCCTTTCTCATGCAAAAACTCTTAAGCTGCCCCGGCGATATCGTGCTGGTGGTGGACAATTCCTTTGCCCAGGGATATAATCCCAACAAAAATCTGGATCTGGTGGTGGCCAGGGACAAACCGCAGCTCAAAAAACGGCATTTATTGGTTCAGGCCACCAACCGGGCGGTGCGGATAGGTCACCAGACTATTGCCGAAACTGAAGCGGATTACGAGTTCATCGGCATTGCCAGGCTTTCCCCGGCCGGCAGCAAGGTTTTAAAAGAAGTTTATGATGATTGTGTGCAGATGTATAGCAACCGGACTTTTCATGAAGCCCCGTCGATTCTCCAGGCATCTTTTACCGATCTGCTCCAAGAAGTCATTGATCGAAATGTCCCGGTGAATCTGATGGAGGTCAACTCCGGCTGGATGGAGATTCAAAACTGGCAGGATTACCAGCGGGCTTGCAGTCTCCTGGGCCAACCCGGGCGGGAGTTCACCTCACACACCCCCATCAGTCTTAGCCGCCCTGCTCCGGCGGCGGTTGCCGGCGTTTTCAGCTGCAAGGATGTGTCTCATTGATGATTAAAGCCGAAGATTTGCTGGATCTCTTTGAGGAGCTCAAGCTGGGTCCCTATGTCGGGGTCCCATGTTCGATTTTGAACCCTTTGATCAGCTTTTTGGAAAAGGATGAGTCCAGGGTCTATGTCAAGGCAGCCAGTGAAGGAGAGGCCATGGGAGTGGCCGCCGGCTGGAACCTGGGTGGCCGCCGACCGGTGATCTTAATGCAAAACTCAGGTCTGGGCAACGCCATCAATCCCCTGACCTCTTTGCAGTTAGTCTACCGTTTCCCCTGTTTCCTGATGATTTCCTGGCGGGGTGAGCCAGGTCGTCCCGACGTGCCGCAGCATCACCTGATGGGCCAAAAAACATTTGAGCTATTGTCTTTGTTGGAGATTCCATCCGGATTGCTTAGAGGCGACTGGCAGCAGGATCAAGCAGAGATCCGCGGTTTGCACCATCAGATGCTGGCGCTGGCAACGCCGGTGGCCTTGATAGTCCCCCGGGGGACTTTGGCGGCGGTTTCGGCAAGTAATAACCGGTCCCCGTATCAGTTATCCCGGCATGAGGCTATCAGCACTATCACAGGATCCCTGTCCGGTGAGGAGGCAGTGGTTTCCACTACCGGCAAGATCTCCCGGGAATTATATAATTCTTTGGATCGGGCCGGTAATTTTTATATGGTCGGCTCCATGGGGTGCGCCAGTGCCATCGGTCTGGGTTTGGCCCTGGTCCAACCCAACCGCAGGATTGTGGTCCTGGATGGGGACGGCGCCTGTCTCATGAAATTGGGCAACCTGGCTACCATCGGTCATTACCGGCCCCGTAATCTGATCCACGTGGTCCTGGATAATGAAGCTTATGATTCCACCGGCGGCCAGGCCACCACTTCTTCTACCATCTCTTTGGCAACAGTAGCCCGGGAGGCCGGATATGTTACCTCTCAACACGTGACAGATTCCCAAACTCTCACCCATCAGCTCGGATTGGCTTTAACTCAGCCGGGACCGCACTTTATTCTGGTCAAAGTAGCGCCGGGAGCTGCAGCCGACCTGCAGCGGCCGCATCTTGCGCCTCCAGCTCTCAAAGATCGGTTTATGTCTTTTGCCGGCCAAGCCGGGAAGCCGTAACATGCTGGCCGTCATCCTAAGCGCCGGGGTAGGTCGGCGTCTGGCGCCACTCACCGAAAAAATTCCCAAGTCCCTGATTACAGTTGATGGACGGCCCCTCCTGCGGCATACGCTGGAGGCCTTGCAGCAGTATGGCGTGAAGGCTGTCGTTCTGGTCGTGGGGCATTTGCGGACCCTGATACAAGAGGCGCTGCCGAACGGCCTGACGGGTATGAGCATCCATTGGGTGGTCAATGACCTTTTTGCCCAAACCGGCAGTTTGTATTCGTTATGGCTGGCCCGGGAGTATCTTACAGGACCATTCATCTTCATGGACGCTGATCTGCTCTTCAACCCCCAGATTCTGGACGGTTTGACCAGCCAGGAAGAGAAGAGCTACCTGCTGGTAGGTCCCCTGGGGGTTGACAGCGGTGAGGAAGTCAAGGTCACGCATCAAGGCGGGCGGGCCACTGCCGTGGGAAAAATTATTAATACCGAAGACCCTCTGGCCGGCGAAGCCGTTGGGGTCGTCAAAATTGCCGCTCCTGACGTGCCTTTAACGATACAATTGATGGATGATCTGGTCCAGGCGAACCCGATGGCCGAACACGAAGAATTATCCCAGACACTCTGTGATCAACGCCGTCTTTGGGTAAAAGATATCGGGAAGCTGAGTTGGCTGGAGATCGATTTCCCCGAGGACGTAATTCGAGCCCGGGAAATAATCTGGCCCGCCATTCAAAAGGAGCGAAGCAGCGAATAGCCTTGTCGCGAACTGAAGGGATAAAGCATACCGCGGAACGCTTATAAAAATACAACCGGAGGTTTCTTAACATTGCCAGCTGTCCCCCGTAAGATTCTCCTCAACCCCGGTCCGGCCACTACCACCGATTCGGTGAAGGCGGCCCTGTTCGTATCGGATATCTGCCCTCGGGAACAAGAGTTCGTCGATCTTCTGCAACAGGTTCGCGCTGATCTGGTCAGGATTGCCGGGGGCGATCCTGAGACCTATGCTTGCGTGCTCCTGGCCGGGTCCGGCACTGCGGCCATGGACGCAGTCCTGAATTCCGTGGTGCCCTGGGATGGGGCGGTCGTCATCATAAATAACGGCGCTTATGGAGAACGGCTGGCCGCCATTGCCCGGTGTTACCAACTTCCCAGGTATGAGCTTAAACTTCCCTGGGGGGAGTGGCCCGACCTGGGGCTCATCCGGCAAACTCTAAAATCACATCAGGAAATCAGCCACTTAGCCATGGTGCATCATGAGACCAGCACGGGCCTGCTCAACCAACTCCCAGAGATCGCTACCCTGGCTCGGGAACGGGGCGTGAGTTTAATCGTTGATGCCATTTCCAGTTTTGGGGGCGTGCCCCTGAATGTCACAACTGAGCATATCGACTATCTGCTTTCGACCTCAAATAAATGTTTGCAGGGAATGGCCGGACTGGCCTGGGTGATCTGCCGGCGTGAGGCCCTGGAACAGAGCCGCCGGATCCCGGCGCGATCCTATTATCTTAATCTCTATGAGCAATACCGACATTTTGAGGCCAACGGCCAGATGCAATTTACACCGCCGGTGCAGGTAGTATATGCCCTGGCCCAGGCAATCCGGGAATTTTATGACGAAGGGGCGTCAGCTCACTTCCAGCGCTACCGCCGTAACTGGCAAACGCTGATGGCCGGCCTGCATCAACTCGGGTTTAAAACCCTGTTGCCGATGGAGCGGCAATCCCCTTTATTAACTACCGTTTTAGAGCCTGTTGATCCCAACTATAGTTTCACCCGACTGCACGATGCCCTGTATGATCGGGGATTTACCATTTATCCCGGTAAAATGCAGGACGATGCCACTTTTCGTCTGGCCAACATCGGTGCTATTGATGAGACCGACATCCAGGCCTTTTTAGCGGCTTTGAAAGTGGTTTTGATGGAAACCGGGATTAAAATTCCCATACACTATCAGCCATGATTAGACAGGCCGTCATTTTAATTCCGGGCGGTGGCGAAGAACCACCGGGTTTTCTCTTCGGTCCGGTGGCCGGCGTGCCGTTTCTGCCCCGACAGGTTCTGGGGCTCAGGCGAGCTGGGATAACTGATATTACCATCCTGGCCGCCCACGCCACGCAGGAATATTTGATCCGGGAGTTTGCCCGACAACAGTCTCTCTCAACTAAAATCAAAATAATTTCCCGTTGGCCTGATTACGTGGAACCATCTGACACGGAGTCGGGAACTGGTTATTTTCTTACCTTGTTGGTCAATGCCCTGCCAGACCAAAAAATATTCAAAGCTTTAGTCCAAAATCCGCCGCCGCCAGGGGCGTTGACTCTGGGGGTGTTGGCGCAGACGCAGCAGGTTCCACCTGGTGGAGAAAAAATTTATTCGGTACCTGAGACGGGCGCAATGCCGACAGTAAGCCTGAATAGGAGCCTGGTCACCTCCTTGGGGATATCCGACTCCAAAAACGGCTTTCAGGCGGCCGGTCTGGCACTTTTCTCCGGGGAAGCCTGGAAAGACTGGCATAATTGGATGTTGGAGCAGGATGCTGAGTCACTCTCCAGGCAAAATTCAGCACCAGCTGATTTTTACAGTTACCTGACGCAAAAAGTCATGGAGCAGCAAGTATTGGGGGTAGTCCTGGAGGCATCCGGGATTCTCTCCATTTTCAATGACCAGGATCAAGCTGCTGCCACGACCCATTTGATTGCCGCCCAAAACAGTTCGCCGATGGGGGAGGGAATTTTAGAAAATTCCTGGAACCGAAAAATAGCCCGCCAGATCTTGCCTTGGTTATTACCCCGGAGAATAACTCCGAATCAAATTACGCTGGTCTCTTTTCTGGTCAGCCTGTTGGCAGTCTGGGGTTTTGCCCAGGGTTCGTATGGAGCTTCAGTGGGGGCGGCTTTATTATTGCCTCTGATTCTGGTAATGGATTGTTTGGACGGGGCGGTAGCCAGGTTAAAGTTTCAGGAATCACGCCTGGGGGCCTGGCTGGATCTCCATGGCGACACGTTTATAAACCTGTTGCTTTTCTTGGGCATTACCCTGGGAAGCTATAGATCATCAGGCCGGCCCCTATTCCTGGCGGCGGGTTTATTATTGACTTTTGGGTACGTGAACTGTTGGCGGCTGAAAAAGACGGCCCTTAAACCTGTTATGGTCGCCGACCCCGATGCTCAGATGAGTAGTTCTGAGAAGATTTTGGAGGAAGCAGCAAGCCGGGATTTCTTCTATATTATCCTCCTTATGGCAATTCTCAATTGGCTGGACTGGATGATTATAGCCACAGCGGTGGGGTCAAATATCTTTGCCTTGATCTTCTCTCGGGGAAAATCAGATGGCAAAAATTAAAATACTTCTGGTAGGTATTGCCGCTGCCTTCCTGGTATGGATGTTCCACGCGGTGGGCTGGAAAGAGATAGTCCATCACCTCAGGCTGGTGGGCTGGAATTGGCCTCTGATTTTGCTGCCCTATCTCCTGGTTAATCTTTTGGACGCGCTTTCCTGGTTTTTCTGTTTTGATCGGCCGCCCATGGGGGTTACGGTCAGATATCTGTTTTTCAACCGTCTGGCAGGCGAAGCCGTAAATGTCCTCACTCCCATGGCCAGTCTGGGAGGTGAACCGGTAAAAGCCCTGATGCTCCAAAAAGAAGGTGTTTCTTTAACCAATGCCACTGCCTCCCTGGTCATCAGCAAAGGCATCCTGGTTCTGTCTATGGTCCTGTATATTCTTTTAGGTCTAGCCTTGGCGCCTTTCTTATTTAACCTATCTTCGGGATGGTTGCTGGTTCTGCTTGCGGCAGCCCTGATATTGGGAATAGGGGCTATTGGGTTTGTGCTGATTCAGAAATATGGCCTGTGTCAACTTGGCATGAAGGTCCTCGAAAAATGTAAATTCATGCCTCGCTTTTTAAAAGACAAAGAGGCATCCCTCTGTCGCCTGGACGCGCAAATGTCCACTTTTTACCGGCATCATATCTGGAAATTTTGGCTTGCCCTGGGGCTTAGTTTTTTGGGTTGGATCATCCATGGCTTTGAAGTTTACATAATATTTCATTTTTTGGGGCAGCCCATCAATCTGCTGACTGCGTTATGCCTGGATGCCCTGGCCACTCTCATCGGCGGCCTGGCTTTTTTTATCCCTGGCAACCTGGGAGTTCAGGACGGTGGTAACGTGCTTCTCACCATCGGCCTGCAGCTTGGGGCCCTTATGGGGGCAACTTTCAGCATCATCCGCCGCCTGCGGGAGGGCTTTTGGCTGGCCGTGGGTCTGGTAGTTCTGGCTTATGAGCGCTAATGGTTGGGCCAATCTTTTTCAGTGTTGCTTCATCCCCATCTTGCCGACTTCACATCAAAGTCCGCCTGGCATGGATTTATTCAAATAGAGATAATCTGAATATTTTTCCATAAAAATTCGCCTAATAAAAACCCAGGCGCCAGGATGAGCCACATCGCCGGCCCATGAAAAATCAGGGACTGCCCCAACGCTGGAATAACTGGTGGGGAATATGAAAGCAATCTAGAACCTTCCCCAGGGTCTGGTTGATCAAATCTTGAATGGTTTGTGGCCGGTGATAGAAGGCTGGCATTGGCGGCAGGATGACGGCCCCCATGGTGGCGGCCCGGTGCATGAGTTCGAGATGACCCTGGTGCAACGGCGTCTCTCGGACCACCAAAACCAGGGGGCGGCGTTCTTTAAGGGTGACGTCCGCGGCCCGTACCAGCAGGCTGGCGCTGTAGGAGTTGGCAATGGCCGACAAGGTTTTGATGCTGCAGGGAATCACTGCCATACCCCTGGTCAGGAAGGAACCGCTGGCAATGGCGGCGGTAAGGTTTGCATCATCATAAACAAAACTGGCCAGCTTCTCAGCATCCTGAGGGTCATAGTCTGTCTCCAACTGAAAGTTCAGTCGTCCCGCCGGGGTAATGACCAAATGGCGGTCGATACCGAGTTTCTCCAGGACCCTAAGCATCTCCAGACCATAGATCACGCCGCTGGCACCGGAAATGCCCACAATTATGCCCTTGGAAGAATCATTCATGCTTTAACACCATCCTGTTATTTCCAAACAATCATTCATGACGATTATGCCAATAATACCAGATATATTATAAAACACCAATTTTTCAAATTACCACTGGACAAAATTAAGTATATTGTCGAAATTGATTCATAGCGCGGTTTCCACGATAACTATTTAAAAAGATCGCTTTGCCTCTATAAGAAGATAGCTAATTCGATTACGTCTATGATAATCTGCTTGCCTTCCTCTACAAAAAGACGATATAATCCGGCTTATTACTGTAACTGATTAATTTCTTTCTTCAATTAATCTTCATTCTAACCTTAACTTAACGGAGGACAATATGAGCACCTTAGTAGCCATTGAGTATGATGACCCGTTCAAAGCGGAAGAAATGCGTCTGAAATTTCTTAAGATGCAAAAAGAGTATCTGGTGGACCTGGAGGATGCAGTTGTCGCGGTTAAAAACAAAGAGGGTAAAGTCAAGCTGCACCAGATTGTCAACACCACCAAAGCCGGAGCCCTTTCCGGGGGGTTTTGGGGGACCTTGATCGGGTTGATTTTTCTCAATCCATTGCTGGGGTTGGCGGCCGGCGCGGCCAGCGGCGCCGTGATCGGGGCCTTGACCGATGTGGGCATCAATGACGATTTTATGAAAGAGTTGGCCGACAACATGCCGCCGAACTCCTCAGTTCTCTTTGTCCTGGTACGGCAATCAACCCCTGACAAAGTATTGGCCGAACTTCAGGGCACCGGGGGCAAGGTCCTGAAAACCTCGTTGTCCCATGAGGATGAAACCAAATTGCAGGCGGCTTTGGACGCGGCCAAAAAAGAAGCCTAAGAAGCCAGAATAATTTCTGCAAAACGAAATATTTTTTTAGACAGCAGGTCAGGGGTGTCAGCTTTTGGCCTGTTTTGTTATGTCAGGGCAATTGTTGCCATCTGAAATATCAACTTCCATCGATGCCACCACCATCTAGCCACAATGAGAAAAAAGACCATTGAGACCCATTCATTCAAACAGGTAGTTTAAAAGATAAGGTGACCCGAGTCCCCTTGCCGAGTTCGCTGTCAAGATGAATCTCTCCCTGGTGGGCGGCCATGATCTGTTGGGAGATGGCCAGACCCAGGCCTGAGCCTCTGGGTTTGGTGGAAAAGAAAGGCTGGAAAATTTTAGTCAGAATATCTGGAGGGATGCCGGGACCAGTATCGGATATGTGAACCAGAATATTTCCTGGGGAAGTGTGGCTGGCGACTGACAGAGTTCCGGGCTGTTCCATGGCTTCTAGGGCATTTTTTACTAGGTTCAGAATAACCTGGCGGATATGTTCCCGGTCGAAGGGGAAAGAGGGCAGGGCAGCGTCGAGATCTAATTTTAAGACGATGCCTTTTTCCTCTAAAATCGGCGTCAGAAAGGTGCAGGTATCTTGAATCAAGGCATTCAGATTGCCGGCACTGAGACGGGGTTCGGAAAACTTGGCATAGCGGCCCACCTCCACCAGGAATCCTTCCAGCCGTTTGATTTCATCGATGACAATCTGAAGCTTTTCTAAATTCTTTTCCTTGGGCCCGTTTAAGTTTTCCTTCACCTGCCGGGCGAAGCCGCCAATGACCATGAGGGGATTTTTAATCTCATGACTGATATGGGCGGCCATCTGACCCAAGACCGCCAGTCTTTCGTTCTGCAAGACCTTTTCCTGGAGGAGCCGCCGCTCCCGCAGGTCCCGGAAGAAGCCCACAACCGCAGCAATCTCGTGGTCTTCAACAATCAAGGTAGCCGACAATTCCACCGGAATTAACTCGCCGCTTTTGCTAAACACCACGGTTTCGTGATTAATTAATCGACCTCGACCGCCAAAGTCGGATGAAAAAAGCTTTTTGAGAATCTGACCGGCACTGTTAGGGGGATAAATCGCCTGGACTTTGATTTTGCCAATAACTTCCTCTTGGCGGTAGCCCAGGATTTTCTCCGCCCCGGCGTTAAAAATGAGGATGTTGCCTTGACCATCGCTGGCGACGATGCCGTCATTAGAGGTCTGAATCATCTTGGTTTGAAATTGATGCATGCGTTCGATTTCCTGGACCATGGCCTGCTCCGAACGCTGGCGACGAAGATGCCGCCACATGCCCTGGAGGAGTAACGTGAGTTGGCGACTGTCCTGGTCATCGTAAGGCTCCGGTTTGTTGGCGACTGCGGCTAGAGCCACCACCCGGTTGTCGTCAAAAACCGGCACCACTAAGAGACGATGCAAAGTCAATATGACCGCTGGGGAAACCTTTTTTCTCTTCCTGGGAGCCGGCATAGTCATTGACTACTAATGGCTGGCGGCGGCGGACCGCTTCACCCCATAAGCCGGCTGTGGCAATGGGATAGACGATGGATTTATCATGAACGGCGCATTGAGACATAACCAGACTGGACCAGGAAAGAATCTGGAGGTTGGCTTCATCGTGGTCGAGTAAACCCACAAACCCAACCTGACTCCTGGTGAGTTTTACCCCGGCTTCTAACGTATAATCAGTAACTCCTTGGAGAGAAGCAGATGTCATCTGACTGAGTTCCCACACTGCGGCCAGACGGGCTTCATTCAAACGCAGTGCCTCTTGGGAACTCTGGATAGACCGAAAAACCGGGTATATACAGGCAATACCGACGACAAGAAGACCGGAAACAATGAGGCCTACCAATTCTGTTGAAAAATCAAGGGGATGTCGAGAGCCGTAGAAAAGCAGTTCATAGAGAGTAATCCCGCGCCGGACGGTCATAAGCACCAGGGCCGCGGCGATGATGGACCAGGCCCAGGTTCTGCCGGTAATCCGGATGAGACGCAAAGCGGCTAGTGCGGCGATGAACTGCAAAAAAATTGACACAATCAGAAGCAGTGTGGGGTCCATGGGCTTTTTTTACCGATCAATCCCAGAAATCCTGGGACAATTAAGTAAAGATACGGTTAATACTGGTAAAATAAATTCACCTTTACTGGCCGGGTTTAGTGGTTGGCAGTTTAACAGTTATTTTGGTGCCGACATTTTCCTCGCTGTCAATGGTTATCTGTCCCCGATGTTGAGAGATAATCCTATGAACGATGGGCAAACCCAAGCCTGGACCGGTTGGCTTGGTGGAAAAGAAGGTATCAAAAATATGCGGCAGGATACTGGCGGGAATGCCCTTACCGTTGTCAATAACCTGGATGAGGACCACACCGTTGTGGTGCGCAGTGACGATCTCTAAGGTACCGCCTTCTGGGAGGGCTTCCAAAGCATTGGCTATTAATTGCAGCAGGGCTCGTTTCAGGTTGCCCACGTCCATGATCAAGGGGGGAAGATCTGCTGCCAGGTTAACTTTTAGTTTGATCTTTTTCTCTTCGAAGGTTTCTTTCAAGATGCCCAAGGCGCCGCGCACCACCTGATTGGGATCTTGCTCCTCTTCTCTGGGGATGGTGACAACGGTGGTCTCCACGATGTCGCGCACCAGTTGTTCCAGTCTTTCGGCTTCTTTAATAATAATTTCTGCATATTGTTGGGTAACTGAGCCAACTGGCAACTTTTTATAGAGCCGATGCGCGAAGCCGCCAATGGCCACCAAAGGATTTCTAATATGGTGGGCCACCATTTGGGCGCTACGAACAGCCAAACCTAGTTGGCTGGCCAGGGATTGGAAAAACTCCATATGTTCTTTGGCAAAATATCCTTTTTGACTGCTCGCGGCGGAGAGGACGCCCAAAGACATGGTTTCCGTGGTAATGGGGGCCATTACAAAGGAAGCCATGGTTTCTTCTTCGTGGAGTCCCTGGAGCCGGTCCCAGACGATGGAACTGTCGGCCACGGAAATCACCTGGGGAGTCAGGAGACATTGACCCAAAAGAGGGCGCATGTCGGGTTTGATCCCAACTTCTCCGGCCAACGGGGACAAATTACGAAAACTTTTTATCCGCAGATAGCCATCGTCATCCAAAAGCCGGATGGCACACTTTTCAACCCCCAAACGATCCACCAACAGATCCAGGACACCTTCCATCAGTTCCGGCATGTACAGGGAGGAGGTTAGTTTGCGGGCAGCTTCATAGAGCACTGAGAGTTCCGCGACCCGGCGCTTGAGTTGCTCCTGACTTGCTTCCAGGGAGCTCGTGACCCTGCCAAAGAGATCAAAGACTTCTTCCATACGAGAACCAACCGAGGAAAGGTAACCGTCCATGATGACCTGGGCCGCAGCCGGGCCGATGGATCCGGCTATGGTGCGCTCAACGAACTGGGCGAGCTGAATTTTTTCCCGGTCACCCCATTCTTCTTCAGAGGTTTTGATTGACTGCAGAAATTGCTGGCGGGCTTCGGCGGCCTTTGTCCATGCCGATGAATTTCCCCATAAATTTGGTTAGTTGATCCGAAGTCGGCAGATACGTAAAACGCTTTTCCCGGGGGTGGACCGTCACGCCCTGAAACACATTGACAAACCGAAGGGCCTGCTCTGATTCCAGGAAGCTGGGAGTCGTTAGTAAGGACACGCAGACAAAAGCAAGGATATTGCCAAACATTGACCAGAAAAAGGCGTGCGACAGGCTGTCAAGACCGACTAAGCCCAGAAAAGCAGTGGGCTTCAGCCAGGAGAGTCCCCACGGTCCCGCCGACAGGAGGGAAGCGGCCACCCATCCGGTCTCCACCATAGGTGGAACAACTAAAGTATAAAACCAAAGACCAAATCCGCACAACAAGCCTGCCAGCGCCCCTTTCTGATTGGCGTCCCGCCAATATAAGGCGCCTAGGAGCGCCGGGGCCAATTGAGCCACACCGCAAAAAGCTATATGCCCCATGTCCACAAGCATCAAAGAGACGCCGATCAGGCGATAACTGAAGTAGCCTAATAGAATTACCACTAAAATTCCCAACCGTTTGACGTGGAGAAGATGCGGTGATAATCGGTCTGCCAAATTCAAGTGCAGGGCAGTCGGCATGATCAGGCTGTTCAATAACATGGTGCTGACAGCAATGGAAGCTACGGCCACCATAGCCGTGGAAGCAGATAGACCTCCTAAAAAAGCCAGCAGAGCCAGGAGAGGATAGCCGTGTTGCAGAGGTAGTCGCAGGACGAACGTATCAGCTTGAGTCGCAGGCAGGTGTAACAACAGGCCACCGAAGGCAATGGGCAGCACAAAAAGATTAATTAAGAAAAGATAGAGGGGTAGCAACCACATGGCGGTGAGAAGATGCTTTTCCTGAGTGTTCTCGACCACGGCCATATGAAACTGTCGGGGCAACAAAATAATGGCGCCCATGGCCAGAAAGGTTTCAACCAGAAACAGTTGGTAACTATTATCGGGACCAGTGTTTAATTGGGTCAGAGGACAGAATTCCCGGTCGTGGCAAAGCCGCTCATAGAGGTCTCCCCAACCCGGAGACAAGACAAAGGAAACCAGAATGCCGATGGCCAGAAAGGCAAAGAGTTTAACGATGGACTCAAAAGCCACCGCGGTCACCATGCCTTCATGCCTTTCGGTGGGGTCGAGATGACGGGCGCCGAAAAGAATGCCAAAAACCGCAAGAATCAGGGCAACATAAAAGGCAGTGTTTTGTAACAAGTAAACTTCTACCGGAGAGGTATCCTGACCCACTAAGATGTTAAAGGTATCGGCAATGGACTTCAGTTGCAGACCAATATAGGGAATGATGGCCAACAGGATGCCCACCGTGGCCAAACCACCCAATAAACTACTTTTGCCGTAACGCAGCGCCAGAAAATCGGGCAAGGTGGTAAGATTATTTTCCTTGCACAGGCGAAGGAGTTTGCGAAGCGGAAACCACCAAGTAAAGACCGCCAGGGTGGGTCCCAAATACGTAGCAAGAAAAATGACGCCACTGGTGGCCGCCTTGCCGACGCTGCCATAGAAGGTCCAGGAAGTGCAATAGACCGCTAAAGAGAGCGTGTAGATATAGGGATTGTCAATGAGGCTGCGGCCTTGAGCCCGCCGGCGATCGCCATAATAGGCTATGGCAAATAATAAAAGCAAATAGCCAAAGGCCGCCAAGGCCACCATGCCTGGGGATAGCATAATACCTCAGGATTTTCACTTAAACTGAATCGCAGCTTACAAGCCGTATGGTCTACCCAATAATGTCTCCACAGATTAATGATAACCTGTTTTGATAATAATAAAAATGAGGTAGTAAAAAAAGCAGGTATTATACCGAACAGCTTGGTGTGATATAGTGAGATTAACTAAATTAATATAGCATAGTTTATCAAAAATAAGGAGATTTAAAGGTGACAGCATTTACCCACGCCGGTGGCATAGTATTCCAGAAAAGGGACGAGAAAATATACTACTTGATTGTCAGGGCGAAGCCTGATCCCTCCCATTGGGTGATACCCAAAGGTCATATAGAACCCGGAGAGATTCCAGAGGTTACGGCAGTCCGGGAAATTCGTGAGGAAACCGGAGTTAATGCCAGAATCATTGCCACTCTGGGCACTCTAACCTTCATGTACCGGGATAAGCAGATTAAAACTATTCTGTATTTGCTGGAGTATGTAGGAGAAACCTTCTCCCAGGAAGAACGGGAGTTCCATTGGGGTCTTTATGAAGAAACCCGGAATTTATTGACTTTCCCTGATACCCGAGAAATGTTGCGTCTTGCTCAGGCGGTTTTGCACCAACGAGGGCTGGATACAGGTGAAAGCGGGTAAAAACGCCGTGTCATCAGGGAAAAAATAATTGACCTGATGGGACAGATTTTAGACCCACCTATACCCTCTTCGGAAATACCACTTTTGTTAAATCCGGTCCAAATTTATGGTCTCCTCCTCCAAAAGAAGGATGGTGTAATAACGCGTACTTCCTCAATTACCGTTAGAAAAATTCTCAAGGCAATCAACTACCTTCACCCACTCAGATCTGGCAAGAAGCAGAAGAACTGCCGGTCTGGCGGTTATGCTAGAAACAGTTGCCCGAAAGTTGCGGCAAGGATGTGCAATCACTTTAAACGGGCTTTTGTGGACCTCCTTGATAATGCCTGACCATGACAACATGCTCCACCTGAATACTACCGGAGACAGGTGCACATGGGTGGGATGCGGCACTGAACTTAAAGTTATTTCTCAAGGAAATGAGGACCTGGCGGTTAATGCGGATTTGTGCGGATGAATGGAAACATACACAAAACATCAGGAGGATGGGATGATCGGAGGGGGAAAGAATTGCCGCCCACAGGCGCCCTCTTCTTCCCAACAGGGGAATATATCGTGTATACCAGGTCATATTGTAATGTACCACTTTCCAGGAAACCGTAAAGTCCGCCGGCACAATTGCAAGAATGTGTCGGGTCAATTGAAGGTTATGATTCTCTATGGACCATTGACAGGTTGACATCCTAATCAGACTGGGCAGGCCCTTGATCCATGGGCCCCCTTATGTTATCAACTATGGCGTATGCCGATAAGGTATCTCCTTCTTTGGTAAAATGAATTATTTGATGGTTGGCCAATTAAAATTACTCGAACAAAACTCTATTTTATTTTAACTTTAAAACTGATCTATTCCTAAAAATATTTATAATTATTAAATAGTTGACAATATTGTATGAAACTCATAATAATTATTACTAATAAAAATAATATTATTATATATTGTATATAATATTTGTCAATCCCCATAATCAATAAGCGTACTGATAAGGTATTCCCGTCAGTTCCAAAGATACTGGCGTGGCAGGAATAGTGTCTTCCAGTTGCGGGCTGATCATTTTGCCGAACTTTTTCCACTGATACCATTGCGTCGGTAACAATTCACACATTTTTTCCAAAATATCCAGGCATTTTTCACCCACCTTAAACCCGGTCGGTTCTTGAGAAGAAACCGGGGTCAGATGCAGGGTATAACCTTGGTCGGTGCGGCTCATCAGGGCTGAAACAACTGGTGAGCCGGAACGTTTGCTTAAAACGTCCAGGGCGCGGTCGTAGTCCAGGCGAGCACCTAAAAAGGAGATCCGGTGATTGTCCTTGGCCTTCCATTCATCAAATTCGTCCGATTCAGTGATGATGATCCGCCCCTGTTTCAGGGCTTTGAGTGCCGCCAACAAGCAGTTGCCTTTATCGGAGTCGATGACTTCGAGATCGACCTGCTGGGCCCGTTCAACCAGAGAGTCTCTTAAACGACTGGTTTGGAAACGACAGATAATGGCAACTTTGTAGCCGTTTAAGGGCCAGGGCTGCGGGGAGAAATTCTACTGCGCCGAAGTGACCGGTGGCTAAGATGGCGCCTTTACCTAACGCCAACGCCTGCTGGAGAGCTGCTTCGCCCTCGAAGCGCATTTTTTTGGCAAAAAACTTTCTTATCCGCTTAAAAGAGGAATATGCTAAGTAAAGTTTTTCATGATAATGGTCGAAAATACCTTTGAAGGTTTCCCGTTTAGTTCGGCGCAATTCCGAAGCGCTCAGGTTGTTTCCCAATACAAAGGTTATGGTTCTCTCAATAAGGTTCCTTTCTTTGCGGTTAAAGTAATAATAAAGCCGGCCTAACCCGATGAGGTAGTAGCGGGAAATAACGAAGGGTAAAAATCGAATCAGCCAGCTGTTCAGTTTCATCTGGAAAAATTTGCTGAGATTGAGGTTCAGACGTCGGGAAAGAAATTGTTTCGGATTCATGGCTTTCTCCATTTAACATATTGAAAATATGACAAAATTAACGGTTATAATTGAGAGATACTTCTCCCGGAACAGCTCTCCATTCGTTGCCGGGGCCCCGTATGTACGGACTCCACCGGGCAGACTGAGGAAAGACACATCCACTTAAAACCTAATTCTGCTGGGATGGGTCAAGTATACCTATTTCTAATGAATATGTGAATTCTATTTTTACATTTTTATCGGTAAAAACGAAAAAAAAATGAAATTTTTTGAATTCGGCCTATTTTTCCAGATAAAAATTAGTATGTTTAATAAGATATAAAACAGTAATAGTTATCTTTTAGACAATAATTAATTATTAATAATCAGCCAACGACCCAGGTTATTCGTCTGTAAAAATTATGGGAGCTGAAGTTCAACTGGGTGTCAATGAAAACAGCTTATTCTTAAAATAAAGGAGAAAAAAATTTGCCAAAATTATAATTTTGTGCTAAAAGTTTTTAAGTTATTCCTACCTTTTGTGTAACCCATTATAGAAAGGAGTCAAACTGTGTCGAGGGACATTTGTGTCTGCTTGCTCGTCCTAAGTATTCTGGTATGTACAGCTTCTGGTGCAGTGGCCGTCCGGTTTTGCCATCCTGCAACAGGGGACAGCGGCCATGGCCCAGGGAAATGCCTTTGTCGCCCAAGCCGATGATCCCTCAGCTGTGTTCTATAATCCGGCAGGATTGATGCAGCTGAAACGGCCGGAGATTTATTTTAATACGGTCTTCAGCTCGACGAATCGAACCTATACCTCACCGGCGGGGCAATATACCACCGCCAAACATGAAATTTTTATGATTCCGGCGAATTATGGCGTCCTGCCGGTTCATGAACGGGTAGTTTTAGGTTTGGGTTTTTTCTCGCCTTTTGGCCTGGGGACGACCTGGCCCCCGGAGTGGGCCGGGAGATATCTGACCACCATGTCAAAGTTGCAAACCTTTAACCTCAACCCGGTGGTGGCGGTCAAACTGCTGGATAACTTGTTTTTTGCAGCAGGTCTTGACGTTTTGTATTCTAAGGTCCAGATTCAACGACGAACCATTCAGATTTAGTGCCGCCTTTCTAACGGAAATCAAGAATGATTTTGAAGGTGATGGCTTCGGTTTCGGATATAATATTGGACTGTTATATGAGCCTGTGGAGGGTGTCAAGTTCGGCGCTTCCTATCGCAGCGAAATCAAGGTGACGCACAGCGGCGATTTAAAGGTCTCTTTAGTAGACCCGGTGGGAGGGGAGGCAGATGTAGTTTTTCCTCCTTCAGTGACCTGGGGGATTGCTTATAGTCGGATCAAACCTTTTGTTTTTGAATTTGACGTTACCTGGACGGGCTGGTCAACTTATAAAAACTTAGGCCTCAATTTGAAAGGACCAATTCCCGGAACATTGCCAGGGACAACAATTACCAAGATCTTCAAGAAAAAAACTGGAACGATGCCTGGGCCTTCAGGTTCGGAGGCAACTACGAAATTAGGCCTGGCATGAAAGCCCGAATTGGTTACATCTATGACCAGACGCCGGTGCCCAACAGCACCTTTGATCCCACGGTCCCTGACGCTAACCGCCACATATTTACTCTGGGGGGAGACATGCAGATCAGCCGGTTTACTTTAGGGTTTGCCTACAACTTATATCGTTAGCGAGAATCGTTCCAAGGCAAACACTTTGGCTATAAACGGCGTGCCGCTGCCTCCTGCCTTTCAGGCTAATGGCAAGTACAAGGGCGACAATCATTCCTTGGGGTTAAGTCTCTGCCTGTAAGTTTTAATCTAACTACACCCGTGAGCTCCTCAACCGGAAGTCAAATCTCAGGCAGGGAAGCTTGAGTTGGCTTCCCTCTTTTTTCTCGGACTAGTTTAGGCCGGGAATAGTTGTAAAAGCCGCAGCCAGTTTTTTGCCCCAAATGGCCTTGGTCGATTTTGGGTTGCAGCCAGGCCAGGAGCCGGGGGTATAGGGGATTCTGAGGTTCCCTTTCCACGCCAAACTGGAGGATATTGGCCACGGTATCCAAACCCACGCCATCCATAATGCCGAAGGGCCCGTGCGTCGACTGCATGACGGTCATCCAGGCCTGGTCGATGTCCTGGATACTGGCGACATCGGCAACCGCCAGTTCCAATGCGGCGCCCAGAAAACGGGTGAGCATGGCATTAAAGATATAGCACCGATGCTCTTTTTTCAGGGCGATGGGTTGAAGCTGCAGTCGGCGGGAAAATTCTTCCACAACTGCCAGGCATTGCGGGTCAGTTCCGGGATGGGGCATAATATCCACCACATTCTTAACAAAGCAGAGTTGATGGAAGTGCCAGGCCAGAAATCGATCCGGACGACCGCAGGCATCAGCAAGTTCCGAGGGAAAGATCACCGAGGAGTTTGTGGTCAAAATAGCCTGGGGTGGCAGGAGTTTCCCAAACTGGGCCCATATCTGCAGTTTAATCTCCAGATTTTCCGTCACCGATTCGCTCACCAGGTCCGAATTAGCCGCTGCGGCCACCGGATCCATGGTCAAGGTAATCCGATCCAGGGCCTTGGTAGCTCTTTCGGGAGTGATATATCCGGATTGGATGAGATACTGGGCATATCTTTTCAAGTGCCGGCGGGCCCGGGCCAGAGAAATTTCGGATCGACCGAACATGCTGACTTCAACCTCGAACAGGGCGCACTGCAGGGCGATTTGACGACCCATAAGGCCGGAACCGATAACTAAAACTTTCTTGATTTCCTGTGACTTCATCTCTTTTTCTCCTTAGTCTTTTTGTTCTGATTAATATTTCCAATAATGGTAGTTTTTAAAAACCAGGGCCGCGTTGGTGCCGCCAAACCCGAAGGAATTGGAAAGGGCATAGCGCACCGGATATTTTACCGGTTGGGCTCCGGTTAAAGAAATCCCGGTGCATTCCGGATCCAGCCTCTCGAGGTTGAGGGTTGGTGGAGTTACGCCATATTGGAGGGACAACACGGTGAATATGGCTTCCATGGCCCCGGCTGCGCCCAGGAGGTGGCCGGTCTGAGATTTGGTGGCGCTGACCAAAGGCTGGTGCGGAAAAAGTCGGCCGATAGCCCGGGCTTCATTGCGGTCCCCCACCGGTGTAGAAGTGGCATGGGGATTGATATAATCGATGTCCTGGGGTTCAATGCCGGCATCTGCGAGAGCCCGGCGCATGCAACGGGTGGCGCCATCCAGGTTTGGGTCGGTGATATGATGACCGTCACCGGACATGCCGAAGCCACTCAGTTCCGCCAGGATGGGGGCTCCCCGGTTCAAGGCGTGGGTCAGTTCTTCTAGAACCAGGATACCAGCGCCTTCGGCCATAACGAAACCGATATGCCCCTGATCAAAGGGCCGGCTGGCAGCTTCGGGAGAATCGTTGTACCCGGTAGCCAGAGCGCCCATCCGATAAAAACCTGTTATGGTCATAGGGGTCAAGGCGGCTTCGGCGCCGCCGGCCAACATGACATCAGCTTCTCCCAGTTGAATGGACCGGAAGGCGGTTCCGATGGCCTGGCCTCCGGCGGCGCAGGCACTGGATATGGCGGTGTTCGGTCCCTGGGCGCCGATACTAATGGCGACGTTACCGGCAGCCAGATTCGGGAGCAGCTTGGGCACCAGGAAAGGCGATACCCTTTTTACTCCCCCCTCATGCAATTTTCGATAGCCCTCTTCCCAACTGCTCACACCTCCCATACCGGAGGCGATAATGGTGCCCATCCGTTCCGGGTCTTCGGTTGCGGGGTTTAAACCAGAATGGCTGACGGCTTCATAACTGGCAGTCAAGGCATATTGCGTGAAGTCATCCGTATACTTGGTCAATTTTAGGTCTTCCTTGTTGAGGTTCGGTTTGTTGGCCGCCAACAAAGCCTTAAAATCGAAATCCTTGACTTCACCGGCGATTATAGGGAAATCGTCTGGAGCCTTATAGCGTTGGCGAAACTCTTCCAGATCTTTAGCGAACCTCTTAATTTGATTAATTCCCGAACGGCCAGCCAGTAAATTTTCCCAGCAAGTGGAGACGGAATTTCCTAAAGGAGAAATTAATCCCATCCCGGTGATCACAACTCTTTTCAGATTGATTATCCTGCCGCTTAACATCTGGTTGTCTCCTCGAATTATTGAGTAAGATAAAGTGGTTTTAGGTGTTGGGCATAGCCCGCCATACTGACTTGTGGCACCAGTTCGGGTTGTGCCCCCGCAGGTTCTTGTCGTTCCGGCCAGCCTGAGATAACCTTGCCAAACTCTTTCCACTGGTACCACTGCTCCGGAGCCCCCAAAATTGCTCTTTCCAAAACTTGGAGGCATTGCCGGCTGACTTCCTGATAGGCAGACACTGGCGATGTCGAAGAAATATCCATGGTGTAACGCCGCTTGGGTTCACGCCGAACCAGGGCGGTCAATAATGGGGACCCGGAACGTTTTTGTAAAACTTCCAGGGTTCGATCCGAAGGGATTTGGAACCCCAAAAAATTGACGGTTTGCGACTTATTGACCCGCCACATTTCAAACTCATCAGCTTCGGTGATCAAAATCCGGCCTTCTCGCAAAGCTTTCAAGGCTGCCGGCAAAACTTTGCCGTTTTCCGGAAAAATTAAGGTGAGGTTAATTAAGGCGGCCCGTTTGGCCAAGGAGACGGCCAATTCTTTGGTTTGGGGACGAACAATGATGGCGGCAGGATATCCGTTCAGAGCCAACGCCCCGGGCAAGAATTCCACGGCGCCGAAATGGCCGGTGACCAAAATCACCCCACGTCCGACTGTCAAGGCTTTCTGAAGTTCTTCAGTTCCCCTCAGCCGCAGACGCTGGGCCAGGTAGGTTTTTACCTTGGTTTCCGGGGCGTAGGCCAAAAAGAGTTTTTCCTGATAGTGTGTCAAGATGCCGGCAAAAGTGCGGCGGAAAAGCTCCTGTAGGGCCGACGGTTCCAACTGTTCTCCAAAGACCCGCCGGATAGTATGCCGAATAAATTCCCGCTCCTCGGGATGGGTCAAGTAATATAGTTTTCCCAACCAGGCCAGATAAAGTTGCGACCAGCGAAATGGTGCCCGCTGGGCCAGACAACGGCTTAGATGCATCTGGCAGAACTTACTGAGATTAAGTTGAGATTTTTGACTGAGAATCCATGGCTATCCTCCTTTAAAGAAATCAGGAAGCGTTTTGATAGTCTGGATTCTATTGATATCTTAGTTGGTTAGACAGAACAGATAGGACAAATGTCACAAACTTGAAAAAACGGAGCCGGTTTTTAAAAAAAATAGGGGAGTGCTGGAGAAAGTTGACGTCATCGCGGGGCAAAGGGCAGGAGTTTCAGGGACAGAGAGCTAAATGTTAAAAATTAATGAACTTTAATGTCGAAAATTATTGACAAATGTATTTTAGCAGTTAATCTAAAGTCAGATATGTTAAATAAATTGAACAAAGTTAATAAACTACGTTCAAATTTAGGGTAGACATTTTTAGTGGCGCTGATTATTGAGGCTGCCTGACTTTCGACTTTTGGTTCCCTGCAGTTTTCGATGCTGGTGGACAGCATTTTGATCAGGGAGGCGCAAGGATGCAGCTTCCAGAAAGAAACCTTTCCGCCGGGCGGCGATAGACATGGAAAAGCACCATGGATGCCTGAATACCAAGGTCATCATCAATTATTTTCAAGAGCATTTCCCTGACCTGACATCAGCTCTCCTCCAAGATCTACATCCTGAAATTAACACCCTGGACAATCCCCTGGATTTTCTCACTGATAATAATAACTGGGTGTCAAGTGATGTAGTCATTGGATTATTTAAGAATGCGAGGAGGCTGGCTCAGGACGAGCACATAGCTTTCAAGATCGGCAGCTTTGCTGCCACCCATCAGAAATTCGGCTATGTCCTACGAATCCTCGCCCCGGCCTTTGGCAACCCTCGGCGGGCCTTGAAAAGGATCCAGGTCATCAGTGATAAGTTCAACCGCAATAAATCGGTGGAAGTAGTAATGACCGGCAAATGCCAGGCAACCATTAGATTTCGGTATTTTCGGCATATCGCTGCCGATGAAGATTTTTGTCTTTTTAATCAAGGTATTCTCAGGGCTTTGCCCACTATCTGGGATCTACCGCCAGGCATTCTGGAAGAGAGCCGCTGTTATTTCCGGGGAGATGATTATTGTGAATATCTCTGTACCTGGGAAGAACGTTCAATTCTGAAAAAATGGTGGCGGAAAATTTTTATGCCCTGGAGGCTGCTCCAGGATACTGTTCAGGAACTGGAACGCGACAAGGACCTTCTGAAAAAGAAATACGACGAAGTGCACCACCTCAATCTGCAATTAAAGGAAAAGATCGACCAGCTCATGGCATTGCCGGAGACCTGCATGGCGGCTCTCACGACTGTGGACATCAAAGGGTTGTTGCAGGTCACCCTGAATATTTTAATTAGATTTGCCAAATTAGATCGGGCGGGGGTTTTTTTGCTCAATGAGGAAACGAATCATCTGGAAATTCATTGCGGGGTGGGCATTGATCCGAAATTGTCTGAAAAGGTGAAGGACTATAAAATTCCGGTCTCAAAAGTAGATAACGTGGTCGCCCGGGTGGCCATCAACGGTATGCCGGTGGTGATCGGGGATGTCGACCACAGCCATATAAACAAAGACAATCCCCTTATTAAGCTTTTTCAACCCAAGGCCTTTATTTTGGCCCCCATCACGGTTCGGGGCAAAGTAATTGGCGTCATTATGGCGGATAGAATTCGACGAGACCCTAATATCGCCGAAATTGATAAAGAGTTGGTAATGAATTTTGCCCACCAGATTGCCATGGCCCTGGATAGTGCCTTATTACACCGGAAATTAGAGGTTTCGGAACGCCGGTATAAAGAACTAGTGGAAAATGCTTATGAGGGTATTTGGATAATCGATGAGTTAGGGATCATAAAGTTTGCCAACCTTCGCCTAAGAGAGATAATCGGCGAAGATCATCCTGAAGGCAAGGAAATTTTTTCCTTTTTTGAGCAAGACAACAGAAAATTATTGGCCAACATCTTAGCCCAGAATAAAAAGGGTAATGTCGCCCAGCACGAGTTGGAGCTGCTCACGCCGGACCGGAAACCGGTAGCGGTGATCATGAGTTCGGTGCCGATCCTGGAAGAGGGTCGTTATGTCGGGGCCTTTGCCATGTTCAATGATATCACCGCGATGAAAAAGATGGAGCGGCAACTGCTCCAGCAGCAAAAGCTGGAAGCTGCCGGCACTCTGGCCGAGGGGTGGGCCAGGAATTTTAATGATATTCTGGTGAATATTATGATTTTCAACGGTCTGCTCCTGGCCGATACCAAAGCGGGGGATCCGGCTTACGCCGACTTGAAACAGATCGAACAGGAGGTGAGTAAAGGCGCCGATTTCGTCGACCAGTTATTTTCTCTGGGTCGACGGCAGTTTAGCCCCAAACCGGTGGACCTCAACCTGCTCATTGATAAAATTGTCAAACTTTTCCGCTTTTCTCACAAGAACTTGCGCATTAATCGCAATCTGGACGAATCCCTGCCTGCCGCTGAAGTTGACCCGGGCCAGATCGAACAGGTGATGGTCAATCTTTTGCTCATGACCCGACCGCCCGGGGCTAAGGCCAAGGAGGTGGTCATTACCACTGAACAGGTTATTCTGACTGAAGAATTTTGCCAGCCTTACAATCGCTTCCCCGGCCCATATATCTATGTTTCTTTAAATGCTCCTTACCTGATCCTGGATGAGGGGTTGAAAGCAAAAATTTTCGAGCCCTTTGTGGTAGCAGATGAAGTCGGGCCGGAAGGCCCGGCCGAGCCTTGCCTCGGTTTATTCGATTATTAAGAACCATCAAGGCATTATCGAGATGGACAGTGAAGTCGCTTTTGGTACTACTTTTCACATATATTTTCCTGTTTCCAAGCGCACCATTAAGCCTCAGGAGCCTCGATCTCTCCGTTTTATCAGGGGTAGCGGCACCATTCTCTTGGTGGATGATGAAGATTCAGTGCGAGCCGTGGGAGCTCGCATCTTAGAGCGTCTGGGTTACAAAGTCATCTTGGCGTCCACTGGTCAGCAGGCTCTTAACCTCATGCAGGAACGCCATGAACCCATTGATCTGATAGTGTTGGATATGATTATGCCCGGCTTAAGCGGTCGAGAGACCTTTTATCGGCTTAAGGAAATCGACCCTAAGGTAAAAGTCCTGCTTTACAGTGCCCACAGCATGGATGAAGACGTGCACCTGATGTTGGAAAAAGGCGCCTTAGGTTTTATCCAAAAACCTTATCGCCTCGCCGCCCTTTCCCAAAAAATCGCCGAAATGCTGGGGAGCCGCACGGTTGGCAGGAAATCGGGTTTTCTCGAAGCAGACGATGAAGCAGACATCGAAAAGTCAGAAAAATTAATCGTTCTCCCGTCTTAACCTGGAACCGAAACTAGCCTGTCATATCGATGGCGTTTTCAATATCCCACGCCCTTTAGACTGACCGATCCCTTCTCCCCAATTCTCCCGTGAATTTCAAACTTCACCTCTAAAAAGCGTTCAATTACCCAAATATTTGTCAGCAGGTGGGAAGTGATGATTTGGGTTCTAAAAGTGGAAAACCCTTTTGCCAGAGCGGCATACAGGGCGATTTGATCGGCCAAGTGACAATCCACCCCGGCCTTGGAAGCCAAAAACTTTTTCAGGGCTTGGGCTGCCTCTGCCGCCACCTGTTCCGCGGGTTTGCCTTTTGCTCCTAAGGCTGAAAAACCGGCGTGTGGCCCCCAGAGAAAAACAAAGCTGCCTTGCCCCTGACTGGGAGGGTTTGCTTCCTGGATGGGCAGGGGCCATTTCAGGTGGTCCCGCAAGGACTGAGTCTGACGTCGTGCCACGTGACTCGGAAGATTGGCTGCGGCTGACAATCCCTGAAAATCTTTTACCTCCGGCGGTTTGTCCCACTCCAGGGCGTTAAGCTGCCGCACCGGGTTCAGGTGTATTTGTATCTCGCCTCCACCCCGGGGATAAAACCCCCATTGCCTGACTTCAAGGTTCGCAGCCGGGCCCATCTCTTTGAGAGCGGGGAGGAAAACTGTGCTGAGATAATGTGCCGGCGGGCTCCAGGGCACATGGGTGCCACCTTTGATTACCAGGGTCGAAGGAGTTTGGGAAAAAAAGAGGACAGGCAGGAGAGTTTGGGCAATCAGGCAGACGGAACCGGCGCTGCCGATTTTCTCGGCCACGTCAAAAACGTAGTTCCCAGGGAAAATGCCTTGGGGAGAATAGGTGAGATGGGTGGAGCCAATGTTGTCGCCCGTCAGGGTAGCCCGGGTAATTTGGGCCAAAGCACGAACGGCGGTGAGGTGTTGGGGGCGCAAGCCGGGTTGGGAGCGGCCGGCCCGAATATTTTCCAGGCGAACGGTTTTTCCAGTGAGGGCGGCCAGAGACAGAGAAGTGCGGACAATCTGACCGCCCCCTTCACCATACGACCCGTCAAGGACGAGCATCAGGAGGATCAATCATCTAAAATAAAGATCACTTCCAATTTTACTCGATACGTATCGATCTTGCCATCTTTTACCGACACCCGGTGCTCTTTTACCCTCATACCGGTAATGCCGCGTAACGTCTTGGATGCCCGTGCAAAGCCAAGATTGACGGCTTCCATAAAGCCATTGGGAGACTCAGCGATAATCTCCGACACCCGGGCCACATTCTCTTTACCCATGTCTCTCCCTCCCTTCGGAATTATTCCGAACCCGCAATAATCGGGTTCCGAATATGTTGATATGATATAATCCTAGATCAGAGTTTTGCAAGCAGCCTTTACATATATTTTTAATATTATTAATTTTCCATCATATTGGCACAATCTGGTGCCTCTGCCTGTAAGCCCGGATTCGGAGACAAAAATCGTGCCGCTGCTTGATATTAAAACCGTGATCTATGATTTCGACGGCGTCATCGTCGATTCCCGTGAGGCCAACGTCGCCTATTATAACCGGCTATTGAGGCATTTTGGGTTGCCTCCGGTCCAACCGGAGCAGATGGAGGTCATCCAGACCCGAACCTCCCAGGAGGCCATAGCTTCTCTCTTTGCTGATCCCATTTTGGCAAAGGCAGCCCGGGCCCTAGAGCAAAAGATGGATAATGATGAGATAATACCTTTAATCAAACCTGAGCCGTACGTTCGAGAGACTTTGGATGCTCTCAAGAATCGTTATCGCACCGCCATCGCCACCAACCGGGGCAAGAGTTTGCCCTTAGTGTTACAGTTTTATGGCCTGGAGCAGTATTTCGATCTGACCGTCAGCAGCTCCCAGGTGCAGCATCCCAAGCCCCATCCCGAATGTCTGGAAATCATCCTCCAAACATTTTCCCTGGCTCCCGACCAGGCGCTGTATATTGGTGATGCCGAGGTTGATGCCCGGTTGGCCACTGCCGCCGGGGTTCCCTTTCTGGCCTACAAAAATCGTAACCTCCCGGCATGGGCGCATCTTAACGACCACCGGGATATCTGGGCCATCCTGGAACCGTAAAGGTTCGCTTGGGAAGGTAGATAACGGTGGCAGGAGAATTCTCGAAAGCGGTTGGGATATCTTTCCGTGGTTTTCATTTACGACTTACCGGGGCAAAAAGCAATCAAGCCATCATAACCGGCTTGTAGAGAAAGGAGTTGGCAGTTATTTCAGATAGTTCCACTCTTGGGAAAGTGATAAACATCTAGTAAACGGTCTCTCCAAAGGAAAAGGGGGGATAAGCTGGCATTCAACCTATCCCCCTCAATTGCATTGTCTTTTTTGGTGGAGATGAGGGGATTCGAACCCCTGGCCTCTAGCATGCGAGGCTAGCGCTCTCCCGACTGAGCTACATCCCCAAAACCGAAATTAATAATAGTCTATTTGTTAGATCATTGTCAAGGGGCTCCCTGCGGAGGCAGCTCCTCATTGGCAAAATAATGTTAGGAAGATACTCTGGAAAGGGGTTTTTAGGTTTTTTGCCGTAAACGAAAAGCAGCTCCCAGGTCAAGTGTGGGCTTTCTCCAGGGAGCTGCCGGTGGGTGAAAGGTATTAAGCGGTAGTCTTGAGCAGCTTTGCTGGCCGCAGTTTTACGAAGGCTCTGATAAACATCATGCAACCGCAAGAATGTGAGCCTCTTTTCTTCGGCAAGAACAATATGGCCTTCAGAAATGAAGGTTGAAGCCATTTCGGTGGAGACGCCTAAAATTTTTGCCAATTCAAAAACATGGGGTTGGGCGTTCCCGTTTAATTCAGCCATTCTGTCTCCTGATTACAATGCAAATTATAGATTTGTTTATTTACTATCAGCCATTAAGATTAGTAGAATGTCATGCAAATGTTAGAAATTTGTTAGACAGAGATTGGTCGCTTTCTCCAATTAAAGTCAATGGGGGAAAAATCCATTGACAAGGCTTGTGAAAATTCGATACTATAACCTAATATCGGGTACTTTTGAGGTTTAATAGGGAAGACGGTTGAGCCGTCGCGGACCCACCGCTGTGACCGGGGACGAAATCTGCCACAGGCCACTGCTCTCCAGAAGGGAGTGGGAAGGCGCAGAGATTAGGTTGATCCGGGAGCCAGAAGACCTGCCCGATTGACGCCGCAGTTTTGGTGTGGGACGCTTGCTGAGGCGCTGCCGGCGCATATCCGGCTGTTCTCTTAAGGAAAAAAATCGGGTAATCCTTAAGTCTTTTTTTCGGGACTTAAGGATTTTTTTTTACCTGCAAGAAAAGGTTCAAAAGACAGAGGACTGATTAACCGGTCTGGTTTCCAAGACCCCGGGGGATTATGGCGGGGCAAGCCGAAAACAGGGAAATGATTGGGGTTAGATGAACCGGGAAAGCATTTATCAGGAAGAGGCTCAAGCGGCCAGGAGATTCGGCTATTTGTTGGCCGGCCTGATTGCGGCTGCGGTGATATCCATCATCCTGGCTTGTATGTTTGGTCGCCTGTCCATTCCGATGAGCAGTGTCTTGCAGGCATTTTTGATCAAGGCAGGTTTGATGGGGGCTGGTTCCCTGGATCAAACCTGGCAGGAAGTTATTTTCCAGATCCGCTTAAGCCGGATTTGTCTGTCCCTGCTGGTGGGTATGGCCCTGGCCGTGGCCGGAACCGCCTTCCAGGGGATCTTGCGGAATCCGCTGGCTGACCCCTTCACCCTGGGTGTTTCCACAGGAGCAGCCTGCGGCGCCTCCCTGGCGATTTTTTTGGGTTTGGGAGCCAAAACGGCTCTGGGTTTGGGGCTGCTCCCTTTGGCGGCCCTCATCGGCGCGGTGGCGGCCCTGGCGGCAGTGATGGCTCTGGGCCGGGTCAATGGCAGGTTGCGGCGGGATACCATGATCCTGGCCGGCATTGTGGTGGCCACTTTTTTGTCGGCTTTCATCTCCCTGCTGAAATCGCTGGATGAAGAGTCGGTAAGCAGCATTGTGTTTTGGGTTATGGGCAGTTTTCAAGGCCGGGGTTGGTCGCAGGTGATCTTTGCCTTACCCTATATCCTGGCCGGCTTGGTTATGGTCGGCTTGAATGCCCGGGAACTGGACCTTTTGGCCCTGGGGGAGATGCAAGCCCGGCAGATGGGGGTGGAAGTGGATCAGGCCCGCCGTCGGCTTCTCATCGGGGCCAGCCTCTTAACTGCCGGCGCGGTGTCGGTATCCGGCATTATCGGCTTTGTCGGATTGGTGGTGCCGCACCTTTTGCGCTTGCTCATTGGGGCCGAACATCGCCCCTTACTGATTCTGTCCGGTCTCCTGGGGGGGCTGGCGCTGTTATGGTCGGATGTTTTGGCCCGGGTAATCCTTCCCGGCGGCGAGGAGTTGCCGGTGGGAGTGGTCACGGCCATCCTGGGGGGCCCTTTTTTCTGCCTGCTGCTGAAACGGCGCCGGGAGGGGGAGATACTTTAGTTGGCGGGGCAAGAGCTGCACTTTGAGGTAACTTGAGAGTATGCTGGATGATCCGAAAACTCTCATAGAAATCGACGCCCTCACCTACGCTTACGGCGAGCATGTGGTCCTGAGAGATATCAGCCTGCGCCTGGCAGCCGGAGAGATGGTGGGATTATTGGGGCCAAACGGGAGCGGCAAATCCACTCTCTTGCTGGCCCTGGCCGGGGTGATGAAACCTGGTCACGGCAGCATCAAGATCGCCGGACAAGACGTACATGGCGCCGAGGCTCGCTGGCGGGCCCGGCAGATGGCGTCAGTGCCCCAAAGAACAACGGTTTCCTTCCCTTTCAAGTGTCTGAGTGCCGTTCTCATGGGCAGGTATCCGTATCTGGAAGGGTGGGGCGACTATTCCCGGGATGATCTGGATTTGGCTCTGACGGCCATGGAACAGACGGCCACTCTCCATTTGGCGGGGCGGCTGCTCCCGGAAGTCTCCGGCGGCGAGGCTCAGATGGTTATGATTGCCCGGGCTTTAGCCCAGCAAGCCCCCATCCTGCTTCTGGATGAGGCCACCTCAGCGTTGGATGCGGCCCATAAAATTCAGATCTTTGACCTGCTTCGGGAAAAAAATCGCCAGGGTGCGACCCTTTTGTGTGTCATGCACGATCTCAACCTGGCAGCCCTGTACTGCCAGAGGCTGGTATTTTTGAAAAATGGTCAGATCATGGCGGACGGCCCCAAGGCCAAAACCTTTACCGCCGACATATTATCGGAGCTTTATGAAACTGAGATTCGGGTGGTACAACACCCGGTTACCGGAGACCCCCAAGCGTATTTTGTTCCTGGCGCCAGCCATGCTGGTGGTGCTGGCGCTTCTGGTGACAGCCGGCACGCCAGCCTGGGGCGGCAGCCGGCAAATCTGTGATGATGCCGGGCAGACAGTAGTTTTGCCAAAACCTGCCGACCGGATTATTGCCTTGTATGGGGCTTATAATGAGATCCTGGCAGGCATGGGGCTGGCAGACCGGTTGGTAGGACGTACCAAAGCCGATACCCAGCCGCCCGAGATACTGGCCAAGCCCAGCATCGGGACGCACATGCGCCCCAACGTGGAGATGATTCTGGGCCTGAAACCGGACTTGATTATTCAGGATGCCGGCCGTCAGGAGGCCATGCCTGGATTAGACCAGTTACGGCAGCAGGGGGTGCCGGTGGCGGTGTTTCACCCCACGAGCTTTGACAAACTCTTTACGGTGATCCAGAGATTAGGGGTGTTGACCGGCCAACCTGACCGGGCCGAAGCGTTGAACAAAGAACTCCAGGCGCGTTTGGCGGCCGTTGCCGATAAACTCCAGGGAGTGAACCAGTCGCCCCAAGGTTTTCTTTGAGATCCGTTATCCCGATCTCCTGGGGGCCGGTGGCGGTTCCATGGTGAATGATATCATTGGGCGGGCCGGGGGCGTGAACTGTTTGACTTCCCCCAAGAAAATCGTTCGCCTGAATTTGGAGGCAGTTATAGCTGCAGACCCTGAGGTTTATGTTGTTCAACAGGGCCCCATGAATCCGAATCCGGAAAAGGTAACCGACCGGCCGCATTACGCGATTTTGCGGGCCGTACAAGCTGGCCGAGTGCTGGTAGTGGACGAGCAGCTCTATTCCCGGCCCAGCCCGGGAGCGGTGGAGGCGGTGGCCCAACTGGCCCGATTCCTTCATCCCGCCCGTTTTCCGGAGGAGAAGCCTTGAAATCGCCCTGTCGGGGTCTGATAATCGCCGGGGTAAGCAGCGGCGTGGGCAAAACCACGGTGGCCCTGGGCCTGATGGCGGCCTATCGCCGCCGGGGACTAACGGTGCAACCTTTTAAGGTGGGGCCGGATTTCATCGATCCGGGCCATCATGCCCAGGCAACCGGACGTCCTTCGGCCAATCTGGACGGCTGGATGTTGCCGCAACCGGAAAACCTGGCCATTTTTCACCGGAATAGCCGGGATGCTGACCTCGCCCTGGTGGAAGGGGTGATGGGACTGTTTGACGGCTATGACGGCGCCAGCGAAGCCGGTTCCACGGCGCAGATGGCCAAATGGCTGGGTTTGCCGGTAGTCCTGGTGGTGGACGCCCGCTCCATGGCCCGGAGCGCCGCGGCCCTGGCGCATGGCTTTGCCACCTTCGACCCAGACCTGAAACTGGCCGGAATTATCTTTAACCGGGTGGGTAGTGAACGGCATTTAACCTATCTGCGTCAGGCCATGACTCAGGTATCCGGGGTTAGATGCCTGGGAGGACTGCCCCGGCAGCAATCGTTAGCCATCCCCGAACGACATCTGGGTCTGGTGACCTCGGAAGAATATCCGTTAACGCCGGTTTACTTCCAACAACTAGCAGATATGATGGAGACGCATCTGGATCTGGATGCTCTCTTGGAATTGATGCCCATAGTCACCCAAATAGAAGAGGATACAGTTCCCAGCAACGAGGCTTTGCCCCAGGTTCGTCTGGGAGTGGCCCGGGATCAGGCTTTTTGCTTTTATTATCCGGAAAATTTCAGGTATCTGAGCCACTTTGGGGCGGAGTTGGTGACATTTTCGCCTTTGCATGACTCCCGCCTGCCTGACAACCTGGACGGATTGTATCTGGGTGGGGGGTATCCGGAAATATTTGCCGAGGCGCTGTCGGCTAATACAGCAATGCGAAATGATATTAAAGAGATGGCCGCTATGGGGCTACCCATCTACGGGGAGTGCGGCGGTTTGATGTATCTCAGCCAGGGTCTCACCACCCTGAAGGGCGAGCGAACCCCCATGGCAGGCGTGCTGCCGCTGGAAGTGAGAATGCTGCCGAGACTTAAAGCCCTGGGCTACCGTCAGGTAACCTTAGAGGCAGACTGTTTGCTGGGCCCGGCCGGAACTCAGGCCAGGGGGCATGAATTTCATTATTCGGAAATCACTGCCGAGGTCGTTGGCCTCGAAAAAGTCTACCGCCTGGCCGACCGCCAGGGGGAGGCCCCTGGCTTTGAAGGGTATTGCCAGTTCCGGACTCTGGCAAGTTACGTGCATCTGCATTTTGGCAGTAATCCAAACCTGGCTCGCCATTTTGTGGAATATTGCCGCAGTATCAAGGAGAAAAGATGATTCAACCTCTGCTCCCCCAGGAAATTGAACAGGAGAGCTTTCGACGCATTGAGGCCGCCGTCGGCGCCCATGGGTTGCCGACATCGCAGTGGGCTGTGGTGCGTCGTATGATCCACGCCTCGGCAGATGTGGAGCTCCTGTCTTTGGTGCGCTTTCATCCCCAGGCGGTGGCGGCCGGAGTGGATGCCTTGCGGCAGCGTCGACCGGTTTTCACCGATACCCGGATGCTGTTAGCCGGTATCAGCAGTCGTCTGGCTCGTCTGAACGTACTGGCCCAGTGCCTGTTGGATGACCCTGACGTAGCCGCCCAGGCCAAGGAACGGGGACTCACCAGGTCGGCCGCGGCGATGGAGCTGGCCGCGGCGCAGTTGCCCGGCAGTATTGTCGCCATTGGCAACGCCCCAACTGCCTTGCGCCGGTTACTGGCGCTTTTGGCCCAGGGCATGGCGCCGCCGGCGCTGATCATCGGATTACCGGTGGGGTTCGTGGATGCGGCTGAATCCAAAGAGGCCCTGCTGTCGGAAAGCTGCCCGTATATCACTCTGGTGGGCCCCAAAGGCGGCTCCGCTTTGGCGGCCAGCGCCCTGAACGCTCTGGCTATTTTAGCTGAAGGAGAACGGCCGATATGACCGTAACACCTGGGATCCTTTATGGCATTGGGGTGGGACCAGGCGACCCAGAGTTGATTACTCTGAAGGCCCTGCATATCCTGGAGCGGGTGCCACAAGTCTTCGCGGCGGCTTCCACGAAAAACGACTACAGCCTGGCCCTGAACATTGTCCGGCATTATATTGCCCAAGCAGAGGTGGAACCGCTGTATTTCCCCATGACCTCCGACCGCCAGGTTTTGGCCGAGGCCTGGGAGGCCAACGCCGAGAAGGTGCTGAAGGTGTTGCAGCGCGGTCTGGACGCCGCCTTCCTCACCATCGGCGACCCTTTAACCTATTCCACTTACGGCTACCTGCTCAGGACGGTTAAAAACATCGATCCTGACATTAAAGCCATCACCATCCCCGGCGATTACCTCGTATAACGCGGCGGCTGCCCTGGCTAACATTCCCCTCACCGAAGGGGAGGAGTCTTTTTACCTGGTTTCCGGGGCCCGGGGCGGCGACCGCTTGCGGGAGGCTATTGCCACCAGCGACAATGTGGTGATGCTGAAAACCTATCGGCACTTTGATAAAATTTACGAGACCCTGGAAGAACTCCAGCTGTTGGATTGTGCCACCTGCATCAGCATGTGCGGGTTGTCGGGAGAAACCGTGGCCCACGATCTGAGGCCCCTGAAAAACCAAAAAATGCCGTATCTTTCCCTGATTATTATCAAGAAGAAGGGGAGAGGCTTTTAACGTCGGATCAGATTTCATATTCATGGCAAGATAGTCAATAGGCCCCTCTCACCCCAACCCTCTCCCCCCCCAGCGTGGGGAGAGGGGGAAGACATTAAGGCGTTATAAAGCCATGTTAAAGAATCTGAATTAACAAGGAGACCCCGGCATGCATGGACACGCTGCCGCTAAAAACCGATCGTTGTTGATCCCCTGGCTGTTTTTATCGCTCTGTTTAGGAGTGGTGCTGGTCAGCTTTTCCAGCAACCTCAACCTCACGTGGTCACCGGTAGTGCTCTATCATCACCTGCTCTGGCCCTTTTTGAAGCTGCTCTTTTACCTGGGGGTGGGGTTATTCATCGGCCAGGTGATCGAGAGCCTGGGATGGGCCGCCCGTTTTGGGGCTCGCGTGCGTCCCCTGGTAAGCTGGGGCCGGTTCGGCCCGGAGAGTGCGGCTGCTTTCAGCGCGTCTTTTTTTTCGGGTATTTTGGCCAACACGATGCTGATGAGCTCTTATCAGGACGGCAAGCTCAGCCACCGGGAGCTGACGCTGAGCTATCTCCTCAATACCGGTCTGCCCGGCTTTGTCCTCCATTTACCCACCACCTTTTTTATTCTGGTCCCCCTGACCCGCCAGGCCGGATTAATCTATTTGGGCCTGAATCTTTTGGCGGCGGTATTACGTTCTACCGGGGTTATGCTCTATTCCCGTTTGACCTTAAGACCTGCTGTGATTGCCGGGAGCCAGGGGGCAGCAGCCGGCCCGACGGCCCCCATTGGGTTCGCAGCAATCTGGAAGAAATTCAAGCGTCGTTTTGGGCGACTCATAAGCTACACGATGCCCATCTACGTGTTGATCTTTCTGGCCCAGCAGGCCGGTTTCTTCAATTCCCTGCGGGAGTCTGCGGCCGGCCTGGTCAGCTTCAGCATTTTGCCTTTGGAGTCAGCTTCGGTCGTTATCTTCAGCGTGGCCACGGAATTCAGTTCCGGCGCGGCCGCGGCCGGGGCTCTGTTGTCGGCCGGGGCCTTAACGGTGCCGCAAACCGTGGCCGCCTTGATGCTGGGCTCCATCGTGGCCACTCCCATCCGGGCCCTGCGGCATCAGTTGCCTACGCATGTGGGCATCTTTTCGCCCAAATTGGGAACCCAGTTGTTGCTGGCGAGCCAGGGGCTGCGCATCATCAGCCTGATTCTGGTAACCAGCGCCTACCTGTGGTGGAGCTGAACCGGTGAACAAATCTGTCCGGCACCGCAGCTTGCGCACCGGCTTTTCCACCGGCACGGCCGCGGCCGGGGCAGTCACCGCGGCACTTTTGGCCCTGGCGGGAAGGGAGCCGCCTGCAAGCGTCGAAGTACCGCTGCCAGGTGGAGGTTTTTTAACGGTGCCGGTGCACCAGTATAGTCTGGCAGGTTCCAGGGCCGAAGGCCGAATTATTAAGAACGCCGGCGATGACCCGGATGTCACCCATGGAGCCCAGATCGGGGCCCGGCTCCAGGTCCTCAACGGCTCCGCTCCTGAAGGCGAAATTATCTTCCGGGGCGGGGAAGGTGTGGGGTTGGTTACCAAACCCGGCCTGCCGGTGCCGCCGGGTGAGCCGGCCATCAATCCGGTGCCCCGGAAAATCATCCGCCAGGTTGTCGCCCACTGGTGGCCGCAGCTTTTTCCGGCCCGGCCCTTGAGGCTGGAAGTGGAAATCTTCGCGCCCGAAGGAGAGGAATTGGCCCGGCAGACCCTGAACCCACGGCTGGGCATCCTCGGGGGTATTTCCATCCTGGGCACCACCGGCTTGGTGAAACCTTTTTCCCACCAGGCCTATCGGGCTACCATCGCCTCGGCTCTGAAAGTGGCCAGGGCAGCGGGACTGGTTCAGGTTATCTTTAGCACCGGCGGTAAGAGCGAAGCCCTGGCCCAAACGCTGCTGCCCGGTCTGCCGGAGGAAGCCATGGTTCAGATGGGCGACTATGTTCATTTTGCTATCCGTCTGGCCGGCCGACTGGGGTTTCAAAAAATCACGGTGGCCGCCTTTTTCGGCAAGGCCTTAAAGATCGCTCAGGGGATGGGCCACACCCACGCTTCCCGGGGAGAGGTCGATCTGAATCTTCTGGCCCAATGGACCCAGGACCTGACCGGCAGTCCCGCTTTGGCTGCGGCAGTGACCCAGGCGAATACGGCCCGGGGCGCCCTGGAACTGTTGCTGGCCGCCGGGGCCGAACCGGTGGCGGCCCGGGTGGGGGAACAGATGCTCCTGACCCTGAAATCCTTTGCCGACCGTCCGGTACAGGTGCGGGCCCTGATCTTCTCGTCCGAGGGGACGCTCCTCTGGCAAGGCGAACATTAAGGTAGTTCCTGCGCTACAATTACACCAAGACGGCTTGATGAAATGATTTCGCGCCATAAAGAGAAAATATTTTTATGATAAGTTAACATATTGATAATTTGATATTTATTACATCTTACAGAAGATTTTTCGCTGCTAATTTCGCGCTAAATTTCGCGAATATTGTCCAGTGGTTTTCCGGTTCGGTTCGGGAAGCCGATCTGGAAGATGGATGAAACAGATGTGAGAAGATTTTTCGAGAAATATAACATATTGAAATCACATAATAAAAAAGATAACTTGAGCAAATATTTCGGTTTTTTCGCGCTAATTTCGCGCTGATTTCGCGCATACTTTCGCTGATTTTTCGGTTCGTTTGGGGCCGCCGGGGCCAGAAGAGCGCTGGGGGGTTAATAGCCGCCAAGGGGCAGACCTTGGGCAGACGGTGCACGGTGACATCCGGCGGGTGATTGCAGGTAGTTGACAGACATTCGTTCATGGGCCTTTGATCCACCAGTAAAGTATGAAAAGATTGCTGCAGGCGGGAGGCGCTGCGCTTTTCCGCCCGACATTACTCGGTTCCCAAGGTTCAACCGGGGAACCAGGGTGTAAGAACTGTTTTGGACCAGGATTTAGCATTTCTAATATCAAGAATTACGGGAAATAGCCAGAACACGTGGGGCAAAAGTCGCAAAAAGCACTGGCCGGTGGTCAGTATGGTGGAAAATAGGGCATTAGATGATGATGGAAGCTGATGGCACATAACTCGAAACTCGAAACTCAAAACTCGAAACTATTCTGATGATTCCAGTTCATATTATCGGTTTGGGCATGTCTTACGGGGATCTGCCTCAGAAAAGCCTGAACCTCATTGAAGCGGCAGAAGTCCTGGCGGGCGGTCGCCGGCATCTGGCCTATTTCGCTTCCCATACCGGGGAGAGGATTATCGTGGGCAAGGATTTGGCCGAGGCCCTGACAGCGATACGGGAGGCGGCGGAACATAAACGGGTGGTGGTGCTGGCTTCGGGGGACCCCAACTATTATGGCATCGGGCGCAGATTAACCGAGTTTCTGGGTGAAGAGAATGTGATTGTTCATCCTAATATTACCGCGGTGCAAAGCGCCTGCGGGCTGTTAAAGATTTCCTGGGACGACGCGGTGGTAATCAGCCTGCATGGCCGGGGAATGGCAAAACTGACGGAGGTTTTGGGCCGGGCCGCCAAAATTATCATTTATACAGCCGGTGCGGAGACCCCGGGAGAGATCGCCAGGTTATTGCAGACGCCTGGAATGCCGGCATATAAGATGTGCGTCTTAGAGAATCTGGGTGAGGAAAGCCAGAGAATTGCCTGGCTTAGACCGGCAGAGGCTGAGAAGCGGACTTTTTCGGCATTAAATATGGTGGTACTTTCAGGAGAGACAGAAGAGAGGGTTGACGGTTTGCACCTGGGCCTGCCGGAAGCCGCCCTGGAGCATGAGGCCGGGCTGGTTACCAAGACAGAAATCAGGGCGGTGGTTTTGGCTAAACTGCAGCTTTTGCCGGGCCTGGTCCTGTGGGATGTGGGCGCGGGCTGCGGTTCGGTGGGGCTCGAGGCCAGTCTGCTCCTGCCGGGGGGACGGGTGCTGGCAGTGGAGCAACGCCCGGAGCGGGCCCGGCAGATCATGGCTAATATAAGCCGCTACCGGGTGAACAATATGGACGTTATCTGCGGCGCGGCCCCGGATTGCCTGGATGACCTGCCCCGGCCGGACCGGGTATTTATCGGGGGCGGCGGCAGCGGGCTTGGCCAGATTCTGGAGTCGGTGCTGCCGCGTCTGCAACCCCATGGCCGGGTGGTGGTGACGGCCAGCTTACTGACTAGTTTACATACCGCCAGCGCTAGACTGCAATCCCGGGGTTGGGAGGTGGAGATCTGTCAGGTGCAGATCAGCCGGTCCCGGGCTCTGGGGAGCAGTGCTTATTTGCAGGCGCTCAACCCGGTCTGGATTATCAGCGCGGCACCGAAGGAGCCAATATCATGACCGACCGCCATCCGGTGGTTTTTGTGGGGGCCGGACCGGGTGATCCGGAGTTGATTACCCTGAAGGGCCAGGGAGCCCTGGCCCGAGCCGATCTCATCCTCTATACCGGGTCCCTGATTCCCCGGGAACTGCTGGTGCACGCCCGGCCCGAGGCTGAAGTGGTGGACACTGCCTCATTGGACCTGGAGACCATTGTCAGCCGCCTCATTGCGGCGCACCGGTCCGGCTTAAGGGCGGTGCGGCTGCATACCGGCGATCCCAGTCTGTACAGCACCATCCACGAACAGATTGTGTTTTTGAAACAGGCCCAGGTGCCGTTCCAGGTTATTCCCGGGGTCACGGCCGGGGCCGCGGCAGCCGCGACCCTGGCCCAGGAACTAACCATCCCGGAGGTGACCCAGACGGTGATCTATACCCGGGCGGCGGGCCGGACGCCGGTGCCGGAGGCTGAATCCCTGGACAAACTGGCGGTCCACGGGGCCACCCTGGTTATTTATCTGAGCGTCCAGCGTATAGAGGCGGTGGTGGCGGAGCTGTTGCCGCACTACGGGCCTCAGGCGCCGGTGGCGGTGGTTTACCGGGCCAGTTGGCCGGATGAAAAGGTAATCCGGGGAGAACTGGCTGGTATTGCCGGGCAGGTCCGGGAGGCTGGGATCAACCGCCAGGCCCTGATCCTGGTGGGACCGGCCCTGGCTTCGGGGGATGCCGTAGCCGGGCGTTCTAAACTCTACGACGAGTCCTTCAGTCATGGGTACCGGGAAGCGAAGCTGCCAAAATGACTTTATCAACCCTTCCAACTGTATATATCATCTCCCTCACGCCGGCCGGGTCCCGGCTGGGGCGCCGGATTGCCCAAAAAATGCCAAAAGCGGTTTTTTGGGTGCCGGTTGCCTGTCATCCTAACTATCCGGAAGCCCAGCGCCTCGATGATCTCAAGTCGCTTTTTTCAGAAGCTTTTCTGGCCAACCATCCTCTGATCTGTATTATGGCGACCGGTATTGTAGTGCGTCATCTGGCGCCTTTGCTCAAGGGCAAAGATTTGGATCCGGCGGTGGTGGTGGTGGATGAAGCCGGGCGGTTTGCCATCAGCTTGTTGTCCGGTCATCTTGGCGGTGCCAATGACTTGGCCCGCACGGTGGGCAACCTTATAGGCGCAGTGCCGGTCATCACAACCGCAACGGATGTGCAAGGCCTCCCCGCTCTGGATACGCTGGCTCCCCGGCTGGGGTTGCGCCTGGAAAATCTGCGGGCGGTGAAAGAAATTCATATGGCCCTGCTGCGTGGCCAACCA
>CAVZSK010000030.1:0-44320 GCA_963777875.1 uncultured delta proteobacterium | reverse complement strand
TCTTTTACTGACTACTGAGCACTGACTAAGGCTTCCCGGCCCGCCGCCCAGGGTTTGAAGTTTGGCCCCGAACTGCGGTTTGGCGGCTGGAGGCAGCCTCGGGTCTGAGAGGGCCTGTTCGTAGACCTGTCTGGCTTTTTGTGGGCTGGCTCGATTTTTCGTAGAGCTCTCCCAGTAACAGATAGACCTGTGGGTTGGCACTCTGCTGCTGCACCTGTTGGCTCAGGACGGTCAAGGCGCCGGCCCGGTCGCCTTTTTGGTTAAGGAAATACGCCAGGGTAAAGGCATACTTGGCGTCCTGGGGCCGCAGCTGCCGGGCCTGGTGGAGCAGCAGCAGTGCTTCCGGCAGCCGGTCTTTGGCCAACAGCACTCCGAGATTGTAGGCAGCTTCGGGAAACTGGGGGTTGCTCTTAAAGGCGGTGCGCAGGGCCGCTTCGGCTTCGGCGGTCTTCCCCTGTTCGGCTAACAGCAGGCCCAGGTTAAAGTTAGCTGGGGCATTTTTGGGCTCCAGTTTCAACGCCTGCCGCAGGGACGCCTCGGCCTGGTCGGTCTGCCCGGTGCGGGCGTAGGCCAGGGAGGCGTTGACCAGGGGCAAAATGGCATCGGGCCGTAAGGTATGGGCCAGGTTGAAAGCCTCCAGGGCTTTGGCATCCTGTTGCTGGCGGAAATAATCATTCCCCAGATTGTAATGGGAGGCCCAGTCGTCGGGCCTAGCCTGCAAGGAGTCCAGGAGTTCCTGGGTGGCCCGGGCCAGACGATCCCGATCGTCAAGATTTAATAACCCGTGGGGATAGGCTCTAGGGTTCGCGGCCCGGAGGCGCACCAACCGGGAATTGTCCCCCAAGCTGGCCAGAAGGGCTTTCATGGTTTCAGGCGTCAGATAGGCTTCCAATGAAGCCGCTGCCGCTCCCCGCACCCGAGGGGAATCGTCCTGCAGGGCTTGCTGGAGCACCGGCCATTTGCGGGGGTCCGAGCAGGAAGTCAGGAGCCGGATAAAGGAGGTGGCAAAAACCGGATCGTGGCTTTTGTCGGCGATATACGTGAGCATCTCCGGCAGCCGTTTCCAGTCCCTGCGCCGGGCCGCGTCCACCAGTCCGGCCCGGTGGAGCACCGAGGCCTGGTAGTCCTGTTTATGCCACTGTCGAACTTGTTTGTCGGCCCAGGCCATCTTTGTCCTGGTGGCAGAGGTTACAGGCATTGGGGGATTTGAGTTTCCGGGTGACGGCCGGCGTCGCGGCAGCATGGAGTGGTCGCTGCGCCGCATGCGGGCAAATTCCGTCATGGGCATGTGGCACGCTATGCACTTGTCGGGAGTGCCAAGCTTATTCAAGGGATGATGGATATGGGCCGCAGCCTGGTCCACCCGCTGCTGATGGCAGGGGAGACAGGCCTGGTTGGCCTTGGCTTCGTCACTAAACTTGTAGCGCCCGCTGGAGGTGTGGCAGTGGAGGCAGGAGAGCTGCCCTGACTTAACGCAGGGGCTTAGCATCCAGGATGTCAAAGTGTAGATTTTGCCCCAGATCCCGGCCGTCCGGATAGTAATCCGGGTCCTCCAGGGTCACCAGATCAAAATGGTCGAAAAAACGGGCCCCGGGCGGAAAGCTCACCGCCAGCGGCATGGCCTTGGCGTGACAGGAAGAACAGGTGTCGTTGTTCTGAGCATTGGTGAAACTTTTACCGCCCCGGGTGATCTTCAAGTCCTTGGGCACGGTGCCGGGAGGCGCCTCTTTGCAGATCTGGTTGTGTTCCCGGGAAGGCCCGTGGCAGCTCTCGCAGTTGATGCCCGGCTCCACCCACTGGGTGTTGTAGGTGTCGGTTTGGAGATCATAGTTGGTGGCCAACTGGCTGACGTGGCAGCTATAGCAGGCGGTGTTGAATGCCAGCAGCGGGTCCCGCCAGGACACCGGCTCCGTGCAGGCCCCTTCGGCAAAGTGCCGGATCATGCTGGAGGTGGTGTCGAACCATTCCTTTTTCCGGACGTCATAGGCCAGCGGCAGGACCTGAAGCCGGCCTTTTTCCAGGGGCGTCAGGAAATAATAAGACGTTTTTGCCACCCATAGCGTGAACCATGGGGTATTTTTGATCTATCTGGGAGCCCTGCTCCTGGACAAATCCCTGACCGTCCTGGAAAATCGTCTGGTAGCGGCGGTGCCTTGTGGTGATGGGGGCTTTTTGCGGCTCCAGTTTGGTCTGCAGAAATTCCGGGGTCACCGGCTGCATGGCCAGACCGTGGTGCGAGGGGGCCCAGAGCTCGTAGAACTTTCGTGGCATTCCCGGCAGCTCCACGAGCCGGCGTAGCCTGGCGCACCTGCGGCGGCCGTCGTTGGGGTCGAGGTCGTCACCTGGGGCCGAAAAGTCGAAGACAGATAATACCAGGAGCCCAAACCGAGGATCGCCGCTCCCACTATTATAGTCACTACAATCAGCGATTTACTAATATGCCTTCTTTCCATGGGAAGCCTGCCGGCCGATGGTTTGAAAAAAATGGCGCCGCCAACTTGCTGATTTTATGAAAAGTTTCTACACTGATCTTGCACATTGTACCTGCCGTCCATGCCTCGCCAGGGTGTGTAAAAGGGCGGGAAGGATCTCTCTTCCCGCCCCTTGCTTTAATACCTTCATTCAAATATACTACTTCACTTGAATGGTTACCTCTTTTAATACGGCCCTGGAAAGGGAAGGGGGTTTTATACATCCTCGGAGACAGGGGAGACGGTATCCATGCCGATGTCAAAGGGTTCCACGCCGTAAACGAAGGGTACGTTCCTGGAGATGCGGCCTTTGCCTACTTCCTTGTCGTTGACCAACAGTCTCACATTCGCTGGCTTGCCGGGACCTGGTACCGTCGGGATAATCTCCAGCACGTTATGGTGGCTTTACCCGGGGGCAAAACCTCGGACAACTGGACCTTGGCATGTTCCACCTCGAAGAAGTTGTAATAGAAGGTCGGCTTGCCGTCCTTGACATACAGGGACCAGCCTGAGGTGATGCCGCCGATGGCAGCCAGCACCCCGTTGGCGCCCATTCCCACCTCCACCTCGGCCGTGACGGAGAAAGGGACGCCATGGGTATCGAGCACCGCAGCCTCATTGAGACCGGTGACCCCCGGGCCATAGGTAACTTTTTTCAGGCCGGTGAGGGGGTTTGGCCGTAAAGACAGATCAAATCGCTCCGCCATACGGTCATCCAGGGGCAAAACATTATATTTTTTGGCCTCCACGAGGAAGGCGGCCTGCAACTCCTTGAGTTTCTCAGGATGCTTGGCGGCCAGGTTATCGGCCTGGCTGAAGTCCTCGTCGATGTGATACAGTTCCCAGGTATCGCTGTCGAAGTCGCCCATTTTGCCAACGCCAGCGGTTTCCCACGGCAACCGGCCGTGGCGGGTCGTAGCCATCCAGCCGTCCTTATAGATGCCACGGTTGCCGAACATTTCGAAATACTGCACGGTGCGATGGGATTTGGCTGTGGCATCGTTAAAAGAATAAAACATGCTGACGCCTTCCATGGGCTTCTCGTTGACGCCGTTGACTTCCTTGGGCTCGGGAATGCCGGCCGCCTCCAGCACCGTGGGGGCGACATCAATGATGTGGTGGAACTGCGTCCGCAAGCCGTTTTGGGCTTTAATGTTTTTGGGCCGATCCGCGATCAGGCCGTTGCGGGTGCCACCGAAATGGGAGGCGACCTGCTTGGTCCACTGAAAGGGGGTATCCACCGCCCAAGCCCAGCCCACGGGGACGTGGGGCTCGGTTTTGGGGCCGCCGATTTCATCGAACTTGGCCTCAAGTCCCTTCAACCCGAGTTGGATGCCGTTGAGACTGGCTATCTCGTTGACGGTCCCTTCCAAGCCGCCTTCGGCCGAGGCGCCATTGTCGCCGACGATAAAGAAGACGAGGGTATTGTCCATTTCCCCGGATTTCTCGATGGCGGCGAGGAGCCGGTCGATCTGTTCGTCAGTGTGATCCAGGAAGCCGGAGTAGTTTTCCATCAGGCGGCGGTAAACCCGTTTGGCCGCTTCGGATTGCTCAGCCCAGGCCGGTATTTCTTTGGGCCGCGGGGTTAGCTTGGCGTCGGCCGGGATGATGCCCATCTGTTTCTGACGAGCAAAGGTCTCCTCGCGATATTTATCCCAGCCAGCGTCGAATTTCCCTTTATACTTGTCAATATAGGGCTTAGGAGTGTGGTGCGGGGCATGAATGGCCCCGGTGGAAAAATAGACGAACCAAGGCTTCTTGGGGTTGGTGGCATTTACCTGATTTAACCAGCCGACGGCGTCGTCCACCAGGTCATTGGTGAGGTGGTAACCCTCCTCCGGCGACTTGGGTTGGGCCACGGGCGTGGTATTGCGGTAGAGCACTGGATAATACTGGGACGTCTCGCCGTTCATAAAACCGTAGAAGTACTCAAAGCCCCAGGTCTTGCCGGTGGGCCACCGGTCAAAGGGTCCGGAGGGGTTGATCTCGTTGCCCGGGGTGTTGTGCCACTTGCCGAACGCCGCGGTGGCATAGCCGTTCTGCCGGAGGATTTCCGGCAAGCCTGCGGTCGTGTTCGGGACGATGCCGGTATAGCCGGGGAAGCCGGTGCCCAATTCAATGATGACGCCGGTGCCGACGCTGTGATGGTTGCGGCCGGTCAGCAGGGCGGCCCGGGTGGGTGAACACAAAGCGGTGGTGTGGAACGTGTTATAACGCAGGCCCTTGGCGGCCAGCCGATCCATGGTAGGCGTCGGCACCGCCCCGCCAAAGGCGCCGGCATGACCGAAGCCGACGTCATCCAGGATGATTATCAAAACGTTGGGGGCTCCGGCCGGGGGCTGGAGCTGCTTGGGAAAATCAGCCTTGGAATCCTTGACAGTCATGCCGATTGTGCCCTGGAAGGGCGGAGCGGGAACCGGCAACACCGTCCGGTCGGGCTGCCCGCTGCCTGCGCCCAGGCAGACAGGAAAGCCATAACCCCAAACGTTATGAGACCTTGCCATACGGTTTTGGGTGGCATCGTGTCACCTCCTGAGGGTATAGTCTTAAGCCCTTTTTACTCAATAAGGGGAAAATTATTTTTTTAAGAATAAGCATTTCAAGGGGAAAAGCAAAGTAAAATTTCATTACATACTAAAAAATAACTATTATTAAAAAAAGTTACCTCGACTTCATCGGCATTGAGACCTATCAGTGGGCTTCGCTCCTGGTTAAGGACAATCACTGCATCGACAAGCCTACCTGATCCGGCTACCACCTGACCAAAAATCTGATGGACCAGACTATCGTCTATATCCCGGACCAACAGCAGGCTAACACTGAAGGCCCTTCTTCGCATAGCTGGTTTTGAACGCCGGTCACTTCCTTACAAGGGTCGGTATGATACGTTCCATTCAGTTCCTAATGGTATCAGGAGAAAACCAGAAGAGACCAGACAGTCAAGAGGGCCGTCAAGAAAAAAAGGCCGATTGATATAGAAGTTATCATGACCGATTACAGATCACTTTGCCACATTCGAAACTCCTGAAAAATCCCAGTAGTTGCATATATGATCTCGTAACAGATTCTACATCTCTCTGTTCGCCATAGGTCCCCCTCCCCGCTAATCCTGCCCTTTGAATGATAATGCATCGCTGGCCATCCGGGTTTCGTTTCGGGGAAAGCTTTATTTTCTTGAGGAATACACCTTGAATAACAGTTTGCGAATTGTACGCGAAGAGCGCGATCAGAAATTTGTCACTCACTGGCAAAACTGGACTTTTCCAAATATTGGGGTAGGAAGATTGCGATCAAAAACCGTGAGTAGGTTTGTGAGTGGGTTTGAGTTTTTATGAGTAGAAAAGTGACTATATCTGAAAAAAATATCAGTTATCTTATTGTTATTATTTATATATTAATATAGCTTAGTTGCCTTGGGAGCAAGAGGCCGGCATTTAGCCTAACCCCGACACCGAAAAAATCTTAGATAAGCAAATAAAAGCTTTCTGCTATAATCACTCGAGTCGTTATTACGGATGAGAGGAAAATATGGAAAGTCGCGGAAATTGAGCTCAATCAAAAGCCTTTGACCGAATCAAAAGTGTCCCAAAAGTTTCCCATTAATCCTCTATGGAGCAGGTTTTTTATGGCTATACACTTGAATAGTATACATGGATAATCCTTTACATTCAACAAGATATGATTCTGCCTGATCAATAAAATTTTCCATCACCGAACTCAAAATCCCCCGGGCTTTATGCCTGTGCGAGTTCGAGTCTCGCCTCCGGCACCAATTATTTCAGTCAGTTAGCCAATTCTCTGGACATTCAGAATTCCACCCTTGGCAAATTCTTTAATTTTGCCCTCATTGGATAAGAGCATCAGCCCTCTGTGTCAATATAGCTGAGACACCCTCCCTGTGATAAATTACTGTAGGGCGGGGAGGGAAAAGAATGAAAGAAACCGGATCACCAAAGATGATGACATCCCCAAAGGAGAAGGTGGCAGAGGCCCCGGAACGGAGACCAGGTGAGCGTAGCGAACCTGGTCGGAGTGGAGGGGCCTCTGCCAACAAGCTGGCCACTCCCGACAAACCCTGCCAGCCAGTTCTCGTTCCCAATCCTGAGGTATTAGAAAAACCCATTCGTCGTCGTTTCACCGCCGATTATAAACTGCGCATTCTTAAGAAGTCGATGCCTTAAGCGAGTCCGGACACATAGGCGCCCTCTTGCGTCGGGAGGGGCTCTATTCCTCCGATATGCTTACCCCAAAAACCATCCCGCCCCTAATCTGCCGACAGTTCCCCCTGATCGCCGAGACCTCTTTCGCTTCCCCTCTTCCCTGTTCCCTCCTCCCTGCTTTTACATTTTCGCGCCATCTGCTTCAAGTGTGCTGTCATTTTCCGGCTTGATTCGATATGATCCTGTGTATCATCCGGGGTGTCGAACTTCCCGTCCGGGACACTCTTGAGACGGCCCCCTTAGATCTGGGCGGTCAGCCCCAAGGACGGCATCAGCCCGGACCCATGCGGCTGACCGGTGCTGACGGGGCGAAACGATAAAGACCGCGAAAAACCAGCGCGAAAATACCGCGAAATCAGCACGAAATAATGCCCAAAAAATATAATATATTTGCTATTTCATTAAGATAGCAAATATTAAAAAAATTGCCGCGAAAAATACTTTTCATCCTGCCATAGTCCCGCCGGCCCGCCCGAAAACTCATCGGCGTCTTGGCAATGGTTGCGAAAAATCCTGGAAAATTTAGCCCGAAATTACCGCGAAATGAGCGCGAAAAATAAGCCAATAAATATATTTATATTGTATTTTCAGTAAGATAGAAATTATTAAAAAATTTACGTATCCTACCGGCGTCCCATCCCGGGTTGGCGGCCGGGGGCGCCATGTTTCCTGTAAATTTGTCTGTTCGGGGGAATGTTCCAGGAGTAAGCGTTATGTTTAAACAGAAATGATCTTGGCTGGGACTCTGTTCATTTTACCTGATTCAAGCCACAAACGTCCGGTCCAGACTCCGGTACTGAATCGCCTCCGCCACATGCGGCGTCTGGATATCCGGCAGTCCTTCCAAATCGGCGATGGTCCGGGCGATCTTCAGGATGCGGTTGTAAGCCCGGGCCGATAAGCCCAGCCGCTCCATGGCCCGTTCCAGGAGGTGCCGGGGTTCAGGTTGGAGTTGGCAATGCTGTTTTACCAGGCGGGGCGGCATCTGGGCATTGCAATGCACCCGGCTGCCGGCCAACCGGTGGGTCTGCACCGTCCGGGCGGCCACCACTTTCTCTTGCAGGCTGGCTGATTTTTCGCCGTCCGGCCCCGCCGCCAGGTCCTGAAACGCCACGGCCGGCACCGGCACCTGGATATCGATGCGGTCCAGCAGGGGGCCCGAGATGCGGGTCTGGTAGGTGCGAATCTGATTGGGGGAACAGCGACAGGGGCGCTTGGCGTCCCCCAGGAAACCGCAGGGGCAGGGGTTCATGGCCGCCACCAGCATAAAGCGGGCCGGGTAGGTCAGGGAACTGCTGGCCCGGGAGATGGTGACGTAGCCTTCTTCCAGGGGCTGGCGCAGCACTTCCAGTACCTGGCGTTTGAATTCCGGCAGTTCATCCAGGAAAAGTACGCCGTTGTGGGCCAGACTGACCTCCCCGGGCCGGGGGATGCGCCCCCCGCCGATGAGACCGGCATCCGAGACGGTGTGGTGCGGCGGCCGGAAGGGCCGGGTGGCCAGCAAGGCCTGTCCCGGCGGCAGCAGGCCCATGATGCTGTAAATCTTGGAGGTTTCTATAGCTTCGGCAAAGGTCAACGGCGGCAGGATGGTAGACAATCGCCTGGCCAGCATGGTCTTGCCCGACCCCGGCGGCCCCATCATCAGGACATTGTGGCCCCCTGCCGCCGCGATGACCATGGCCCGTTTCACCTGTTCCTGGCCCTTGACCTCGGCAAAGTCAATGTCTTCAGCGCTCGGGGCCAGCAGTTCCACCGCCGGCGGCGGTTCCGGGGCCAAAGCCAACGTGCCCCGCAAAAATTCCACCACTTCCGGCAGACTCTGGACCGCGTAAACCGCCAGGTCCTGCACCACTGCGGCTTCCCGGGCATTTTCTTTGGGGATAATCAGCCCGTCCAGTCCCGCCTGGCGGCAGGCCAAAGCCACCGGCAGCACGCCCCGGGTAGCCTTCAGGCGTCCGTCCAGGGAAACTTCACCGTACAGCAAATAGCGGTCCAGGGTCTCCTGGGGCGCTATACCCTGGGCCGCCAGCAGTCCCAGGGCAATGGGCAGGTCAAAACCGGTGCCTTCTTTGCGGACGTCAGCCGGGGCCAGGTTGATGGTCACCCGGGTCCCGGGAAAATGATAGCCCGAGTTCTTGATGGCCGCCTTGACCCGGTCCTTGCTCTCTTTGACCGCGATTTCCGGCAGGCCCACGGTGGTGAAGGCCGGCATGCCAAAGGCGATGTCCACCTCCACTTCCACCAGGAAACCGTCCACCCCCCGCAGGGACCCGCTGGTGACCCGGGCTAACATCCGTCTCTTCGAAGCGTAGCAGGCATAGAATAAGTTAGGCTTGGCAAGGCATACTCAGGCCCGCCCTATAACCGAAAGATCTCATGGCGCAGTCGCAGGATCTGGGTTTCCACCTGTTGCTGGCTCCGGTGGTGAATGGCCTGGTGAATCTTTTCCACGATGTCGTCGAAGTTGAAGGGTTTCTGAATAAAGGCAGCCCCGGGCAGACGCATGACCTCATAAAAAACCTGTCGCCGGTGGACCATGATGATAGTTTGCAAGTGGGGGTGCTTTTCCAGGCTGGCTTCCAGGAACTGCTGGGTGTTGGGCAGGTGCAGGTCGGTGATGACCAGATCAAAAGTGGTCTTTTCCATCTGTTCCATGGCCTGTTCCACATTTTTAACCGTCTCGAATTCAAAACCGATAAGTTTGATGATCGAGCTGAGAAAATCGCAGGTGCAGTCATCCTCGTCAAGAATTAATATTCGTCCCTTTTTCTTCTCGGTCTGATCGCCTGTCGGGTTGCCAACCTGGCCTTTTAACGATTGGTGCCACATGACCCACCCCCGTTTCCACTGAAAATGACTATAAACAATATGTTACTATACATTACCCCTTATAAGCAAGGACTTCCACAAGGCCTCCTGGGACGTTATTTCTCAAAAACTGAATAACTCTTCCATTTCAGCCGTATAGCAGCCTTGGCTCTGGTACACTATCAAGGGCGGTAAAACCTTCAAATCCTCCCCGCCACCTTTTCGGGCTTCCACCCAGACCAGCCTGGCTTCCTCGCCTGGACGGGAATGGATCAAGCGCAAGGTTTTAGGCTCCAGGTGAAGGGACCGCAGCTGCGCGCACAGGTGGACCAGACGCCAGGCCGGATAAATCAGGGCCAGCCGTCCCTTCGTCGGCAGCAGATAATTAGCGCTCTGGGCCACCAGCTCCAGGGAGCCATGCAGTTCATGGCGGGCGATGGCCCTTTCGGCCTCCGGGTTGAGGCGGCCGCTTCCCAGAGGACGATACGGGGGGTTACTCACCACCACTTCAAAGGATTCCCCGGGGAAACGCTGGGGGAGGTTTTGCATCTCGTCGGCCATGATTTCAACGCGCCCCGTCAAGCCATTTAAGAGGACATTGCGCTCAGCCAGGGCCGCCAACGCCGGCTGGCTTTCCACAGCCCACCAGGGAACAATGAGGAAACCGGCAAGCCAAAATGAGGGCAACAATACCGCAACCGGCTCCCAGGTCCATGACCCTCCCTCCGGTCCGCAGATCGGTTAAACCGGCCAACAGTCACTGCGTCCAGTGAAAAGCGATACCCGTGTTTTTTTTGGAAAACCCATAACCGCCCCTGGCCGAATGGCTCCAGAGTTTCATCCGGTTGAACCGGTTCCTCAGGTCTTGGAATCATACCAGGTTTGGTGTGTCCGGCATGAAAGGAAATGTCGAAGTCTTTGATAATACGTAATCACTTAACCGAAGACCAAAAACTGTCTTAAAGACCAACTTCCTCACTGGGATCGATGGCGTGCATTACCAATCCCACTGGCACTTTGGGATAAAAGTAGGTTGATTTACGAGGCATAATCAGGCCGCTGCTGGCCACTTCCTGAACATGCTCGATGCGGGTGGGATTCAACAGGAAAGCCAGGTTGACCTTGCCCTTCTCCATGGCTTCCAGGGCCCCGGCCACGGTGCTGGAATAGTGGAAAGTTTCTTCATCATCCTGTTCCTTGCTGCTCAGGCCCATCACCTTTTCAAAAATCAGGAAGTTTAGGGCCACTACATCCAATTTCGTCAGAGCCTTGGGCATATGGGCCGTTAAGGGACCGTCCATCACGCCAGGTTTAAGCTTCAGAATAAAAGCCTTTTTCGATGGTGTTACCACGGCCATGCCGGTACTGTGCTGCCCGGCCTGGTGCAGCGCCGCTCCCAAGGCCGGGGCATTGGCCGACAGCGGGGTGGCCGTCAGTTCCAGCGGCTCCACTGCGAAGAATTGAGGTAGCTTCGACAGGAGGATTTCCTCCTCAAAATGCTGCAGCCGGCGGCTATCCAGGAGACGGTGGGCCGGCCGGATAACCAGGTCCGGATCCAGCATGTTGCTTAAATACATGAGCACATAATTGAAGCCGGCCCGGGGTGGAGCCTGGGGATAGCGCTCCTGGAGATAGGACTGGTAAGCCAGGGAAGTTTCATACCGATGGTGGCCGTCGGCAATAAAGATTGGCAAACCTGCCATACCTGCGGCCGCAGCCTCAATGGCTTTGGGGTCGGTGACCCGGTAGAACCTTTGCCGGGAGCCCTCATAATCTTTAAAATCAAACATGGGAGCGCCGGGCAGTCCTTGTTTCAGGGCAGTCAACACCTGATCTGCCCGGTCCGGATACAGGGCAAACACCGTGGACAGATGCGCTTGCACCTGCTGCATCAGCTTGAACCGGTCTGTTTTGTGGGCCGAAAACGTTTTTTCATGTGGCCGGACCACCCCGCTTTCAAAAGATTCCAGGCGAATTAATCCCACCACCGCCCGCCGGGTATGGGTTTGACCCTCCAGAGTGTACTCGGTCTCCCAATAAAAGAGGGCCGGAGCAGTATCCTTAATCAGAACCCCTTGTTGGCGCCAGGCGGTAAACTCCGCCCCGGCCTGCAAATACCGGGAATCCGGGTCCGGATTATTCCTCTGTGGTCGGGGTAAAATCAAACGGATGACATTGTAGAGATGCTTATCATAATAGCTCACCTGCTGTTCCGGGGAAATAACATCATAGGGAGGTGTTACTATTGCTGTTAGATCTGGAAACTTCTCTGGATTATAATAAAGTGCCCGCCAGGGGACCAATTCAGCCATAGGGTTCGATCCTTTGAAAAAAGATTAAGTAATTAAATTTATCAAATTTTTTTTCTGCGTCAATCCTTTGTTCCCGTGGCAGCGGAAATTCCCCCCCTTGTCCACCAGACTACCTCATGGTTGCAGCCATTCTTGTCAGGGAGTAATTAACTGCCCACTACCGCACAAGTGTCTTGTTAGAGCCAAGTGCACTACAGCTGACGGGAAAAAACGACGTTGACTCGTGAGCTTAGCGGCAGGGGAGCGCCAAAGAAAAAGCTGTTGATTTTTTAAAGCGTCTAGGTTATATCTACAGTAGATTTTGCGCAATTTTGTAATTGAAAAAGGGAACGAGCCGTTCGTGCATTTTTAAGGGTATTCCGGCGTTAATATTGCCTTAATGTCAGGCGATCATTGCCGGAAAAGTTACCGAGGCAACCATTTCTTGGTCAACACATCGAACTTTTAATATAAAAGAGAAATCGATACCTAATCTTACCCGCCCTTAAAAGTTAGCACCCACCCCGATTTATTCAGTTCTGCGCCTCAGTCCGAAATAATACGGCTGGTATCTTCGATTTTTTTCATGGAATTATATGTTTGAAGCATTGGTGCCCGAATATATTGCCACATTAGCGGCCTATCCGCCCGGCAAACCCCTTGAGGAATTAGAACGAGAACTTGGTATCTCCGACTCCATCAAGTTGGCTTCCAACGAAAATCCTCTCGGTCCCTCTCCCCTGGCAATGCAAGCCATTGCCGGGCAAATCGGAAAACTGCATCGCTACCCCGATGCCAGTGCCTATTATCTAAAACAGCGTTTGAGCCGACACCTCGGTCTGCTCCCGGAGCAGCTTATCTGCGGCAACGGCTCGGATGAAATTTTAGAGCTACTGGTGCGGGCTTTTTTGCTTCCTGGTCAGGAAGTCGTCAGTGCCACCCCTTCTTTTTTAATGTACGGGCTCTTGACCCAGGGGGCCGGCGGCGTCTTTCGCCCGGTACCGCTCAAAGATTTTCGCGTTGATTTGCCGGCCGTCTTGGCGGCCATAATCGCCAACACCAAGCTGATTATTATTAACAACCCGAATAATCCCACCGGCACGGTTATTTATCGGCAGGAGTGGGAAGATTTTCTGGCCGCGTTGCCGCCTCAGGTCCTGGTGGTAGTGGATGAGGCCTATATCGAATTTGCGGACGACCCCGAGGTCTTCCTGGGCTTGCCATATGTCCAGGAAAACCGGCCGCTCATCGGTTTGCGCACCTTTTCCAAGGCCTACGGTCTGGCCGGACTGCGCATTGGCTATGGCTATGGTCCCAGTACTTTAATGGGCTATCTGGATCGCCTGCGGTCACCCTTTAACGTTAACTCTCTGGCTCAGGCAGCCGCCCTGGCAGCCTTGGACGATCATGAATTTCTGGCCCAGACCCGCCACCTGGTCAGAGAAGGCCTGGCCTTTTTCTGCCATGAGTTGGATCGTCTTGGTATTGCTTACATTCCTACTCAGGCCAATTTTCTGCTCATCCATGTGGCCCGCAACAGTCGGGAAGTCTATGAGAAGATGTTGCGGCAGGGGGTAATCATTCGGGCCATGTCCAGTTATCAGTTGCCGGAGTATATTCGAGTCAATGCCGGTCTGCCGGCCGAAAACCAGAGATTCATCCAGACCTTCAAGCGAGTGATGGGCTTTGCCGCTTAATCAATCTCGACGCCTCATTGTTACTCTGGACGGCCCCGCCGGCGCCGGCAAAAGCAGCGTGGCCAAACGGCTGGCACGTCGCTTGGACCTGATCTATCTGGAAAGCGGCGCCTTTTACCGGGCGGTGGCTTTAATGGCCGACCGGCAGCAGGGAGATCTTTTAAGCCCCCAGTGGCTCACTGACTTTTTAGCAACCTTTCAGATCCTGATTTCTCCAGGAGTTGATGGTCTTAGACTGGACGCGGGTGGAAAGGATATCACACTGCCATCCGGGAGCCCCAAGTAAGTCAGGGCGCCTCTCTGGTGGCCACCCTCCGTCCGGTGCGCCAATGGGTCAAGGCGAGACTACGGGAATTGGCTGAAGCCGGGCGGCGTCATTGCCGAAGGCAGAGACATGGGTACCAGGGTCTTTCCGGAAGCCGAGGTGAAAATCTTTTTAGAAGCATCCTTGGAGGTTCGAGCCCATCGCCGGTGGCTTGAGCTCCAGAACCCAGGGTAAAATTCTCGACGAAAACGTTGTCTGTCAGGATATGGGTGTGCGGGACCAACGAGATCAGGAACGACAGGAAGATCCCCTTCGGATCCCTGTGGGCGCACAGGTCATTGACAGCTCCGACTTTAATTTGGATCAGGTGGAGGAAATCTGCTTTCACTTGATTCAACCTTATGTTTAACGATTTCTGCCGAAATTACTCGGTGGTGGCAACCTCATCGGGAATCAAATCAATAAGAGATAAAAACCCTTCGGGGTGAAAAATATAGCTTTAGGGGGTAGGGATGACATCGGAAAATAATGTTAACTTAACAGAAGAACAGGCGGCCAACGCTGCCCAAACAACCCCGGTGGCGGAAGAAGAATCACACGATTTCGCCCCGGGCCTTGAGTCGGATAGTGCCGAATCCGAGGACATGAAAGATATGGCCAGCAGCTTTGATCAATTGCCTGACCTGTATGAAGAAAGTCTCAAACAATATCAGGAAGGCGAAGTTGTCAACGGACGTATCGTTGCCGTCGACAAGGACTATGTGATTGTCGACATCGGCTATAAATGCGAGGGACATATCCCGATACACGAATTTCTTGATCCTAATGGTGAGAACACGGCCAAAGTGGGTGACCAGATAGATGTGCTCCTGGAGAGACGGGACGACGAAGAAGACGTCATCCTGCTTTCCAAGGAAAAAGCCTCGAAAATTAAGATCTGGGAAGAAATCAGTTCCGCCTATCAGCAAGATGGTGAAATCGAGGGCACTGTTGTGGCCAAGGTAAAAGGCGGGTTGTCCGTAGACCTGGGCGGCATGAGTGCTTTTTTGCCTGGTTCGCAAGTGGATTTGCAGCCGGTGCGAAATATTGACAGCCTTATCGGCCAGACCTTTAAATTCAAGATCTTGAAATACAACAAGAAACGCCGTAACGTGGTTTTGTCCCGACGTGTCATCATGGAAAAAGAGCGGACCGAACAAAAATCCGCCACCCTGGCAGGTCTGGAAGAGAGCAAGGTAGTCACGGGAACGGTTAAAAATATCACTGATTATGGCGTGTTCGTTGATTTAGGTGGCATCGACGGCCTTTTGCATGTCACTGACATGTCCTGGGGACGTATCGGTCATCCTTCCGATGTCTTTCACGTTGGCGACCCGATCGAGGTAAAAATCTTAAGTTTTGATCGCGATAACGAAAAGGTATCTCTCGGTTTGAAACAATTGACCGAAGATCCTTGGCTAATCGCATCTGCGAAATATCCGGTGGGCGAACGGGTGCGGGGGAAAGTCGTCAGTCTAACCGATTACGGCGCTTTTGTAGAACTGGAACCAGGAGTGGAAGGCCTCATTCATGTTTCCGAAATGTCCTGGACCAAAAAAGTTCGTCATCCTTCGAAAATTGTCACCGTCGGCGATGTTGTCGAAGCCGAAGTCCTGGACATTGACATTGAAAAGAAACGTATTTCCTTGAGCATGAAACATGTGGAGCCTAATCCGTGGGATATCATCGGTGAAAAATATCCGGAAGGCACCATAATTGAAGGAAAAATAAAAAATATCACTGACTTCGGTATTTTTATCGGTATTGATGAGGGCATTGACGGGTTAGTGCATATCTCCGACATTTCCTGGACCAAGAGGATCAAACATCCTTCCGAAATTTTCAAAAAAGGCCAGGAAGTGCAGGCCAAAGTGCTCAAAATCGATAAGGAAAACGAGCGCTTTTCCCTGGGTATCAAACAATTGGCTGACGATCCCTGGAAGACCATTGACCAGAGATATCCCTCGGGTAAATCCGTCGCCGGTTTGGTCACCAATAAAACCGATTTTGGGGTATTCATCGAACTGGAGGAGGGCATTGAGGGACTCATCCATGTTTCCGAACTAAGCCGGGATAAAAATAAGCCGGTTCAAATTGAAGTCGGTGACATGATTACCGCCAAAGTGATCAACGTTTCTCCCAAAGAACGGAAAATCGGCTTGAGCATTCGAAAATTGGAGACAGACCAGGAACAATCGGTCTATCGTGATTATCTCCACTCCCGCCAGGAAGCCACGACCCCATTGGGCGAACTGCTCCAGGAGAGATTGGAAGAAAGCGAATTGCTGAAGCAGGAAGATAAGGATTAACTAACCAGGTTCACTGCCATGGCCAAACGCTCTCCTTTATTCGTATTCTTGATGTTGGGAGCCATTATGGCTTTTTTCATCGGCGTCGCCCTGCTCATCCTGCCTATGACTGGGAAAGCGGGGTTTTTGGCCAAAAGTAACAAGGTGGGGGTGGTGGAGGTGGTCGGTGTCATCACCGATTCCAAAGCTACCCTGAATCACCTTAAAAAATTCAGGGAAAACGATGCCATTAAAGCCATTGTCATGCGAATCAACTCTCCGGGCGGAGCAGTAGGGCCATCTCAGGAGATTTTGGAAGAAATCATAAAAACACGCCAGAAAAAAAAGGTGGTGGCTTCCATGGGGACCGTGGCGGCTTCAGGGGGGTATTATATCGCCTCGGGAGCGGATATCATCATGGCCAACCCTGGCACCCTGACCGGCAGTATCGGCGTCATTATGAATTTCACCAATATTGAAAAGCTCACGCAAAAACTGGGTATCGATCTTTACAATCTGCATGCCGGCAAATTTAAAGATGTGGGTTCGCCCACCCGGCCTATGACCCCGGTGGAAAAAGAATATCTCCAAAAACTCCTGGATAACGTTCATGAACAGTTTATTGTGGACGTGGCCCGGGGCAGACAGATGTTGGCCCACAAAGTGCGGGAAGTGGCCGACGGACGTGTCTTCACCGGTGAGGTAGCCAAAAATCTGGGATTGGTGGACCAACTTGGCAATCTTCCGGACGCCATCGAACTGGCCGGCAGGTTGGGCGGCATCAAAGGCAAAGTTGACGCCGTCTACCTCCCCAAAGAAAAGATTTCCATCTTCAGCCTGCTCCTTGGTAATGATCCGGAAGAGATCCTGGAAAGCTGGCTCGGCGCAGCCTCGGCCGTACCGGCTTACCTTTTTACTCCCGGCCGTTAACTCCCCGGCCTCACATAAAGCCGCTTACCTCCCCTTTACCTTCCCGAATAACTTCAGGTTCATCCCCGATCAACGAGATCACACTGGAAGGCGCCGGCGCCACAATGCCCCCATCGATCACCAGGTCCAGAGGTGGTTTGTAGTATTCGGCAATATCATAAGGATCACTCATGACCGTCCCGTCGTCCCGGCTGGCGCTGGTCGTGATGATGGGGTGGCCTAAAAGATTCACCAGGCCTAAACAGATGGCATTATCCGGGACCCTGAGGCCCGCGGTTTTCCGGCGGGTCAACATGATTTTGGGCACCAGGCGGGAGCCTTCCAGAATAAAGGTGTAGGGGCCGGGGAGCAAACGCCGCATGGTCTTATAGGCAAAGTTGGATACCTTGGCATATTCACTGATGTTTTTTAGATCCCCGCAGATGAAGCTGAAAGGCTTGGCCAGGGGACGCTTTTTGAGTTGGTAGATCTTTTCAATGGCCTTTTTATTGAGTAAATCACAGCCAATCCCGTAGCAGGTGTCGGTGGGATAGGCGATAAGGCCGCCCTCGGCCAATACCTGCACCACCCGGCGAAGGAGGCGCTCCTGTGGATTGTCTGGATTGATGCGGACTATAATAACGGAGTCTCCTTATTGCCTAACTTTACAGCCGCTACCTACAGAAATGATTTACCCCTCACTCCGCCCCTCTGCCCTTAAGGGAAGAGGGGAATCAGGGATACATCTTGTGGCAACTACACTAGGAAGCGCCACGAAAACTCAAGGATTCTTCTTTTTAGGGGCCTTGACTTTGGGCTCGGGCGCTGCCGCTTTAGTTTTGGTCGCGGCCGGTTTGGTCTGGAGCTGCAGCCGGGGCCACAGATGCCAACTGCCGGTTCACTTGATCTTTTATCCAATGGGGATCAAACCACTCCAGGGGATTGACAAATTTACCCTGCACCATGATGGAAAAGTGCAAATGATCACCTCCAGCCATACCGGTGGCACCGGTGTGTCCCAGGATGTCCCCTTTATTAAGTTTTTGACCTTTTTCCACTTTAATTTCACTTAAATGGCTGTACAGGCTGAACAATCCCCAGCCATGATCCAGAATTACCGACTTCCCATAAATTCCCAGGGGGCCGGTGAAGACGACCAGGCCGTTATTGGCCGCCGGCACCTCAGCTTTTTTTAGAGAGGCCAGATCCTGCCCCAGATGCACCTGTTTATCTATCTCCCGACCTTGATAGATGTAACTGCGATGATCGGCGAAGGCAGCCATGGGCTTGCTGTTCGGCAGCCGCATAAAGGCCCCCTGCCAAAGCCGCTCCGGCTGGCTCCGGCTGCAGACTTCCTGAATCAGACGGGCGTTTTTCCCCCGTTCGTCCTGGTTGATCTTCAGAAAGACCTCCAGCGGGTTATTGATATTCTTCAATTCAGGATTAATCTCCTGAAATTCCTGCATTTTCTTATTAAGAAAATCATCGCCCAGCTTAATCTTGTCGGCCTTCCAACGTTTCGTTTTGAGGCGATACAGCAATTTGGTCCGGGCTTCGACGCCTCCCTGGTCCACGGCCAGCAATTCCAAGGTCAGGGGCTGAGGCAGGTCATACGGAACCGCAAAAAAAGCCAGGTACTTACCTGAATCACCGCCTTGGATGGGGAATCCGGCAAAAAACTCGCCGTTGACCACAATGCCACTTTTAGCCATGGGCTTGTTCACCTGATAGGTTACCAGGCCGGTGCCCCCCTGGATGAGAAATTCATTGATGGAGGTAAAGGTTAGCCGTAATGGCGTCAAATCAATGGTAACATTGCGGACAAGCCTGGCCCGGTTGCCTCTGAGCCAACCCATCCAGGAATAATCCCGGGCTTCAACGAGCAATTCCGCCGGGCCATCCTTAAACCCCCAGGCCTTGGGCTCCACGCTCAGGGGTAGTTCCACTGCTCGCTCGCTTCCGCCCCGCCCCCAGCGACGGCCAGGGAAGGTTTGGGAGATAATTTCTTTTTCGCTACTTCCCTGACGGAGCCAGACCTTAACCCGACTGAGACCGCTGTTGGCATCGGTAACGTTCAACGTGAAGGTTTGTTTGGCTCCAAGTTGCTTGGCCTCGGGCCGAAGTTGGATTTCCGGGGAGGTCAGGTCAAACCAGGTGCCGGTCAGCCAGACGGCCCCGGCGATCAGGGCCAATCCGACCACGGCCAAAAAAAGATAACTGGAAAGGTAACTGCCCCACTTGCCGAAAACTCTTTTCCTGCTGATGGCTTTACCCTCCTTTTTTAATCTCCCTTATGCTAACAGGGATGAGCGTTTCCCGCAAGAGTAACCGTTTCTCACTACCCGAAGTTCAACCGCTCGGCCGTCTGTGACGGTCAGTTTGCCGAGTTTACTGCGCCTGCAAAGCCGTGACCAAAAAGGCCTGCCATCGGCAGACATCGACTTCATTGTGAAGAGTAGACGTTTCGGAATTGAAAGGAATTGGAATTCCCGGGTAGGTTAAGGACGGACCAGTCCCGTAGGACAGCTAAGACCTGCTTCAGGGTCTGGCTGATCCTTTTCTAGGCCGTCTCCAACGGTCACGTCCCACTCAGCCATCTCGGCGTTTCAGCTGCTCATCCTGCTCCACCGCCAGGGCGCATTCATACAGTTCCCTTTCCAGGCGTTTTATTTCATTCATGTTGGATTCATGGACCACTATCCCCATTCTCCACTTCAAAAGGGGTAAAGGACTCAAGGAATAAGGGGTAATTAAAAAGTCCGGGCAACCCGAAAACCCGATGAGGTCGCTGCGGGAGAAGGGTTGAGCAAAGCTTTTTGGTCATGCTCTCAATGTAACGTGGCACGAAACATATTTCAATAATTTTTTCAATAAATTACATCTGTTAACCAGAAACCGGATACAGTCTTAAATATAACGGCGCAGGAGTTCCTGGGTGAAGGCGTCCACATTTTCCGGGGTGATGGCGTTTTGCTGGCAGACTTGGTCGACGTGGCGGGAGCGCACCGGGTCGTCCAGGTCGGAGAGGCGGGAGAAATAGCCCAGGCGCCGCCCCACCCGGTACACCAGTGCGTTGGCTTGGCGACAGGTTCCAGTAACGGTGGAAAACCTCCAGCATCCGGTCTTTATCCTGGGGCAGGCGGCCTTCTACTTCGGGGAGCAGGTTGACGATGTGGTCGTTGGCCACGGTACTGGTAGATACCCTCCAGGGATTCCAGGAAAAGCTGCAGTTCCCGGAGCACGAGTTCGTCGGCGGGAACAGGGAAATTGCCAGTCTGGGCCGCCTCGGTCAGGGGCGCGGACGGCGGCAGGGCCAGGGTGCGGATGCGGATGAAGTCGGGGTTGATCTGGTTGAGGGCCAAGGCGGTTTGCCGGGCGTTCTCTTCCCAGAGAGTCGGCGCCGCCGAGTCCGGGCATATAGTATTCCGACAGCTCCATGCCCGCCTGTTTCAGTTTGACGCCGGCGGTGATCTGCTGGGCTTGGGTGGTCCCCTTCCGGGTCGCCCGCAAGACCTGATCGGACCCGGACTCCAGGCCGATGTGGACCCGGGAGAGCCCGGCCTGCCGCAAAGCCTGGAGGGCCTCCAGGGGCAGCCGGGCCGCAGTGCTGGAGCGGGCATAACAGGTAAGCCGCTGCACCCGGGGAAAGCGCCGGTTGAGATGGTTCAGGATGGCCAGCAGATCCTCGGGTTTGACGATGAGGACGTTGGCATCCTGCAAAAAGACGTTCTGGGCCCCATGCCGGAGCCAATGCCAGGCTGCGGCCAGGGCTGCGGGGTCGAATTCCTGCCCGGCCAGATCCGTCTGCATCTGGGCAAAGGTTGGACTGCCTAAATCCCGGCGGACTGCACCGATGGCCTGGACCGAGTCATGGACCGCATCGATATCCCGGAGCACGTGGGCCAGCGGCCGCCGGGAAAAGGAGCGGTCTTTGTAGACCGGGCAAAAGGTGCAGTGGTTCCAGGAACAGTTGCGCATGACCCGGAGCAGCAGGCTGGCAGCCTCGCTGGGCGGTCGGATGGGGCCTTGTTCAAAGCCCTGGTATGGTTCGGTGGGGGTCATAGGGCATAGCCAATAGATTAACGGTGGCGAAGCAGGAGCTTCGGAACGAGTGCACAAGCAGGAGCTCCTCGCTTTCCCATCCTAAGGCCATATAGGTTGACAACAAGATTGCTAGATGCACCCCTCACCCGGCCCTCTCCCCTCGGCGAGGGAAATACAGCCAGCTACGGCTATTAACCTACATCTTCTTGTCTTTTTCCAGATCTTGATCCACCTGTTTCAGGGTTTCATCCAGGCCGGATTTCAGGTCTTCCCAGGCCTGGCCGGCCGCGCTTTTGGACTCTTCCAGTTGTTTTTTGATTACTCCTTGTTTTTCCTGCAATTGTTTGAGTCCAGTCTGGAGTTTTTCTTTCAATTCCGGGGTTGCTTTGTCGGCTTCGGCCTGGAGTTCGTCGATCTTTTTATTCAGCCCCTTTATGCGGCCGTCAAAGTCCTGAAGGAATTTGTCTTTTTGCTGCTGCAGGTAGTCTTTCGCCGTATCAGCCAACTGACCGGCTTGTTCTTTCAGTTGGTCTTTGGTCACCTCTTTGGGTTTGGGGGGTTCTTCTTTGCCGCAGCCGCTCAGGGCGAAAGCGACCAGCAGGGCCAGGGACAGAATCAAAAAGTTTTTTTCATGGGAAACCTCCTTTGTTAATGGCAAGTGACAGGTGGGCTGTGCTCACTAGATACGTGAAGGCGGGAGGCGCTTCGCTTTCCCGCCCTACATCCAGCTCTTAGAAAAGGGTTCCAAGCTGAGCATTGCGCTGATGGGTTCCCAGCCCTCAAACCTAACCTTCTCCTTCGAGGTAAGAGGGGAATAGCCTGCCGTAGAGCGGGGCGCCTGTGGTCCATTTTTCGGGTTAGCCATTAATTAAAGCAATCATCTCCCGGACGGCTCTTTCCAGGCCGACCAGGACGGCTCGGGAGATGATGCTGTGGCCGATGCTGTATTCCTCAAATTCCTTGCGGCCCCGGAAGCGTTTGATATTGCGGTAGTCGAGACCGTGCCCGGCCTTGACTTTCAGACCCAATTGCCGGGCATGGGCGGCGGCGGCCAGCAGTTCTTCAAAGAGTCGTTGGGCCTCCGCCTCGGCGGACGCCTCGGCATAGGCTCCGGTATGCAGTTCCACGCAGTCGGCGCCCACCAGGGCTGCGGCTTGGATGTGCTCGGCCTGGGGGTCCACGAACAGACTGACAAAAATACCGGCTTCCTTGAGCTGGCCGACGGCTTCCCGGAAGTGGTCCTGATGGCCGGCCACATCCAGGCCGCCCTCGGTGGTGAGTTCGGCCCGTTTTTCGGGCACCAGGGTAACCACGTGAGGCTTGACCTCCCGGGCGATGCCGATCATCTCGGCAGTGGCCGCCATTTCAAGATTAAGGCGGGTTTTTATGGTCTGGCGCAACAGGATCACATCCCGGTCCTGGATATGCCGCCGATCCTCCCGCAGGTGCACGATAATGCCGTCGGCGCCGGCCAATTCCGCCAGGGCGGCCGCAGTCACCGGGTCTGGTTCGTTAATCAAACGGGCCTGGCGCAGAGTTGCCACATGATCCACATTCACTTCCAGTCGGGCCACGCAATTTCCTCCTCTATTTCCGGATGCACAAGTCTAAAAAGCTCCCGGGTCCTGGCAGCCATGCGCATGGCTTCGGCCTCGGTGGTTTCATGGTCATAGCCCAGGAGATGCAGAATGCCATGAACCAGGTAGAGATCCAGGAGTTCGAGAAATTTCCAGCCTTGTTCCCGGGCCTGGCGGCGGGTGGTTTCCAGGGAGATGATGACATCTCCCAACATCTGGGCTTGAATCTCCGGGAAAGGGCCTCCCTGCAAGGGCACCGCGATGACGTTGGTGGGGCCTCGCCGTTGCAGGATGGTTTGGTTGAAGCGGGCCATGGCCGGGTCATTTACCAGGGTCAGGCTTAATTCAGCCTCAGGACAGTCCAAGCCGTTTAAGATCTTCCCGGCTTTTTTCCTGATCTTTGACAAGTCTAGGCGTATTTTTCTCTGCCGGTTGTTTATCCAGATCTTCACTGGTTTTCTTTTTCTCACTAACTTTTTCAGCTGAATGCGGGTACTCTATCCGGTGATGGAAGATGCCGCTCAGGATCTTGATGAAACTTTTGGCGATTTCGTGCAGATCTTTGAGGGTGAGCTCACACTCATCCAATTGCCCGTCCGCAAAGATATTGTTGATGATTTTCTGCACTGATCCCTGGATTCTGGCCGGGGTGGGATCAAGGAGGGTTTTCGAGGCGGCCTCGACCTGGTCCGCCAGCAGCACCAGTCCGGCTTCCTTGGTTTGCGGGCGTGGTCCCGGGTAGCGGTAATCCTCGCCTTTTGACCATATGCGGATTGGTTGCCTGCTGCTTGGCCTTGTTATAGAAATAGACCATAAAACTGGTGCCATGGTGCTGCCGGATGATATCGATAATATTTTGACTCACCTTGTTTTGCCGGGCCAGTTCCACCCCATCTTTGACATGGGCCTGAAGAATAAGACTACTCATGGAAGGAGCCAGTTTTTCGTGTTTATTTTCGCCGCCGAGCTGGTTCTCCACAAAGTAAGTGGGTTTTTTGACTTTACCGACGTCGTGATAATAGGCGGCGGCTTTGGCCAACAGGGGATTGGCACCGATTTTTTCCGCGGCGGCTTCCACCAGGTTGCCGACAATAATGGAATGGTGGTAAGTGCCCGGGGCCACCAGCATCAATTGGCGTAAAATCGGCCGCTCCAGATTCACCAGTTCCAGGAGTCTGATGTCGGAAGTTAAGTCGAAGACCACTTCCATCACCGGAGCCAGCCCGGTAGCCAGGATACCGATCTGAATACCCCCTGCCAGGGCAAACAAGACGCCCAGGAAGATATCCTGGGCCGGCAACGGAAATTCCAAGAGTTTCAGGGCCAGAACCGTGACAACATTAACTGCGGCCACATACAGACTGGTACGGATAAAACCCCAACGGCTGCGGCAATGGTGGCCGGCCCAGACACCCACCAGGCCGCTCAGGGAAAAATAGAGGAAAAACAGGAAAGGCTTGTCCACGAGCAGGGCAGTGAGAACGGCAGCCAGAAGAGAGGTGAGCACTGCGGCTTCCAGACCGATAAAAACCTGTATCAGGATGGGAGCCAGGGCCACCGGGAGATAAAAGAGAAAGTTTTTGGCGAGCAGCGGGCTAAGACGGGTTAAGGCCCCGCCAAAAATCACCAGACCCAGGTCCAACAGGGTTATACCTAAGAGGGTCACGGCAATGAAGGTCAATTCCTTCAAATTGCGGGGGCCTTTTTTCGAGTTCAGGCGGACCAATTTATAGCAAAAACCGGCCATGAGGGCAATCAGACCCCAGGTCCCGAGAAACCTCCAAAACCACCAACCATGGGGTCGTTCCTTGTCCAGAGCCTGTAACTTGACCAGATGCGTGGGAGTTATTTTCTCACCCTCCCGCACCAGCATCTCCCCTTTTTTGATCTGAAAATAGACCGGCCGGAATTCTTGCAGACGCCCCAGCTTCCGCTGTTCGGTTTCAGCCCGGTTTAACAAGACATTGGGAGTGATTAAAGCCTGGGCGACCTCACATATGGCCCAGCGCGGTCCCGAAGGGAGTTCTTCCACAGCTTCCCGGCAGTAGAGATTCACTTTCTTTTTGGCATCCTCGAGCCTCAAAAAGCGCTCGCCGTTGGTCTCTTCTTTTTCCTGCCAGGAAGGTAGGCGGCGGATAATGACCGGCCGGCGCGCGTCGGTGGGCATGAGGGTCTGTTCACTATACACGCCCTGGGAAACCACCGTATTGACCTGCTGGCTGATAACATCCTCCCATTGGACGGAAAAATTATTGCGAGCCAGCAGATAAAAGATGTTGTTGGGGATAACGACGCCTAATATTTTGTCGAATTCGGGCTTCTTGTCCAGTAACACCTTGTAGAGTTTGGAGAAGGGAAGTTTTGCCTCCGTTTCCGGAGTGGCCGGCAGATCGGCGGTGGCCGGCCGTTGGGTCTCCTGGGTGGTTTGCCGCATGAATTCAAAAGCCTGGTGCAACCTGGCGTTGATTTCCGGCCCGATCCGTTCGTCCAGGTCGAAAATCAGAGGGCTTTCGTCCAGTTGTTCCTGTTGCCGCTTGGCGGTGGATTCCTGATCTTCCACCAGAAAATCCGCGGAGGCTTTGATATCCCTTTCAGCAATTTCACCCACCTGGTAATCAAAGTGGGGGGCCTGAGGACGTGGAAAGACCATGACGGCGGCCAGCAGGCTGAAGCCGGCCAACAGAGCAATCTTATACCACCTCTCCTTGAGACCGGGCTCCAGGGCTCGTCTACTCAGGTTGAGGTTGTGCCAGAGCCGATGAATATGGTTCAATTCAAGCTGTCGCTTAGGTTTATCGTTGGTTTTCTTCTCGGTCATTTTCGTTGTCTCGCTGCAATACAGCGGTTTTGTCAGGGAACGTGCGGCGCTTTTGCTGCTGATAATCTTCGTAGGCCAGGATGATATCCTGGACGAGAGGATGGCGCACCACGTCGTTTTTATTAAAGTAAATAAAGGTAATGCCTTCGATGTTTTTGAGGATTTCCCTGACCTCCTTGAGTCCTGACCTGGTTCCGGTTGGCAGATCGATCTGGGTGATATCCCCGGTGATGACTGCTTTGGAGCCGAAACCCAGGCGGGTGAGAAACATCATCATCTGTTCGGAAGTAGTATTCTGGGCCTCGTCCAGGATGACGAAGGCGTTATTCAGGGTACGGCCGCGCATGAAGGCCAGGGGCGCCACCTCAATGACACCCCGCTGCATGAGTTGAGAAGCCTTGTCAAAGTCCATCATATCATGCAGGGCGTCGTAAAGGGGCCGCAGGTAGGGGTTGACTTTTTCGAAAAGATCGCCGGGCAGAAAGCCCAGTTTCTCGCCGGCTTCCACCGCCGGTCGGGTCAGGACGATGCGGCTGCATTCGTTGTTGATCAGGGAGGCCACGGCCATGGCCATGGCCAGGTAGGTTTTGCCGGTGCCGGCCGGACCGATACCGAAGACCATGTCGAAATTGCGGATTGCCTGGAGATAGTGTTTCTGATTGAGGCTTTTGGGGGTGATGCGGCGCTTGAGGGCCGAGATATAAACCGTGTCCAGAAAGATGGTTTTAAGATCGGTAGCCGGATTCTCTCGAATGATCCGCAGGGCATATTGCACGTCCTGGCCGGTAATGGGGTAGCCGGCCTGGAGCAGATTGTACAATTCTTCCAGGGTGCGGGCTGCCAGCTCCAGGGCCGGCTCGGGCCCTTCCAGGATAACTTCGTTGCCCCGGACATTGGACTTGATCTGCAGGAGACGGTCAATAATCCGGAGATGCTGATTTTGCTGGCCGAACAGGGTCTGCACCAGGTCATTATCAGCAAAGACAAGTTTCCGATGCACGGCTGCTGCCGGAAGCCACTGGGCCTTTTCTCATGCCGCCGATGATGTCATCCCCATGATTTGACCCCGGATGGTTCGCTGGCGGGGACGATTGTCAAAATCCAACAGTACGATCTGCTGCCAGGTGCCCAGGGTCAACCGTTTATTTTCAACGGGAATGGAAAGATCCGGTTTGAACAGGGCGGCGCGCACGTGGGAGTAGCCGTTGCCGTCCCCCCAGCGCCGGTCATGCTCATAGGCGATTTCCCGGGGAATCAGCCGGTCGATGGCTTTTTTCAGGTCATTCACCACCCCCGGTTCAAATTCGATGGTGGTCAGGGCGGCGGTGGAGCCGGGTGTAAATAAGGTCAACAAACCATTTTCTATTTCAGTCGCGGCAATTTTCTGCTGAATCAGGGAAGAGAGATCCAGGATGTCGGTCTCGGCGGTGGTAGTCAGGTGCAAGGCAAAGGATTCGATTTTCAGCATCAAATTTCGATGGCTCTTCGAAATTAACAATCAAATGGTTCAAAACATTTTAATCAATTATTATTCTTTTACTATAATGCCTTTTTAGGCTGGTAGCAAAGTAAAAGTTTGCGGTTTGCGGTTTGCGGCTAAAAAGGCAGATGGTATCATAGAGTTCGGCAGAATAAGATATTATCATTAACTCATCTATCCCGGTATTTTCCCGCTTCTTTTCCACTTCCGTCGTAACTTTTGGCATAACGTTGCGAATTTTGAGCTTCGAGTTTCGAGAGGAGCGGTGGGAGCCGAGTCTGAGCCTTGAGGCACCGGCGGAAGGTATCGGGATGACCGCGCCGGGGCAAGAGGCTGCGGCGTTTTTTCCGGCATCTTTTTTTGACACTGTATCTTCTTGATATTCCATTCTTATTTTTATTTGCAGGGGCTGTTTTTCCCGGTAATTTTCCACCTTTTTCCCACCTCTTGTCCCGTTTCCCGCTGCCGCTTTTCCATTTACGGTAGACGGTTTTCGGAGTGGCATCCGGCTGTAGAATAAGTTTCGAGTTCCGAGTTTTTAGGTTCGGAGGGTTGAATTTGGCGCCGGGTCTCGATCCTGGTTCGGTTCCGGCTCCGGACAGGGGGTGGCAAGGTTCTCGGCCATGGTCTGACGGATTTTGGGGATAACCTCGGAGTCGGTGGGCAGGAGGCCGTGATAGCCGACCCAGGCGTGGGAGTGGAGAAGGCAATAGACCATTTCCGGGTCCAATTCGAAATCCTGTTTGGTCATGCGGTTAATGATACGGGTAACTTCCCGGGTGGCCTGGAGGGCTATCCTGGCGTTGCTGTCGCCGGTGGCGGCCCGGGCCGTGTGCATGGCTATCTCCAGAACCCGATTGAGTTTAAAGAGACAGTTCTGGCGCAGGTGATCCCGAAGCCGAGTTTGGGCCCGGCCCACTTTTTCAAACAGGTGCTTTTTATGACGCTGCAGAACTGAGAGGCTGAAGCCGTATTTTTGGTTGAGGGAGGACAGGGTAGCGCCGGCCAGAAGAGCGCGGTCGACGTCCTGTAACTGATTGTCTCGACAGATGATACACATTGTCTGCTCCGGTGGTTAGTGGTCTGATAAAAACAGTTTTCGGTTTTTGGTTCTCAGTTAAAAGCTAAAAAATGGCAGTCAGCTAAAATTAGGTAAACCGGAAATTTGGCGAATTTTTTAATTTTAGATATCATATTGATATATTTCATTAATACAATCAAGATCAGTTGTTTTTCCCGCTCATTTCCCACTTTTTTCCCACTTGCGCCAAACCCTCTGGAAGAGATTTTCGCGTTGGGGCGGGAGATTTTTTTCGCTTGCGATATCTTATTGAATATATTCATTAAATTGTTTCTGGCGCGGTGTTTTTCGCGCTCATTTCGCGCTAATTTCGCGCTGGTTTTTCGGACGGTTATCGGTGGGCGGTTGGCGGTCGTTTTTCGGCCGGGCGAAGGGTTGCCGGGCCGGACCGGGTGAGGTCAAGGAGACGCCGGTGAGGAGGGCGCGGTCGATGGTTTTGACTTGGTTGTATTTACATATCCGGCACATTTTTTTACTCCAGGGGCCACCGGGGCCAGTGATTATTTTTGGTACGTTTGCAGTTGTCCGTATTTAACCGGGGTCAATTTGAGACCTCGGCTGAAACCTCTTTGGTCATCCTGAGGGCAGCGAAGACCTATTTTTTTCGGTTGCCTGGATTTTTCGGAATGACAGTTTAAAGGCCAGCTTTGTTTTCTATTTTTACAAAAAGTTGGGGAAAAAAGACAGAACAGGTGGGACAGATGTCCAAATCAGGGAAAAAGGGCCAAGGCGTTATAGTCTTTGCCAAAAGTTCTGACTTATTCACCCCTCACCCTGGCCCTCTCCCCGCAAGCGGGGCGAGGGGATGAAGGACAAAACTTCTGGCAAGCGGTATAAATTCCAAGCAACACATCAAAAGCAGACAGCAAATCATGCCCCTGATTTTCGCCTGGACAAATTTTAAGAGTTTGAACCGAGATTATCCGATAATGATATGTCCATAAGAACAAACTTACAAAAGCTGTGCTTCACACTGTCAGAAGAAAAAAAACGTAATACCAAGAGAGTAGGAAAAAACATGTCCGAAAAGCCGTCGCGCGTCTACTACATCGACAACCTGCGGGTGCTTCTCACCTGCCTCGTGGTCTTGGTGCACCTTGCCATCACCTACGGCGCAGCGGGTGATTGGTACTACAGGGATCCGGAGACAAGTAAGCTCGCAACGCTTGTGCTCACGGTCTTCACGGGGACCACCCAAGCCTTTTTCATGGGCTTCTTCTTCCTGATCGCCGCCTATTTCACGCCTGCCTCACTGGCACGCAAGGGGCTCAAGCGATTCCTCGGGGATCGATTCCGGCGTCTCGGCATCCCACTGCTTTTCTACATGCTGGTTCTCAACCCGGTGATCGTGGCGATAGTGCACTTAAACAGGTTTGAGGGCTCAGACGTGGAGCTTCTGCTGAAGCACTATGGGAGCCTGCTGGGCATCGGCCCGATGTGGTTCGTGCTGAATCTTTTGCTTCTCACACTGGCCTTCGTATGTGTACAACGGTTCCGCCGGATGGAAGTCCGGGAAGGGCCCGGGGCAGGGCCGAGTCTCCAAGCGACGATTGTGGTCGCTAGCGCACTCGGCGTTATCTCGTTCCTCGTTCGGATTCAATACCCGATTGGCCATTGGATCCCAGGCCTGCACATGATGCCCGCATATGAACCCCAGTACCTGGCGTTCTTCGCCGTTGGGATCCTCGCCGGGGAACGGGGCTGGCAAGGAGACTTGTCACCCCATCTCGTTCGCTTCTGGCTCTTGGCGACGCCGCTGGCAATCGTGGGAGCAGGCGCGTGGATCGGGGTGAATCAACCCGTAGACCTATCCCCGCCTGGAGGCCTTAACTGGCGGTCCTTTGTATTCGCGATGTGCGAGCACACTTTCGCCGTGGGGATCATCGTCGTGTTATTCAACTGGTTCGGCAAGCGCTGCAACCACCAGAGTAGTTTTTTGGAGGCCGCCGCCGCTGACTCCTACACGGTATATATTATTCATCCACTGGTACTCGTCATGCTGGCGCTGTGCATTCAAGGCTATGTCCTTCACCCCCTCGCCAAGTTCGCACTGCTCGCGCCAGTGGCGCTGGCCGCGTGCTTCGGCAGCGCGCACCTCACCCGCAAGCTGCCGTTTGCCAGGAGAATCCTCTGATATTGAAGATAGTCGGAGAAGTAGAACAGGCAAAACGAGGTTGCGGCACGCTATCGTCGCCGGCGCACATTTGGGACACATGACACCAAAGCAGTTTATCGTAATTTATTTGTCATTATTGGCTGTCAGGTTAAAAGAAGAAAAAGAGACCACAGAGAAGTATATAATGGAAGACGGTCAGTGGGGAAGGTTATGGGGGGTGGGTTGAACAATTTTGTCAGAGCCTGGGGTTATACTAAATTTTTGAACTACTTCTAATTTCGTAACAGTTCAGCTATCTGAGTAAAAGATGAAAAACGGCCCCACTTTAGCCCTCCCCGTCAACGGGGAGGGAACTTTTCCGCCGTTGACGGGAGGATAATGGGGGGGTGACTTATTGACCCCCTTAACCTCTCAGGGGACTAAACTGTTACATTATCCTTATACACCCACCCCCGGGCCAGGCAACCGGCAACCCACACCTCCAACTAATGCACCCTTTTTATTGCCGGGATGTGGTTTCGTGACGCCTTTCGCCATGACCTTCTTCTTATTGCAATCCTTTTTGCAGAACCTTCCTGACATTACCGTTGCCCTCCCAGGCCGGGCCGGATTTCTACGAGCTGCCAGCGGCCGTCCCGGACCTCCGGGCGTTTCAGGCAGGCCAGCAGTTTGCGGTAAAATTCCTGAAGTTGGGGGTGCACCGGGGGCGGAAAATCATGGGCGGCCCGTGGTTCATCGTGGTTTTACAGGAATCTCGCCAGCCGGTTTTGATACGCTTTATCAGCCCAGAGGTGAGCCCGCACCGGGGCGGCATCATGGGACAGCAGGCGATCGTAAAGACCCTTATCATTGCAATAGTCGAAGCCCATGGCTGCCACCTGGTCAAGAAAGGCGTCGGGGATATCGGCCAGGGCCGCCGGACGCCCCAGGGAATTAGAAAGCTCCCGGAGCCACACCCGGGTATTGATCTGATACAGAGAAGGATAACGCGCCATTCTTTAATCCTCCCAGCGAATTATTTCTAGTCGCTGACATAAGCTCTGTCTGATTTACCCCTTACCCTGACCCACTCCCCTCGAGGGGAGAGGGGAACATAGAGGATCAAAGATGGCCCTGCCGAAAAGGTATTTTTTGGTTTCTTAATGGGCTATTTTATTATATTACTATAAAAAAATCTTCGTCGAGATTTCCGAAAAGGAGGGATGAGAAAATAATTTTATTTTTCAGTGTTTTCAATTAATTGAGTACTATAATAATAATTTTAAGGGGGGGACACAAATGAACAAGGTAAAAACGATGGGCCTGGCGGTATTCGTCGCCGCTTTCATCCTGGTTCCAGCCATGGGTTGGGCCCAAACCCCGGGGCAGACCACCACGCCACCGGTCACTGAACCTTCATTTTTTGTGGAAGGGTATTTAGGCTTCGGCGGCTCCTCTTCAACGCAGCAAGGGAACACTGGGATTTTGCAGGGAAATTACGATATCCTACTTTCAGGGAGGCGGAAAATTCGGGTACTGGTTTACTCCTCAAGGAACCTATGCCGCCAGCTTTTACCAAGACTGGATGAAATATTTCGGTTTCTATACCGATCTGAGCTACCACGCCTTAAATCATCCCAACAACTCCGTAACGGTTTCCGGCATTCCGGTTGCCATCGGTAACAGCAGCGGCTATGTCTGGACCTGGGCCTTTATGTTTGCCGGCCGCTACGGCTTCCTAGAAGATTCAGAGGTACCTTTCGGCCGCCTGCAGCCTTATATCGGTTTTGGCCCGGCGATCTTCTTCAGCGGTCAGGACTACAATATCGGCGGCTTTACCGGAGGGGCGAAATCTTCCACTAACACTGGGCCTGGCAGCCGAAGCGGGCCTCCGCTATTTCTTTAACAGGAATATTTCGGCGGAAGCCTCGTTTAAATACCGGTATTTTGAGCCGAGCTACTACTTTAACCCTTTAGGCACCAACATTCAGCCGACGATTAATTTATTCTCCGGACAGTTCGGCCTGGCATATCACTTCTAAGAACCGGCGCAGCGTTGAAAGACAAGGCGGCCTTAGGGCCGCCTTTTTTTATGGTGGTGCGCCCGGGGAAGAAAATCAGGCTCGGCTTTCCGGTCCTGCAGGGATCTGATATGGAGGCAGTTTAGAGGCCGTTTTGCCAGCCGCCGCCCAAGGCCCGGTACAGAGCGATGACGGCCAGGAGTTCATTGGACTGGATCTGGGTTAACTGCAGTTGGGACTCAAATAACTGCCGGTCGGAGTCTAACACTTCCAGGTAGGTGGTCACCCCGCCAAAGTAGCGTTGGTTGGCCAGATCTTTCTGTTTGGTCAGGGCCTGAACCTGCTTTTCAGCCTCGAGCCGGACTTCCCGAAACCGGCGCACGCACACCAGGGAGTCGGAGACCTCCTGAAAGGCTTGCTGAATGGATTTTTTGTAAGTCAGGAGCGCTTCCTGCTGCTGGGCCTCGGTGGCCCGGACATTGGCCCGAAGCCGCCCGGCGGTGAAGATGGGCTGGGTGACGGCCGGGTGAAAGAATATCCCAGAAACTGGCCGGCCCGGTGAACAGACTTTTCAAAGCGGCGGACTCCCAGCCGGCGACCCCGGTCATCCTGATGTTGGGGAACAGCAAGGCTTTGGCTTCACCGATGCGGGCATTGGCCGCCACCAGGCTCTCTTCGGCAGAGCGGATGTCGGGACGCCGCTCCAGGAGAGAAGAGGGCAAGCCAGGGGGCACGGAGACGGTCAAATCCTGCTTCAAGAGAGGCTTCCCCCTTTTAATCCCGCCCGGATTGCGGCCCAACAAGGTGCTGATCTGGTTTTCTTTCTGTTCAATGGTCCGCTTCAGTTCGGGAACCACGGCCCGGGCGCCATACAGGAGATTCTCGGTCATGAGCACCGGCGTCTGTGAGTCCCAGCCGTAGTCAAAGCGCGCCTGCACCAGCTTCAGGGACTCTTCCCGTACTTTGACAGTGCGCTCACTGATGTCCAGCTGTTGGTCCAGGGCCAAAAGTTGAAAATAGGCCCGGGCCAGGTCGGTCACCAGGGTCTGGATGACGAATTTTTGGTTATCCTCGGACGCGAAAAATTCAGCCTGGGCCGCTTCCGTGGCCCGGCGGATGCGGCCGAAGAAGTCCAATTCCCAGGAGAGGTCGCCGTAGAGGACGCCAACCAGCCGGTCCGTGCGAGGTAGCCCGACGGTGAATCCCCGCTCCGAGGTGCGGAGGCCTCGGGCTGACCTGTTGGCATTGCACCGTGGGGAAAAGATAGGACCGCTGGATGGTCACCTGCTCCCGGGCGGCCAGCACCCGCTGGGCGGCGATCTGGACATCGTAGTTTTCCTGGAGGGCGATCCTGATCAGCTCCTGGAGTTTGGCGTCCTTGAAAACCTCAAACCACTTCAGATCCCCAAAGGAGGCCCCGGCCGGTTGGGTGGGAATACCCGGACCTTCGCCCCGAAAAGTGGAGGGCTCCGGGTAGCCGGGCCGCTGGTAGTCCGGGCCGACGGCGCAGCCGCACAGCAGGATGAGTAGAAGAATGGTCAGACAGGTCCTCATGACTTTTCTCCTTGAGCGTCAGGGGAATCGGCCTTGGTGGCGGCAGGTCTCGGCGGGTGTTCCTTGCCCTGGCGGTGGGAAAATTTCTCCACCACGTAAAAGGTGACGGGGATGAGAAAGATGGCGATGATCGTGGCCGCGAGCATCCCACCGATGACGGTGGTGCCCATGATCTGCCGGGAAATGGCGCCGGACCCGGAGGCCAGGGCCAGGGGGACGCAGCCGAGAATAAAGGCGAAGCTGGTCATGAGAATGGGGCGGAGACGGAGCCTGGCCCCCTCCAGGGCCGCCTCGGCGACACCTTTGCCTTTGTCATACTCCATCTTGGCGAATTCGACGATCAGGATAGCGTTTTTCGCGGCCAGACCGATAAGCATAATCAAGCCGATCTGGGCATAGAGATTAAGCTCCATGCTCCTCATAAAGATCCCCAGGAAAGCCCCGAAGATGGCAATGGGCGTGCCCAACAGGACGCTGAAAGGAAGAGACCAGCTCTCGTACTGAGCCGCCAGAATTAAAAAGACGAAAAGCAGCGACAGAGCGAAGACGACCGAGGCGGGGACGCCCTCCTGGGCCTTTTTCTCCTGGAAAGACATGCCCAGATAGTCGAAACCCATTTCCGCCGGCATGGTTTCTTTGAAGACCTCTTCCAAGGCCCGCATGCCCTGGGAGGAACTATAGCCGGGGGCGTTCACGGCATTGATCTGAACGGCGCGGTAGAGGTTGTAGCGCATGGTGAACTCCGGACCGGCACGCGGCTCGAGACTGGTGAGGGCGGACAGGGGCACGGAGTCCCCGTTCTTGTTGCGCACGTAGAACTGGCCCAACTGTTCGGCGTCGGCCCGATATTCTCCTTCGGCCTGGACGTAGACCTGCCATTGGCGGCCGAACCGGTTGAAGTAATTGACAAAATAGCTGCCCATAAAGGCCTGGAGGACCTGGAAGACTTCGCCGATGTCCACCCCCTGCTTGAGGACCTTATCCCGGTCCACCTTGACGAAGATCTGGGGGACCGTGGGCACGAAGGTGGTGGAGACCCGGGAGAGTTCCGGCCGTTTGCCGGGCCGCGGCCAGGAACTTCTGGGTGTTTTCCCAGAGAAAGTCGATATCCTTGCCGGCCCGGTCTTCCAGGATGAAAGTAACCCCGCCGGCAGTGCCGATACCCGGAATGGCCGGAGGGGAGAAGGCAAAGGCGACACCCTGGGGGAGTTGGGCCAGCCTCTTATTCAGGCCGGCCATGATGGCTTCATATTTTTCCTCGGGCTGTGTGCCGCTCGTGCCATGGCTTGAGCGTTACGAAAAAAAAGCCGCTGTAGGTATTGGTGACACCGCTGAGCATGCTGTAGCCAATAACCGAGGTGACGTATGCCACCCCCGGGGTCTGCATCATAATCTCCTCAATCTGGCGGCAGACTTCACTGGTGCGCTGCAGAGAGGAGGCGTCGGGCAACTGCACCCCGGCATAGAGATATCCCTGGTCCTCCTCCGGCAGGAAGCCGCCGGGGAGTCTACCTCCTATAAGGCCGGTAAGCCCCGTCACCAGGACCAGAAAGAGCAGGCTCATTCCCGCTTTTCTGATAAAAGTCCCGCACCACCTGACATAGCCGTTGGTGGTGCGGCCGAAGGCGTTGTTGAACCAGCGATAGAAGCGGCTTAAGAGGCCCCGTGATTCCTTTTTGGGTTTTAAGAGCAGGGCGGCCAGGGCCGGGGAGAGAGTCAGGGCGTTGAAGGCGCTGATGAGCACGGAGATGGCAATGGTAATGGCGAACTGCTGGTAAAGCCGGCCGGTGATCCCCGGAATGAAAATGGTGGGGAGGAAGACGGCGGAGAGCACCAGGGCGATGGCCACCACCGGCCCGGAGACCTCCTCCATGGCTTTGAGGGTGGCCTCTTTGGGAGAAAGTCCGTGCTCGATGTGGTGTTCCACGGCCTCCACCACGACGATGGCGTCGTCCACTACCAGGCCGATGGCCAGAACCAGTCCCATCAGGGCAATGGTGTTGATGTTGAAGCCGATGAGGGGGAACATGGCAAAGGTGCCGATGAGAGAAACGGGCACGGCCAGGGCCGGGATGAGGGTGGCCCGCCAGCCCTGGAGAAAGATGAAGACCACGATGATGACGAGGACGAGGGCTTCAAACAGGGTGTGGACGATTTCCTTGAGGCCCTCCCGCACCGCCTGGGTGGTGTCCAGGGCAACGGCGTAGTCCATATCCGGGGGGAAGGACTTTCTTGGCCTGCTCCATGAGGGCTTTGACCCCGTCCACGGCCTGGATGGCGTTGGTCCCGGGAAGCTGGTAAAGGGCCAGGACGGCGCAGGCCTTGCCGTTCAAGCGCCCCTGAAGAGCATAGGTCTGGGAGCCCAATTCGATGCGGGCCACGTCTTTGAGGCGGACCAGGGAGCCGTCGGGATTGGCCCGGAGCACGATCCGTTCAAACTCCTGGGGACTTTCCAGACGTCCCTGGGAGCGGATGGCGTAGGTGTATTCCTGGCCGGGGGGAGCAGGCTCGGCGCCCACCTGGCCCGAGGGATTGACGGTGTTTTGTTTCTGGATGGCGTCAACGATCTCCGGGATGGTGATGTTGAGCTTGGCCAGTTGATCGGGCCTGACCCAAAAGCGCATGGCATACTGGCCGGCCCCGAAGACGGTAATGCTGGCGATGCCGGGCACCCGGGTGATCTGGTCGTTCAAGTTGATATAGGCGTAATTGGCCAGGAAGGTGGCATCGTAGGTGCCCCCCGGGGAAATGAGGTTGACCAACATGAGGGGCGCGGCGGTGGACTTCTTGACGGTGACGCCGTAGTTGCGGACGTCGGCCGGGAGCTTGGCTTCGGCCTGGCTCTCCCGCATCTGGGTCAGCACCTGGTCGATGTTGGGGTCCGTTTTAACGTCGAAGTTGACGTACAGCTTCATCTCGCCGTTGTTGGCGTTCAACGAGTACATGTAATTCATGTTGTCCACGCCGCTCATCTCCTGCTCGATGGGCGTGGCCACGGACTGCTCCACCGTCTGGGCGTCGGCGCCCACATAGGTGGTGTTGACAAAGATTTCCGGCGGGACGATGTTGGGGTATTGGGAAATGGGCAGGCCCAGAAGGGCCACCACTCCCACGATCACCATGACGATGGCGATGACGATGGCCACGATGGGCCGATTGATGAAAAAGCGCGCCATGGCCCCCTACCTTTCCTGTTTCCCGGTGGGGGAGGCTGGGGCAGGCGCCTCCTGATAGCGGCTTGGGAGTGACGGTCATACCGGCTTTAACCTTTTGGAGGCCTTCCACGATTACCTGCTCCCCGGGCTTGAGACCTTCCTCCACCACCCAGAGTGTGCCGGTGCGTTCGCCCACTTTAATCCAGCGCAGTTCGACTTTGTTATCCGGCCCCACGACTGCCACCTGGTATCTCCCCTGAATTTCGTTGATGGCCCGTTGGGGAACCAGCAAGGCCCCTTTTTGGGTGTCGATCAAGGCCCGGACCTTGGCAAACTGCCCGGGGCGCAGGACATTGCCGGGATTGGGAAAGAGGGTGGCCACTTTGATGGTGCCGGTGCCCTGGTCCACCTGGCGGTCCGCAAAGGAGACCCGGCCCTTGTGGGGAAAGAGTTGACCGTCGGCCAGGGTCAGTTCGAGGCTTGGTCCTTCCCGGTCGGCTTGGCCCCTGGCTTCGGCTTCCCGGACATAGCGCATATACTCCTGTTCGCTCAGGGGGATATAGACTTTAATGGGATCCACCGTGGACACGGTGGTCAGTTCGGGACCGCCGGCCTTCCCCACTAATTCGCCCAACTGGGCCTTGGCAATGCCGGCGATGCCGTTGATGGGAGAGGTGATCCTGGTGAAGCTGAGATCGATCTGGGTTTTCTGCAGCGCGGCTTTGGCGGCCTGCACGGCGGCCCGGGCCGAAGCCTCCCGGCCGATGGCGTCATCCAGGTCTTTTTTGCTCACGGCGTTGACCGCGGCCAAGGGTCTGATCTTCTCCAAGTTAGCCTTGGCGGTATACAATTGCCCCTCGGCGACGGCCAGTTGCCCTTTGGCCTGCTCCAGGGCCGCCTGGAAAGGCCGGGGGTCGATCTCAAAGAGGACCTGGCCCTTCTTGACCAAGGAGCCTTCCTTATAGTTTTGCCTGATGAGATAACCCTGGACCTGGGCGTTGATCTTGGCGTTCACCAGACCGTCGGTGGTGCCCACCCATTCCCGGATGATGGGGACGTCTTTGACCACCACGTCTGCCACCTCCACTTGAGGAGCCACCGGTGGGGGTAACTTCTTTTCACCACAGCCGGAAACAAGCAGCAGCACCAGACTGCTTACGGCTACCAGACCTGACCATATGGGTAATGATTTTTTCATCTGTGGCATTAAAACACCCCATTGTTATGATGATTTTTAATTTCAAGCACCTTCTTTAGGTGGCACAAGCTGCAGGGAAACCAACCGGGCCAAGATGATGGCGGGATAGAGTTGCCCTGCCAGGGCTTCGTACATCACCAGGAGTTTCGCGGCTGGGTGTACCGGCGTAATGTCACCGTAGCCCACGGTGGTGAGGGTGACAAAACTGAAGTAGGTTAACGCTTGCCGAAGCACCGCCGGCTGGTCGGTGGAGATGCTGCCCGGAAACTGCAATGCCCCCGGCTCCAAGAAGATGAGAAGCTGGTACAGCAAAGCCCACATCACTCCCAGGAGCAGATAGACCACCACCGCGCCGGAGATCCGGTGGACCGTAACCGGGCCGGAGCGGAAGACCTGGGCGGCGACCACGGCCAGCAGAAGGCCCAGATAGACGACACCGAGGCCGACATCCAAAGCGGCCAGGCCCCGGTTGGGCCAAACGTATACCACCCAGCTCAAGGGCACCGAAATCATGGTCAGGGCGATGCAGAGAAACTTCACCACCGGAGTTGCGAACGTGGTCAGAATGCCGGCAATCAGGACCAGGAAAAAAAAGAGTCTGGTCAAAAACGAACCAAAGCGAAAATCCCCCAGTCATATTTAATAACAGGAAGACATTGAGAACAATAAGCAGGCTGGTCAAGCCGCTTTCGCTGGTCCAGAAATGTTTGGGGGAAAATCTTGGTAATATTTTCAAGCGTAACCTTATCTTGTTTTTCCCGGGAATCTGACGGGAGCTAGGGCCGGGCCGGGATAAAATAAAACATCACGGCTAAAATAACATAAACCGCAAGTAACTGCACCCCTTTAAACCAGTTGGCTTTGCCGTCCCCGGCCACCATGATGCCGGTAAGAACGGTCAAAAACAACACGCTGATAAGACTCTTGTCAAAAATCAGGTTAAGAGGTTGGGGAGCCAACACATAGCTTGCCAAGCACCAGTACGGGGGCCACAAAGAGGGCGATCTGGATGGAACTGCCGATGGCAATGGAGAGCGTTAGATCCACCCGGTTCTTTACAGCCATGACTACCGCGGAACCAGTCTCGGCGGCGCCGCCCACCACGGCCAGGATTACCAGGCCGATAAAGGCCTGAGACATCCCCAGAGCCTGGGCAGTGCCTTCCACTGCTCCCACCAGGATCTCGCTCATAAAGGCTATGAAAACGGAGGCCACCAAAAGGATCACGACGGCTCGGGACAGGCTCCATCTGGCCTCACCGGCATCTTCTGCCGCCCCTGCCAGACTTTCGAAGAAGTCCGGGTGGGTTTTCAGCATGAAGACCAGACTCAAAAAGTAGGTGACCAGGATCACTAAGGCTATGGCCAGATTGACATATTGTTCATTTTTGATTGAGGCCTCGGTGACGAAACTGTGGAACATACCCGGGGCAGCCAGACTGATGACCGCCAGCAGCATCATGGTCATATAACTCCGGGTGGCCACGGGATTGAACTCCTGGACGTGGCGCTTTAACCCGCCCAGAAAAAAGGCCACACCCAGGCCCAGAAGCATGTTGGCCAGAATGGCGCCGATAATGGAGGCCTTGACCATGTCATAGAGCCCGGCCTTGAGGGCCACCAGGGCAATGATCAATTCCGGGGCGTTGCCAAAGGTGGCATTCAGAAGTCCGCCGATGGTATCCCCGGTGTAATGAGCCAACTGCTCGGTGGCATGGACCAAAAGGGCTGCTAAAGGAAAGATCGCCACGGCGGCCAGAAAGAACAGCAGCGGTTGCGGTACACCCCCGATCCTGTCCAGGATGATGGTCAAGGGGATGAAGAGCAGGGCCAGCCCATAAAAAATTTTCTTGAGGATTTTCATAGATTCTCCTCTGGCTTCAGTCCGATTATCCCAGCCCGGCAATTAGAATTTTCAGGCTACCCGTATTCTTTTGCCTTAAGGTTAACGGACCAGCCCGGATCAGAGCAGACAGTTCTTCGACCCGGTGTTCAAAGTTGGCGCGAGGCCCAGAGGGATCACCAGGTGGTATCCGGCCTGATAGTCACCTGTCCCATCCACCTCACGCGACCGGTTCCCAAGGTTAAGACCACAACCTCGCCTGGGTGACGATGGGCGGGATTTCATTACCCGGGGAGCTTACCGCCATACCTCAAGTCTTCAGACCTTGGTCGGCTCCCGCCAGGTCTGCTGAAAATTTCCTTGAAAGTGAAACTTCTACGTCGGTTATTAATCAATTCCATGGCCTCCTAGACTATTTCGGTGCCCGCTGGATGGCAGCTAACCTCGCCCGCATTCCTGCATGCCCCGAAACCTACCGTCGGCCGCCGCGGCCACCGCCCCGCCCGACCGCCGCCACCGCCGCCGCCACCACGCATGGCGCCGCCCCCCCGAAGGCCGGGAAACACTGGGTCTGGGCGCGGCACTGGCTCGCTGGAAATTCTGGGTCCGCACCTCACCCCGCTGCCGGGCGGCATAGTCCCGATTTAATTGTTTACTATCGACGCTGGGCCGGGGGGTGGGCCGGGAGGCCGCCGCTGGCCGGGTTGCCGGTTTTGCCGCGGGTTTCATGTTGCCCTGGTTGTCTCGCTTATAGACATTGCCATTCTTATCGGCCAAAACGTTGTTCGGCCCTCCGGCCGGCTTAACTTTGGGCTGGGCGGGCTTGGCCGCCTGGGCCGGTCTGGTTTCGGGTTTGGGTTTGGCTGCCTGGCCGGGCCTGGCAGGTTGGGTGCCGGGACGCTCTCCCGGGCCCTGGCCAGGGCGGCCGGGAACAACGCCGCTTACCGGCATGGCAGTGGGTTGGCCGGGCCGGGAGGCCAGCTTGGTCTCGTTTCCCGGCCGGTTATACAGATTCGCCTGGTTGGCTGGCAGGGTGGAAGGCTGCCCGGGACGCTCCTCCAGGTTTGTCTCCGGTTGCCAGCCCGGAGGACGCTGACCCGGCTTGGGGTTGATGACGTTATTGTGGCTATTGTCGATGTTGACATTGTTATAACCACCGGGGCCCCAGTAGCCGCCGCCATAGTTGTTGTGATTGCCCCAAATGGCATAGCCGCCCGCCAAACCGAGGCCAGCCCCCACCAGACCGGGGCCTAACCAGCTGCTGGGGTTGTAAGAGGAAGACTGATAACCCCAGGAAGATTCGTAAGGGTCATAGGCAGCTGAGTAGCCGTAAGTGGGCGGAGCAGCCGGTGGAATGTAGGTGTCGGCGGTGGAATAGCCCGGGTAATCGTAGCCCGTGCCGTAGACCACGGAGCCGTTGTCCACGTAAGAGCCGGTATAGCCGGGAGTGTAGCCCGTGGTGACGGTATCATCGCTGGAATCGTAGACCTTGACGTACTTGGCGTTGTAGTGCGGGTTGCTGGCCGGAATCTTTTCCGCCTCTTTGGTGGGGGGAGTTACTGACACCTTCCAGGGGCCATTGGGGGAGTCGGCCTCATACCAGACCCCCTGATCCAGGGCATAATACTTGGTGCCTTCTTTAAACACGGTCTTGCCGGTGTTCACCGCGTATTCCAGGTCCGTCCCGGGGATCTTCTCGAACTTGGGCTCCCCGGCATACTCCACCTGGGTAGTGGCATTTTTGCGGTCGATGGTGGCGGTCTGGGGGATGGAGTTGTCCAGGACCGCTTCCTTGGCCTGGGTGGTGTCGGCCACGTTTACCAGGACAAAGCCCTTGGCCGAGTTCTCCGGGATTTTGGCGAAGTCCTTGGGGAGCTGGTTCGAGGCCACGTAAGTCCAGGGCCCCTCGGCCAAAGCCTTGGTCTTAAACCAGCGGCCGGAGATCAGGGCATAGTATTCCTGGGTGGCGGTGTCCATGAAAATCGTGTTGGCCGTATTGCTCATGTACAGGAGGTTAGTGCCCTTAATGGGAGTGTATTGGGGCTCCCCGTCGGCTGGCCAGAAGTTCCGCCGGCACGGTGCTGACAATGACCTCCGGCATTTTGCCCGCCTTAGCCTCCACTTTTTTGGAGGCGCCTTTCTCCCCAGCGGCTTGCTGAGCTGCCGCTTCCAGCGTTTTGATGGCTTCCGGGACTTGTTCCGAGTCCTTCCAGGGACCATTGAGGTCCGCGGCGGCCAGCCAGTCTTCGCCACCCTTCAGGTAATAGGTCTTGGCCGGGGGATCGTAGAGCATGAGGAAAGGCGTATTGGCCACCCGCATCAGGGAGGATTTGGGGACGGGCAGCAGCTTGGGGTCGCCGTCCAGATGGCACCAGCACGGCGGGATGGCTGACGAAGATGATTTTGGGGGGCTCATTTTTCAGGCCCCGGTCCCCGGCCTGTTCCTGCTCCAGCACCTCCAGGGCGGCCAGAAACCGGTCCAGGGCAATGGGGATGCTCCACCCCGCCATCTCGGTATTCAGGAAGGTCTGTCAATTTCTCCAACTGCTCCGGCTTGGCGTCGGGAAACTTGGCGTCCGTGACCTTGACCTCATCAATGGTGGCCATGCGGGTGTCCCGGTCGGTCAGGACCCGGCCCGAGAGCCAGACGGCCCCAAAAACCGGGGCCTTCATTTCTTTGGTTTTCACCGACACCGCGGCCCGGGCCGTGAGCTTATCGTCCTTGAAAGTCCTCCACTTGAGGTTGGTACATGACCACGGTGCCTTTGGGATCATCGAAGCGCTTGGGCCAGGCATCCTGGGCCGCCAGGGCCGGCCGGCCGAAAATCAGGGGCAAAGACAGGACGGCAAGGATTGCCATTCCCAACAGGTTCCAAAATGAGAAATTTCTGTTCATGATTAACAACTCCATTAATAAGACAGCCAAAACTAATCAGACCTGTCACAGGCGAAGACATGAAATCCCCAGGCCGGCAGATCCACATAGAGGCCCTGATTGCAGAGATCGTCCCCCTGCCATTCGTCACGCGCTTCCTGCACCAAGTCCTGGAGGATTACCTGTTTTCCCCTTAAATCATTCCATGGGAGGCCCACATGACACTGCCCCTGGGTGGAACCATAGTTGACGGTGATAAGGAGGCGCTGATTGCCTTCACCTTCCCAGGCAAAGGCCAGGAAGCGGTCCCAGGTGGGGTTGCCCTCCCAGGCCGGGCGAACTTCCAAAAGCTGCCAGTGGCCGTCCCGGACCTCGGGGCGTTCCAGGCAGGCCAGCAGTTTGCGGTAAAATTCCTGCAAGACCGGGTCAACCGGCTCCTCGGGGCGGCGGCCCAGATGCATGGAGACTTTGACCGGCGGCCTTCGAGTTGACCTTCATGAAAGAACCGCAGGCCGGGGGTCAAGAAGGTGACGACCGCGGCGGCCTGGTGCACCGGCGGCGGAAACTCATGGGCCGCCCGGGGCTCATCGTGGTTTTCCAGGAATCTCGCCAGCCGGTTCTGATACGCCATATCAGCCCAGAGGTGAGCGCCGCACCGCGGCGGCATCCCGGGACAGGAGACGATCGTAGAGACTCTTATCATAGCAATAGTCGAAGCCCTGCTGCATGAGGGTCCACTCCATATCCCAGTAGACTTCCGCCATAAAAATAAAGCCCGGGTTCTTGGCTTTGACCCGCCCGATGGTCTCCGGCCAGAAAGGTTCGTCCACGGGGGGGGGAACCGTCGGTGGGCAAAGACCGCTCGCCCCAGGTGCGCTGGAAGACCTCGGGGAGAATCAGCATGGCCATGTCGCAGCGCACCCCGTCGGCGATGCCGGCCAGCTTGAGGAGTTCCTGGGCCATGGCTTCCCTTAATCCCGGGTGGCGGTAGTTGAGCTGGAAGGTATCGGGCCAGCCGGCGAAGTAGGGGTCACGGCCGTAGGCCAGGATAAGGGAGCCGCTGGGGGTCTCAACCCGCCGATAATTATGGGGCTCCCGCTCCAGGTCGGCTTCGCTCCCCTGGACATAGAACTCCGGATGGGCCTGCACCCAGGGATGGTCCGGGGCCGAGTGGTTGGGGACGAAGTCCACCATGAGCTTGAGTTTTCTTTTCTGGAGACGCTCTTTCAGGCTGACGAGGTCTGCCTCCGGGCCGAAGTCTTGATGCAGGGTGTAGCCCGTCACCGCGAAGGGCGAGCCGCTGATGTCGGCCTCGGTAAAACCGGGAAGCGTCGCCTGGAATTCCTGCAGCCACTCATGGTGACTCAAAGACACCTGACGGCCCGCCGGGCCGGTCTGCCACAAGCCCAGGAACCAGACGTAGTCGAAGCCCAGGGAGACTATCTGATCGAGAAAGGAGTCGGGGATATCGGCCAGGGTAGCCGGCCGCCCCAAGGTGTTGGCCAGCTCCCGGAGCCAGACCCGGGTGTTTATCTGGTACAGGGAAGGATACAGCGCCATCTCAATAACCTCCTAAAATCGGTATGAAAGCC
>CAVZSK010000029.1:0-54181 GCA_963777875.1 uncultured delta proteobacterium | reverse complement strand
CTATATCAACCGCCAGGGTGACTTAATCCCTGAAGAGATCTTGACGAAAGCCCCCCTCCACGCGGAACTGCGTCCGGACCAGAAGGATCAGGACACCCTGCCGCCTTATGAGATCCTGGACCAGATCCTGGAATATTATATTAACGACGGCCTGGCCTTCCAGGAAAGTGGTACCTGCAGGGTTTTGATCCGGAGGTTGTCCGCTGGATTATCCGGGCGGTGGACCGCAACGAGTATAAGCGTCGCCAGGCTGCTCCGGGCCTCAAGGTGACCTCCAAAGCCTTCGGCAGCGGCCGCAGGATGCCCATCGCCGCCCGCTACGAGATTTAAAGGGTTTGAGCCAACCGGGAAGTGTGGTACAGTAAAAACAGTTCTGAGTTCTGTGTAAAAGATAAGGTCTGGTAAAATTCCCTTCGAACTCTGAAGGGGTCTAGTGAAAAACCGCCATGAAAGTGTATGTGCCTACAAATTGAGAGCATTGTTATGGGCGGAGCTGTGCTGTGAAGAAGACATGAAGCTACCTTGCCCCCGGAGTTTCTCCCTCACGAGGAGGAATCTCAACGATTGCCGTCCCAGGAAAAAGAGAAGTCGGTCATTTCTCCTCAGACCTTCGGGTCGTGATTCTCTAGAGACTGATGGAGCCTACCCGATTCCAAAAGTACTGTCCTTCATTCCCCTCGCTTCAGGAGGGGTACGGTCAGGGTGGATTCTGGGAACATGTTTTGAGGAAACTAACCAGCCGGGTATGTTCTTCCCCGCCCTTTGGCCTTTTCCACTGGAGATTAAGCAATACAGTCTGAACCGGTACTAATAAGCGGGTCCCCACGGGATATGTCGGGGGCAGGTTCGATCCCGCAATTATTAGCCGCGGGCTATCGGGTCCGGGCTCTGGGACGTTCTCTGGGCAAACTCAAATGCCGTCCCTGGGCCGGCCACCCGAATGTGGAACTGGCCCGGGGAGATGTGCTGGAGCTAAAATCCCTGGAAGAGGCGGCCCGTGGATGCTGGGCAGCTTTTTATCTGGTCCATTCCATGGTGGCGGCCCCCAATACCTATACTTCCACCGATCGCCAGGGAGCCCAGAACATGGTGCAGGCCGCAGCCGCAGCCGGTTTGAACCGCATCATCTATCTGGGGGGGCTGGGCAAACCGGGGGACCCCAACCTGAGCGAACACCTGCGTTCCCGCACCGAAGTGGCTACAATTCTTCAGTCCGGCCCGACCCCGGCCACCTTTCTCCGGGCGGCCATGATTCTGGGCTCCGGCAGCGCCTCCTTCGAAATTTTACGCTACCTGGTGGACCGGTTGCCAGTGATGACCACCCCCACCTGGGTGCGCAATCCGGTGCAGCCCATCGCCATCAGCAACGTCTTAAACTACTTGCAGGGATGTCTGGAGCACGACGACGTCCTGGGCCAGACCTTTGATATCGGCGGACCCGATATCCTGTCCTATCAAGAGCTTTTCCGGATTTACGCCCAGGAGGGCCGGCCTGCCCAAACGCCTGATCATCCCGGTGCCGATACTGACGCCCACGCTGAGTTCTCTGTGGATTCATCTGGTGACGCCAATACCGTCGGCCATTGCCCGGCCTTTGGCCGAAGGTCTGCGTAATCCCGTCATCTGTCAGGAAAACCGCATCCGGGAGATTATTCCCCAAAAACTCTTGACCTGCCGGGAGACCATCCGGTTGGCCCTGGAAAAAATCAAGATGCAGCAGGTGGACACCTGCTGGACCGATGCCAGTGGGCCCCTGCCCCCGGAATGGGTCTATTGCGGTGACACTCCGTATGCCGGTGGCACTATTCTGGAATGCGGCTACCGCCTCAGGCTCCAGGCCACTCCGGCGGAGGTCTGGAAGCCCATTGTCAGCCTCGGGGGAAAGAACGGCTACTTTTTCGGCAACGCCCTGTGGAAACTCCGGGGCGGTCTGGACCGGCTCCTGGGGGGCATCGGTTTTCGGGGCGGCCGGCGGCACCCCACAGAACTGCGGGTTGGGGACGCCCTGGATTTCTGGCGGGTGCTGGAGGTGGAGCCCGAAAAACGCTTAATGCTGTTAGCCGAAATGAAGCTCCCCGGCGACGCGCTTCTGGAGTTCACCCTGACCCCGGTGGGGCCGAACCTCGTGGAGATCCAGGAGCTTTCCCGCTTCCTGCCCCGGGGCCTGGTCGGCATCCTCTACTGGTACAGCGTCTATCCCCTGCACAACTACATTTTCGGCGGCATGCTCACCGGCCTGGCCCGAAAAATCGGCCGCCCCGTCGTCTCCGGTCCCGAACGCTTCACACCCAAACTGCCCCAGACCTGCCCGGTGCCAGGGACCAGAGGCCAGAAGCCGGAGGCCGGGAAATAGGAGCCAGGAGCAGCGGTAGTTAGCTGCTAAATGATGAGTTTTGTACCAATTGCTTTTTATCGTCCTGTCCCCCTTGAGGCATCTATTCCCACGACTTCAACGCCTAGGAGAGCCTTCCAATCATTCCTTGAGGGAGTTAGGGTTAGGGTGAGGGGGGTTTTAGTCCAGAAAATCCAGGGCATCTTTCTTGAGCAGCCCCACGGTGACAGCCTTGGGCCCCTTGAAGCGGGCCAAAACCCAGGCATCCCCACCCTCAAAGCAGGCCGGGACCACGTCAACCCGGTCCCCTTTGAGCACATACGCTTGCCGTTGTACCGACGGCGCCCGCCTCACCACGTGAAAGTGGACTTTCGGTTCCGCCACCGTGCCGCGACTCACCGCCTTATAGCCTTGCCTGGTAAACTCGTCCCCCGGCCAGTTGGCCCCGCAAAACGAGGCAATCCCGCTGACCGTCCTCATTTTGACGCCTTGTTCGGTTACGAGAAAGGCTACGGTGCCTTGATCATCGACGTAATGGTACTCGCCGTTGGCAACCAGGCCCGCCACCCCGACACCGTCGCACAGATGCGCAGTGGCGCCGAAAACCGCGGAATAGCAGAAAGACAAGGCATCGCCGGTCAACATCAGGCTTAACACCCCATGCAATCCTTGCCACTGGCCGCTCGGGTCCATGGTCTTGAATTCCTGGGATCGGCCGGGATTGGCCGAGCCCAGCCACAGCACCAAAAACAGTGCCACAATACCCCAATTTCTCCTCTGGCGGATTTTCGGGTTACTATCCAGGGGCGTGCCGTTTGCCCCTTGCGTTCCTGATGTCATGGTCCCTCCCTTAAGAAAAATCTTTCCCCTAAAAACACCTTTGCGTGCCATGAATCAAGCGAACCTTATACCAGGCTTACTTGATACCCAGACGCTCGGCCTCCTTGGGTTCCTGCTTTTTCAAAAGGTCAAATAACGCGTACTGGGTGATGATGTTAAAATCCTTGATGGTTTTCCCCAGGTTGGCATCTTTCTTGGCGTAAAACTGCTGGCCTTCGGAAAAGGCCTTGAAAAGATCTTGAGGAGTGTTGCCGAAGGCCATGGACACCTTGGCATCCACCTTCTTTTTGCCGGCCTCGTTCAGCTTGGCCACTTTCTGCCCCACCTCCACCATCTTTTTAATGGTCTCTTCCTTCAGGGCTGCCATTTTGGGGCTCAGATCCGCCGGTTCCGGTCGAGCTTTCATCAATTCATTAACTTTTTTCAAAGCTTCCAGATAGTTGGCAGCTATGGCCTTACCGAGATCATCGGGAGATTGAGCGTGAGCCAACGTCACCAGGCCAGTGCGCCCAGGAGCGCCAAAGCCCAAACCAACACAACCTTCTTCAGTTTCATGATTATTGATTTTTCCTCCCAAACTTGAAATTGCTGGGGCTGACACCCGGCCCTTTTCCAGGGCCTGACCGCCCAGCCTTGTTCCGAGACAGTTTAAAACGCACCAAACTGAGCACAAGCTTATTGTACCGGTTTTTGCTCCCGCCTGTCCCATCTGTCTCTGGCTGCACTCGTCGGTGATTGTGAATCCTCATGCCACCGAAATTTCCCCCCCCGATTTTGTGCCATCTGTCCCAACTGTTCTGGTTAATTTCCCCTCTTTTGGTATATCCTGATCCAGAAACTGTGATTTTTTTACCTCAAACCCAAACAAAAACCAACCCTTACCAGAACGACTGGAGATTAACATGTGTATTATCTGTGGATATAACCAGGTCAAAGACATCGACCGCGCCCTCCTCACCGGCGCCACGCTCACTTCCCTCAGCCAAAAGTACGGCTTCACTACCTCCGCCCTGCACCGCCACCAGGAGCATTTAATGCAAAAAATGGCCCAGGCCCAACGAGAGTTTCACGACAGTCTGCGCCAGGGCTTATTCTGCAAACTCAACCTCGTCATGGAAATGGTCCTGGGCGTCGTCCGGGGTGCCAGGGCCGGGGAGGATTTCAAATTGTTCCTCCAGGCCAGCCGGGAATTCACCCGCCTTATCAGCCTCATGATCAAAATGGATGTGCACCTGGGACCCGAAATGATCTATTGCCTTATGTCATCCCCCCAATGGGATCTCCAGGACAACCTCCTGCCCAATGCCTTCCAGACCCTGGCCGCCACCCGCCAGACCTTGAAAGTCAACCTTTTCGCGGCCTGCCCGGAACCCGAACCAGACCCGGTTCCAGCTCAGCCCCCAACTCCCGAAACTCAAAACTCGGCACCAGAAACCCCTGATCTAGATTTCTTCATCTCGAAACTCGGAACTCAAAACTCGAAACTCTGCCCGCCTTGCCCGGCCGGACTCAGGAGCCTGCCCCCAAACCGGAACCCGAAAACTGGCAACTAACAACCGACACCTGTCCGAAAAACCAGCGCGAAATTAGCGCGAAATGAACGCCAAAAACCTCAGATGTGAGAGAATATAATTAATAATATCAATAAGATATCGCTTGCAAAAAAACTCTCCGAAATTTCGCGCTACCTTCTTTCCGAGAGTCCAACCGAAGTGGGAAAAAAGTGGGAAATAAGCGGGAAAAACCAATTCTGCCAATAGTATTTATAAATTATATCAATAAGATAAACTATGTAATAATTTTTCGCAAATTTCCCGCTTCTCCTGCCCAACCCGTTTGAAGTTGAGCTAAGCGCCGCTGGCCTTTTTAACTGCTAGCTGTTGGTATCAAAAAAAGATTTGACAACAGCTCATCAGGATTCTAAGTATAAGAAAAAATTTATGAGGAGTTGATCCTATGAAACCCTCCAAGTCCTTAATGTTCGTGTGGTTGGTAGTATTATTATTGGCGCTCGCAGGTTGTTCTTCGGGGCCATCGGCAAAAGATGTCATCGGCAAATGGAACAATACCAAAAATCCAGCTATCTGGATGGAATTTTTTGCGGATATGACCTCGACGGGCGGCAAATGGTCCATGACCAAGGATGGGCAAATTAAGATTGTGAATCCGGATGGAACGGTCCTCACAGGCCTAGTGCAGGATGGTAAATTGACCTTCAAAGAATTTGGCGAACATGGGGTATTTGTTAAAGAAGGCAATAAAAAATAATTATCTATTGCCAAAAGTTCTGTCCTTTATTCCCCTCGCCCCTTAGGGAGAGGGTCGGTGAGGGGTGCTTAGACCATACTTTTGGCAACCGCTAATACCTTATTGTTGGGTTTGCTTTCAAGTAACGTCCGTTCAAGCCTGGATTTCTGAAACCTGAGGAACCTGCCGTGGCCAGGAATTATTATTTTATCAGCGATTTGCACATCGGGGGCGACGAAGCTCTGGGTGTCTGCGATTATGAGCCGGAGCTGGTCGGGTTCCTCAAGAATCTGGCGGCCCGGGAAGAGGATGCCGAACTTATTATTGTGGGTGATATCTTTGGTATGTGGGAATTTACCAACATCCAGGGCCTGGAGAAATTACAGGCCCTGATGCAGCAGTTCCCCAACATTTTCGCCGCGTTCCGGGAGGCCGGGGAAAAGATTAAAATCACCATCCTGCCCGGTAATCACGATTATGAAATCGCCTGTTACCCGGAGTTCGTGGAGATGTTGCAGGCCTACAATATCAATCTGGAACAGACCCCGTCCATAACCCGGGAGCTGGCCGGCAAGCGGCTCTGGATCGAACACGGCAATCAGTATGATTCCTTCAACCACATGCCCGACTTCGGCAACCCGTACGCCCAGCCGGTGGGGTATTTTATCACCAGCGGCATGGTGAGCGGGGCCGGCAAACATTCAAAGTACGGGCGTTATAACTGGCTCAAGGATATCCAGTCGGTCTACCCCACGGAACAGATCCCCTACTGGACGATCTCGAATTACTTCTACCGGGAAATGAGCACCTGGTTGCGCTGGCTGATTTTGCCCTTTCTGCTGCTGTCCGGGTTGACGACCTTTGTCCTGGCAGGGGCGGCGCTGGAGTGGCTGGGGATCACCCAGACCAATATTTTCCTGTATAATGGCCTGTTTGCCTCTTTGGGCTACCTGGGCAATCTGATGCAGATCGTGCTGGCGGTCAATGCCATCGTCTACGTGGTTCTTGGCGTCCTGCTGGTGCCGCTCAGCTTCATCATGCGAGATATTAAAGAAACTCTGAAACGGTTTCGCATTGTCGTCCATCCCGACGATCTCAGCCTGGAAAAGGACCGGAGCTATCTGGAGGCGGCCCGGGCTGTCTTCCAGCATGATCCCGACACGGTCATCTTTATCTATGGGCATACCCATGCCCCGTCGCTCCAGTGGTTAGGGAACCGGGTGGTGCTCAACACCGGCACCTGGTTGAAGAGGTTGGAGCGGCTGCCCACCCGCATCGGCTTCCTCCCCAATATCTATGTCCCTTTCTACTTCCTGGACTATTTTAAGATCAGCGCCGCCGACGGTGCCATCGCCATAGACTTTCAACGGGTCGACAAAGCTCAACCTCAGGAATTGGACCTCTTACAGCGTCTCCTCGTGTCCCAAAAACCCCGCCAGACCCAGGAACCTCCTCTCGGGCGGACCGTACTGGAGGTCTGAAACGGTTCCGGAGAAATGAACACGATGCAGTTACCCAAAAAAGGTGAAGAAGTGCCGCTGCCGAAGATTAAGGAGATCTGCGAGCATTTCGGTCTCTATGACCTGTGGGCCAAGATTGCCAATGATCCGCCGCCCAAGCCATTTTATAGTGACGGCTGCTCCCTGTGGTTTGATTCCTGGCTGGGGGTGAGCCTGTATCCCGCCTGTTTTCTGCACGATTTAAAATACTGGGCCGGATACCCGGGCGAGGACGTGGAACGTCTCATCGCCGATGCCCAGTTGATGATCGACGTGGCCCGCCTGCTCAATGCCACCGCCCTGGCCGAGACCATGTTCCACGGGGTCAGGGTGGGGGGCCATGAAATCTTCAAACAGTCTTTTTCCTGGGGGTTTGGGCGGATTTAAACCGAGTTGCGCTCAAACAGATAACCTATTCCATCTAGGGGCAGACCCATGTGGCCGCCCAGGTTAGTCGGTGACAGTTTAGCGTTTGGGAGAAAATAACCTTGAGAGTTATTATTGTCGGAGCCGGTGAAGTAGGCTTTTATTTTGCCGAATGGCTGGCCGCGGAACGGAAAGAAGTGGTGGTCCTGGATACGGACGAACAGGCGCTCCACGAGATGACCGATCATTTGGACGTGCAAACCCTTCATGGTTCGGGCTCCAATCCCCGTCTCCTGGAAGAAGCCGGGATAAAAAAGGCGGACCTCCTGCTGGCCGTCACCAATAGCGATGAGGTTAATCTGATTGCCTGTTTTTTCGCCAATCTGATGGCGCCCCAAGTGCAGAAAGTGGCCTTGATTCGCAACGATGATTTTGCCGCCTACCAGGACCAACTGGCCCAGGACATGTTCAATATCAGCACGGTAATTAACCCCGAAGTGGAAGTCGTCAGAGCCATCATGCGCCTGATCCAGGCCCCGGATGTGGAGGAAATCAACGATTTTGTGGGCGGGCGGATCAAGATGGTGGGAAAAAAACTGCCGCCCGCCAGTCCGCTGAACGGTTTGAAGCTGCTCCAACTGCCTGAGAAGATAGATAAAAATCGGATGATCGTGGCCGCCTTGATCAGAAATGATCAGCTCATTATTCCCAAAGGCAAAGATATCCTCCGGGCCGGGGATTTTGTCTATTATGTCTGCCAGCAGCATGATCTGGGGGAAATACAAAAGTTATTCGGCGGCAAGAGCGGCAGTGCCAGGAACATTATGATTGTCGGGGGCGGCCGCATCGGCTTTCAGTTGGCGCAATTGCTGGACAAAAAAAGTTATCATGTCAAATTAATCGAGATGGAGCCCCAGCGCTGCCAGGAAATTTCGGCTAAACTGCACCGGGTCCTGGTGCTCCAGGGATTTGCCACCGATCAGGCGTTTTTGGAACAGGAAAACGTGGGCAGTATGGATATGGTCATCGCCGCCACCAATGATGAAGAAATGAATATCCTCTCTTGTTTGTTAGCTAAAAGGATGGGAGCCCCAAAGACCATCTGCCGGGTCAACAAGTTTGCCTACATTCCTTTGGTGCACGCCATCGGCATTGACCATGTGGTCAGCCCCCGCCGTTCCGCCATCAACTCCATTTTCCCTTACATCCGCCGGGGGAAAATTATCTCCACGGTTTCCATCAAAGGCAAAGAGGCGGAGGTTTTGGAAGCCCTGGCGTTGGAAAATTCCGAGATCATCGCCAGCCCCTTAAAAGATCTGAAGTTCCCCAAAGAGGCCCTGATTCTGTGTCTGGCCCGAGGGGAAGAGGTGATCATCCCCAGCGGCGACACCGTCATTCAGCCCCAGGACAAGGTGATCATCCTGTCCAGCCGGGCCCAGATCAACCAGGTGGAGCAACTCTTAATGAGCAAAAGGCGGGTTCTCTAAATGCGCTGGCGTTATATTTTTCACACCATTGGCGTGTTGCTCCTGGGCATCGGGCTATGCATGCTGGCGCCCATAGGCTTTTCTTTGTATTACTGGGATGCCGGCCTGTGGCCATTGCTGGAGTCCATGGCTCTGACCGTGGGGGTGGGACTGGTCATGGCCCTGGCCTTGCGCAGCCGGGGAGCCGTCAAACCACTCAACCACAAGGAAGGTATTGCCATTACCACCTTGTGCTGGGTGGCGGCCGCCCTGTTCGGCGGACTGCCCTATTATTTCGGCAATATTCTGCCCCAGCCGGTGGATTGCATTTTCGAAACCATTTCTGGCTTCACCACCACCGGGGCTTCGGTGATCACGGATGTGGAAGTAGTGCCCAAAGGCATCCTGTTCTGGCGCAGTCTGACCCACTGGCTGGGAGGCATGGGCATCGTCCTGTTGGGGCTGGCAATTCTGCCTTTTTTGGGATTGGGGGGGATGCAGCTTTACAAGGCCGAAGTGCCCGGGCCCACGCCGGATAAACTCAAACCCCGGATCAAAGATACCGCCATGATCCTCTGGAAGGTGTATCTAATTTTGACGGTGATCCAGACCATCTTCCTCATGTTCGGGGGCATGGACCTCTTTGACTCCCTCTGTCATACTTTTGGAACCCTGGCCACCGGCGGCTTTTCTACGAAAAACGCCTCCATCGGTCACTATAAAAGTGTTTACATCGATGCCGTGGTCACCTTTTTCATGATTATCGGGGGGATCAATTTTGCCCTGCATTTTCAGGTATTTCGGGGCAATCCCAAGGCCATGTGGCAAGACCCGGAATTTCGGTTTTTCATCAGCTTTGTTGGGGTGCTGATCGCCATCATCAGTGTAAGTTTAGTGATCCATCACAATTATGAATTGGGCCAGGCAGTGCAGTATGCCTCCTTTACGGTGGCCTCCATCGTCACCACCACCGGCTACGCCACCGCCGACTTTGAGATCTGGCCGGCCCTGCCCCAATGTCTGTTGCTGTTATGTATGTTGGTGGGGAGTTGCGTCGGCTCCACCGGCGGGGCCGTGAAATGTATGCGGATTATGGTCTTGGTGAAACACGCCTACCGGGAGCTTATTCACGTTATCCACCCAAGGGCGGTGACCCGGGTGAAGATCGGCCGGCAGGCGGTGCCGCCGGAGGTCTTGAGCGGTATCTGGAGTTTCATTATTTTGTATCTGGGGCTGACGACGATCTCCACTTTTTTAGTGGCGGCCACGGATGTGGATATCGTGACGTCCTTTACGTCGGTGTTGGCCTGTATCGGCAATGTGGGTCCAGGGTTAGGGGCAGTGGGTCCCATGGACAATTATGCCCACCTGCCGGAATTTGCTAAATGGGTGCTCAATTGGGACATGCTGCTGGGACGTCTGGAAATCTATACGGTAATCATCATGCTGGCGCCGCGCTTTTATAAAAAATGACCTGCGCCGTGGGGATAAATTTTTATAGATTACTAAATATATTAAAAAGTTAGGACAATTTCATTGAGCTGTCAAAAATTCGTTCTGGCGATCTCCTTCCTGATCTTTTGCCTCTTAAGCGCGCCCGGGGGCGGCCTCCATCCAGCCCGAGACCGGCGACCAACTCAGTGTTGCCGGCGTGGTCAGGGACCCCCAGGGCCGGGGCATTCAAGGTGTTCGGGTAGAAGTTGCGCTGCCTGGCCAGCCGGTGTCGTCCGAGTCTCCAGAAGCACTCGTCACCGACAAAAAGGGCAGTTTCCTGGTCAAATTCATGGCCCCGGCCGGCGCCCTGCCACAATCCCAGGTTGAAGTCAGAGTTTCCAAACCGTCCTGGAAATCGGCCGTTATTCCAGTCAAGGTGGTGACCAGGGGGAGGGGAGGGGGCGACGGCTTCCAGGCTTTAGGCCTTTCTTACCCTGCAGCGGCAGGCTACCCCGGCCTTCTGGCTGGCCACCCTGATTCTGCTGGGGGTCTACATCATTATCTCCCTGGAGTGGCTGCACCGGGCCTTGGCCGCCCTGTTGGGGGCCGCCCTCATGCTGTTCATCACCTACACCCTGGGGACTTTTGATCCGGCCTTTTTTATCATCTCCTTTGATGAGGCCATGGCCGCCATTGATATGAACGTCATCTTCCTGCTCCTGGGGATGATGATTATTGTGGGAGTGACCAAGAAAACCGGCCTGTTCCAGTGGCTGGCCTATAAGGCCTATGCCCTGGCCCGGGGCAACATCTTCGTCCTGGCGGTGATCCTGATGTGGGTCACCGCGGTAACGTCGGCTTTTCTGGACAACGTCACCACCATGCTGCTGTTGATTCCGGTGACCATCGAGATTGCGGTGACGTTGAAGTTAAATCCCATCAGCCTCCTCATACCGGAGGTTTTTGCTTCCAACGTTGGCGGCACCGCCACCCTGATCGGCGACCCGCCCAATATCCTCATCGGCTCGTACGCCAATCTCACTTTCGGGGCCTTTGTCAGCAACCTGACCCTGATCTGTATTGTCTGCATGCTGGTTACCGCCGTCTATTTCGTCTATTGGCACAAAAAGGACTACATGCAGGCCGAAGTCACAGATGTGGCCCGGACCATCGCCGAGCTCAGGCAGGAATACCGCATTACCGACCGGCGTCTGCTCATCCTGTGCCTAACTCTGCTAAGTTTCACCGTCTTCCTGTTCATCATCCATGGGGTGCTGCACATGGAACCGTCGGTGGCGGCCCTGACCGGAGCCATGCTGCTGTTGGCGGTCTCCCGGGTGGATATCGTGGAAATGCTGGAACACGAAGTGGAATGGCCCACCCTGATCTTCTTCATGGCCTTGTTTATGGTCATCGCCGGCGCGGAACAGACCGGCCTGATTCAAATCATCGCCGAGTGGGTGCGGGAGGTCTCCCAGGGAAATTTAACCCTGGCCATTCTCATCGTCTTATGGGTCTCGGCCATTGCCTCGGCCTTTATCGACAATATTCCTTTTACCGCCACCATGCTGCCCATCATCGCCTTTCTGAACGCCACCATACCAGGGGCCCAGAGCGGGGTCTTGTGGTGGGCCCTGGCCTTGGGGGCGTGTCTGGGGGGGAACGGCACCATGATCGGGGCCTCGGCCAACGTGGTGACCGTGGGCCTGGCGGAGCGGGCCGGCTATCATATCTCTTTTCTGGCCTATATGAAGGCCTGCTTTGTGCCCATGCTGATCACCATAGTGCTGTGTTCGGGGTATTTATTGATATTTTTCAGAGTAATTCGCTTTTTTGTCAAGCCCGCCAAAATCCCGCTTGACAAAGTTACAGCCTGGATTATAGTAAAAAGCATATTTGCAGCCGAAATCCATTTACGTCAATGGATGCGGGGGACCCGAGTAATTGGGGCGTATTCCTTAACCGGATAGGGCACTTCCAAGCCCGAGCCCGACAGCTAACCTCGTAGGCATTTGGAAGGGCAGGAGCCAGGAACTTGCCGCCGCCTTGCCAGCGGCTTTTTTTATCCTTCCTCTTTGCCCCCCCAATCTACTGGATTTAGATCAGTGCTCTGGAATTGTTTCTGAGCCTACGAGCTTTGGCGCGGGCACAACGATGCGAACCTTACGAAATAAAATCCTTTGGGGTTATAGTCCCAGTCTGCTGCTGGTGCTGTTGGTCCTCGTCTGGTCGGGCCTTTCGCTTCTCAGGTTGGGGCGATCCTCGGAATCCATCCTTCGGGAAAACTATCGCAGCATTATGGCCGCGGAGCATATGATCGACGCCATAGAGCGGCAGGATTCATCAATGCTGCTAATGCTGCTGGGTTTCCAGGAACCCTGGCGGGATGAGTTCCTGGCCCAGCAAGCCATTTTTTGGCAATGGCTGGGAAGGGCCAAGGACAACCTTACCATTGCCGGGGAAGAAGACATCGTCAAGGCGCTTGAGGCAGAATACACCCAGTATCTGTCTGAGGCAGCCAATCTTTTGTTCATCGAAAAGGAAAATCACGCCAGGGGGGTAGCGTATTACCATAGTAGCATTTTCCCAAGATTTCGATCGGTAACTCAAAACTGTATCAGGCTCCGGGAACTCAACCATGAAACCATGTATCAGGCGAGCCGGCAAACCCAGACGCTAGCCGGGCAGGCCATGATCTCGCTGGTCATTGGCGGTGTGGCCGCCATCCTGGTGGGTCTGGCCTTCAGCCTTTTATTATCGCGCTATCTCTCCAGGCCGGCGACGCGCCTGACCGCGGCTTTAGGGGCACTGGCCCAAGGCAGCTATGATGTCCAGGTGCCGGTGCAGGGGAATGATGAATTGGCGGCGTTGGCCCGGCAAGTGAATATCATGGCCCAGGAACTGAAAAAATACGATGATTTGAATATCGGGAAAATTCTGGCGGAGAAAAGTAAAATTGAGGCCTTGATCCAAAGTGTGGACGAGGGCATCGTCATTGCAGATGGGAATCTCCTGATCAGCGGCATCAATCCCATGGCCGCCGATATTTTTCAGGTCCACAAGGATGAAGCAACCGGCAAGCATGTGTTGGAAATCGTTCGGGATGAAAGACTGCTGGAATTGATGCAGAGGGCGCTGGAGACGGGAATTACCCCGGAATTATCGGGGGACCAAAATATCTACCGGCGACAAAGCAAGAGAGTCGACCACCTATTATCAGGTTTCTATAATACCGATACAAGGGCAATCCTCAGCCCAGACCGGAGTGGTCCTGCTCTTACGGGACGTGACCAGATTGCGGGAATTGGATCGATTGAAAAGCGACTTTATTCTCAAGGCTTCCCATGAACTCCGTACCCCCCTTACCAGTTTAGGTCTGAGCATCAAAATGCTGGAGGAAACTGAGGCAGCCAAACTTGGAGAGCGGGGACAGAAATTGTTGGACGCCTCAGGGGAGGATGTCCAGCGCCTGAGAGCGTTGGTGGAGGAACTGCTTAATCTCTCCAGAATTGAAGCCGGCAGACTGGATCTCAATTTCCAGGCGATCCGGCCGGAATTTATCTGCGAAAAAGCGGTCAGCCGGGTGCAACCCCAGGCGGAGGCCAAACATATTTCACTGAGCCTGACCACAGAGTCGGATTTGCCCAGCGTCAGAGCCGATCTGGAAAAGATTGATTGGGTTTTGATGAATCTGTTGGCCAATGCCTTGAAATTCACGCCCACGGGAGGGCATATCCAGGTCAAAGTTGCGGCTGCGGGGAACTATGTGCAATTTTCGGTTGCCGATGATGGGGAAGGGGTTCCCTATGAGTATCAATCCCGTATTTTCGATAAATTTGTCCAGGTCAAAGCCCTGCAGCAAACGGCTGGCCTGGGGCTGGGTCTGGCAATCTGCAAAGAGATTGTCAACGCGCATGGCGGCGCCATCTGGCTGGAGTCGATTCCCGGAGAGGGGAGCACCTTTAGCTTTAATCTCCCGGTGGCGGCCTCATAACCTTCTTGGAGACTATCCATGAGTGACGGAAAAATCCTGATTGTCGATGATGAAAAAAATATTCGGCTGGCTTTGACGGCTGCTTTGGAAACATTGCCGGTGCAGGTGGAAGCGGTGGCCAGCGGCGAAGAAGCGCTGGATAAGTTAGAAAAACAGCCCTACGATTTCAAGCTCTGGCTGTTAGACCTGCTTATGCCAGGCATTGACGGCATGGAGGTTTTACGGCGGCTTGCCGTGCTCCGCCCGGATATCAAGGTCATTGTCATCACGGCGCACGGGTCCATTGAAACGGCAGTCGAGGCCATGAAGTTGGGGGCGGTGGATTTCTTGACAAAACCCTTTGATCCCGAAGAGATCCGCAGTGCGGTGTCTCGGGTCTTAGATTGGGACACTCAGCCCGACCAGCGGGTGGCGGCATATAACACGCTCCTGGAGTTAGCCAAAAAACGCTTAGCCGAACATCAACTGGAAGCAGTTCGGGAATACCTGGGGAAAGCCATTGCCTTGGATCCAGGCCGGCCGGAAGCCTTTAATTTCCTGGGCGCCCTCTGCGAGATTCAGGCTGACCGGTTGGGGGCGGACAAACAGTATCGCACCGCTTTGTCCCTGGAGCCGACCTATGAACCGGCCCAGAAGAATCTGGCCAGAATTACCACCCGGCCATACACCACCCTGGGAATTGTCTGGGATGGGTAAGGATTGGTGGTGAATTTTTTTCGGGTTTACGAAGGTTAGCCGAAAATAATATGCTGCACCGCTATTGCCGAACCTGCTTAAATAAAGTAACCTTGTGTATGCTTAATCCCGCCGTAGTTGGCGGGAACGGGGGACCCGGGTAATAGGGGCGCATCGCTTTTCAGGCGTAGGACAACCTCATCGGTCCGAGCCCTGCAGCTAACCTCGTAGGCGTCGATGGGGAGAGACCTTCCGGACCAGTTGCCCGGAGGCGTGCCCTCCCGGAAAAATAGTTTGGAGGGTATGCATGAGTTCGTCTTCCACCTCGGCTGGGGAGCTTCCGCCTCAATCCGCGTCAGAACAAATTGCCATCTCGCCCGGCCACGGCGACCCAAACAGTCAACCAGATATCAAGAAAAAAATAGTTTTGGCTCTGGGGGCTCTGGGAGTGGTGTATGGCGATATTGGCACCAGCCCGCTCTACACCGTCAAGGAATGCTTTCACGGCCCACATGCCATGACCCTCACTCATGCCAATATCCTGGGGGTCATGTCCCTGATTTTCTGGTCGCTGACGGTGGTGGTGACCATCAAATACGTCATATTCATCCTGAAGGCCGACAACCATGGGGAAGGCGGGATTTACGCCCTGGCCGCCCTGTTTCTGGGGAAGGGCCGGCAGAGCGTTTCGCCCGGCACGGTGAACCGGTTGGTGCTTCTGGCCATCTTTGGGGCCGCGCTGCTCTATGGCGACGGTATCATTACCCCGGTCATTTCGGTCCTGTCCGCGGTGGAAGGTCTGAACGTGGCCACGACGGCGGCCGAACCTTTTGTCCTGCCGATATCCTGCGTGGTGCTCATTGGCCTCTTCCTCGTCCAGAGCCAGGGCACGGAGCGCATCGGACGGATTTTCGGCCCCATCATGATCTTCTGGTTTGCCGCCTTAGCCACCCTGGGACTGATCCAGATTTTCCGGATGCCAGGTATCCTGGCGGCCCTGGACCCCCGTCATGCCGTGACCTTTTTTGCCACCAACCACCTCCATGGTATGGTGGTGCTGGGAGCAGTGGTACTCTGTATCACCGGGGGCGAGGCGTTGTATGCGGACATGGGCCATTTCGGCCGCGGCCCCATCCGGCTCTCCTGGCTGGCGCTGGTGTTTCCGGCGCTCCTGCTGAATTACCTTGGACAAACCGCCCTGCTGCTGGAGAATCCCCAGGCCGCGGTCAATCCTTTCTATGGGCTGGTGCCCCGGTTTCTCCTGTATCCCATGGTGGCCCTGGCCACGATTGCCACGGTCATTGCCTCCCAGGCCATGATCTCCGGGGTCTTTTCCCTGACCCAGCAGGCCATTCAGATCGGCTACTGCCCCAGATTACGGATAGTGCATACCTCGGGGGAGACTAAGGGGCAGATTTATATGCCCTGGGTAAACAGCATGATGATGCTGGGGTGCCTGGGGTTGGCTCTGGCTTTTAAGGAATCCAGCCGCCTGGCTTCAGCTTACGGCATCGCGGTCACCGGCACCATGGGCATTACCACCCTCATTTACTTCTACGTCGTCCGCTATAACTGGAACTGGCCCTTGTGGAAAGCGCTGCTGCCGGTGAGTATCTTCCTTTTCTTCGATCTCTCCTACTTTGGCGCCAATCTGCTTAAATTTGTGGACGGCGGCTGGTTTGCCATCAGCGTGGCGGTGCTCTTAACCATTATCATGGTCACCTGGCGGGACGGACGGGCCATTTTGCGGAAACGCTTTGAAGAAGCCCAGGTGCCGCTGGATGTCCTGATGTACGACATTGCCACCTATAAACTGGTGCGCACCCCCAGGACAGCATGCTTTCTTACCTTATCGCCGCAAGGGACACCGGTGGTCCTGCTCCATCTCCTGAAACACGTGGAGGCCTTACCGGAAACAGTGATTATCCTCTCGATTGTGTCTTCGGACACCCCTTATGTTCCCCGGGAACAAAGACTGGAGATTACCGATAAAGGTTATGGTTTTTACCGAATTATTGCTACCTATGGTTTCATGGAAACCCCTAAGGTTCCGGAGATCATCGATCTGGCCAATGAACAGCGGTTTGGAACTGGATATCTATGCCATTTCATTTTATCTGGGGCGGGAATCCTTGCTGACCACCGGATCAAGCAAGATGGCCCCCTGGCGCAAGGGTCTGTTCGGCTTTCTATCACGCAATGCCTGGAATGTTTCCACCTATTTCAGCATCCCCCCGGGCCGCGTCGTGGAGTTGGGCAGTCAGGTGGAAATTTAAGGCAATGAAAAAAGGATTTTCCCCTCGGAAAGACGTTTTTCTATCTCTGTCCAGGCAGATTCTTCCCTTTCTGAAATCGCCCCAGTTCCTCCTCATCGGCGGCTTTGCGGGAGTCATCTTCGGAGGTGGAGTGCTGCTATGGCTGCCCTGGAGCCACCAGCCGGGGCAGTTAAGTTTTTTAAATGCCCTGTTCACCTCCACCTCGGCGGTGTGCGTCACCGGTTTGGTAGTGGTGGACACCGGCACCGTGTACACCACCTTTGGACAAGTCATCATCATGCTCCTCATTCAGACCGGGGGGCTGGGGGTCATGACCTTCGCGGCCTTGACCTTTCAGATGCTGGGGCGGCGGTTGAGCCTGCAATCCCAAATGGTGCTCCACGATTCTTTCTTTCAGCAGGATATCGGGGCGGATTTCCGACATCAGTTTTTCCGGATTTTAACGACGACCGCTATCATTGAAGCTGTAGGGATGGCGGTGATCTGCCTGGCGTTGTTAGTGCGGACCGGCAAAGTGGGGGAGTCGCTTTACAGCGCCATGTTCCACTCGGTTTCGGCCTTCTGCAACGCCGGTTTCTCGATCTATAAGAATAATCTGATAGATGTCAGGGATAATCATATTATCATTGTGACGATCATGTTCCTGATCGTCACCGGTGGTTTGGGACATGCCGTGTTGCTGGAGATCTGGCGGAGGCTGAGAAGCCCTCGAAGTAAAGGTAGGGATCAATCCCCGGCGCGGCCCTTGTCCATTCATGCCAGGGTAGTCTGGCGTATGACCGGTTTTCTTATCTTCGGGGGGGCCTTGGGAATTTTATTTTTCGGATTGACCCAGGACGAACTGAGTTGGGTGGAAAGGCTGTCCGGGGCGATGTTCCAGTCCGTCACTGCCCGGACGGCGGGTTTTAATTCCGTGAATTGTGGGGCCTTGCCGTTAAGCTCCCTCATGTTGATCATCATGTTGATGTTCATCGGCGGCTCCCCCGGTTCCTGCGCCGGTGGTATCAAGACCACCTCGTTCGCCATCTGGCTGGCGGAGATGCGTTCCAAACTGCGGGGTTACAAAGAGGTGAAAATTTTAGACCGGCAGGTGCCCGCCGAGATCTTGTGGCGCAATACCATCCTCATCCGCCTGGCCGCGGCCTGGAATATTTTCGGCATCTTTTTATTGCTGTTTACCGAAACCCAACCAGGAGTTGGGATGCATGATGTGGTCTTCGAACAGATTTCAGCTTTTGGCACCGTGGGCCTGTCCACGGGTTTAACCGAGAAACTTTCCGTGGTCGGCCGCCTGTGGATCATCCTGACCATGTTTATCGGCCGGGTGGGGCCGCTCACGGTGGCCATGTGGATCATTCCCGAGCGGCATGTCTTGATTCGCTATCCTCGAGCTAGGATTATGATCGGATGAAACGGAAAAAATATATCTGCGTTATTGGGTTGGGGCAGTTCGGTATGGAGCTGGCCCGGGAGCTGTCAAAAGACTGTGAAGTGCTGGCCTTAGACTTGAACGAAGACTTGGTCTATGCCATTGCCGACGACGTGCAGCGGGCTTTGGTGGTGGACGCCCGGGATTACGCCAGTCTGAAGCAGGTGGTGACCGCGGATTTTGATGAGGTAATTGTCAGTCTGGGGGAGAGCCTGGAAGCCAGCATTCTCTGCACCCTGCATATTAAAAAGATCGGCATCAAGATGATCCGGGCCAAGGTGATGAGTGAAGACCACGCCGCCATTGTGCACTCCCTGGGGGTCCAGGAAGTCATCTTTCCGGAGCGGGAGACGGCCTGGCGGCTGGCGGCCCAGATCATAAATCCCAATCTGTTGGATTACATCCCCTTGGAGGCGGGCTACCGGGTGATGGACGTGGCGCCGCCAAACAGCTTTTACGGCCGCACCCTGATGGATTTGGAACTGCGGCAAAAATACGGCGTTTTCGTCATCGCGGTCAAGGAACTGGTGCCGCAACGGTTTATCTTTTTACCGGACCCAAAGTTCGTGGTGAAACCCAGCGATATCCTGGTAATGATCGGACGGGAGGAACAGTTAGCCCGACTGCAGGAAAAGGCGGCCAAGCCTTAACACAGTTTCTGGTTTTCGGTTTCCTGTCTCCGGTTGGCTTATATGAATTATTATAGGTTTTGAAGAGATTATTACAATTCAAGCTGAAGTTGGTATAAGCTGCCCTTCTCTGATGAGTGGCGTTGCCTCATATCGATGAAAACCCTTCGCACGAAAATACTCCTGGGCTATGGCGCCAGTCTCTGTATCGTGGCGGTCATCCTCGCTCTGGCCATCGTGCTCCTGTTGCGGCTGGGGCGGGCCTCCGACGCCATTCTGCAGGAAAATTACCGCAGTATTCTGGCCGCGGAAAAAATGATCAACGATATCGAACGGCAGGATTCGGGGGCGCTCCTGATTCTCCTCAATTTCCAGGAACTGGGATTGAAGGAGTTTCGTGAGAGTGAAGTCAGCTTCTTGCAGTGGCTGGGCCGAGCCAGGGATAACATCACCGAACCCGGGGAAAAAGAGGTGGTGGAGGCCATTGAGCAGAATTATACCCAGTATCTGCATGAGTTCTCCCAAATGCGCCTCATTAAGGAAACGAATCAGGACCAGGCCGCCACGCTCTACCATGATGTGGTTTTGCCCCGCTTTCGGGAGATTCGAGATACCTGCATCAAGCTTCAGAGCCTGAACCATGAGGCCATGTATGCGGCCAGCAACCGGGCCCGGCGTTTGGCGGCGCAGGCTATACCACTCATCTCCCTCATCGGCGTGACCGCCATGATTGTGGGAATTTCCTTTAGCCTTTTCCTCTCACGTCTCATTTCCCGACCGGTCACGGAGCTCAAAAATGCGGTTATGCACCTGGCCCAGGGGGATTATACTGTGCAGGTGCCGGTGGGGGGAGCAGGAGAACTGGCGCTGTTGGCTGAGTCGTTCAATCTCATGGCCGAGAAATTGAAGCATTTTCATGACATGAACATCGACCAGATTCTGGCCGAAAAGCGCAAAAGCGAGGCGATTATTCGGAGTGTGGATGACGGCCTGGTGGTGGTTGACGAAAAACTTCTGATTACCAATATCAATCCCAAAGCTGTCTAATATTTTCGGGGTTGATCCGGAAGAGGCGCTGGGCAAACACATTTTTGAAGTGGTGCGGGATGACAAGTATCTTTCAAGGTTTGAAAGCCTCCCTGGAATCAGGTCAACCACCCCGCCTGTCCGAAGGGGAGGATATTTTGACGGTCCAGCACGATGAAGAGTCACAGCACTACCAGACTGCCATATTGCCCATGCGCTCTAAGGCCGGGACCATTTCGGGGGCGGTGTTGGTCCTGCGGGATATTACCCGGCTCAAAGAACTGGACCGATTGAAGAGCGAATTTGTCATGACCGCGTCCCACGAGTTGCGCACTCCTCTGACCAGTATCGGTATGTCGGTGAGCCTGCTCATGGAGTCGGCCGCGGCCAAGCTCACCGACCAGGAACGGGAACTCCTGGACGTCTGCCACGAAGAGGTTAATCGTCTCAAGGCGTTGGTAAACGATCTGCTGGACCTGTCCAAAATCGAGGCTGGGAAGTTGGAGCTTTCATTAGAGCCGGTGGCACCCAGCTTTTTGAGCCTGCAGGCGAGTGCGATGATTAAAACCCAGGCCGACGCTAAGGGTATCGCTTTGACGGTGGAGGTGCCGGAGGACCTGCCGGAGGTGCTGGCTGATTCTAACAAGATCGTCTGGGTACTGGTAAATCTGCTGGCCAATGCGGTGCGTTACACTCGGCTGGTGGCCATGTCTGTCTCCGGGGGGAAAAAGTCGGGAGATATGGTCCATTTTAAAGTTACAGGATGACGGGCCCGGCGTGCCCCGGGAAATGCAATCCCGTATCTTTGATAAATTTGTCCGCCTGGATCAGGGGGAGGCCACCAGCGGCAGCGGCCTGGGCCTGGCCATCAGCAAAGAGATCATCCGGGCCCACCGGGGCGTCATCTGGCTGGAGTCAGAGCCCGGTCAGGGCAGCACCTTTACCTTTACCCTGCCCCTGGCATCAAGTTGAAGACGGAGATTAGATAAACATGGAAACCCAACGCGTCCTCATTGTGGATGATGAGCGCAATATCCGGCTCACTCTGAAGGGGGCTCTCGAAGCCATCGGCCTGGAAGTGGACGCCGTGTTCCAGGGGGAGGAAGCCCTCCAAAAACTGGCTGAAAAATCTTATGATGCCATGATCCTGGATTTGCGCCTGCCGGGCATGGACGGTCTGGCCGTCCTGCGTCAGGTAGCCGAACGGTTTGCCGGGACGAAGGTGATTATTATTACAGCCTACGGGACCGTGGAGGCGGTGGTGGAAGCCATGCAACTGGGGGCGGTGGATTTCTTACAAAAACCCTTCGAGCCCCAGGAGGTGCGGGAGATCGTCGGCCGGGTGCTGGCTTTGCCCGCCGGCGGACCAATAGCCTTTACGTACGAGAACTATCTTGACCTGGCCAGAAAAAGTATCTCGGCCAAGAAGTTCAGTGCCGCCTTTGTCTATACCCACAAGGCCGTGTTCGTGAATGCCCGCCGGCCGGAGGCCTTCAATCTGCTGGGGGGCTTATATGAAGTCCGGGACCAGCGCAAAGAGGCCGTGACCAATTACCAGGTGGCCCGGGAAATCGATCCCACCTACGGACCGGCCCAGCAGAACTTAGAGCGGGCCACGGGGAGACCCTATAGTAAGGCGGGGATTGTCTGGGGATGAGCCAGAAGCCCCACATGGGCACAGCACGCCGTGCCCCTAAGACAAATAATTAGGTGTGAGAACTGAAACTTACCGGTCTTCAGGCGGTTGGCTGGGCCGGTTCCGCCTTTTCTTTCAGCTTCAGACCTTGTTCGATGACCAGGAGATATTTGAGGTAATTGAAACCAAACTTCATCAGGGCGACGTCGTCCACTTTGATGGCCGCGAGAGTCTCGGGGTCAACGTCAAAAATATCCAGGAATCTGCTTTCTAAAACAAAGCGGCGGAAATTGTCCAGGTCGTAGCTGGCCAGATAAAACATTTTTTGCTTCTTCTCATCAATGGCCTGGCGGGCATCGGCGTCCCGCCGGAGCATCATGGCCTTCCATTCCTGGTTCATTTCATCATAGAGGTCCGGCTCCTGGTCCACCCGCCAGGAGGCGATAGTCCATTCAGTGTCTTCCTCATGTCCTTTACAGTAAGGCTCCTGGACCAGGAAATAAAATTCCTCGACACCCTCCAGGCCCTCCTCCCGCTGCAAGGTGGCCTGGCCGATGGGATAGTAGCGGCAGGCGCAGGGGCGGTCGGAATAGATGGTGCAGCCCTGGGGGGTGACGAAGGGGCACTTGTTGTTGGTCTCGGGGGGCATGCGGAGCATCACCAGGGGCAGGCCGGATTTCTCGTCAAGTTCCGAGCGGGTATAGATCTGGAGGAATTCAGTGGAGGTTATCCCCAAACGCTTTTTGATGCGGACGATGTCGTAGGGAGTGAGGGGAATATCAATACGGCCGCAACATTCCGTGAAACAGGAAACCCCGGGGTGGCATTTAAATTTGAACCGGCTGTTGAGACCTAATTTGACCGGTTTAACGTCTTTCATACTTTTCATAGTAACTACTCCTGAGAAAATGGGTCAGCCGGCTTAATGGGGTGAGGGCTATCAGGCAGGCTTAACATAAGATAATATAATACAATTATTGCAGATAGCCAAGGGATAACGAGAAGGGGGATTGGGGCCTCGAGGTTGCCGGGCATAACCTGCGGTTTCACACAGATCCTAAGTATCCATGCGAAATTATGCTTAATTTTTGCTTCATCACCATGTTAAAAGCCGGTCCCCTAGGGGACCGGCTTTCTGGTCAAGGTTTATAGATTATGGTTAATCCCGGCCCTGCATTTTGGCGAAAACCATAGCGGTGGTCCGGTAGATCATGTGGGCCATCTTGGTGTAGGGGGCGTAAAAGAACAGGAAGAAGACTGACACCAGATGGATGAAATACATGGGATAGGCCAGGGAGGCCAGATGGGCCAACCGCAGTATCCAGCTCAAGGCGCCGGTGAGGCCCACGGCAATGATGACCCAGATCAGGAGCCAATCAAAGTAGCCGCCGAAGCCGGAGGAGTTGGCTTTGGCCTGACGCTGCTGGTAGATCAGGTAAATACCATACAGCAAGAGGCCGGTACCCACCAAGGCCACCCATTTAATGGGTTCTCCCAGGGAGAACGGTGATTCCTTGTGAGGAATCAGCCCGAACTTGGAGGCCCATTCATAATAGGCAGACCAGGCGGTGACGACTCCCAAGGCGATGAACCCCAACACCAACAGCAGGTGAGAGGTTGAGCGGGCATAATTGGTGACGCACTCTTTGAAGCGCTTATGCAGGATAAAATCCTTGAGCACTTCAATGGTGGCGCTGATAACGCTCTTGTTGCTCAGCTTAGTCTTCCAGGGGTCAACGTCAGCATTGAGATCTTTCCAATAACGCCTGACGCCGTTAAAGAGGACGAAGACGGCAAAACCGGCCGCGGCCATAAAAATGGCATCTACCGCCAGGAGCGGCACCATATTGGAATACTTAATGGTTCCGGCTGGAATATTTCCCAGGGTGCCCACCAGTTTCATGACCATCAGGATCAGCAAGACCGGCACTGCCAGGAGTACTGGCAGGAACTTTATCTGGCTGACCATGCGGGCCAACATGGTGGGGAAAGAGTAATGTTCGATACACGCCTGGCGCATGGCCCCTAAGACCTCGCCGGGGTTGGCGCCCCGGGGGCAGTAGGTGGTGCAGTCACCGCAGTAATAGCAGAGCCAGATGTCCGGATCTTTGACGATCTGGTCTTTCATGCCCCACTGGGCCATGAGCATTTCCTTGCGGGGATACGGCTTGTCATCCGGGGAGATGTTGCAGACCACGGAGCAGGTGGCGCACTGATAACATTTTTTCAGTGATTCGCCGCCGTTTTCCTGCAGGCGTTTGACAAATTCAAGATCAGATTTAATAACGGTTTCTTCAGCCATGTATTAACCTCCTAGAACTCCTTATAGGGGTTCGGACCGATTTCGTCGATCCGGGCCACAAAGTCATCGAACAGCTTGGGCAGACGGTCGAAATCGGAAATGGCTACTTCCATGAACTGGGCTCGCTCAGACTCCAAAGCCAAGCGGTCCAGGGTTTCCTGTAACTTGCCCATACGCTCTTTGGCCAGTTCGCTGCCTTTAGCAAAATGGCACTGGTAGTCATCCCCAAACTTACATCCCAACATCAAGACGCCGTCGATACCCCGGGACAGAGCGTCCGCAATCCACACCAGGTTGAAAGAACCCAGGCAGCGCACCGGGATAAAGCGAATGAAAGGAGACAGGCGCAATTTATTTAAGGCGGCAGCGTCGATGGCCGGATAGGCGTCGTTTTCGCAGACAAAGGCCACGATGCGGATGCCTTCGTCGGGTACATCCATCGCCTTGATCATGGAGCCGACGATGTCAACGCTGAAATCCTTGAAGCTGACAATACGTTCCGGACAGGCGCCCATACAGGTGCCGCAGCGGCGGCAGCGATTGATCTTGTAGAAGGGGGTGCCCTTCTCGTCTTCTTCGATGGCGCCGAAGGGACATTCTTCCGTGCAGCGTTTACAAGAGGTACAACGCTGCATGAAGGGATCCGGGAAGGTCTGATCCCAGGCCCGGGGATGCACGGCGATACCCTTGGCAGTATGATCCAGACATTGGTAGGCTTTCAGGGCGGCGCCGGCTGCGTCTTCCATGGCGCTGGCCATATCCATGGGCTGATGGACGGCACCGGCGGCATAAATACCGGTCCGCCGGGTTTCATACTGGAAGCAGATGAAGTTGGAGTCGGCAAAACCTTGGTACAGGTCCAGTTCCGGTAATCCCGGCCCTTGCCGATAACTCAGGTTGATGACCGGATTATCCAGGGTGGCCGGGACCAGACCGGTAGCCAAAACCACCAGATCGGCTTCGAGTTTGATCTTTTCACCCAGCAGGGTGTTTTCGGCAATGACCGCCAGGCTGCCGTCATCGGCAACGCTGACGCCGGTAATGTCGCCCTTGGTCATGAGGATGCCGGGATCATTCTGAGTATTTTTATAGAACAGCTCGTACTGTCCTGGGGTACGCATATTTTTGTAGACGATGTAGGCTAAAGCATCAGGATTCATCTGCCGGACATATTTGGCCTGCTTCAACGAGGTATTACAGCAGAAGGCCGAGCAATACTTCAGATGATCAGGATCGACGGAACCGGCACACTGAATGAAGACGACCTTCTGGGCGGGTTTGCCATTGGAGGGGCGCAGAATTTTGCCTTCCGCGGCCATTTTTTCCAGTTCCCAGTTGGTGACCACGTCATCAGACTGGCCATACCCCAGGTGACCCAATTTGGTGGCGTCATAGGGTTTGGCGCCGGCGGCCAGGACCACCGCGCCGATCTTGTAGACGTCTTCCTTGCCGTTGGTCTTGATGGTGACGTCATAGACACCGGGCTGGCCATCGATCTGGATAACCTCAGAACTGGTCAAGACCTTAATTTTGGGGGTGGACAGGGCTTCCTTGATTTTGGTAAAGACCACCGGAATTTCCAGATCCTGGTAAGGATAGGTGCGGGGGGTCTGCTGATAAAGGCCAGCGCCTAAGCCGCCGAGTTCTGCTTCCTTTTCCACCAGCACCACACTTTGACCCAATTTGGCCGCCTCCAGGGCAGCGGTGAGGCCGGTGACGCCGCCACCGATGACCAGGATGGCGCGTTCGACTTCCGTGGGTACACCCACGGGAATGTCAGCCTTTTTCACCCGGGCGCAGCCCATCAGGAGGTAGTCTTCAGCCAGCAGTTGGGTTTCTTCAGCCTGGGGTTCCTGGGTCCAGGCCACCAGTTCCCGGAGATTGACGCGATCGATAAAGCAGCCGGGGATATCAAATTCTTCGTATTTGACCCGAGGGGAGCAGGCGGCGATAACCACGCAATTGATCCCTTCAGCCGCAAGGTCGTTTTTCAGAAATTCCAACCCTTCCGGACTGCACAGGATTGGATGGTTTTTAATATGGGGAATCTTGCCGCCTTTACGGGCAGCTTTTTCCAATCCTTCAAGCTTGATGGCATCAGGGATGCCACAACCTTGGCAGATATAGACACCGTATTTTCTATCTTCCGTCTCCATCTGTTACCTCCCTACCAAGCTCTGAAGAGCCTTAATGGCGGCGCTGGTGCCGTCTTGAACGGACTTGGCCACATCCAGGGGACTCTTCAAGCTGCCCACCGCATGAACTCCGGCAGGCAGACCGGTGGGGTCAATAAACCCTTCGTCGGTATATTTCACCGCCATGGGGAGTTTATCAGTTTTGGTTGAAGGCTCCATACCCACAGCCAGAACCACCATATCAAAGACGCGGCGAACCTTATTACCGGTGGCGGTGTCTTCGGCCACGAGCTCCACCTTGTCGCCGGGAACCTGGCTGATTTTGGCAACCTTGCCGCGGATTAATTCCACGTTTTCCCGGTCCCGGACCTTCCAGTAGAACTGTTCGTACCGGCCGGGAGTGCGGATATCGATATAGAAAACGCTGGCCTTGGCTTCCGGATCCAGATCCAACAAATAGGTGGCCTGTTTGAGGGAAGCCATGCAGCAGATATAGGAGCAGTAGGGCAGATGGTTTTCGTCCCGGGAGCCGGCGCATTGAACGAAGGCAACATTTTTCGGCTCCACACCGTCGGAGGGGCGGAGAATTTTGCCGCCCGTGGGACCGTTGGGAGCGGCCAGCCGTTCCATCTGCATATTAGTAATGACGTTGGCCACCTGACCAAAACCCAAATTATCAATCTTGGCGGCGTCATACAGGTTCCAGCCACCGGCCAGGATAACCGCGTTGACATTGAGGTTGACGGTTTCAGGGGTCATATCCAATTGGATAGCGTCATATTCACAGGCTTTGACACATTTTTTACAGGCGTCGCCCAGGCAGACGTTCATGTCAATGACATATTGGAATGGGAAAGCCATGTCAAAGGGGAGATAGGCGGCTTTTTGGTTGTCCAAGCCGTAGTTAAAATCATTGACCCGTTCCACGGGGCAGACCTCGGCGCACTTGTTACAAGAAACGCATTTGTCGTTCACAAAACGGGGGCGAACATTCAAGGTAACGTTAAAATCACCTTCCTGGCCGGTGATCTGGGTAACATCGGTCATGGTATAGAAGGTGATATCCGGGTTATTTTTTACCCGTTTAAAATTAATTTCTAAACCGCAGGTGGGAGGGCAGAGCTTGGGGAAATATTTGTTGAGCTGCGCCACACGGCCACCCAGATAGGGAGTCTTTTCCACCAAGACTACCTGGGCGCCAGATTCTGCAGCTTCCAAAGCCGCGGTCAGGCCGCTCATACCGCCCCCGATGACAAGAATTTTCTTATTGCTCGCGTTCACATCAGACCTCCTTCAGAACTTCCCGGCATCGGCTATGGGATAAGGAGTTCCAAAGTTTCTGGAAATGCATTTGATAACGTGGGAGGGGGGAGTTAGAGGCTTTGAATATGGCCATAAAGTCTCCACCCCAGGCGGATATTCCCCCTGACCCACCCTTTAAGAATGAGGAATTTGCCGCGGCTGGAAGGGAAAAATCCGCATTCTTAAAGGGGGGTTGGAGGGTCTCACTGCGTTCACATAAAACTGGCCGTGGCCGGTTTCGTGGCCACGGCCACAGATGAAAACCCGGGGCGCCAAAGCGCCCCGGGCGTCAACACTAGTTTACTTCACCAGTTGCTTGTAGGGTTCGGTCTCGAACTTCCACTCGTTGGTGTCTTTGTTGTACTGGGAAATGGTGAACACTCTCCACTTGCTGTCGTCGATGCTCAGGAAGTCGGAGCGGTAGTAGTAACCGGGGTACCGGCTCTCTTCCCGGAACAGGATGTGGCGCAGGTGGGCCTCACCGGAGAGGATCCGGTGATACTGTTCCCAGGCCCGCATCAGTTCGTGCAGGTCACGGGCGGCCAACCGGGTGGCGTCTTCCTTCAGCAGGGTCAGGCGTTTCAGGCCTTCTTCCAGCATGATTTTGTTGGTCATGTACATGGTGGAGCAACCCGGCAACGTATTCGTCCATCAGCTTCTGCAAACGGGTCTGGACCTGTTTGGGCATCAGATAGTTGGGGTTGATCTCTTCCGCGGTGCTGTAGCCTTTGTATTTCTCGAAGATCTCGAAGGGCAGGTAGATCTCGGCGATGACTTCGTCGATGTTCTGGGCCGCTTCTAAACCGTCGGCTTTCTTGTCCATGATGTAGGCCAAGGCGCCCTTGGCGGCCATACGGCCCTCAGCGTGGGAACCGGAGGAGAACTTGTGACCGGAGGCGCCGACGCCGTCACCCGCGGTGAACAGACCTTCCACGGTGGTCATGCGGTCATAGCCCCAGAACCAGCTGTCGGGGGCGCCCAGGTAGTTCTTTTCGGGGCCGGAGACCCACAGACCGGCGCAGCCGGCATGGGAACCCAGCAGATAGGGCTCGGAGGGGATGATTTCCGACGGCACCTTGTCGGGTTCCATGTTGAAGGAGGCCCACAGACAGGCGGCGGAGATGGACATATCCAGGAAGTCTTCCCAGGCTTCGGCTTCCAGATGCTTGAGTTCTTTCTTGGAGAGGGTCGTGGCCAGTAACTGCATGGCCTTGTCGGTGTGCATCATGATGGGGCCGCGGCCTGCCCGCATTTCCATCATGGCAGCATGGTTCCGGAGGCAGGTGCCCGGAGCGTCGGCGTAGCCGGGGTATTCTTTCTTGACCTGATCCCAGTTTTTGGCCATGTAATCTTCGCCGTAAGCGTTGGTGGCCTGAGCTTTGAAGAACAGGAACCAGGCGCCGACGGGGCCGTAGCCATCTTTAAAGCGGGCGGGCACGAAACGGTTTTCCATGAGAACCATTTTGGCGCCGATTTCGGCGGGCATGGCATAGGTGGAGCCAGCGTTCCAGACCGGATACCAGGCACGACCCTGACCTTCACCCACGGACCGGGGCCGGAAGACGTTGACCACGCCGCCGCAGGCCACGATCATGGCTTTGCATTTGAAGACATAGGTTTTGTGTTCACGGACGCTGAAACCCACGGCGCCGCAGACCTTGTTGCTGTTCTTCTTGTCGGTGAGCAGCTTGACGATGAAGACGCGCTCGTAGATATTGTCCATGCCCAGGGCGTTCTTGGCGGCTTCGGCCACGATCACCTTGTAGGATTCACCGTTGATCATGCACTGCCATTTACCGGAACGGCAGCACTTACCGCCGTCTTTCAGCAGAGGCAGACCCTCGTCACGAGCAGTCTGGCCGTCGACGGTGTGGTTGTCGTTGTCTTTCTGCCAGATGGGCAGGCCCCAATCCTGGAAGTCATGCACGGACTGGTCGACGTGGGTACCGACGCTGTGGACCAGGTCTTCCCGGATGATGCCCATGAGGTCGGTGCGCACCATTTTCACGTAATCGTCAACTTTATTTTCCGCGCCGACGTAGGTGTTGATGGCGGACAGACCCATGGCCACGGCGCCGGAGCGATCCAAGGCAGCCTTGTCAACCATGATAGTCTTCAGGCCGGTAGCTTTGGCCCAGGCAGCAGCTTCAACCGCGGCACCGGTGCAGGCCATACCACCGCCTACCAGCAGCAGGTCGGTTTCGACGGTGACTACTTCCGGTTTCGCACAAAAAGACCATTTACAAAATTCTCTTTCCAGAGCCATATCTCAAATTCCTCCTAAAAATTTTTCCTAATAAGTAGAACTTACTCGGTGCGGGCCGGGCCGGTGTAAAAACCGGGTTTCTTGAGGTCAGCCACATTGCTGGGCAGGGTTTTGCCCTTGAAGCAATCGATGGAACCTTCAGCCGTGGTCCGGATGGGGAATTTGAACCGTTTCAGGGTCTTGCCATCCCGGAACTTGATGGTCCACATGATGGAGTCGGTGCCGCGCAGCGGAATGGTGCTGGAGCCTAAGGGCATGATGTCGGCGTAGTGGCGGACTTCAATGGCCTGCTGGGGGCAGATCTTAACGCAGTTGTAGCATTCCCAGCACTGTTCCGGTTCCTGGTTGAAAGCCTTCTTGCTTTCGGCATTCAGGACCATCAGGTCGTTGGGGCAGATGTACTGGCAAGCGGTCTTGTCCAGCGCTTTACAACCGTCACATTTTTCGGTGATTACATAACTGGGCATTCTTATACCTCCTAAGGATTGTATCGTTTCTTGATGCTAGGTTAACAGCGTACTTTGGGGAAAGAAAAATGAATTGCCCTTGTCACCTCCTTTCCCACTCCTAAAACCAACTAAATTAAACTATCGCGTCTGGCTCGGTGCCAGAAAAGCCCCAGGCTCGACCATGGCTGGTCAAGCCTGGCGGCAGGTTAGCTTACTTCTTTTTTATGTCGCCGGTGGCGAAACCGTGAACCTTGACTTCCACCTTTTCGGTGAGGCCGGCATAATACTTCCGCAAGACCTTGAGGACCTCGGGACGGCTGAAATGATCCGGCACTTCCATATCTTCGGAAAGCATCTTGCGGAGCATGGTGCCGGAGAGCATCAGGCGGTCGTCTTTGCCGTGGCAGCAGGTGCGCATGGAGGCCATGCCGTCGCACTTGTGGCAGTAGAAGGTCCAGTCGATGTTCAGGGGCTTGGTTTCCAGGGCATTCTCAGGGATGGTCAAGAAAATCTTCTGGGCGTCAAAGGGGCCGTAGTATTCGCCGACACCGGCATGGTCCCGGCCGACGATGAGGTGGGAGCAGCCGAAATTCTGCCGGAAAACGGCGTGCAACAGGGCTTCCCGGGGACCGGCATAGCGCATATCCAGGGGATAGCCGCACTGCACCGAGGTATCCTTGACAAAATAATGTTCGGTCAGGGTATTAATGGCTTCCACCCGAACTTCGGCCGGAATGTCGCCGGGTTTCAGTTTGCCCAGGAGCTGATGGATCAAGAGACCATCGCAGATCTCGATGGCGATCTTGGCCAGGTATTCATGGGAGCGATGCATGGGGTTCCGGAGCTGCAGAGCGGCCACAGTGCTCCAGCCCTTCTGCTCAAAGATCCGCCGGGTTTCTTCGGGACGCATATAGACACCGGGGTAATCCTTGGGGAAGGAACCTTCACTCCAGACCTTTACCGGGCCGGCCAGGTTGACTTCTTCCTGGTCCATGACCATCTGGACGCCGGGATGGGCCATTTCGTCGGTCTTGAAGACCTGCATGCATTCCCATTTCTTGTCGATGGTGTATTTTTCGGTGACCTTCATGGTGCCCATCATTTCTTCAGTTTCGGCATCCACCAGGAGGACTTCTTGGCCGACCTTGATGCTGTCGGCCTTGCCCTTGTTGGTGGACATGGTGATGGGGATGGGCCAGAAGACGCCGTCGGGCAGGGTCATTTTATCAGAGCAGGAACCTTCCCATTCGGCCTTATTCATGAAGCCTACCAGGGGGGTGAAGCCGCCGATGCCCAGCATGATAAGGTCGGCTGTTTCCCGGGAGTTCATGGTGACGACGGTCAAAGACTTAGCACGGGCTTTATCTTCTTCCAGGGCCTTGCCGGTAAGCAGCAGGGGTTTAAGTTTCTTTTCTTTACCGTGAGGGTTTACCAAAGCCATTGAAAACTTCCTCCTAAATGTAGTTTCTTTATCTAATCTCTGAAATTTAAATCGACAGAGTAATCACATTCTCAATTTTCAGCATCAATATATTCCGGCAGGTATTTGGTTTGGCTGCGAAAACTGGCAGTTCGGACCGGTATGCCTGGTATCAGGAAACTGGCGCCGAAGGTCTGGGAAATTAGTGGGCGCCACATATAAATAAAATTGCTCGTGAATAATAGCACGATCTTGTTTATATAGCAGACAGTTATACCCTGTCAAGAAAATTTTTTTCGGGGTTACCTTGTCTCCCGAGAGCAGGTTGAAATCTGGCCTTTTGACACGAATCAGACAATTTTTCTATATATAGTCAAGGGTTGGACACAAAAGAACACAATGGGCCGGCCCTTTCAGCCCGGCGTGCCACCACACCTTGTACCTGCTTTAGCAATGCCCATGCCAGGTAGGCTGATTCCAGTCCGGCAGGCAAGTAGCTGTATATATAGATTATCTGGAGAAACTCGGTGTTCTCCTTTTCGGATGGGTTGCCATTTAGTGTCAGAAATTTTTTCAGATAGACAAATATTGTGACTGGCAGGTTGAGAATAATTCTTTCCATTGCAAATCATGTGAAATTCAAATAAGATATCTATCATTTAGCCTCGCAGAGAACAATTCTCAGAAAAATTCACATGGACGAGATCAAGGCATGGCGGACTCATGGCGGCAGGAATATGACCCTTTGGGAAAGGTGTTAGTCCCTGACCGGGCTTATTGGGGAGCCCAAACGCAGCGGGCCGTGGAAAATTTTCCCATCAGCGGCCTCAAACCCCATCCCATACTCCTGGATGCCCTGGTGCTCATTAAGATCGCCGGGGCCCAGGCCAACCTGGAACTGGACGGGTTAACGCCGGAAAAGGTTCGGCCCGTCATTCAGGCCGGTCAGGAAATCCTGGCCGGACTTTGGCGGGAGCATTTTGTGGTGGATGTTTTTCAGGCCGGGGCCGGCACGTCGCTACATATGAACATCAATGAAGTGTTGGCCAACCGGGCCGGAGAGCTGGCGGGCGAACCCAGGGGGACCTACAACCTGATTCATCCCAATGATCACGTCAACTTCGGGCAGTCCACCAATGATGTCTTTCCCACCGCCATGCGTTTGGCTATTCTCATGGAACTTCGAACCCTGTATCCGGAGGGTGAGGCCCTGGTGGAGGCACTCCGGGCTAAAGCCCAGGAATTCGGGGCAATTTATAAGGCTGGCCGTACTCACCTCAACGATGCCTTGCCCGTAACTTTGGGGAACGAATTTCAGGCTTACGGCGAAGCGGTGGCCACTGACCTGGCCAGGATTCGACAGGGGGCCGAAGAGCTGCTGTTTCTGGGAATTGGCGGCACGGCAGTGGGTTCGGGAGTAAATGCCCTACCCGGTTATCAGGAGTTGGTCATTGAGAAATTAGGGCGCCTGACTGGTCTGGATGTCCAACCCCGGCCGGATCTGTTTGAAGCAATGCAAAACCTCAACCCCTTCGGACAGACCGCGGCACATCTCAAGCTCCTGGCGCTCACCCTCACCCGGGTGGCCAACGATTTTCGGTTGCTGGCTTCAGGTCCCAAAACAGGTCTGGGAGAACTCCTGCTACCCGCGGTGCAGCCGGGATCATCCATCATGAGCGGCAAGATCAACCCATCGATCTGCGAAGCCCTCAACATGATCTGTTATCATGTCATCGGGCTGGAAACGGCGGTAGCTTTAGGGGTGCAGGCAGGGCAGCTGGAGCTTAACGTGATGATGCCTTTGGTGATTCATGAAATCCTGACCATGATCGACCTGTTACGACAGGGTCTGGCCATGTTCACCCGGCGGGCCGTGCGGGGCCTCAAGGCCGACCAGTCCCGCTGTGCGTATTTTCTGGAGCAAACCCATGGATTGGCTGCTTTACTTAATCCTTATCTGGGTTACAGCCAGGCGGCGGCGCTGGCCCATGAAAGCCTGGAACGGGGTATCCCGTTAATAGAGTTGGTGAAGGAAAAAAATCTCTTGACCGAAACAGAGATCAAGGCTATTTTTTCCCTGCCCGGCAAATAATTCACTTGCTAGTGGTAAGCCCTGATGATTGGCTGGAAGGTTGGCTTGAGCCAAAATTCAGCTTAAGATAAAGTCAATAGTATGCTATGAAAGAAGTAGAAAACTGTTCCCCCAGGAGGAAAAAGTGACTGACTCGTACAAAATTATCTTAAGTGAAAAAGAGATGCCCCAGCAGTGGTATAACGTCCAACCGGACCTGCCCCGGCCGCTGCCCCCTTATTTACATCCGGGCACTGGGAAACACATTACCCCGGAAGATATGCTCCCCATTTTTCCCATGGAGCTGATCAAACAAGAAATGAGCCAGGATCGCTGGATCGATATCCCCGATGAAGTACTGGACATTTATCGCCTCTGGCGGCCCTCGCCCCTGCATCGGGCCCGTGCGCCTGGAAAAATTTCTGAAAACCCCGGCCCGGATTTATTATAAAAACGAGTCGGTAAGCCCTGCTGGCAGCCATAAACCTAACACTGCCGTTCCCCAGGCCTACTATAACAAAGAGGCAGGGGTGACCCGGCTGGCCACCGAGACGGGCGCCGGACAATGGGGCTCGGCGCTCTCTTTTGCCTGTCAGGCCTTTGGCCTGGCCTGCACGGTATATATGGTCAAGGTCAGCTTCTACCAGAAACCGTACCGCCGTTCCATGATGCAAATCTGGGGCTCCGAGGTTTTCCCCTCCCCCACGGACCGCACCGAGGCCGGCAAGGCCTTTGCGGCGAAATACCCTGATTCTCCGGGGAGCCTGGGCCTGGCCATCTCCGAAGCCGTGGAAGACGCCGTCAAACATGAAGACACCAAATACGCCTTGGGGAGCGTGCTCAACCATGTGCTCGTGCATCAATCAATTGTTGGGTCTGGAGACCAAGAAACAACTGCAGTTGGCCGGTGAAAAACCGGATGTGCTGGTGGGCTGCGTCGGGGGCGGCAGCAATTTTGCCGGGCTGGTGTTCCCCTTTGTGCCGGACAAATTAAAAGGGGACCCCATCCGCTTTGTGGCCGTGGAGCCCACTTCCTGTCCGACCTTCACCAAAGGGGCCTACACCTATGATTTCGGGGATACCGCCGGCCTGACTCCCATGATGCTGATGTATACCCTGGGACACAGCTTTGTGCCGCCCGGCATTCATGCCGGCGGCCTGCGGTATCATGGCGACGCGCCGCTGTTGAGCCTCCTGGTTCATGAAAAAGTCATCGAAGCCAGGGCCTATCCCCAGAATCCGGTCTTTGAGGCGGCCATTACCTTTGCCCGGACGGAGGGCATTATCCCGGCGCCGGAAACCTCCCATGCCCTGCGGGCCGGCATTGACGAAGCCCTGAAGTGCAAAGAGACGGGTGAGGCCAAGTGCATCGTTATCGGTTTTAGCGGCCACGGTTTCCTGGACATGGCGGCCTACGATGCCTTTATTGGGGGCAAACTGGAAGATTTCGAATATCCTGATTCCATGATTCAAGAGGCGATCTGCGCAATTCCGAAATTTCCGGGGTAACTTCGCCAGGTGACCCAAAAAGATCCACCGCCAAAGCCTTCCGGTTTCCGGTCCGTTTCCCACACCGCGGACGCGAGTTTTAAACTCTGGGGAAAAACCGTGGCCGATATCTTTGTCCAGGGGGCTCGGGCCCTGTACGGTCTCATGACCGACCGCCGCCGCCTGCGGGTCCGGCAGGTCCTGGAGGTGGAGGTTGAGGCCCTGGATCAGGAAGCCCTGCTCGTGGATTGGTTAAATCACCTGCTCTACCTCTATGATACCAAAAGCTTTTTAGCCAGAGAGGTAGAGATCCTGGAGATGTCCACCACGCGACTTAAGGCCCGCCTGGCAGGGGAAGAGCTGGATCTGCAGCGACATGTAGCAAAAACCGGCGTCAAAGCCGCCACTTACCATCATTTGGCCATACACCGGACCATTGACGGCTGGAAGGCCAGTATTATCTTTGACTTGTAGAAAGATGTGGAGTGATTCTCTGGTTGGCAACAAAAATTAACTTTCGGCAGGGGCCAGCGCTTCTGGTACATTGACCTGTCCTGGCACAGGCTCCTGCCCACACCTCCCTGCCCCTAAAAAATCAGCCTGCTTGAAATAGATATTCATCCTGTATAGCTTTTAATAAAAAATTTCGATACAATACAGACAATGAATAATTTCTTTGGTTTTCTCTGGGATCCAGGGGAGCCGTTTGGTTGCAGGCAATGTATGGCCGGTGAAATAAAGCTTCGACGCCTTGATGAATACCGCTGGGAAATACCGCAGGAAGGGAAGATGCGGACCCGGGGGGTGGTGTACTGTTCGGCGGAGATGGCCCCGGCACTGCAACAGGATCAAAGTTTACAGCAGGTAGCCAATGTGGCCATGTTGCCCGGTATAGTGGGAGCTTCCCTGGCCATGCCGGACATTCATTGGGGGTACGGCTTTCCCATCGGTGGGGTGGCAGCTTTTGATCTGGCCCAGGGGGTGGTTTCTCCCGGCGGGGTGGGCTATGATATTAATTGCGGCGTCCGTCTGCTGCGCACGAATTTGAGTCGGCCGGATGTAGCCGGGCGGGTCCAGGAACTGGTTGACGTCTTGTTTGACCATATTCCTTCGGGAGTGGGCTCCCGGCGCCTGGATTTGAAGCTCAAGACAGCCACTCTCCAGGAGGTGCTGCGCCAAGGGGCGGCTTGGGCGGTGAAAAACGGCTATGGCGATGCCGATGACCTGCTTCATATTGAAGCTGCTGGCCAAATTCCAGGGGCCAGGCCCGAGGCGGTTTCAGACCAGGCCCTGGAGCGGGGGCGGGATCAGTTGGGTACTTTGGGGTCAGGTAATCATTTCACCGAAATCGGCTATGTCCAAGAGATTTATGACGAGCCTGTGGCCAGGGCTCTGGGCATTTTTAAAGACCAGGTCACCGTGATTGTCCATACCGGCTCCAGAGGGTTGGGACACCAGGTCTGTGAGGACCATATCAGCAAGCTCCTGCGGGCTGCGGCCAAATACGGCTTTGAACTGCCGGACCGGCAGTTGTGCTGTGCCCCGGTGCAATCGCCGGAAGGCCAGGAATATTTGGGGGCCATGGCGGCGGCAGCAAATTTTGCTTTTGCCAACCGACAGATAATCACTCACTGGGTACGGGAAACGCTCCAGGGGGTTCTCAAATTGGGCCCCAGAGATCTGGGGCTGGAACTGGTCTATGATGTGGCCCACAACATTGCCAAAATCGAGACGCACCTGGTCAATGGCAAGAAACAAAAACTCTGTGTCCATCGCAAGGGAGCCACCCGGGCCTTCCCGCCGCATCACCCTGAAGTTCCAGCGGCATATCAACAGACCGGCCAGCCGGTCTTGATTCCAGGTGACATGGGCCGGTATTCTTATCTTTTGGTGGGTACCCAAAAGGCCCTGGAAGAGACCTTTGGCAGCACCTGCCACGGCGCCGGCCGTATTCTGAGTCGTCATCAGGCCCTGAAGGCAGCCAAGGGCAGATCAATAGAAAAAGAACTGGCAGCCCGAGGGATTGTGGTGCGGGGCGCCGGGAGAGGCACGGTGGCGGAAGAGATACCCGAAGCCTACAAGGACGTGGAGCAGGTGGTCCAGGTCGTGCACGGCGCCGGTATCAGCCGCAAGGTGGCTAAATTACACCCTTTGGGAGTAATCAAAGGCTGAGTCTGGCGTGATTATAAAAAAGGTCCTTTTAAGGGTGAGTTTACGGGAATACCTGTCCCATAACTTAATTTTTATATTGACAAGATAAATTGCTAACAGCTAAATTTAATCTTTAACCTAAAATTGAGATATCCAGATGTTTGACCGCCTCTCTGATAAACTGGCGAATGTCTTTAAGAAATTAAAGGGGCACGGTAAGCTTACCGAACCTAATATCAACGACGCCCTCCGGGAAGTCCGTCTGGCCCTCCTGGAAGCGGATGTTAACTATAAGGTTGCCAAATCCTTTGTGGACGGGATCCGTCAGCGGGCTTTGGGCCAGGAGGTCATGTCCTCTTTGACCCCGGGTCAGCAGGTGGTCAAAATTGTCCATGATGAGTTGGTAACCCTTTTAGGCGGCGAGGCCCCCCGGTTAGAACTGACCGGCAAAATCCCTGTGGTGTTTATGCTGGTGGGCCTGCAGGGGTCCGGGAAAACCACGACCACCGCAAAGTTGGCGTTACGACTCAAGAAACAGGGACGTCAGCCATTATTAGTGCCAGCCGACACCCAAAGACCTGCTGCTATAGAGCAGCTCCAGCGACTGGCGGCGGAAATCGGCGTCGATGTCTACCCATCGCAACCGCAGCAGAATCCAGTGGCCATTGCGGCTGCAGCCATGGCGCTCGCGACGTCCAAAGGGCATGATCTGGTTCTGATTGATACCGCCGGACGATTGCATGTGGACGAACCTTTGATGCTCGAACTCCAAGCCATCAAAGCAGATACCAGCCCCAGTGAAATTTTGCTGGTAGCCGACGCCATGACCGGCCAGGATGCGGTGCAGGTGGCGCAAAATTTTAATGAGGTTTTGGATCTCACCGGGGTTATCCTCACCAAGGTGGAGGGTGACGCTCGCGGTGGGGCGGCCCTGTCGATGCGGACCGTGATCGACAAGCCCATAAAATTTCTGGGCGTGGGTGAAAAACTGGATGCTCTGGAGGTGTTTCACCCTGACCGGTTGGCCTCCCGCATTCTGGGCATGGGCGACGTTCTCACCCTGATTGAAAAGGCCCAAGATGTTTTTGATACCGATCAGGCCAAAGAGCTGGAGCGGAAGCTTCGGAAAGAAACCTTCACCCTGGAGGATTTTCGGGATCAGTTGCGGCAGGTGCGAAAAATGGGCAGCTTAGAACAGATCATCGGCATGATTCCCGGGATGAACAAGTTAAAAGGCCTGAAGGATATGCAGCCCGACGAAAAAGACTTGGGCCGGGTGGAAGCTATTATTAATTCCATGACGCCAACGGAGCGGGCCAATCACTTTTTGATTGATGGCAGCCGGCGGCGCCGTATTGCCAATGGCAGCGGGACGACTGTGCAGGATGTCAATCGGCTCTTAAAAAATTTTGCCATGACCCAAAAGATGATGAAGAAAATGATGCAGTCCGGCAAAAAAGGTGGTAAGCGCCGTTTTATGCCGCCCTTTAGTTTATCATAACCTGAGCAAAAATCGGTGATTTAATACATTAAAAGATATCAAGGCTTTAAGCACAAAGAACCTCCAGTTTTATCAGAGGCACAAAGGAGAACGTTTTTTAATGGCTTTACGAATTCGACTCGCAAGACATGGGGCCAAAAAACATCCGTTTTATCGCATTGTCGTGGCCAACAGCGAAGCCAAGCGGGATGGACGGTTCATTGACATTATCGGTACGTATGATCCCAATCGTAATCCTGCGGAGATTGCTATTAAGAAGGATTTGTTGGAACATTGGCAGAGCCGGGGGGCTAAACCCTCCGAAACCGTGGCCAGCCTCTTGAAGAAAGCCTTGGCGGCCGAATAAGCCAGAGTAATTGCCTTTTGGATGCCATGGCTGAGGCGTCGAGACGACCTTAGGGAAGGCACTCCAACGGCTTAAATTAACTGGAAATGGGTTATTGGATCAGAAGACACCTTGCCTTGATCACAACGACCTGGCCAAATTGCCACAGGACCATGACAGGGGGACAACCGCTCCAGATCTGACATCGTCATCCGCCAACGGAGGTCGCAAGATGAAAGACTTGATCAAGTATATCGCTCAGGCGCTGGTGGACCATCCGGACCAAGTGGGAGTTTCGGAAATCGAAGGAGAACAGACCTCAGTAATCGAACTGAAAGTGGCCAAAGAAGATTTAGGGAAGGTTATCGGCAAACAAGGACGGACCGCGAGAGCTATGCGCACCATTCTAAGCGCCGCCTCCACCAAAATTAGAAAACGGGCGGTATTGGAAATCCTTGAATGACAGTGCCCCCCGCAGGATCTGCTTAGGCAGCATAACCAGCGTCCATGGCCTTAAGGGAGAAGTTAAAGCCTTAGCCGCGGTGGACGACCTGGAGACCCTGGAGGCGGTGGGAGAATTGGAACTTGACACCACCTCATACCAGATTCTGGCAGCCCGGTTTCAAAAAAACCATCTCATCCTGAGTCTGGCAGGTGTGCAGACCCGGGAACAGGCCGAGAGGTTGGTGGGAAAAGATATCTGGCTTGACCCTGAGCGGCTCCCCACCTTACCGGCTGGAGAGTATTATTGGTTTGAAATTTTGGGCCTAAGGGTATACCGAGCTGATACCGGCGACTATGTGGGAAAAGTAACGGCCATCATGCCCACTCCCCAGCATGATGTCTATGTCGTCCAGGAAGAAAAAGTCGAATACTTGATCCCAGCCGTGGCCGAAGTGATCCTCTCCATCGATCCGGATCAGGGGCAATTAGTGATCGCCCCGGAAGGTTTAGCGACTTAAAGCGGTGCATATTGACATCCTGACTCTTTTCCCGGAGTTTTTTGTCTCGCCGCTGAGCCAGAGTATATTGAAACGGGCGCTGGCCGGTGGGATCATTCAGGTTGAATGTATTAATCTGCGGGATTTTGCCTTTGACCGCCATCAAGTAACCGATGACCGGCCTTTTGGCGGCGGTCCCGGTATGGTGCTTAAAATCGAACCACTGGCCGCGGCTATCCAGTGGGCCCGGCAACGCCGCCCGAATCTGCGGGTTATTCTCCTGAGTCCCCAAGGACGCCTTTTTAAGCAGCCCCTGGCCGTCGAGTTGGCGAACCTGGATAATCTGCTGCTGGTCTGCGGCCATTACGAGGGCGTCGACGAACGGGTGCAGCATTTTATTGACGATGAAATTTCACTGGGCGACTTTATCTTAACCGGGGGCGAAATTCCGGCCTTGGCGGTTTTAGATGCCGTAACCCGGTTGTTGCCGGGTAGTCTGGGTGATGAAGACTCTGCCGGGGAAGATTCTTTTAAAGACAACCTCTTGAAAGGACCGCAATACACCCGGCCCAGGGAATTTGCCGGGCACGGTGTCCCGGAGATGTTATTGTCCGGCGATCATTATCGCATTGCCCAGTGGCGGCGGCAGGAGGCCCTGCGTCGGACTCGACGGCGCCGGCCTGATTTACTTAAGGAGGCCGCCCTGACGGAACTAGACCATATTTTTTTAAAGAATTTAGCAGCATCGACGGAAGATAATACCTAACCTGGGTAAGCCTTTGGATGTTTCTTGAGGGTCTGCCAGGCAGTAGCTGCATCAATTTAGCCAATACGTGAAATGAGACCGCCTTGGCGCGGTTGGAAAACATGAGGATAGTATGGACGCCATAATAAATCTCTTGGAAAAAGATCACATGCGGGCAGATCTGCCCGATTTTCGGGTCGGCGATACCGTGGAAGTGCATGTCCGGATCGTCGAAGGCGATAAGGAGCGGATTCAGGTCTTCAAAGGTGCGGTTATTCGCAAGCGGGGCATGCAATACGGGCGCCAGCTTTACCGTCCGAAAAATTTCTTATGAGGTGGGCGTGGAACGGACCTTCCCGCTGCATTCCCCCAGCATCAATGAACTGCGGGTTATTGCCCAGGGGAAAGTGCGGCGCGGCCGGCTTTACTATCTCCGCAGTCTTTTTGGTAAAAAGGCCCGCATTAAGGAAAAAAAGTTCGCCTGATGGAGCACTGATGCTTGGGCTCCACCCGGACCAAAGCCAAACAGTTGGAGTTGCTGCCCTTAGAATCTGACCTTGAAGCCGGATTCCGCCGTCAGGGGATTGTCTTGCTGGCCGGCGTCGATGAGGTCGGACGCGGTCCTCTGGCCGGGCCAGTGGTGGCCGCGGCAGTAATTTTATCAGAAGCCTCGCGCTTCCCCGGGCTTACCGATTCCAAGCTTTTGACTCCGGCCCGCCGGGATTTTTTCGACCAGGAGTTGCGGCAACAAGCCCTGGCTTTTGCCCTGCAGGAGATTGGGGTTGCAGAAATTGAAGAACTGGGCATTGGGAAGGCCAGTCTGAAGGCCATGGCCCTGGCGGTGCAAAAACTGCCCCTTGATCCGGAATTTGTCTTAATTGATGGTCCCTGGCGGCTCCCCATTGCCACAGCCCAACAGCCGGTAGTTAAAGGCGATCAGCGGTGCCTGAGCATTGCTGCCGCCTCAGTACTCGCCAAGGTTTACCGGGATCAACTGATGCAGTCTTATCATCAGCTCTATCCCCAGTACAATTTTGCCAGTCACAAGGGTTATGGCACCCGGGAGCATCTCGAATCCATCCGCCGTTGGGGGCCGTGCCCCTTGCACCGGCGGACCTTTCGAGGCGTACGGGAATGGTGTACGTAGCTCATGAGTCGGGAGCGCCGTCTTCTTGGTCAGGCAGGGGAAGACCTGGCCGCCGACGTGCTTAAACAACATGGTTACCGCATCCTGACCCGCAACTATCGAACCCCGTATGGGGAGATTGATCTTATCGCCCGGCAGGGTGACACCCTGGTCTTCATCGAGGTTAAACTGCGCCGCAGCGAAGTCTTCGGCCCACCTCAAGCTGCCGTCAACACCGCCAAACAACGGCACCTTAAACTCGCCGCCCAGTATTATTTGAACCAGCAGCACGCCGAAGATATCAAGGTCCGGTTTGATGTCGTGGCCATCACTCTGGCAGGCCAGCTGCCCCGGATTGAAATTTTCCCGGGGGCTATTGAGGGTTGAAACGCAGGAATATTTCAGGCCATACGGCAGGCACCGGTCGCTTATTTGTGGTCGCCACCCCCATCGGCAACCTGGAAGATATTACTCTCCGAGCCCTGAACGTTCTTAAGACAGTGGATCTCATCGCTGCTGAGGATACCCGGCGGACCCGGAAACTTCTGACTCATTACCAGATATCCAAGCCGCTGGTCAGTTACCATACTCATAACGATGCTGAGCGTGGTCCGGAACTGATACGTCAACTGCAGGCCGGCATGTCCGTGGCCCTGGTAAGTGATGCGGGCACACCGGGGTTTTCCGACCCCGGTACCGCCCTGGTGGCCCGGGCCTGGGACGAGAACATTCCGGTGACGGCGATTCCCGGACCGGCCGCCGGCCTGGCCGCCTTATCCATGTCCGGATATACCGGGGATGTGACCTTCATCGGCTTCCTGCCGCGGCAAACTAAAAAACGATTGGAATTTTTCGGCCAACTGGCCCCCGAACCGCGCATTTTTATCATGTATGAATCACCCCGGCGTTTGCTGCGGACTCTCCAGGAATTGCATCAAACCATGGGAGGCCGCCAGGTCCTGGTGGTGCGGGAATTGACCAAACTGTTCGAAGAATGCTGGCGGGGACCACTGGAAGCGGTGGCCGCGCAATTGGCCGATAAAGAAATCAAGGGCGAATGCACCCTGGTGCTATCCCGTCCCCCGGCTCCGGACTTGCCAGTCGTGGATGTGAAAGCTTATCTCCTGGAAGCTGCCCAACGCAGCCAAAAAACCGGACGGGCCCTGGCGTTGGAAGCCGCGGAAATTTTGGGGGTTTCCCGGCGGGAGGCCTATCAGGCCTATCTGGCCTTAAAAGCCGCCAAACAGATACCTGAAAAATAAAAATAAATCCTCACTACTAGGTTGTAGAAAGACCCTAAACAAGATTATAATTAAACTATCGTCAAAAATTGATGAGTTCGAGTTTTCAGCTTACCCTCCCATGCCTAATAACCTTGAAGCAAAGTTGCCGGTGTTAAATCGTCTGGGCTTACATGCCCGGGCTGCGGCTAAGATCGCGGCTTTGGCCAGCCGGTTTCAGGCTGATATTGTCCTGGAAAAAGACGGTGCCCAAGCCGACGCCCGGAGTATTTTAGATATCCTGGGCTTAGGCTGCCCCCAAGGGACGGAGATCAGGCTGCGGGCCGAAGGTCCGGAAGCGTTCCAGGCAGTGGCCGCCATTTCAGACCTCTTTTTTCAATATTTCGGGGAACACTCATGACGCCCCTGGTCGCTCGTGAAGTTTGGCCGCAAAATAAGGTTCTTAAAGGCATCCCCGCGTCTCCCGGGATCATCATCGGCCCGGCCTATGTCATCGGCGATAAAAACAAGGTCCATATCAGTCATACGTATCTGGCTACTTTTGATCAGGTTACCCGGGAAATTGAGCGTTTTCGTGATGCGGTGATGCACACCCGCCAGGAAATTACCACCATCAAAAACTCCATAACCAATGAGTTCCAGGAACATGCCTATATTTTGGACACCCATCTGCTCATCCTCCAGGATAAGCTGCTCTATGACGAGACCATTCGCCTAATTCAACAGGAAAAGATCAATGCGGAATGGGCGTTACAACAGGCGGTAAAAAAGGCTCAGGCATTGTTCAACAAAATTGCCGATCCCTACATCAAAAGCCGGATACTGGACGTTGAGGATGTCAGTGAGCGGGTGCTGCGGCACCTCACGGGTGGAAATCCATTTAATCTGGGCAACCTGTCTGATCCGGTCATTGTCGTGACCCATGACTTGTCCCCGGTGGACACTACCCAGATGTCGGTGGATAAGGTCCAGGGCTTTATCACTGAAACCGGCGGCAAAACCTCCCACACCGCTATCATGGCACAATCACTGGAAATTCCCGCGATTGTGGCCTTGGAGAAGGCAACTCAGGAAATCGATACGGGTTATACCCTGATTCTGGATGGTCTGAACGGGACGGTGGTTATTAACCCCGATCCCAAAATGCTGGATATTTATCTGCAACGCAAAAAGAAATTCGAAGATTTTAAGTATGACGTGGGTAAATCCAGTTTTCTGCCAGCCATCACCCTGGATGAACATCAAACGCAGATTTTGGCTAATATCGAATTCCAGGAAGAAGTCGACCTGGCCCTGGATTACGGCGCCGACGGCATCGGCTTGTATCGGACGGAATTTCTCTACTTACGTCAGCAGCAACTCCCCACGGAAGAAGAATTATTCGAAGATTACCAAACCGTGGCGAAAATGATGTCACCCAACCGGGTAACCATCCGGACCCTGGACATCGGCGGTGATAAGTTTGCCTCCCACCTGGAATATGCCCCCGGCATCAATCCCGCCATGGGTCTGCGCGCCATTCGCTTCTGCCTCAAGGAGCAGACAATTTTCCGCACCCAGCTCCGAGCCATCCTGCGAGCTTCCGTGTTCGGCCAGGTGAGGTTGATGTTTCCCTTAATCTCCGGGATTCAAGAAGTGAGTGCCGCCAAGCGTATACTCGAGGACATCAAGGCGGAATTGCGCCGGGAAGGCCACGATTTCAATCAGGATATCCCGGTGGGCTTGATGATCGAAGTGCCTTCGGCGGTCATGCTGGCCGACCTGTTGGCCAAAGAGGCCGATTTTTTCAGCATCGGCACCAATGATCTCATTCAATACGCCCTGGCCATCGACCGGGGCAACAAATATGTCGCCCATATGTATCAACCACTCCACCCGGCCGTGTTGCGCATGATTAAACAGGTGGTTGACGCCGGTCACGCCGCCGGTATTACGGTGGCCGTCTGCGGGGAAATGGCCGGAGACCCGCTCTATACTCCGGTCCTGCTGGGTCTGGGGGTGGACGAACTCTCCATGAATGCCCTGGCCATTCCCGTGGTCAAACGCATCGTCCGGCATGCCTCCATGGAAGAAGCCCAGGATTTTGCCCGCCAGGCGCTGCAACACGGCACTGTCGATGAAGTGAATGCGTATGTCACCGGGGTTATGGCCAGGCGTTTCCCGGAAGTCTTCATGTTCGGCCGGGAACTGGCCAGCGCGGCCTAAAACCGGGTCTGGTTCCTGTCACGATATCCTTTACAGCCGCTAAATCCACCATATGGAAAAGGACGCAGTGAAAATAATCTGTCAGAATCGCAAAGCCTACTTCGATTATTTTATCGATGATGTCATCGAAGCCGGCATTGTTCTTAAAGGGTCGGAAGTTAAATCCATCCGGATGGGCAAGGCCAACATTAACGATGGCTTTGCCCGCATTCAAAAGGGGGAAGTCTATCTTCACAACGCCCACATCAGCCCCTATCCCTTCACCCCCCCTGATTCCTACGACCCCACCCGCACCCGCAAACTTCTCCTGCACCGGCGGGAAATCAAACGCCTCATCGGCAAAACCGAAGAGAAAGGCTATACCCTCATCCCCTTAAAACTCTATTTTCGGGATCATCACGTCAAGGTGGAATTAGGGCTGGCCAAGGGCAAGAAAAAATACGATAAACGGGATACCATGCGCCGCCGGGATGAAGAACGGGAAATGCAGCGCCATCGGAAGAAGCAGGGCTAAGTTATTTTGGAACCGCTCTCGTTCCCAAGCTCCTGCTTGGGAACGCAATTTCTGCGAAGCTCCAGCTTCGCCCCCTTTCATCTGCTGATTTCTTACCTGCTCTGCATCTCAGCATATTTTACTATCGCACTATACAGGGCGTTCACCATCCGCTGCTGCTGCCTGGGATCACAAAGCTTGACTTCCTCCAGACTACTCTTGATGATGCCGCATTCAAACAACACTGCCGGGATATCCGCTGATTTGAGCACCACCAGATTGTTAAACGTATAAATTCCCTTGGTGCGATCAACCAGTACCTTGTTGCCCCTGTTGGCATGATGCAAAGTGGGGGTGAAACCGGCCTGCCGCATCTCCGTCCCGATAATATTGGCCAAGCGAGCGCTTTCCGCCGGACGGCCGTTTTTTTCCGAGTAAAATATCGAATGCCCGGCGAACAGGTCGCAGACATCCATCAATTTCCCCTGGTAGACCCATTGCGACAGTTGCTCCGGGTACACGGAATCATGATGTATCGACAGAAACAGGTCCGCCCCCCGGCGTTCGGCGATGGCCGGCCGGCTTGAGAGGGAAACATCATCCCCCGTCTCATTGACGATAAACGACCCTCTGAACCGGTTGTCTTGCTGGAGTTTGGCCAGCAGCAGCTGGGCCATCTTCCGATTAAAGTTATATTCCGGTACGCCCCGGGCACTGACTGCGCCTACAGTACTCGGACTATGGCCGATATCGATGCCCACCCGAAAATCCTTGGCCCAAGCCTCGCCGCCGATTGTCGTTCCCCAAAAGCACAACGAGAGAATACCCATCATCACGTAATAAAGCATTGCTGTCATTTCCCTTGGACAATTCAATCTCGAATTTCTTACCAGATCACCGTTAACCCAGGAAACCTTTGCTGCCCGTATACTATACACCATTTATGTGCGGGATAGGCAAACAGATTGTCTTAAAAAAACCAAAAACCATGCGGCTTTCTGAAAGGAACCGGCAGAGGTGAATTGACCGCCGGAACTGTCATGCTTACTGTCGAGTTAGATTAATTCAATCAGGCGACCTCAAGGCAAACAGTACCATGAAGCCGCCTACCTTGACCACTTTTTCATTAAACGCTTATTGCTTATGCTCCCAAAATTAGCTATAATTTACTAAAATAATTAGCTAAATCTGGAAAATATTATGCAACAGGAAAGCCTGAGTCTCCTGGCGTTTCAAAAAAGGTTTAGGACCGAAAAAGCTTGTCAGAAACATCTTTTTAAGTTGCGTTGGCCTCAGGGTTATCGGTGCCCTCGCTGTCAGCACGACCAAGCTTACTTTCATCGGACGTGGCATTTATATGCCTGCAAAACTTGTGGTTACCAGACCTCGCTGACGGCCGGCACGATTTTTCATAAGACCAGGACGCCCCTGAGAAAATGGTTCTGGATGATCTTCCTGATGGGGCGACAGAAAAGTGGCGCTTCCATGTTGTCTTTGCAACGGATCTTGGAAATCCGGACTTATAAAACAGTGTGGGTCATGGGGCATAAGATCCGCCAGGCCATGGCGAAGCGTGATGCCGATTACAAGCTGGCCGGCCTGATCGAACTGGACGATACCTATGTCGGCGGACCCCAACCAGGCAAACGTGGCCGCGGCGCTGCGGGTAAATCCAAAGTTGTGGTGGCGGTGGAAACTCCGGGAGATAAACCACGGTTTGCCGCGATGCGCCAGGTACCCAGGGTAAGTGGCGACGAGATTAAAGCCATGGCTCAGGCTTGCCTGGCAGCAAAGGTGGTGGCCCGCACGGATGGTTGGCAGGCCTATCGGGTCTTGAACTCTGAGTCGAGCTTTCATCTACCCACCGTGACTGGATCGAACTTTTCACCCGGTGCCATTCTTGCGGCCGGATGTCTCCCCTACGCTTATTCTGACTGCACACTAACACGAATTTAACTTCGTGATGATCAACGTCAACTATTTTTCCCCAGCAGCGACAATTTTAGCTGTTCTCGAAAATATTTTAATTAGTTGGCGGGCACGGCCCGCCCTATAATTAATTTCTTTAGTTATTAAGGCCTAGGGCGGAATCATTTGAGGATTTCTTCCCGACGGGAGAGTTTGGCCATTTCGGTTTCCTTGAGGAGGGCCACTTCACCCCGGAGCAGGAGTTCGACGACGGGCAGCAGTTGCAGGGCGGTGGCGATGTTGGGGCGCAGGACATAATCGGCCCCGGCCTGATATAACTCAGTGCCCGGGAGTTGCTTTGGGCGGTGACGACAATTTTGGCATGGGGGCAAAAGGATTTTATTTCGCTGATCAATTTAAGGTTGTTGGTGCCCACCAGGATGTCGTCGGTAATGGTGGACACGGCAATTTTGGCATGCTCCAGGCCGGCATGGTGTAGGGTTTGGTTATTACTGATATCGCCATAGACCACCTTAACCTGGCGGTTCACTAAGCCATGATAGACTTCGGGATTGAAGTCGACCACCACAAGTTTACTTTTCAGCTCCGGCCTGATTTCTTCGATTTCGGTAATGAAAGCGCTGGCAACCCGGAAGAAGCCCAACAGGGCGATATCCTTGGGATCCTCATCGGGGGTTTCGGCAACCTGATCGGAAATAGATTTGAAACCTAAGAGTTCAGCAACTTTGCTTAATGCCTTTTGCAGGCCGTGGCTGTACTTGATCATGTAGGTGGAGGTAATAGAAGTGACGACAAAGACCAAAATGATGAGGGTCATGATGTCAGGCCCAATATGGTTATTTTCCGGCTTGCTGCCAATCACGGCAATAACCAGGGCGAACTCACTAAGTTGCGAGAGATTAATAGCGGTAAGGAGACTCACCCGGTTACCATTTTTGAGCCAATAGAGAACCGGGAAAACGGAGAGAAAGCGGGAGGCCACGAGGAAAAGAGCTAAGATGAGGGCCAGCCCCAGAAGTCCCGGATTATGGAGCGGATTGGGGATCACCATACCCAGGGCGACGAAAAAAAGGGTGATGAAGAAATCCCTGATGTTAATGATCTTCCCAATAATGTCCAGGTTATAGGGGAAGGTGGAGACGGAGACCCCGGCAATGAGGGCCCCCATTTCCAGGGAGAGTCCCAGGTAGCTTGCTAAACCGGCGACGAAAAAACACCACCCCAGCGAGGCCACCAGGACGAGTTCAGGAAGTTTGGCGATTCTGTGGAACATATAGCCGAGGATGTATTTACTGACCATAAGGCTGAGAGCCACCAAAAAAACACCCTTGGCAAAGGACCACAGGATCACCAGTACTTGGGGGTCGGCCAGATTGGGCTGCACGCCGAGCAGAACAATGGCCCAGAGATCCTGAAAAATCAGGACGCCCAGGGTGAGCCGACCGGCCAGAGTATCGAGTTCGAATTTTTCATACAGGAGTTTGACGACGATGGTGGTGCTGCTCAGGGCCAGGCAGGCGGCCAGATAGAGAAGGTCATAGCGGCCGCCAACGACCTTGATGCCGAGAACGGTATATTCACAGGGGCAGGTGGCCTGCAGGGTGAATCCCAAAAGATAGAGAAAACCCAGACCCAGGGCGGTGCAGAGGGTGAACTGGAGAATCCCGGTGATAATCAGTGATTTGCCGGACGCTTTGATCTTTTTGAGACTCAACTCCAGGCCGATCATAAAGAGAAGCAGGATCAAGCCGATTTCAGCGATGGTCTGAATTTCGGCTTTATCCCGGATCCAGGCAAAGCCCATTTCCGGCCCGATAATGACCCCGGCGGCGAGATACGCCAGGATTAAAGGCTGTTTGATCACGGTGGCCAGATAGGCCAGGACGGTGGCGGCCAGAATGCTGATGCCGATGCCGGAGAGGATGGAATGTCCGTCCTGGGCCTCAGCGGCCCAGAGAAGTGAGGGAAAGAGCAAAAGCAAAAAGACCACTAAAGAAGCGGCCAGCAATGGTTTATGGTTTGTGTGAAGCGATACCATAATTATAATTTTATACTATTTAATTTTATCATGCATCTAAATCAATAAAAAAGGTATTGACGGCGGCGGCGGGATGACTTATTATAAACATAAGTTCATATTAAAGTTTAGTGTTTATTGTTCTCAAAAAATTGTTTCGACTTTGGTTAACACAAAAGCGTGATCAGGCATTGACAAAGGCGTTCCAAACGTCCAAAGCAAGCGAAAAAATGAATATCTAAAAAGGTGATACGTATGAACAAGATAGCCATAACCAGCGAAGGTCCCAGCCTGGATGATCAGGTTGACCCTCGTTTCGGTCGGGCAGCCGGTTTCGTCGTGGTTGACCTGGATACCATGGAAACCCAGTATATTGATAACGGCAAGTCCCAGATGATGGCCCAGGGGGCCGGCATCCAGGCGGCGCAGATCATCGCCCGGACCGGCGCCAGTTGGGTGCTTAGCGGCTATGTCGGTCCCAAGGCCTTCCAGGCCCTGACGGCGGCCGGCCTTAAGGTGGGGCAGAACCTTGAAGGGCTGAGCGTGCGTGAGGTCGTGGAGCGGTTCAAGAGCGGTAGTATTGCCGTGGCTCAAACGGCCAACCCGGCGGGACGATGATCGTTGCTGTGGCCAGCGGTAAAGGCGGCACCGGCAAGACCACGGTAACCGCGTCCTCTGGCTGCGGTCTGGGATGGACCGCTGGTCGCCGTGGATCTTGACGTGGAAGAGCCCAACCTGCATCTTTTTCTTCACCCCGACATCGATGGGAGCGACGTAGCCCATCTCCTGGTGCCGGCGGTGGATGAGACGAAATGCACATATTGCGGAGCCTGTGCTGATCTTTGCCAGTTTGCCGCCATCACCGTTATGGGCGAATTAATTTTAACGTTCCCCGAGATGTGCCACGGGTGCGCCGGCTGTTTGGCCGTATGCCCCGAAAAGGCAATTTCACCGGGCCAAAGGGAGCTTGGCGAAATCATTTGGGGACGAGCCGGGAGCACTGGTTTTCTTTCCGGCCGGCTGCGTGTGGGCGAGGCCATGAGCCCGCCCCTCATGCGTCTGGTGAAGGCCAGGTTGGAGAAGGTAATTGCCGCGAATGGCGGCGATGCCATCATCGACGCGCCCGCCGGGCGTAAGCTGCCCGGCGATTAACGCGGTGCTCGACAGCGATGTGATTGTTTTGGTTACCGAACCCACTCCCTTTGGCGTCTATGATTTCCAACTCGCCTGGGAAGCCTTTGCGCCTCTGGGTAAACCCATCGGCGCCGTGGTCAATCGGGCCGGGCTGGGCGGCCATGAGGTCATTTACCAGTTCTGTCGCGACCAGGGGCTGCCGATTCTGGCCGAGATGCCTTATGACCGGGCCATCGCCGAGGCCTATTCCCGGGGCCGGATTATTGCCGAAGTTTCTCCGGGGCTGCAGGAAATCTTTCTTAACCTGTTGAGCAAAATTCGCGACCTGGCCAAGCAAGGTCGCCTCGGCGAGGTTGCCCATGCGTGAGATCCTCATCATCAGCGGCAAGGGCGGCACCGGCAAGACCTCACTTACGGGGGCCTTTGCCCATCTGGCCAGCAATAAGATCATCTGTGATCTGGACGTTGACGCCCCCGACCTGCACCTGCTCCTGCACCCGACTCGGCAACGGGAGGTGGAGTTCACCTCGGGGCATGCGGCCGTAATCGACCGCGACGTATGCACCCGCTGCGGTGTGTGTGCATCCATGTGCCAGTACGGGGCAATTCGGGAAGACGGCGAAGATTTCGTGGTTGATTCCCTGCGGTGCGAGGGCTGCAAGGTCTGTGTCGCCTTTTGCCCAGAAGAGGCCGTCCGGTTCCCGGAAAAACACTGCGGCACCTGGTACGTGTCAGAGACCCGCTTTGGGCCCCTGGTCCATGCCCAGCTCTTTCCGGGCGAAGAAAATTCTGGTAAACTGGTTATGGTGCTCAAACAAGAGGCTCGGACACTGGCCAAAGCCCGTGGGGCCGATCTGGTACTGTGCGACGGCGCCCCGGGTATTGGCTGTCCGGTGATCAGCTCTCTTTCGGGAACCCACCTGGCCGTGGCGGTCACGGAGCCGACGCCCTCGGGGCGACATGACCTTGAGCGGGTAGCCGATCTGTGTGGGCATTTTCAGACGGCCCTGGCCGTCATTATTAACAAGTATGACCTCAATCCCGAGGAATCCGCCCGTATCGAGGCCTTCTGCCGTGACCGGAATTACCCGGTGCCGGCCCGCCTGCCCCATGATCCCGCCATTACCCAGGCCATGATCCAGGGTTTGGTGATCACCGAACTGCCTGAAACCGAAATAAGTCGTGAGATCAGACAGGGTTGGAGCCGGATTGAGGAATTAGCCGGCTTGAGCCGGTAGCGGATTCTTATTAAAATAACTGTTCGAGAATAAATAATAGTAAGGAGAATACCATGCAAGATATGATTGTTGCCATTCCCTCAACCCATCCCGGCGGGCTGGAGTCCGCTCTTGGCGCCCATTTCGGCCACTGTGACCTGTATACCCTGGTGAAAATCACCGACGGCAAAGTACAGGAAATTGTCACCCTGCCCAACGTTCCCCATGAGCAGGGCGGCTGCATGGCCCCTGTCAACCATCTGGCCCAGAACGGCGTGCAGGTCCTCATTGCCGGCGGCATGGGCATGCGGCCCCTGATGGGGTTCAACCAGGTGGGGATTGACGTCCTGCACGGCGGCAGCGCCCAAACCGTGGGAGAGGCGGTGGATGCCCTTTTGGATGGGAGTCTACAAAAGTTTACCGTCGAATTTACCTGTGGCGGCGGCGGCGGTGGGAGCATTTTAAAGGGAAATTTCTAACCATCAGGAGGAGAACTAACGTGACTGATGGCGATTTTCCCACGCCGGGCGAAGTTGGGGAACAGTTCCTCCGCCTGGCACATTTTCCCCAAAACATCGGCTCCCTTGACAATCCCAGCGGTAAGGGCGCGGCGGTGGGCAAATGCGGAGATTCCATAGAAGTCTCCCTGCGTATCGAAAGGGAAGCCATTACCGATATCAAAGTGCTCCCCCGGGGCTGCGTTTATACCTTGGTCTGTGCCAGCGCCATGAGCGAACTGGCCAAAGGACGGCATGTGGACCACGCCTTGAACTTGGAGCCCCTGGAGGTGGCAACCGCGGTCGGCGGCCTGCCGGAAGATCACCTGCACTGCGCTCGCCTGGCGGTCAATACCCTGGGCGAAGCCATTGCCGATTATTACAGCAAGACATCCTCCGGTTAACGTAATATTGCATTAATAACAAATAGTTAAACTTATACGCCGGGCCTCCGGGCCCGCCATGTTTGGGACACTTTGCTGCCTGTTTGAGCGAATCTGGTAGACGTCGTCCCACCTGTGCTCAGAGGAGAAGCAATGCTGAATATCATTCTCGCCACTGCCCGTCCGGAAGGCATGGTGGCTTTCGTCGAGGCCCTGTCGTCAGATATGGGGGTGCATCTCAAGCGGGTTCATTCCGGGAACCGAGACGCTGGCCGCAGTGCGAGCCGCTTGCCCTCATCTTGTGGTTGTTGACTCCGATCTCCCGGATACCGATCCTCTGGGCCTGGTCCAGAAGTTGCTCATGGTCAATGCCATGGTAAATACTGCGGTGATCAGTCCTTTAGCCGAAGAGCAATTTCACGAGGCGAGTGAAGGACTGGGGGTTCTCAGCCGGCTCCCGGTAGAACCCGGTCATAGCGATGCCGCCGATCTGTTGCACAAATTACGGAGGGTCCTGGGACTGGGTTCCTGATTTCATCTGGAATGGAGTTTTTTACGTTAGCATCTCCTTGAGAGTCAGGGCGTTTTGGGCCGCATGACCGGCGGCATCGTTATAACCAAACACCTCTTTCCCCTGATTCTCCCGTACAGTAATAGTGCGCCCAATTTTCTCCTCTCATACCAAGTCGTAGTCAAAATGCACATTTAGTGTTAACGGGATTACCCCCGGGATTGCACAGGCTGGAAAGCCTATGACACCAATTGATTGCACATTGATATCCATACTTGCCGAAATAGTTTGTTACCTTGCTTCTGATATAAGTTACCCTGCAATTAAATTCATCACATTTGTCTGACGGTCGCGGCGCAATCCCTTTTAACCGGACGACTTACCAGCCGTAATATCTTTCCTGGCTCTGGTGATTGTGGTAAACTTGCTTTACTTGGCGAAAGGACAGCAAAAAATGGCAGAGAAAATCCGATCATATGCAAT
>CAVZSK010000028.1:0-93689 GCA_963777875.1 uncultured delta proteobacterium | reverse complement strand
CGGCATCCATGTCGATAACCTCCGGCCACTCTCGCTGAAACCCTCCTCCGGCCATTTGCGGGTGGCATCGATCCCCATCTTGGAGCCGTAATGCGGCAGCGGTGAGGCGTGGTCCAGGGCGTCCACCGGTCCGTCCACAAACACCACGTCCCGGCGGGGATCAATGTTGTTCCCCAATCGCCAGATAACGTGTCCCAAATCCTGGACATCAACGTCCTTATCGTAAATGATGATTATTTTCATAAACATCATCTGGCCCAGGCCCCACAGGGCATGCATCACCTTCCGGGCATGGCCGGGATAGCGCTTGTCGATGGAGATGAAAGCCAGATTGTGAAACACCCCTTCCACCGGCAGGTTCATGTCGACGATTTCCGGCAAAGTTTTTTTGATGAGGGGCAGAAAGATCCGCTCCGTGGCTTTGGCCATGAAACAGTCTTCCATGGGCGGCCGGCCTACGATGGTGGCCGGGTAGATGGGCTCCCGCCGCCGGGTTAAGGTGGTGACGTGGAAGACTGGATACTCGTCGGCCAGGGAATAATAACCGGTATGGTCCCCGAAAGGCCCTTCAATCCGGCGCTCCCCCGGCTCGATGTAGCCCTCCAGGACAATCTGCGAGGCGGCCGGTACCTGGAGCGGCACTGACACGCACTGCACCAATTCCACCGGCTCCTGGCGGAGAAAACCGGCAAAGAGCATTTCATCCAGGTCGTCTGGCAAAGGCGCCGTGGCCGCATACGTGACCGCCGGATCAGGCCCGATGGCCACCGCCGCCGGCAAACGCTCCCCCCGCTGCTCCGCCACCCGGTAGTGGGCCGCGCCGCCTTTGTGTTTGTGCCAGTGCATGCCGGTGGTATTCCGGTCATAGACCTGGAGCCGGTACATACCAACATTACGCTTGCCGGTCTCCGGGTGGTGGGTGATCACCACCGGCAAGGTGATAAAAGGCCCGCCGTCCAGAGGCCAGCAGGTGAGCACCGGAATTGTGCTCAAATCCACCTCCTCCCCCTGCAACACCACCTCTTGACAGGGAGCCCGGCTGACGGTTTTTGGAAAGATGTTGGCCAGTCGACGGAGTTTGGGGATCATTTTTAATTTTTTCATGAGAGTGTCCGGCGCTTCCGCCTCTAAAAAACTCAAAATTTCCCCGGCAATTTCCTCCAGGCTGTTAACTTCCAGGGATAAGCACATGCGCTCCATGGAACCAAAGGCGTTCATCAGCACCGGCATCCCATAGCCGGGAACATTTTCAAACAACAGGGCCGGGCCCCCCATTTTACTTACTCGGTCGGTGACTTCGGTAATTTCCAGATAAGGGCTCAACGGCTCGGTCAGACGTTTTAATTCACCCTGTTTTTCCAAAACCTTGATAAATTTCTGCAGGCTGTCGTAGCCCATAATGAATATCCTTGCTCATGAGTAGCACCGACCTCCAGGTCGGTGAAAGAGTTTTCTCGTTCCCAAGCTCCTGCTTGGGAACGCCTTTATTGCGAAGCTCCGCTTCGCCAACTTTTAAATAAACCGCAACTGCGGCATCTCCTGGAATTCCCCAAATTTATACAGATACTTAAAAAATGCCTCCAGCCCTTCCTGTTGGTCGGCATCTAGATTGTAATCCAGGCGCTGGAAATAAGCTGCCAGCTCCTCCGGAGGCATGGGCACCACCGCGGCCGCCTGCCGGCAGATCTCGGGCATGGCGTTCAGCCCCAGGGTCTTGGCTGCCAACAGGGTCCGGTGAATAGAATACACCGTCTCCGCCTGTCTTTCGAAATAGTCCCGGCGCGCCGCCCAGACGCCGAACACAAACGGCAGGCCGGTGAGTTCGTGCCAGGCCCGGCCCAGGTCCAGGAAATACGGGTAGCAGCCCCTGACTTTGAGGCGCAGGGCCTCGTCGCCGATGGCCAGCATGCCGTAACAGCCGTCGGTGAATCGGTCGGTCACCGGACCAACCCGGTACAAGGGCCGGGCCCCGTACAACTCCATCAGCACGATTTTCACCAATGCCGCTGAGGTAGCCGAACCCACGCTGAGCAGCACATCCTTGCCGGATAAACGATGCAAGGGCAGGCGGCTGAAAAACAAAACACTGCCCACATCCCCCCGGGTGGAAATGGACAGGTGGGGCAACAACATATAATCATCACCATGGCGGCCGTATTCGTAAGAAGAAATGGCGCTGATATCCAGGCGACCCTGGTGCAACTGGCTGTTAAGTTCCGCCGGCGTGCCCGACACCAGCTGGAAGCCATTGTCCACTAAACCCCGGTCAATGGCGTAATAAATGGGCAAGACGTTGATATAGCGAATGCGCCCGACACGTGGTTTAGACTCCATCCCAGAGCTCCTTACCCTTCGAGTCAGCCAAGACATCCGGCCCTGCAGCCCGGAAGCCAAGAGCCCCGGCCACAGCGGCGCCCCGGCTGGAATAGGTAAAAACAGCAGGGCCGCTTTTTTCCCCGGGGTGAGGCTGCCAAAATCGTGCGCCCGGTTCAGGGCTGCCGCCCCGTTTATGGTCGCCATGGCCAGGAAATCAGATAGGGGCAGCTGCGGGAAACGTTCCTCTAACACCCTGATCTCCTGAAAAAGATTCAGATCCCGGGCGCTGGCCAGGGAATCGGTCCCCAGGGCCAGCCTGAGGCCGGCCTGCTGCAGAGCCGGGACAGCCGGGAAACCGGCCCCGGTATGGAGATTGGAACGAGGGCAGAGGGCCAGCCCGACCCCGCGCCGGGCCAGGAGCTCCCGGTCCTGAGCGTCCAGCCACACTCCGTGCACCGCTAAACTCTGCTCATCCCAGAAGCCCAGCCGGTCCAGATAGACTGCCGGTGAACAGCCCGGAGGGGTGTAGCCCTCATACCAACGCCCCCGCCGGGCCAGCAGTTCCTGAAAGGAGCCGTTACCGTGTTGCAAAAACCGGATTTCCTCCTGGGATTCCGCCAGGTGTACGCTGGTTACACGTCCCCGGTCGCGGTTCCAGGCCTTGATACGACGAAACAGGGGCCCGGACACGGAATAAGGGGCATGGGCCGCCGCGCTCAGCGGCAGCGAATCCAAGGCGGGCTGGGCCAAAAAGGGGAAGTCTTCTGCCAACGGGGTTTCGGCCAGCCGGTCAAACCCCAGGCATTCGTAAAAATAGTGGAAAGCCAGATTACTGGCTGCCAGAAGGGGCAAACTCCGCCCGGTAGTACTGACCTCAGCCGCCAAAATGGTCCCAAACCGCCTCATTTCGGCGATGCCGTCCAGGATGCCTTGGTCAATCTCCCCTGGTGCCAGGGTGCTGAACCCGTCAATGGCCGTTTGCAGCCAGGCCGGGAGGTTTTTCTGAGGTGCAATGGCATGGCGCAGCGCCGTGAATTCCAGATGCACGTGGGCATTGACCAGGGCCGGGATAATAGCCCCCTCGCCGTGGTCATAATGAAGCGTCGTGCCCGGCTGGCGGGTTGCCAATAGTTCGGCCGCCGGTCCCACGGCAGTAATCTGGTCACCGGCGACGGCGACCGCGCCGTCTGCCAGCACCGGGCCATCCACGGGGACCACCCACCGGGCCTGATGGATTATCCAAGGCTGTTCCGTCATCTGCAAATCATCTTGTTTTTAAAACTGCAAATCTTGAAAATTTACTCCCGATTATTCAGAGTCTTCCTGACCTCAATGTTCAGTCAAAAATCATCGAACTTGAACTCGGAACTCGAAACTCGGAACTCTTTTAAACGAACCAACCCCGCCAGTCCCGGCCAATATCTCCCCTCTGGCGGTAACGTTCCATCAGCCAGGGGCAAGGGCATTCCCTGGGCGTCTTTGCCAACTCCGGCAGCAGTTTCAGAACGATTTCGGCCAAGGCCGCTTCCACGGCTTTGACCCGCTGGATTTCCTGGGGCGTGGCCAGACCTTCGAACAACACTCCCGGCTGATAAGGGCGGTCTTGAACCCCTTCGGCATAATTGACCACGTAACAGACCGCGGCGTAGCATAGTTCCAGCTCCCGGGCCAAAAAGACCTCGGGCACCAGGGTCATGCCCACCAGATCGCCTCCCAGTATTTTATATTTCCGGATTTCCGCCGGGGTTTCCAGGCGAGGGCCGGTGGTGGCGGTGTAGACCCCGGCCGGGTGTACCGGGATAGGCCCGCCCGCCAGGGTTTGGATGACGCTCTGCCGCAGTTCCGGGCAAAAAACCGGATTCTGGCGCACAAACCCCAGGCCACGGTTGGGGAAAAAGGTGTACGGCTGCTGGTGCCCTTCATCCAGAATATCATGGGGGATCACCAGGTCACCCGGGGCCATGGCCTCATTGATAGCTCCCGGCGCGCACCAGGCCAGGATCTTCTCCACCCCCAACGCCTTCAGGGCATACAGGTTGGCCCGGTCGTTGACGTACGGGGCGGAGACCTGGTAACTGGCCTCCCCATGCCGGGACAGCACCGCAAAGGGGATATCTCCCTGAACAAACAGATGCACCGGATTACTGAGGCCAAAGGGAGTATCGTAGCTCTCAGTGTGTTTTACCCGGAGACCCTGGTGCAGAAAATCCTGATGCGCCCCGACCCGGGCGATGATGGCTATCTTGGGGAGAATTGACCATTTCTCTTTTCTCTACGAATGGTTGAAGCCGAGAGTTTCTTGACAATGGCAGTGAGCCATGAGTTTGACACGCCAGGTTAGCAATACCTGGACTAAATTTCTTTAGCTGACCGCTGACCGCCGAGCCTCTTGCAAAATAGCTGTTTTTGTCATCCTGAACGTAGTGAAGGATCTATATCTAATTGAAAAGACTAGATTCTTCACTACGCTCAGGATGGTGCGCCAGGCGAAGCTCTGGCGGTTCTTGATAGATGTAAGGTTCTATCCATGGTAATTGCCTGTTCACCATGAAGTCACGGCTCGGCATGAGGGGTGACCCAGAGTGTCAAGCGAGCTGGTCAAGGTCTTATGACCGAGACGGGATGCAGGCCGCAGCGTGAGCGAACTCGATTCGGCCTCGTTAAGCGTATTGGCGGACGGCGACCCTCCCAATCTATGGGGAAGCCTGCCACCGACATCATGAGACAACAGGAGCGTGATGTCGGGCCGTCCGGGGTGTATGGAGGCGGCATGTATCCAAAGAACCGTCAGGGAACCTGGGAGACCCGGCAGGACGGGCAGGGCAGCAGGTAGCCCAAGCCCCAAGGAGGCGGGGAATACATAACTTGCCATCCTGTCCTGGCCGGGAGTCGGACCTGCCCATAGTAGCCAAGGAAGCGGCTAATCCCCGTGGAGCCAAGGGGCAGGACTTTGATCGTGTTTTCAGCAAAAGAGGGAAGACCGCTTGAACGAGAGTTCCACTACGGAAGAAGGGTTCAAACCGGAACCCGGTTTGCCCCTGAAAGTTTCTCAACTGCGCTGGAAACTGGGCCGTAAGGCCAAGCAAGAGCCGCAGTTCCGGTTCTACGCCCTGTATGATCGGATCTATCGACGGGATGTCCTGGAAACGGCCTGGAAGCAGGTGCGTGCCAACGGCGGTGCCGGTGGTGTGGATGGCGTGACCATTGCGGCCATCGAAGCGCAGGAAGGGGGAGCCAAAGTTCTGCTGGATACCATTGAGCAAGAACTGAAGGCCAAAACCTACCAGCCTCTGCCAGTGCGCCGGGTATACATTCCAAAAGCCAACGGCAAGCTGAGACCTCTGGGGATTCCGACCATAAAAGATCGGGTAGTCCAGATGGCCGTGCTGCTGGTGATAGAGCCGATTTTTGAGGCTGACTTTGCAGACTGTTCGTATGGTTTCCGTCCGGGCCGGAGTGCGCATGATGCCCTGGCGGCCGTGCGAGAAGGTATCCAAAATGGTCTGCGGGTGGCTTTGGATGCCGATTTGAGCAGCTACTTTGACACAATTCCGCATGACAAGCTGATGCATTGCCTGGAACGCCGCCTTGCTGACCGGAGTGTTTTGGCCCTGATTCGGAAGTGGCTGAAATGCCCGATTGTCGAAAGTGATGGCCATGGTGGAGATAAAATGACGAAACCCAAGCAGGGAACCCCTCAGGGTGGAGTGATCTCGCCGCTGCTGGCCAACATCTTTCTGCACGAACTGGATCGGCAATTCTATGGCTGGCAAGGGGTCCAGCCAAGGCGGTTAAGGCAAAGCTGGTGCGGTATGCGGATGACTTCGTGATTTTGGCTTATGATGTTGGCGCCAGAATGACGAACTATGTCAATCAGGTGCTGCAGCATCTGGGGTTGAGTCTGAACCGGGACAAGACACGTATCGTTGACCTGCGGAAGGAAGGTGAACGCCTTGATTTTCTGGGCTTTACTTTTCGATTCGATCGCAATCAGCTTGGCTCGGGAAGGTATCTGAATATAGTTCCCTCGGCCAAGTCGATGAATCGAGTCCGGGAAAGGCTGCGCTTGATGACCCAGAGGCAAGTCCAACTGCCGCCGGAGAAACTCATCACCAAGATGAATCGTTTTCTGCGTGGCTGGCGGAATTACTTTAGCTTTGGTTATCCAAGCACGGCCTTTCGTGAGGTCAACTGGTATGTGCAAAAACGGTGGCGTCGCTTTCTGCGGACGCGGAGCCAACGGCACTGTAGGCAACTTGGCGGTCCTTCGCTGTATCATGCGCTGAAGGCCAAGGGGCTTATCTACCTGTGAAATCAATGCCGTCAACTCCTTGCGAATGCCTATGGCTGATGGATCATCGGTAAGCCGGATGCGGTAGTTCCGCACGTCCGGTTTGACGAGGGGGCGCTGATGAGTGCATCTCATGGCATGGACTGTATTAGTTGCGTGCAACGAGGCGCTCGTAGTCATGGTTTGTTTCTCATCAGCGCTCTACTCTACACAAAATAGCTATTTTGCCAGAGGCTCAACTGCAGAAAAGATTTTTTCTTTATTTTTCCCTCTCTCCTCGCCGGGAGTTTAAGAGAGATATGGATTTTTATTATCTTTTACTCAGTCCTCATCACTTATCCCTACCGCTCCACCAGTCGGGGCAGGAGCAGGTCGGCTTTGTCGATGAGCAGGCCGGTGGCCTCAGCCGCATGTTCGTTGAATCGCCGGGGTTGGGTCCCCTGGGGGCGCCGGGAATCAAAGAGGGCAAAAGGCACCGGCTCCGGAGAATGCGTTTTCAGGCTCAAAGGTGTCCGGTGATCGGGCATGAGCAGGACCCGATGCGGTCCCAAGGTTTTCAAGCCCTGGAGCATGGGACCCACTACCTTATAGTCGAAGTCCTCGATGGCCTGCAGTTTATTCTTCAAATCGCCGGTATGGCCGGCCTCATCCGGGGCCTCCACGTGGAGATAGACAAAATCCATGGTTTCCAGGGCGTCCAGGGCCGCCTCCACCTTGCCGGCATAATTGGTATCCAGATAACCTGTGGCCCCCTCCACCAGAATGGATTTGAGTCCGGCATAGATGCCGATGCCCCGCATCAGGTCCACCGCGGAAATGACCGCTCCGGTAAGGCCATATAATTCCTGCAGCGTCGGCACCTGGGGAGCCCGGCCTTGCCCCCACAGCCAGATGGACGTGGCCGGCTTCTGGCCCCGCTCGGCGCGCAATCGGTTTACCGAGTGGTTAGACAGTAACGGCCAGGAGGATTTTATCAGTTCCAGCAAGGGCTTTTCCTTACCATCGCCGGCCAGATAGGAGCGCACACTTTGGCCGGTCAGGTCATGGGGCGGGTAGGTCCGCCAGTTTTCCTGGCCCCCTTGCCAGACCAGCAGGTGCCGGTAACTGACGCCCGGATAAAACCGCCGGGAACCGTTCCCCATAGTCTGGTTAATACTGCCAATCAGTTCCCGGGCTTCACTGCTGCTGATATGACCGGCGCTGTAATCCTCCATGAAAATATCACCGTTGGTTTCATGGCGCAGGGTCACCAGGTTGCAGCGGAAAGCCACGTCCTGGGGCTCCAGGCTGACCCCCATGCTGGCAGCCTCCAGGGGCGACCGGCCGGTGTGATATTTGGCCGGATCGTAGCCCATGATTGACAGGTTAGCCACATCACTGCCGGGTTCCATACCTTCGGGGATAGTGCGGGCCAAACCCAGTTCCCCCTGGGTCGCCAGAAAATCCATGTTGGGTGTCTTGGCTGCTGCCAGAGGAGTGCGGCCGCCTAATTCTTCCATGGGATAATCTGCCATGCCGTCGCCGATGAGAATCACATACTTCATAACTAGTCAGCTTTCTTTGAGTGCACCAAGTTGCAGCTAAAAAGTAACCTGCCGGCAGTATTAAAATCCTCCCGTGCCCCTTTAGAAAGCTGGGAAAGGTCCCCAGCCAGCCAAAGTGGGTATTGTCAAGTCCCCCTTTCCTAAAGGGGGATTAAGGCGGATTTTATAAAAGTTTTTCCAACTTAGTAATTATAGGGCGGGCCGGCCCGCCGTCTTTAAAGTCTTAAATCTGGGCTGAATCGAGATTTGGGTCCTCAATGCGAATGAGAATAGCTTTTTCGCTGATGATATCTAACTGGTGAATTTTGGCCAGGGCCTTTTGGACATTGGCCTCTTTGGCTTCGTGGGTAATCATGACGATGGGAACGGCATGGCGGATTTCCCGCCCCTTTTGGATCACCGCGGCGATACTGATGTCGTATTCTGCCAGGATGCCTGAAATCTTTGACAGGACTCCGGGCCGGTCCTGGGCGGCGAACCGGAGGTAATAATTCGTCACAATTTCGGCCAGAGGTTTGACCAATCGTCGGTTTTGCTCGGCATCATTGACTCCCAGCGGCGGCACCCGGCCCCGAATGCCGTGACTGATATTGTATGCCAAATCAATGAGATCGGCTGCGACGGCGCTGGCCGTAGGCATCATCCCGGCCCCCTGGCCGTAGAGTAAGATCGATCCCACCGCGTCCCCGGTAATATATACGGCGTTATTGACCCCCAGAACGCTGGCCATAATATGGTCCTGGGGCAGCATGGTGGGATGCACCCTGGCCTCCACTCGCTGACCGTCGTCCCGGGTAATGGCCAGTAATTTGACCTGGTAGCCGAATTCTCTGGCAAACTGAATATCTATGGGCTCCAGGCGAGTAATGCCCTCCACATGAATGGCCCCAAAATCTATCTGGGCCCCATAGGCCAGGGCCATGAGAATGGCCAGTTTATGGGCGGCATCAATGCCCTCCACGTCCAGGGTGGGATCAGCTTCCGCGTAACCCTTTTCCTGGGCCTCCTTGAGGGCCGCGTGAAAGGAATCTCCGGCCGAACTCATTTTTGACAGGATATAATTCGACGTCCCATTGAGAATACCAAAAAGTTCTTCTATGGCATTGGCCGCCAATCCCTGGCGCAAAGACAGAATTATAGGAATACCGCCGCAGACACTGGCCTCAAAGCCTATTTCCACCCCGGCCTGGACCGCCGTCCGGAAGATTTCATTGCCGTGTAAGGCTAACAGGGCCTTATTGGCCGTTACCACATGTTTGCCCCGAGCCAAGGCAGCCATGACGAGCTCGTAAGCTTCAGTGGTGCCGCCGATCAACTCGACAATAATATCTATCTCGGGATCATTCAGGATTTCCTGGGAATTCCCGGTCAACAGTTCGGGCGCCAAAGCCACCGCCCGGGGCCTGGCCAGATCGATGTCCGCGACTTTTTTGAGCACGAGCGGTATGCCCAGCCTTCTCCGGAATCGCTCTGTATGTTCCGTGAGCAGGCGCACCACCCCACTGCCCACGGTGCCGAAGCCGATCAAGCCAACCTGGACCGGTCTCACGCTTTCTTCCTTTGCAGCACCTGCTTGAAGCCCCGAATTGCCTGATTGGTGCGGTGGACATTCTCCACCAGGGCGAAACGGATGTAATCATCGCCGTATTCACCAAATCCTAAGCCGGGGGACACCGCCACCTTGGCCTCCCGGATGAGCATCTTGCAGAATTCCACCGAGCCCAGGTCCCGAAAGCGCTTGGGAATTTTGGCCCAGACAAACATGGTGCCTTTGGGTGGCTCCACCCGCCAGCCGACTCGGTGCAAGCCCCGGCACAGAGCGTCCCGGCGTTCCTGGTAGGTGGCGACAATCTCTCGAACGCAATCGTACGGCCCATTGAGGGCAATGATGCCGGCGATCTGAATGGGTTGAAAGACGCCGTAATCCAGGTAACTCTTAATGCGGGTCAAGGCATGCACCAGGCGTTTATTGCCACAGACAAACCCTAAACGCCAACCAGGCATGCTGTAGCTTTTGGAGAGGGAGAACAACTCCACGCCCACCTCTTTGGCTCCGGGAACCTGGAGAAAACTGGGCGCCACATAGTCATCGAACACCAGATCAGCATAGGCAAAGTCATGGATGATCAAGACGTTGTATTCTTGCGCGTAGGCCACCAACTTCTTAAAGAAATCCAGATCAACCACCATGGTCGTGGGATTATGAGGGAAAGAAACAATGAGCATCTTGGGCCGCGGCCGGATGAGTTTGGTGATCGTCACCAGATCCTCAAAAAAATCCCGGTCCGGATCCAAAGGGATGCTCACCAAACCAGCCCCGGCAATAACCACGGAATACGCATGGATGGGATACGTGGGGTTAGGGACCAACACCACGTCGCCCGGGCCGGTGGTGGCCAGCACCAAGTGGGAAAGCCCCTCCTTGGCGCCGATGGTGGCAATGGCCTCGGTTTCAGGATCGATATCCACCTCATAGCGCCGTTTGTACCAGCTGGAAATGGCTTCGCGCAGCTTGGGTATCCCCCGGGAGGCGGAATAGCGATGATTGTGCGCCAACTTGGCCGCTTCGATTAATTTATCTATAACGTGCTGAGGGGTTGCCAGGTCGGGATTGCCCATCCCCAGGTCAATAATATCCTCACCCCGCCGTCCTGGCCTCCATCTTGAGAGCATTGACCGTAGCAAAGACGTATTCAGGCAGTCGCTGTAATCGGGGGAATTCTTCCATGTGCAGTTCCTTTTCTGGCCTGTTGTCAAGCCGCTCATAGTATTCTAATCTGCTACATTACACCAAAAATCCCCTATTTTGTCAAACGTATTGATATGCCTCCAGCGGTCGCCCCACACCCGTGGGTCAACCAGGCATTTTTTAAAATCAGACCTTTCCTCCTCGGGTGACTAATAATGTTTGACATGTTTATGAAAGTGTGGTATTGAAGAACATTTTTTGATATTTGGCTAGTCAGTGATGGCAAGATGTCTTTACAACTGACAAAAAATGAAAGGCGAGGACATCTTTCATTTTTGCAGCCCATGGCCCTGATCCTTGCCCTAGCCAAACTTACAAGCCGGCATTGGTTTTACTGAGGAGGAGCAATGAAGTACAGAGGTAAAGTAAAGTTCTTCAATGAAAGCAAAGGCTGGGGTTTCATCAAACAGGACGACGGGCCGGAAGTCTTTGTGCACTACTCCAACATTCAAGCCCAAGGATTTCGCACCTTGAAGGAAAATGATGAAGTGGAGTTCGAACTGAGCGACGGCGCCAAAGGGCCGCAGGCAACGAACGTCACCAAAGTTTAATTACCAGCAATTATCTTCTTTTTTTGGGCGCCGGCCGGCGCCCTTTTTATTTTTCGGTTACCAGAGCCAGTTGGCTGCCAGAAATTCCAGCGACGGCAGCAGGCTATCTTCATGATGGGGCTCTAAGGTAATTAAAGGAGCCTGCTTACGGTCGGCAAAAAAAGTTAAAATCCGTGGCAGCGGAATGATTCCCTGCCCTAAGGCCAAATGCTCATCCTGGGCGCCGTGGTTATCATGTAGGTGCAGTTGCCCCACGAGACTTCCCAACTCATCTAACCATTCCTGAAAATTGCCGCCGCCAAAGGCCTGCACATGGCCCACATCCAGGCAAAAACGAATATTGGCAGCTTGCAGCCGGGTAAACAGCTCTTTGATCAGTTCCGGTTGCGTCTCGTAGACATTTTCCAAAGCCACCATGGTTCCATGCCGGGCCGCCTGTTCAGCTAAAGGCTCCCAGGTGGCCACGCTATGAGCCAGCCAGCGTTCTTCCTGTCCCTGATAATGCCGGGCCTCATAGCCGATATGGCAGACAATACTCCGGGGCTGAAATATTTCCAAAAGGTCGAAGGCGTCCTGCAACCGGGCTCTGGATGCTGCCAGTATCCTGGCATCCAGCGCCCCTGGCAGGAGGTCTTGAAAAGGACCATGCAAGGTGATACTTAAACCGGCCTGGTGCAACTGGTCCGCCACCTTAATAAAATCCTGACGGGAAAAGCGGTCCAGGCTGGCAGCATCGAGGCCTATTTCCGGATTAAGATGCTCTTCCAGAAAAAGGGGGAGATAGCGTTCCCACAACATGCCAAAAGGTGCATTAATGTGCACCTTGGCCTTAATGGCTGGCATCATTCTCTCCCCCGGTTCAAAAACCATCTCATGACACGTTAATGTTCCGGAGCATGCTGGCATAATTCAATAAGTACTCCGTGGGTGGACTTGGGATGAATAAAGGCGATCCTGGCTCCATGGGCGCCTTCCCGGGGCTTTTCATCAATCAGTCGAACCCCGGCAGCCTTCAGTTCCTCCAAGGCCGAGTCAAGATCCTCTACCTCAAAAGCGATATGGTGAATGCCTTCGCCGTTTTTTTCCACATACTTGGCCACCGGGCTTTCCGGACTGGTGGCCAACAAAAGCTCAATATTGGTTTCTCCGACTTGAAAGAAGCTCACTTTAACTTTTTGAGATTCCACCACTTCTTCGTGATGGCCATGGAGTTTGAGATCCTCGCCGTAGAGTTTTTTCACCGGGTCAAGTTCTTTAACCGCGATACCTAAATGAGAAATGCGAGTAATTTTCATCAGTCCAATCCTCCTCTGTGAAATTTTGCTGGCCCCAGATTTTGCCTGGAATTTTATGGGTGTTGAGAGTCTCAAATTTCAGACCCAATCATGTCCGGCCGGGTTGCTAAGATTCCGGTGTTGCATTGCTTTTTTTTGAAGGCCGCTGTATCTTATTATAAAAGCAACAAGATAAGCCGATTCTTCAGGCTTGCGGCGCCACCCGACAACCAAAGTTGTCTGGCATTATATACAAAAGGTGGGAAGGTTTCAGCATTAAAAAAGAACGTTTAGTAGGCACTCTCCCCAAATAATAAATTTACACGATCCATGTCTCAATCCAACTCAAAATTAGCACACTTAATGGCTGCTGTGACCCAAGGGGAAACGCCGCTGGAGCTTTATGGCTTGTCTCCGGCAGCGTTGGCCTGGTCGCTGACCAGGCTTTGGATTGAACTGCGTCGTCCAGTTTTGGTGGTAACGCCCAAAGTCACCCAACAAACCAGTTTTTTCCGGGATATGAGTTTCTTTCTGGCCGGCTACGATGATGCGGCCCCGGACAACAGGAAGAATGTCCTGTATACCTTTCCTGGATATGAAAACCTGCCGTTTGTGGAATTGACTCCGGACTCGCAAACTGCCAGTTCCCGTCTGGAAGCCGCCTATACTCTTGCCACCAACACGGGCTTCCCCATTATAATTGCCACCGGCATTGCTTTAGGGCAACCGCTGCCGCCCCGGGACAGGCTGGCAGCCGTGACCGAATACCTGGTGGTGGGAGAAGAACTCGACCGGGAGAAATTTTTCTCTCATCTGGAGGCAGGAGGGTATACCAGGAGGCCCCTGGTGGAGGAACGGGGCGACTACAGTGTGAGAGGAGGAGTCATTGATTTTTTCCCGCCCTTAAGCGCTGATCCCATCAGGTTGGAATTCTGGGGTGACACCGTGGAATCCATCCGCCATTTTAATCCGACCACGCAGCGTTCCTCCAGGCATTTGGAAGATGTCATAGTCCTGCCGGTCAGTGAGGTATTTCTGGATCCCCAGACCCAGAAACTTGCCAGCACACGGTTGCGTTCCGTAAAAAGCGCCAAGGTCCTGGAATATCTGCAACGCCGGGAACATTTTCCCAAAATTGAACGCTATCTGCCGTATTTCTATGAGAAAACCGAAACCTTGTGGGACTATTTGCCGGAAAATTGCCTGGTAGTAAACTGGGACCCTCTCAATATCAAGCAGGAATTGGACACCTATTGGGCCGCCGAAGACCAGGAGCGTCAGGGGGAGGAGCCTCTTATCGACTGAGTGGCTGGGGGCGAAGACCCGGTTTCAATCTTTGAACTGTCATGCGGTTCCTTTCGCAGCTCAGGGCACACCGGAAAAAAACGTGTTTCATTTTTCCCTGGAGAGCAATCAGGAACTGGCGGCCTCTTTGGCGGGGGCGACCGTGGAACCGGGACAATTAACCGGACCGTTGGCGGCCAGGATCCGGCAATGGCAGGAAAGCGGCTTTCAAGTAGTGCTGGTCTGCCGCAGCCGCTCCCAGGCAGAACGGCTGAGCCTGCTGCTGGGCGACCGACAGGTGCCCTCCGAGCTTACTCCCAGTCCCCGTTGGCAACGCCCCGGCAGCTTACAGTTGACCTGGGACGGCCTCTCCGCCGGTTTCCAGTGGTTGGCGGAAGCGCTTATCCTCCTCACCGAAGAAGAAGTTTTGGGTGCTGCCCGGGAAACCCCAAAGCGGAAAAGTACTCGCCCGCTCCAATTTTTCACCTCGCTCAACGATCTCAAAGTGGGCGATCCCATCGTGCATCTCGATCATGGCATCGGGTTATTTCGGGGACTGGTCAAATTAACTCTCGGCAATGAGATTAATGATTTCCTCTACCTGGAATATTTAGGCGGCGACAAGCTTTATCTGCCGGTGGACCGGCTGAACCTGGTGCAGAAATATATGGGGGTGGCAGATACCATCCCCCCACTGGAAAGATTGGGCGGCAAATCCTGGGAGAAAACCAAAAAAAAGGTCCGCAAGGCGGTGGAAAAAATCGCCCGGGAATTGGTGGAGCTGTATGCCGCCCGGCGGGTGTTGCCGGGGTATCAATACTCGCCCCCAGACCCGGCTTTGCGAGAATTTGAAGCTACTTTCGAATTTGAAGAGACCACGGACCAGCTCAATGCCATTCAGGATGTCTGGGAGGATATGATCAGCGACCGCCCCATGGACCGGTTGATCTGCGGGGATGTGGGTTACGGCAAGACCGAGGTGGCTCTTCGGGCTGCTTTTAAAGCGGCCATGGACGGCAGACAGGTAGGCTTTCTGGTGCCCACCACCGTCCTGGCCGAACAGCATTTCGAAACCTTGAGAAAACGGTTTCAGCCTTATCCGTTGGAAATTAGAGTTCTCAGCAGGTTTAAAAACCCGAAAGAGCAGAAACAGATTTTAGCCGACCTGGCCGCAGGCAAGGTCGATATCATCATCGGGACGCATCGGTTGCTGCAAAAAGATGTCCATTTTAAAGACTTGGGCCTGCTCATTGTCGATGAGGAACAACGTTTTGGGGTCAGTCACAAAGAAAGATTAAAGCAATTCCGCCAGACCATCGATGTCTTGACCCTCAGCGCCACCCCCATTCCCCGGACCCTACAGATGGCGATGACCGGGATCCGGGAAATGAGCATCATCAATACGCCCCCGGCGGACCGCATGGCAATCCGCACGTATTTATGCCGACCGGAAGACGGCATCATCCGGGAGGCCATCCATCGGGAGCTGGAACGCGGCGGCCAGGTATTTTTCGTCCACAATCGGGTCCACAACCTGACATCGTATGCAGCGTATATCAAACGCCTGGTGCCTGAAGCCAGAGTCGGGATGGCCCACGGGCAGCTGCATGAAAAAGATCTGGAAGACGTTATGTGGAAGTTCTGGCGTCACGAAATCGATGTTTTGGTCTGCACTGCCATCATTGAAGCCGGTTTGGATATCCCGGCGGCCAACACCATTATTATCAATCGCGCCCATGCCCTGGGGCTGGCGCAGATTTATCAATTGCGGGGTCGGGTCGGCAGAGGCAGGGAACAAGCCTATGCGTATCTGCTGGTGCCGGAAGAAGAGCATTTGAATCCCGAGGCCCAAAAGCGACTCAAGGCCCTGATGGAGTTTACTGAATTGGGGTCTGGTTTCAAAATCGCGCTCCATGATCTGCAGATCAGAGGCGCCGGCAATATGTTGGGAGCAGCGCAATCAGGTCATATTGCCGAAGTGGGTTACGAACTCTATTTACAACTCCTGGAAGATGAAATAAACCGGCTGAAAGGGGAACCCCGGGACCAAACCCCCGATCCCGAGCTTCACCTGCCAGTGCCGGCTTACCTGCCGGAAGCATATATACCGGACATCGATCAACGTCTTATGATATACCGGCGGTTAAGCGGCCGTCTGACCAAGGATGAAATCGATGCTATAGCCGAAGAATTGCTGGATTGTTATGGCCCCCTGACCCCCGAAGCCGCAAACCTTCTGGAAGTCGTGCAGGCCAAAGGCATTTTGCGGGGAATCGGCATCAAGCGTTTAGATATGAGTGACGGCCTGATTACCGTCACTTTTGCTGACGGGCACCATATTGACAGGGAACGGTTGGTAGCCGAGGTTCTTAAAAGGCCCCGGCGATACCAGTTGACCCCAGACAACCAACTGCGGGTGCGCCTCCAGGAAGATGGCGCCCCCCTGGTCCGTCTGAAAAAGTTCTTGAAAGAAATTGATTTTTTTGTTATTGGGGAAAGAAATGCCCCGAGCCCGGAGTTCGGTTTGGCTCCCAAGGAAACACTCCCATGAGAATAACAGCACGCATATTGGTTTTTACCTTTCTGGCAATCCTCCTCCCCAACCTTATTGCCGCCAAAATCATTGATAAAATCGTGGCCCAAGTCAACGATGAGATCATTACTCTGTCTGAACTGGAACATGCCATGAAGAATTTCAAGGCCAATCCCGGCGCCACCCCGCCGACCGAAAATGAAGCCTTTCGCCGGCAGATGCTGGATGTTCTCATCGATCGCAAGTTAGCCAAGGCAGAAGCGAAACGTTTCGGTTTGCCGGTTCCTGAAAAGGAAATTGCCAAGGCTCTGGATGACATCAAACAGAGAAATGGTTTTGCTGACGACGAGGCTCTGAACAAAGCCGTGGCTAAAGACGGGATGACCATGGAGCAACTGCGCCAACAACTTTCCGAGCAGATCCAACAGGACCGTTTAATGGCCCTGACGATCAAGGCCAAACCCAAGATCTCGGAAGCAGAGATCAAGCGCTTTTACGAGGAAAACTACAAAACTCCGGAAAACCGAATTCACATTAAAGTGATTACCCTGCCGGTGGCCCCGGACGCCAATGCGGCGCAGCAAGAAGAGATCCGGGCCCAGGCGGAAAAAGCGATGACCGAGGCCCAGAAGGGGGAGGATTTTGATAAACTCATCAAAACGTATTCCAAGCCGATTCCCGGTTCTCCCAGCGGTGATCTGGGATATATCCGTCAGGCTGACCTTGATCCCAAATTTTTCGAATTTCTGTCTAACCTGAAGACCGGGGAAGTGGTGCCCTTAAAAACCCCCCAAGGCTTTCAGATTATAAAATTAATAGATGCAAAAATGGGATATATAGTGGAGTTGAAAGAAGTCAGACCAAGAATTGAGGAAGCCCTGGAACGAGAGCAAATGACCAAACTCTTTTCCGAACATCTTAAGGAGGCCCGGAAAAGAGCCCTGGTCAAAATTATGCTGTAGGTTCCGAGTATAATAATTTTCAAAGAGCAAGGCGAAGCTGGAGCTTCGCTATCAAGAGGGTTCCCAAGCAGGAGCTTGGGAACCAGGTTTTTTAACTTGAAGAATCCGGGTGACGCTCCATGTTTAAAGGGTTGACAAACTTTGCTTATATCGAGGACCTGCCCAACAAGGTGGGGCAGGAGATCACCGTGCGGGGTTGGTTGTATAACAAACGCTCCAGCGGCAAGGTACGGTTTCTCATCCTTCGGGATGGGACCGGCCTGGTGCAGGGCGTTATGGTTAAAGGTAAAATCCCCGAGGCTGACTTTACCTCCTTCGACCGTTTGACCCACGAATCCTCGCTCACCGTTAAAGGTCTGGTGCGGGCCGAACCCAGGGCCCCGGGCGGTTATGAACTGGACCTGACAGCCGTGCAGCCCTGGCACCTGGCCCAGGAGTATCCCATCACCCACAAGGAGCACGGGGTCGACTTTCTCCTGAACCTGCGTCACCTCTGGATTCGCAGTCCCCGGCAGCAGGCTATCCTGCGCCTCAGGGACGAAATCATCCGGGCCTGCCGGGATTTCTTTGCCGAGCGCCGTTTTATCCTGGTGGACACTCCCATCTTCACCCCTACTGCCTGCGAAGGGACCACCACCCTGTTTGAAACGGATTATTTCGGCGACCGGAAGGCCTATTTGACCCAGAGCGGCCAGTTGTATCTGGAGGCGGCAGCCATGTCCCTGGGCAAAGTCTACTGTTTCGGGCCGACCTTTCGGGCCGAGAAATCCAAGACCCGACGCCACCTGACGGAATTCTGGATGCTGGAGACGGAGATCGCTTTTGCCGAACTGGACGATATCCTGGCCCTGTCAGAAGCCTTCCTCTGCTTTATCATGGAACGGGTTTTGGCCAACCGCCGGGCCGAACTGGCCACCCTGGAGCGTCCCTTGGAACCTTTGGAGGCCGTTCGGCCTCCCTTCCCCCGCCTGAGCTACACCGAGGCCCTGGAACGCCTGGCGGCCGGGGGCCACCAGGTTTCCTGGGGGGACGACCTGGGGGCGCCGGAGGAGACCTTCCTGTCCGAGTCCTTCGACCGGCCGGTGCTGATCCACCGCTACCCCAAAGACTGTAAGGCTTTTTACATGAAACCGGACCCGGCCGACCCGCGCACCGTCCTGTGTGTGGATGTCCTGGCCCCGGAAGGAGTGGGAGAAATCATCGGCGGCTCCCAGCGCGAGGACGACCTGGAGGCTCTCCTGGAACGAATCAAGGAACATAACCTGCCCCAGGGACCCCTGGACTGGTATCTGGACCTGCGCCGCTACGGCAGCGTCCCCCACAGCGGCTTCGGCCTGGGTCTGGAACGCCTGGTGGCCTGGATCTGCGGCCTGCACCATGTCCGGGAGGCCATTCCGTTCCCGAGGTTGATGGACCGGTTGACGCCGTAGGGGGCGGTGAAAAGTGGAAGAGGTGAAGGAAGTGGAGAAAATATATATACTCTCCGGCGCGGCAAACTCGAGGTAGCAGGGGGAGCGAAGTTGGTTGTTTTTTTCGCTTTCTTTTAATTATTGATATTTTTAAGATAATTCAAATCGAAGAGCCGCTTTCTGCGCGCTGATTGAAAGCCTTTTGGTCGCGGCTTTTGTGGTTGTAGAATCAGAGAAAGGAAAGCTGTCCGTTTATGCCACCCCCTACCCGTGGGCCAGAAACGTCACCGAGGAGGCTCTGGTCCAGACAACCCAAACCTGGAAAACCATAGACGGCAAACGGTTACTTGGAAATTGGAATGCTAAAGCTAATCTTGGTGCCCCACAGTCCTGATGGGAGTGGATCATTTATCACCCCCAGCATCCGCACCCGTTCCTCCATGGCCGCCAGGCCCAACCCTTTTTCCCTGGTTCCCCGGGAAAGGCTTCCGAGACATCGAACCCTCGACCATCATCCGCCACCAGCAAGGAGACGGCCCCCTTTTCACGTTTCATCACCGCAACCACATGGGTAGGCTTGCATACTTGCCGATCTTGGTCAGGCATTCCTGGAAGATGCGTAGATATTGATCTGGGCCTCCAGAGGAAAAAGGCCCTGAACGTTATCGAGGGAAGAGGTAAACTCCTGTTATGCGAGTTGGCTCCCGATATCCATGCCCCTGAGACGGGGGATTTTAAGGGTGATGCTTCTCATTAATCTATTGGCAGCATTATAGCGGGTTCCAAAACAGGAGGCAAATTTTGATTACTTTGGACAATTAATATAAACCGGCTTATGAGAGGGGCTGGTCTTCCTGCCAAGAAATTAATTACGAAAAATTTTACTGAAAAATATTGAGTAAACCTAAAATATACAGTATGTTAATTCAATATCTGGTTAGCCTCTTGGCAAGAGTCTCTGGTGGTTAAGGTATTAACTGCCAATAATTCTTTTTCCCCTTGCCTTTTGAGGGAAATATTAACGATTATTGATTTGTTGTCTTTGACTCAGTCTCTAGTTCTCAAACCGGGCGAGGGGTGAGTAAGCCCATAATTGGATCCACTACTTAATGACACTGTTGATAACAAAAGTTCTTGATTTTAACTGTGATTATGGTAAAATTTCGTGATAATATTGCACGTAATTTCCCTTCTGGTATTTCCAAAAAAAATTTTGAAGCAATAAAGGAGGTGATGGTTTGCAAAGGGCCCTGAAACCAAAAGTCCCAAATTTGTCCTGGGCCGATGCCTATGTCAGTGATGCGGTGGAGCAGGCAGAGAAGCGGGCGCAGAAAGCGTTGTTGGACATGCAGCACCCTGATGGCTACTGGTGGGCGGAGTTGCAAGCCAATGTCACCATCACGGCCGAGTATATCATGCTCCTCCAATTCCTGGGGCTGGCCGATGCGTCTAAGTTCACTCGCATGGCCAACTATATTCTGTCCCACCAACTGGACAACGGCGGCTGGTCAATTTATGCGGGGGATGGGGGAGACCTGAGCACCTCGGTGGAGGCCTACCTGGGATTGAAATTGGCCGGTCATAATGCCGAGGAACCGGCCTTGCAACGGGCCAGGGAGTTTATTCAAAGTCGGGGCGGGCCCTTAAAAAGCCGGGTCTTCACCCGCATTTTCCTGGCATTGTTCAATCAGGTGGGCTGGCAGGGCATTCCCACGATGCCGGTGGAATTTGTCCTGCTGCCGTTGTGGACCGGGTTGAGCATCTACGAATTATCCAGTTGGTCCAGGGCCACAGTGGTGCCCTTGTCCGTGGTGATGGCCAGGCAACCGGTCTGTCCCCTGCCGTTAGAGCGGGGCGTCAGAGAACTTTTTCTCCCCGGGGAAGATCCCCTCCGGGATCATCGGGTGCAGCTCAAGAAAAATGGTTTCAGCCTGGAAAATCTCTTTGTCTTTATCGACAAAATGCTCAAGGTTTACCAAACCCACTCTTACTCGCCAGTGCGCCAAAGGGCTTTGCAGCAGGCAGAAAGATGGATTGTGAAGCACCAGGAGGAGTCGGGGGACTGGGGAGGCATCCAGCCCGCCATGCTCAATTCCATCCTGGCCCTCCACTGTCTGGGATATAATAATGATCATGAAGCCGTCCAACGAGGGTTGGAGGCATTGGATTTCTTTACTCTGGCCGAAGGCAACCGCCTGTGGCTGCAGTCCTGCATCTCCCCGGTCTGGGACACGGCCCTGTCTGTTCGGGCCCTGGCGGCCTCCGGATTGCAGGGGACCCATCCAGCGGTTTCCAAGTCCTGCCAATGGCTGCTGAGCAAACAAATTTTCCAGCGGGGCGACTGGTCCGTGAAAAATCCCTATCTGGCTGCCGGCGGCTGGGCCTTTGAGTTCCATAACAACTGGTATCCGGACATCGACGACAGCGCCGTGGTGCTCATGGCTCTGGCCGAGGGGTTGCCGGAGCACCGGCCCCACCGCACCGCTTTGGACCGGGGCATTGATTGGTGCCTGGGCATGCAATCGGAAAACGGCGGCTTTGCCGCTTTTGATACTGATAATACCAAGGCCTGGCTGAACGCGATTCCGTTTGCCGATTTAAAAGCCCTCATCGACCCGCCCACCGAAGATGTTACCAGCCGGGTATTGGAAATGATGGGACTTTTCGGCTTTAATGCCGAGCATCACGTGGCCTCCCGGGCCATTACTTATTTGAAGGATGTCCAGGAGCCCGACGGTTGCTGGTACGGCCGTTGGGGGGTCAATTATATTTACGGCACCTGGTCGGTGTTGTGCGGCTTGAAGGGCATTGGCGAGGATATGTCCAGTCCTTACATCAGACGGGCCGTCACCTGGCTCCTGGAGCACCAAAACGACGACGGTGGCTGGGGAGAGACCTGCGAATCATACCGGCGGCCGGAATTGCGGGGTCAGGGGCCGAGCACGGCTTCACAAACCGCCTGGGCCCTCCTGGGTCTCATGGCCGCCGGGGAAGTGGGAAGTAAGGCCGTGGCAAGAGGCATCAGCTATCTGGTGCAGACCCAGAACTCGTCCGGACGGTGGGATGAACCATATTTTACCGGCACCGGCTTCCCCCAGCACTTTATGATCCGCTATCATCTGTACCGGGATTATTTCCCCCTGATGGCCTTAGGAAATTATCTGAAAATCAGGGGCCGCAATTTTCATGCTTAAAACTCTGGTCACCGGGGCCACCGGCTTTGTGGGCCGGGCCGTGGTGGAAGCCTTGTTGGCCCAGGGGCGGGAGGTCCGGGTTCTGGCCCGGCGCCCCCAGCACCGGGCCTTGTCAGGGCTCCCGGTGGAGATGGTGCGGGGGGATTTAACCGATTCCGCCTCCCTGCACCGTGCCGTGCAAGGCTGTTCCCGGCTCTTCCATGTGGCCGCGGATTATCGGCTGTGGGTTCCTGATCCTGCCACCATGTACGCTACCAACGTGGATGGCACCAGGTCCCTGCTCCAGGCGGCCCTGGAGGCTGGTGTGGAGCGGGTGGTGTACACCAGCACGGTGGGAACCCTGGGAAACCCGGGGGACGGCACCCCCGGCACTGAAGAGACCCCGGTAAGCCTGGCCGATATGGTGGGCCATTACAAAAAATCAAAGTTCCTGGCTGAACAAGCGGCCCTGGAATACGCCGGCCAGGGGCTGCCGCTGGTCGTGGTCAACCCCAGCACGCCCGTGGGCGCCTGGGACGTGCGGCCCACCCCCACAGGTCAGATGCTCGTTGACTTTTTGCGGGGCAAGATGCCGGCCTTTCTGGATTCCGGCCTGAATCTGATTCATGTTCGGGATGTGGCCCAGGGGCATCTTAGCGCCGAGGCCCGGGGCCGAGTCGGTGAAAAGTATATTTTGGGTCACCAGAATCTGACCATGGCGGAAATCTTCGCCAAATTGGCCCTCATCAGCGGTATCCGGGCGCCTCGCTGGCGACTGCCGTACTATCCGATTTTAGGGTTGGCTTATCTGAATGAATTTTGGTCGACCTGGATTACCCGGCGGCCTCCCAAGGTCCCGCTGACGGCGGTTAAGATGGCGAAAAAATTTATGTTCTTCGATTCCCAGAAAGCCATCCGGGAGTTGGGCCTGCCCCAGACTCCAGTTGATCAGGCCTTGCAGGATGCGGTGGACTGGTTCCGCCACCACGGCTATATAAAGGGTCGGGTTTAATAATCACTCATAAAACATGAAAACAGAACCGCTCCTGACAAACCGCTTTTTCGGCTCACAGCTCACTGTTTTCAAATAAGGAGAAGTAAGGTGCGGTTCCCCGCCAGCCTTAATTTGGCCTTGACGGCCTATTTAGGGAAAAAACGTCTGCGACGACAGGAAAAATTCCCCCTGGTGCTGATGCTGGAGCCGACGCACATGTGCAACCTCAGTTGCACCGGCTGCGGTCGTATCCAGGAATATCAGGATACCTTAGGGCAGATGCTGACCTTGGCCGAATGTCTGAACTCGGTGGAGGAATGCGGCGCCCCAGTGGTGACCATCACCGGTGGCGAGCCCCTGGTGTATCCGCACATTTACGAACTGGTGCAAGAACTGCTGCGCCGACGTAAGCATATCTATCTGTGCACCAACGGGTTGTTGCTGGAAAAGGCTTTGCCTCGTCTCAGCCCGTCACCAAGACTCACGTTGAGCGTCCATCTGGACGGCCTGGCGGAGACGCATGACCGCATCATCGGCCGGCCGGGAGGATTTCAGCAGGTCATCCGGGCCATCAAGAAGGCCAAAGAGATGGGATTCCAGGTCTGCACCAACACCAGTATTTACCGGGAGACCGATATCCAGGAGATTGAAATACTCTTTGCCTATTTGACCCAATTGGACATCAACGGTCTGCTGGTCTCCCCCGCTTTCAGTTTTGAGATATTGGAGTCCGATTTTTTCCTCAGCCGAGAGGAAATCCAGGAAAAATTCCGGCAATTGACCGGTAACGGCCATGGCTACAAGTTTTATAGTTCTCCGCTGTATTTAAAATTTTTGCGGGGAGAGCGTTCTTACGATTGCACCCCCTGGGCTAATCCGACCCGCAACCCCCAGGGTTGGCGGTCCCCCTGCTATCAGATCTCCGACGGACATTTCCCCACTTTTGCTGAATTGATGGAAAAAACGGATTGGGATAAATACGGTGTCGACCGTGACCCCCGCTGCCGCCAATGTATGATGCACTCCGGTTTCGAGCCCACCATAGTGCGCACGTTGGGGAAAGATATCCGTGATCTCTGGGAAATGCTCCGGTGGAACCTGTCCTGAAGCCCCGGGGCCTTGGGTGCCATGATCATCAGGCAGGGTTGGTCCGGAGCGCTCCTCCTCAGCTTATTATGCCTCAGCCTGAGCGGCTGTAGTTTTACCTTTCCCGCCTCCCTGCTGCCACCGCCGCTACCCGTGCAGCGAGAAGATAATAAGGTGGAATCAACTCTTTTTCCCTTGCCCGTGGTTGCCACCGACCCGAATACCGGCACTGATTACGGTATCCTGCCGGTCTGGGTTTTCCCACGGGATGATAAGGCCATCGGGATGATTTTGGCCCCATCGGCAATAGATAACGACTTTGCCGGCACCTCCCTGGCCTTTCGGCTCCTGGCTTATCCCTCCAAGGAGGTTCATTACCGGGTTGTGGCGGACCCGTCCACCCGTACTCGCAGTTTTTTTGAGTGCGCCTATGAAAAGTCTGCCAATCAGCCGGAGGAATGGTTTTATACCGGGCTGTTCATCTATGATTGCGATATCTTCCCCCGCTTTTACGGCCTTGGCAACGACAGCAGTTCCAGCAATCAGACCAGCTATACCTCCCGGGGCAGGACCCTGTATGGCTCCCTGGGCTACCGAGCTTCCCAGACAGTGGAAATCGGTTGGTACGAACGTTTCAATATTACGTCACTGAGCGACAATCATTTGCCGAACCTGCGCTCCACCGGGTCAGTCTTCCCGGAAGTGATGCAGGACACCCGCAATACAGCTTTTATCCATGGGCTAAGTTGTAGTTATGATACCCGGGATTATAAGGAAACGCCTACCTGCGGTTTCTTAGCCAAGATATATGCCGAAACCTCCAGCGACATTTCTGGGCAGTGACAGTTCATACGATCGGGTAGGTTTTGAATTAAAAGGGTTCCAGCCCTGGGACCCGGATGACCGGCGGTCTATAACCGCAGTGCGTCTTCTGGCCGATTGTATGACCCGGGAATCGGGCACCCCCTTTTACCGCTGGCCGAGCCTGGGCGGCTATAAGACCGACCGGGGCTGGGGTGATTGGCGCTGGATAGATCGAAATATGATAACTTTAACTGCAGAACAGCGGTTTGACGTCTATCAGTTCAATTATTTTGGGGTAAGCACTCACTTTGAAGTAGCCCCCTTTGTTGATGTCGGCAAAGTGTTTCCCACCTTTAGCAAGTTTAACTTTCGCAACCTCCATCCGGCCGCGGGCATTGCCCTCCGGGCGGTGGTCCGGCCCCAGGTGGTGGGCCATGTGGAAGTTGGCATCGGACGAGGCGGCAACAATGCCGTCTTTATGGGCCTGGGGTATCCGTTTTGACCAAAGCATCCTGGCGAACCGTCGCCGCCGCAGTCAGTCTGATCTTCTTGTGGTTGCTCATTTTTGTGCCAACCCTCGGAAAGCTGCCGCTCATCCGGTCGGAGGCCATGTATGCCCAAATTCCCCTGGAGATGCTGCAATCCGGTGATTGGCTGACACCCCGGCTAAACGGCGCCCGCTATCTTGATAAACCACCTCTTTATTACTGGATCAATCTAACCGCCTTTCAGCTCGCCGGAGTCTCTGACGACACAGCCCGCCTGGCCACTTTTTTCATTGGCCTGGGGGAAGCAATGGCGACCCTGGCCCTGGGCGCCCTGCTCTTTTCCCGGCTCACCGGCTGGCTGGCGGGCTTGATCCTGCTTACCAGTATCGGTTTTTTTGCCTTGCATCTGCAAATGCTGGCAGATCACCTGATAACCCTGACCCTGAGCTGGTCATTGCTTTTTTTGTGGCTGTGGCGGCGGCAACCCCGGATCCTGTATGTGGTGGGGTTTTATGTGTGTATTGCCCTGGGCCTGATGAGTAAGGGACTTATCGGTCTTGTCTTCCCCCTGGCCGTAGGCATATTGTTTGCTATTCTAACCAGGGACGCCCGGTTTTGGCGTTTTTTCCTCAACCCCATGGCTTTGCTGGCTCTGGCCGCCATAGCCCTCCCCTGGTTTTGGCTTATGGAAATGCACAACCCCGGTTTTCTGCAGTTTCATCTGGTCAACGAGCAGATCAGCCGTTTTCTCGGAGGGCGTTTCCCGCCGGATATGAAATCCTTTTCACTGTCGGGCTTCTGGCTTTTTACCCTGGTCTGGCTGATGCCCTGGACTCCTTTTCTGCCAACCGCAATCAGCGCGGTCTGGCCCAAACGCTGGCTGTCGCCGGCCCCGGAAGATGCGCCCGGAGTCCTGCTCGTGCTTTGGGCGGGCATCATTCTGCTTTTTTTCAGCCTCTCCTCCTCCCGGATAGAATATTATAGCCTCCCGGCCCTGCCTCCTTTGGCCCTGATTATCGGCCGGCGCCTGGAACTTTATCTGGCCCAGCCTGAATCCCGGTCCTTTCAAATCAGCCTGCTGCTCTTTGCCCTCTTCTTTCTGGGGCTGCTGGTCCTGTTGCCGGTCCTGGAGGTGATCTGCGCGGATAACCGCCGGGAGTTTAACGGCATGTTCGATCTACTCATGCCATTGGCTACGACAAGCCACCCCAATTTTCGTCGGCCTCACGACAGTTTTGGCTGTGGCCGCCTGGCGTCGCCGGCCCAGGCTATGTCTCTGTTGTTTGGGCAGTATAGCCGTAACCGTGCTGTTTTTTACCTTCCAAAGCCTCTGGCTGTTATCTCCCCACCTCAGTGACGCCTGGGCCGGGAAATTTGTGCGTCAACACGGTCAGCCTCACGACGTCCTGGTGATGGGCAACATTGAAGAATTTGAATATGGTATGAGCCTGAGGTATTATGCCCAAAAACAGATCCTTATGGTGCAGCGGGACGGCTTGCCGGATTTTGGCTTCCCTTTGACGACCCAGGAAAATTTTTTAATAAAACCCCAAGCTTTACAGGAGCTCTGGCAAGGCCCGCAGCGAGTCTTATTATTAGTGGATGAATGCGCCCCGGAAGACTACCTGAGGGATGCGGTCCGGCTCCAGAGCCATGGGTGGCAAGCATTTGCTTGCTAACAAAGCATTTTTTGCCGCCCCTCCCTTGCACCTTCCCGAAACACCCTTAACATTAGAAAAAGATTCTTGTCCACTCAAGGAGGGTGAAAAGCGAGCTCATGATACCTTTACGCGATAATATTCCCTCCCTCAGCCGGCCGATCATGAGCTACAGCATTATCGGTTTAAATATTCTGGTCTTTTTCCTGGAACTAGCCACCGGGAAGCACCTGCAAGAGTTCCTCACGACCTTCGGCTTCATTCCAGCCCGTTTTTTTGCCATATTAGAGGCGCATCCCGAAAATGCCCTGGCCCTGTACCTGCCGTTTCTTACCACCATGTTTTTGCATGGCGGCTGGCTGCACCTGATCGCCAATATGTGGACGCTGTTCATCTTTGGCGACAACGTCGAGGATAAATTGGGACACGTCCGCTTTTTGTTGTTCTATCTTGCCAGTGGTGTGGCCGGGTCTCTCTTGCATGCCTACCTGACACCCGACTCCTGGGTACCGGTGGTGGGAGCCAGTGGCGCCATTGCCGGAGTTATGGGAGCCTATTTCCTGCTGTTTCGCCACTCCATGGTCTTGGTTTTTATCCCCTTCTTTTTGGTGGCGCCCATCGTGGAGGTGCCGGCTTACATCTTTTTAGGAGTTTGGTTTCTCCTGCAATTTTTCAGCGGCGCCTTTTCCGTCCTGGGCCCCAGGGCAGCTCAGGGGGGAGGGGTGGCTTTCTGGGCTCACGTCGGCGGGTTTGTGGCCGGAGTGTGTCTGATATTTTTGTTGGGGGCCATGCGACTCATACAACCAGACAGAAAATCTGAATAAAACTATTAATTCTTAAATTATGACGACATAAGATCTTAATCCTCGTATACTGGGTTTTCTACCCTGGTCACCTTAAAAACTCTTTTTTAATTTCCTTTTCATCAAAATCCTTTCACGGGAGTGGCGTTGCGGTATAGGCGATATTCGCCTCTTCGGATTTATACAGGGGCAAGGTCTTGCCCTGACGCACTTCTTCCACCCAGTTGGGATTGAGGAGCATGGACTTAGCGCTGAGGGCGATGTCGGCGTCCTTCAGGGCGTCGGCGGCCGTGGCCCGGTCATGGATCTTGCCGCAGATAAAAATGGGCAGGTTCGTGGCCTCCCGGGTGATCTGGGCCACGTTTTGGCTGGTGTTAAAGGCTGGCTGCTTGTAGTCATAGGCCGAGACGGAAATCGCGTCAACCGGTTCCCGGGAGAGGAGGGTGATAATCTCCTGATACTCAGCTTTGGTTCCGAATAGCGATACGTCCATATCCGTTACCCCCCAATCCGAAATCCGCACGAGGAGGAGGCGGTTGTCCGGGATTACCGGCGCCACCGCCTGGATGATTTCCTGGAGGAAGCGGAACCGATTGGACACCGAACCGCCGTAGCCATCAGTGCGTTGATTGGTATAGGACGACAAAAACTGGCTGATGAGGTAACCGTGGGCGGCGTGAATCTCCACACCGTCAAAACCGGCGGCGATAGCCCCCCGGGCCGTTTCCACAAACCCCAAAATGACATGCTCGATGTCAAACAGACTCATTTCATCGGGGATATGATAGGGTTTGCCGGTCAGGGCATTGCTATCTTTGGGGATCAGGGGGCTGGGGGCAATGACCCGTCCGGCCGGGTTGATCTCCGGCCAGGCAATGCGGCCGCAGTGAAACATTTGCATGATGGAGACGGCGCCGGTCATCCGGATGGCCGTCACTACCGGCCGCCAGGCCTCGATCTGCCTCTGGGTGACCAAACGGGCCTGGCCGGGGTAACCCTGGGCGCTTTCATAGTCGGTGACAATGGCTTCCGTGTAGACCAGAGCTGCGCCGTTTTGGGCCCGGCGGACGAGAAACTCCAGGACATCCCGGCGGGGGATGCCGTCTCCCGGTGAGGACATGCGGGTCATGGGAGCGACTCCCAGCCGATTTTTCAGAGTATACCCCTTCAGCTGAAAAGGGGAAAAAACCTTATCTTCGGGCATGGCTGATCCTATTGAGAAAGTTTGGTTAGTTTCGAAAATGAATTTCTTTAGAAAGAACTCTAATATACTCTATTCTTACGGCGTTGCCTATCGGGTTGAAGATGTCAATGGCATCGGCTCATTGTTGGAGGGGAAAAATGGTGGGCGGTGCCCACCTGAGAAGTTGACTACTGGTCCCAAAGGGCACGGCACGCCGGGTGCCCCTACGAATTGTTTTGGGCTCGGGGGCAGACGCCGCAGCGGGTGCAGAGATCGGGTTGGCAGGGCGGGGTTTCCCGGGCGGCCAGGGCGTTTTGGTATTCTTCCCAGAGGTAGGTTTTGTCCAGGCCGTGATCGATGAAGTCCCAGGGGAAGAGTTCGTCCCGGGCCCGTTCCCGCCTGACGAAAAAGTCGGGGTTCAGGGCGCTTTGGCGGCAGGCTTTGGCCCAATCGCCGCCGGCCTCATGGACGCCCAGGAGAAGTGAGCCCACCCGGCGGTCGCCCCGGGCCAGGAGGGCCTGGTAGTAGGCCCATTTAGGCAGGTCGGCGTGGACCCGGATCCGGCGCTGCCCCTGGAGTTCCCGTTTGACCAGTTTGATCCGGTCTTTCAGTTCGGCCAGGCCGGCAAAGGGGGCCCACTGGAAGGGGGTAAAGGGTTTGGGCACGAAGGAGTTGAGGCTGAGGGTAATGCCGGCCAGGGAACGGCCGGCCGCGGCTTTGGTGACGGCGTGTTGCAGGCGTTTGGTTAACCTGGGGATATCTTCGACATCCTGCCGGGTTTCAGTGGGAAGTCCTAATAAGAAATACAGGCGAAGCTGGGACAGTCCGGCGGCATGCAGGTCCACCACCGCCTGCTCCAGGGCCGCTTCGGTGAGGCCCTTGTTGATGACCCGGCGGAGGCGGGGACTACCAGCTTCCGGGGCCAGAGCCACGCTTTTGACGCCGCCTTTTTTTAAGAGGGCGAAGAGTTCGGCATCGGCGCAGTCGGCGCGGATGGAACTTATGCCCACCTGCCCGGCGGTGGCGGTGATCCGGCCTAAGAGGTTTTTGAGGTCCGGGTGATCGGTGACGGCGGTCCCCACTAAGCCGATTTTGGCCCCGGAGTTCAGGCCGACTTGAAGCTGGTCTGCCAGGGAGGCCACAGAGCGGTGCCGGAGGGGGCGATAAATAAAGCCGGCGGCGCAGAAGCGGCAGCCCCGGCCGCAGCCCCGGTTGACCTCCAGGAGAAACATGTGGCTGAATTCGCTCCCCGGGGCCAGCAAATGGCTGTGGACGGGGTAAGCATCCAGATCGGCAAGGTGGGGCGGGGTGATTTTTTCCGGAAACCCGGGGGCGGCGGTAAAACGGCTGAGGGTGCCGTCTTCGTTATAGTCCGGCCGGTAGGCCGCTGGGACGTAGACGCCCGGGATCTGTCTGGGCCAGGGTTTGTAAGGCGGCTGGGCGGTCCGGGTGGCCGGTAAGAATACTGAAAAACTCAGCCGCCAGGGCGTCGCCCTCTCCCAAAAAAAAGGCATCCAGGAAGGGGGCCAGGGGTTCGGGGTTCAGCATGGCCGCCACACCGCCGGCGACAATGGCGGGAAAGTTTTCTCCCCGTTCGGCGGCCAGGAGCGGGATGCGGGCTAACTCCAGGATTTTCAAGACGTTAAGATAATCTGGTTCAAAAGACAGAGAAAAAGCGACGGCGGCAAAGTCGGTGAGCGGCCGCTGGGATTCCACAGAGAGCAAGGGTGTGTGGCTGCGGCTGTATTCCTGGAGTTGGGCTTCCCCCGGCAGAAAAACCCGCTCGCAGGTGAGATCCGGGTGAGCATTGAGGAGATGATAAATGATCTGGAAACCCAGGTTGCTCATCCCGACTTGATACTCTTGGGGATAGACCAGGGCCACCGGGCGACGGTGGCCCCATTCCCGCACCACAGCTCCTTGCTCGTGTGCCAGCAGGTTTTGCAGATGTGCTATAATCTTTCTGGACATCAGCGGGAGGTTTGGTCCCGGCCTTTAGCAGGGGGAAAAAATCTCACCTCTCGGGCTGGGGGCAGATTAGTCCGCCTGTCGCAGAAAGGTGGGAATATCGAGTTCGTCTTCCTCGTAGTGGAGATCCGGGTGGACGATGTTTTTCTTGGTATTTAATAACTCCAGACGAGACTTCTTTTTGCTGTCCATGGAGGTCCTGAGCGCCGGCTGGACCTGTTCGGCCCCCTGCGGATAATGGTGGGGACGTCGAGTTCTTCTGCTTGGCTGGGCGCCGGCTTGTGAGGGCGCACCTCCTCAAGTTCGAGTTTCTTGCCGATGCCGGTGCCGATGACGGTAACCCGCACTTCATCACCCAGGCCTTCATCCACCACCCAACCCCAGATGATATTGGCGTCATCATGGGCCTCTTCCTGGATCAGGGCGGCCGCGTCCTTCAATTCCTCCAGGGTGACTTCCATACCGCTGGTGATATTGATTAAAATACCCCGGGCGCCGCGGATGGAGAGATCTTCCAAGAAGCGGGCTGGAGATGGCCTTCTGGGCCGCCTCGATGGCCCGGTTGTTGCCGCTGGAGATGCCGGTGCCCATCAGGGCCATGCCCATCTCACTCATGATGGTGCGCACATCGGCGAAATCAACGTTGATGTGACCGGTTACCATAATGAGATCGGAAATGCCTTTGACCGCGTAAACCAGCACCTCATTGGCCATCCGGAATACTTCCATGGCCGAAGTGTTTTTGGGAGCCACGCTTAACAGGCGGTCATTGGGAATGGTGATCAGGGTGTCAACCACTTTTTTGGTGGCCTCAATCCCTGCTTCGGCCTGGCGCAACCGCTTGCGGCCTTCAAAGAAGAAGGGCTTGGTGACCACGGCCACGGTGAGGGCTCCGAGATCCTTGCAGATTTCCGCCACCACCGGTACCCCCCCGGTGCCGGTGCCACCGCCCATGCCGGAGGTGATAAAAACCATGTCGGCGCCTTTCAAGGCTTCCCGGAGCACGTCGGCGTCTTCCAGAGCGGCATTCCGGCCAACCTCAGGGTCCCCACCCGCTCCCAATCCTTTGGTGAGCGCCATGCCCAAGGTTAACTTCACGGGCGCCTGGTTCCGATTAAGAGCTTGTGAATCGGTGTTGGCGCTCAAGAAGTCCACCCCGACTAATTGGGCCTTAATCATGTCATTTATGGCATTGCCGCCGCCGCCGCCGATGCCGATGACCTTGATTTTGGCAGAAGACTCGTTTTCCACGATTTCTATTTTCATCTGATCTACCCCTCCCTGCGTTTCTGGCTCAGACCCGTGTACAAGTATAATAAATCTCTATCGCAACATAAATATAATTGTTGCCTTTGGAACTTTTTTTCTGGCCCCTGGATACACCCCTCACCCTGACCCTCCCCTCAGGGAAAGGGAACATACTTTTTTTCATTAACTTTTGATATTGGGGGTGTTACTCTTTTATTAAACTTGTGCACAGGCCTCAAACCACTTCTTTAAACCATTTTTTCATCCTTGAAAGAATGCGGTTGAAGATATTCTGGTCCCGGATACGAAAAGAATCTTTGGATTGTCCGGTGCGCGACCGGGCGCCGTATAAGGACAGGCCCACGGCCGTGGCAAAGGCCGGATTGTTGATGACATCGGTGAGTCCACCCACACCTATGGGGAAGCCCCGCCTGGTGGGCACCCCCAGGATTTCCTCACAGAGTTCGGGCAGACCGATTAACATGGACCCGCCGCCGGTGACGATGACCCCTGATATCATGGGCAATTCAAAACCGGCTCGGATGATCTCCTTATGAATCAGGGTTAGGATTTCTTCCATTCGCAGGTGAATAATTTCCGATAGAATTCCCCTGGATAAGGTCCTGGATTTGCGCCCTCCCAGACCTGGAATCTCGATAAGCTCGTCCCGGTCCTCCAGAACACTCAAGGTACATCCGTGGATTTGTTTGAGCTTTTCAGCTTCGGGCAGCGCAGTCTGCAGTCCGACGGCGATATCGTTGGTAAGATTGTTGCCGCCCAGGGCCAGGACCCAACTGTGTTTAATGGAATTATCGCTGAAAACGGCCAAATCGGTGGTGCCCCCCCCTAAATCGATGAGGGCTACCATGACTTCTTTTTCCTCTTCGGCCACAACCGCTTCTCCGGAGGCCAAACTTTGGAGCACGATGTCGGCCACGTCCAGGCCGGCTTTGTTACAGCATTTGATGATGTTGTTCACCGAAGCCACGGCCCCGGTAACGATGTGAACTGCGGCTTCCAGTCGGACGCCATGGATGCCGATGGGATCTTTGATACCGTCCTGGCCGTCCACCTTAAATTCCTGGGGAAGGATATGGATGACTTCTCGATCCAGGGGGATGGCCACGGCCTTGGCGGCGTCGATCACCCGGTTAATGTCAGCCTGGGTGACCTCCCGGCTTTTTATGGCAATAATTCCCTGACTGTTAAAACCCTTGATATGCCCGCCGGCGATACCGGTATACACGGAACGGATTTCACAACCGGCCATTAGCTCTGCTTCTTCAATAGCACGGCGGATTGACTTGACCGTGTTGTCAATATTTACAACGACGCCTTTGCGCAATCCCTGGGAAGGATGAGTGCCGATGCCGATAATTTCCAGGAAATTGTTGCGCAACTCGCCAATCACGGCGCATATTTTGGTCGTCCCGATATCCAAGCCAACTATGAGATCCTGCCCCACGTTATTCCCCTCAAGGTGTCGAATGATCAGTATTTTTCCGGCTTACTAAAACGCGCTGCGGATAATTCAGATCGATTTTTTCAATATTGGCTAAATCGCCATGTTGTTTTAACTGCGGCAATACCTTTTGTAAATTAGCTAACTTCTGGCTGTGCCCCTGAAAGCCGATGCTTACTCCCAGGTTCAACTCAGCGGGGTAAATAGTTATGCCTCTTTCTGAATCCACGTTAATCTCAGACACCGTTGCTAAAGTTAAATAATTATTTTTATCTTTAAGAATATCAATAAAATCAAAGACCTTTGCCAGCAAGGGGGTTAAATTACCTTCCACTCGTTGGAAGTGCTCAACCTGGAGGCCGGTAATCACGGGGAAATCATGGGGATCATGCGGTTCCATGACCTTAAAAAGGATTCCCCGGGTATCCATGAGATAGAGTTTCTTTTCTAATTTCACCAGGGCCAGGGGTTGATGCTCCCGGATCGTCAGACGCACCTGGTCTGGCCAGAGGCGGGTCAATTCGGCGTGCTCGATCCAGGGTTGTTGAAGCAGGGCCTTCTCTATCTTCAAAGGCTGTACGGCCAGGAGGCTGGAGCCGGGTTTTAGGTGCATCTCGTGTAAAACTGCAGCCGGGTTAGAGAGCACCTGCCCCTCGATTTGTATACCTTCCGGGCTTTTTATGCGGAAATACGGCGCGGTGAGCAGATACTGATAGCCAATGACCAAAAGGAGGCTGAAGCCAGCCACCAGTGAGGCGGCACACAGAGTAACACCGGTTCCCAGGAAGATGGTTTTCAGCTTTTGCCAGGACCGAGGATTGCCCTGAAAGGTATTCCGTCTGAAATGAAGCTGGTCGATTTTTCTTTTGTTCGAGGAGCGACGAAATTTATTCGCTTTTTTGGGCTTGCCGCTGGTGGCGTAACTACGGGCATATGTCATAGTTAACAAACCTCCGGGGATCGGGCCGCATAGGGTTGAGAGGGTAGGTTAACGGGAAGGGGACGTGAGGTCAGGAGCCGGAGAATTTCTTCTCCGGTCCGCCAGATGTCCCCAGCTCCCATGGTTACCAAGACATCGCCGGGACGAAGATAATTCCAAAGTTCGGAAGCCAATTCTTTCTTGTCGGCAATATAATACGCACCTTGATGTCCGGCCTTTTTTACTCCCTGATAGAGATCACGCCCGGAGAGGCCGGGTATCACTCTTTCACCGGCGCCATAGATATCGGTGAGAAACAGGAGCCGGGCCTCGGCAAAAATGGGAAAGAATTCCGTGAGCAAGGCCTGGGTGCGGCTGTAGCGATGGGGCTGGAAGGCAACCACCAATCTGCGTCCGGTAAAAGCCTGGGCCATGGCTGCCAGAGTCACGCGCACCTCGGTGGGATGATGACCGTAGTCGTCGATGACGGTGACGTCCTGGACCTCCCCTTTGATTTCAAAGCGCCGTTTGATTTTACCGATTTGAGCCAGTCCGGCCCTGATATCGTTGAAGTCCAGACCCAATGAGAAGCCAACGGCCGCGGCGGCCAAAGAATTACTGACGTAGTGCCGGCCAGCCAGAGGAATGTGAACCTGTCCTAATTCTTGTTCGTGCTGTACCAAAGTGTAATAGCTGCCCCGGCCGTTTACTTTGATATGGCGAGCCTGGTAATTCCCCCCAGGTTTGAGGCCATAGGTGAGCACCCGGCTTTGAACACCATCCAGTAAGGGACGGACATGAGGGTCGTCCAGGCAGGCCACCAAGACGCCGTCCGGTTGGACCTGATGGATAAATTTGGCGAATACCTCCTGAATGTGGGACAGATCCCGGTAATGGTCCAGATGTTCCCGGTCGATGTTGGTAACCACGGCGACATGCGGATTAAGAACCAGGAAGGAACCGTCGCTTTCATCGGCCTCAGCGACAAAATAATTCCCTTGGCCCAGGACAGCATTGCTCCCCAAGGTATCCACCACCCCGCCCACCATGATCGAGGGGGCCAGGCCGCCCTGCCTCAGAACCGCCGCAACCATGGTGGTAGTGGTGGTTTTACCGTGGGTTCCGGCAATGGCGATTTGCCTTTGCCCGGCCATTAGAGCAACCAGCATCTCGGCCCGGGAAAGGACCGGCAAGCCCGTTGCCTGGGCGGCCCGTAATTCGGGATTGTCGAGTCCAATGGCCGAAGAGATCACCACAATTTCCGATCCGGCAACATTATCCGGGGCATGGCCTTGAAAAAATTTTACGCCTAAGTCTTGCAGCTTTTCGGTCAAGGCATTGGCCGCAAGGTCAGAACCGCTGACTTTGTAACCCCGACGCACTAACAATTCGGCTAAACCACTCATACCGATGCCGCCGATGCCGATAAAATGATAATGTTTGGATTCGAGGTTCATAGGAGCACCCATATTGAGGGTAGTTTGGCCGTGGCCAACAGGAAATCCTTTAACGCCATGCGAACTTCCCCTCTCCACTGGGAAGGAGCAATCAGGAAAGAAATTTTCATGCTATTATAACTATATTTTAAGATCATGGAAAATACTTTTGACAATGTGCGGCAATTATGGCCGCGGCCTGAGGGCGGCCAAGGGCTCGCGTGCGCTCCTCCATCTGCTGCAATTTCTGGGGATCGTTTATTAGTTTTTCTATCATCGCAGCAATTTTCTCTCCAGTCAACTCTTGATTTAACACCAGAAAGGCGGCTCCGGCATTACTTAGAGAAGAGGCGTTTTTTTCCTGATGTTGATTCGCGGCGTAGGGGTAGGGGACCAGGATGGCGACGCGTCCCAAGGCGGTCAATTCCGACAGGGTTGAAGCTCCGGACCGGCAGATAACGAGATGGGCCCGATGCATGAAATCCATCACCTTCGAACTAAAGGCCAGTACTTCGGCGCTGACCTGGGCTTCCTGGTAGCCTTGCTGGACTTCGACCAGATCCCCGGGGCCGGTTAAATGGATGAAGTGCAAATTCGTTTTAACGGCAGCCAGCATTGGCAAAGCGGCCAGAATTTGCATATTCAGATGATGCGCCCCTTGTGAGCCTCCCATCACGAGGATGGTAAAAGGTACGGCTAACCTGGGTGAGGTCGGGGGTGAACAAAACTCGGGCCTGATGGGATTGCCTGCCCAGACCGATCTTTCGGGGGCGGGATTGCCTTCGGATTGGGGGAAGGATAAAAATATGGTTGAGGCCACCCGACCCAGAAGTTTATTCGTGGTTCCCAAAATGGCATTTTGCTCATGGATCACCAGGGGAATTCCCAGGCGGGAGGCAGCCAAGCCTACGGGCCCGGAAATATAGCCTCCCATGCCAACCACTAAACCCGGCTTTTCCCGGCGTAAGATTCTCCGGGCCTGCCAAAAACTAAAGGGCAGCCGCAACAAGGAAAGGAGCCTTCGTCCCACCCCGGTTCCCTTAAGGGCCTGGGTGTGAAGGATTTGCCAGGGAAAATCATACTGCCGCAAGATATCCAGGGTCACCTGTTTCGGCGTGGTGATGAAACTCACCCGAAACTGAAATGATCGCCGGAATTCCTCGGCTAAGGCAATGCCTGGATAGAGATGGCCGCCGGTACCTCCCGCGGCGATCATCACGTGGTTTCCGGTTTCCGGTTTTTGGTTTTCGGTGAAAAGATCTGACATAATTAAGGTTACAGTCTTCCGGTTTTTCAGGCTGCCCGGTTTCTAATTTCCGGTTTCTGGTTTCCGGTTAATAGATTTGTTTCCCGGTGGTACAAATCTTTCGGTTGTTGGCTTTGGGTCTGGGAGCTGATATTGAGCAGAATGCCGATGGCGATCATGTTGACCAGCAGCGAGGAGCCCCCGTAGCTCAGGAAAGGCAGTGATAACCCCTTCGTGGGCATCAGGCCGCTTACCACCGCCATGTTGATGGCCGCCTGCAAGCCGATGAGAGAGGTCAGTCCCATGGCCAAATAAGCGCCAAAGGTGTCCTGGGCCCTGATACTGATGATGAGGCCACGGATGATGAGAATCGCAAACAGACTGATGACCGTGATTGTGCCGAGAAAGCCGAGTTCTTCTGAAAGGATAGAGAAAATAAAGTCGGTGTGCGAGTCCGGCAGGTAAAACAATTTTTCCCGGCTTTTGCCAATACCCAAACCCCAGAACCCGCCAGAGCCGATGGCATAGAGGGAGTGAACCAATTGATACCCACTTTCCTGGGCGTACTTCCAGGGATCAATGAAGGTGACCACCCGCTCGAGACGCATTTTATTTTTCAGGATGACATACACCACCAGAGGCGAAGCGATTAAGGTGACCAGGAGAATGTGGGTCAGACGGGTGCCGCCCACAAAGAGCATCAGGAAGGTAATTCCAGCCAGGGCCAGGGCCGTGCCAAAATCCGGTTCTTTTTCAATCAGCAGGATGAAGATGCCGGCAACGACGATATGGGGCAGAAAGCCGATGGAAAAGTAGCGGATTTTCTCCTGTTTGCGCGCCATGGAGTAGGCCAGAAAGATGATGATGGCCAACTTGGCGAACTCCGAAGGTTGGATAACCAGGGGGCCAAATTTTATCCATCGGGAGGCGCTGCGGATGCGCACGCCTATTCCGGGTATCAAAACCAGAATGAGCAGAATCAAACTGATAAGGACGATGAGATACACCAGCCGATTATACAACTGGTAGGGAATCCGGCGTATGACGAGCATCAGGCCGACGCCAACAACAGCATAGATGAGCTGTTTTTTTAAAAAAAAGGCCGGATCATGGTATTTGTCCGAGGCCAGCACCCCACTGGCGCTAAAGACCATGACCAGGCCCAGGCCCAGCAATAAGAGGGCCGAGATCATCAAGAGATGATCGTATTCAGGCGACGCGGCGGTTGGAGTTTTGTCTTCCATGGTCTAAACTCCTTACGGCTTGCTGAAAAACTCTCCCTCTTTCAGCATAGTCCCGAAACATGTCAAAACTGGAACAGGCCGGCGATAAAAGAACCACATCTCCGGGAGCGGCGGCGGCAAAGGCCAAATCCACGGCCTGAGCCATATCGGCGGCCGTTTGGATGGGGGCTTGGCCTGCCAAAGCGTCAGCCATGGTTTCCCTGGCCTCCCCCATTAAGACGATCTGCTTGACTTTCTGGCGGAGCAGAGCATACAGGGGACTGTAATCCCCACCTTTATCCCGCCCCCCGGCGATAAGGACCACCGGGCGGTTAAAGTGCTCCAGCGACCGGACGACGGCGTCCACGTTAGTACCTTTGGAGTCATCGAAGAAATCGACGCCGCCCACTTTCGCCACCCATTCCAGGCGATGGGGCAAGCCCGTGAAACTGGACAAAACCCCGGCACAGCCTTCCGGGGTGGCCCCCATTTCCAAGGCCAGCAACAGGGCGGCCATGATATTTTCCAGATTGTGTTCCCCCGGCAAGCGCGATGTCGGCCAGGGGAAATTCTGCCTCCAGCCCATGGGTCAGGCGGACCTTGATGGCCCGGCCAGTCTTCCAGGCGCCCCGGGTTAAGGGCTTACGGCTGGAATAGAGGTAGACCCGGCTTTTCACCTGAGGTTCCAGGGCGGCGACCAAGGGGTCATCGGCGTTCAGAATGGCAATATCCTCCGGTCCCTGCTGTCGGAAAAGCCCGGCCTTGGAATTGGCATAGGCTTGGAAATCAGGATACCGATCCAGGTGATCAGCGGTGATATTCAAAAGAGCGGCCGCGTGAGGTTTAAAGGACGGAGCCGTGTCAAGTTGAAAACTGCTTATTTCCAGGACCAAACAGTCTGCCTGAGCTTGGGCGTCCACCAGATCCACCAGGGGAGTGCCGATATTGCCTCCCACCAGGGGATGCCGGCCCGAAGCCCGCAGCAACTCTCCCACCAGGGTGGTGGTAGTGGTTTTGCCATTGGTACCACTGATCGCGGCCACTGGCAGCCGCAAGTATCGGCTGGCCACTTCCAGTTCACCGATCAAGGGGATACCTCGGGCCACAGCATCTTGAAGCCACGGCAACTCCGGCGGCACTCCGGGGCTGGGAATGATAATATCAAAATCCTGCCAGTGGTCAGGTTGAGGCCGCCCCACATCCAGATTGATCTCGAGATGCTGCAGGGCTGCCAAGGCTGGGGCCAGGTCTGCGGCGGCGGCGCTGTCCGTGGCCGTCACCTGAGCTTGTCGGGAGGCAAAAAAACGGCATAAGCCGACGCCGGTTTTGCCCAACCCGACCACCAGAATTTTCTTACCCGAGTATTCCAAACCGTAAACCCCTGATAAAGTTAGCGTAATTTAAGCGTGCTCAAGGCCAGCAAGCCGAGAATTACGGCCAAAATCCAAAAACGGACAATAACCTTGGGTTCAGCCCAACCTTTTAGTTCATAATGGTGATGAATCGGCGCCATCCGGAAGATACGCCTGCCGTTGGTCACTTTAAAGAAAGTTACCTGGATAATCACCGACAGGGCTTCCACGACAAAGATACCGCCCACCAGAGCCAGGAGGATCTCCTGTTTGGTGGCTATGGCCACCGTTCCCAAAATCCCCCCCAAGGCCAGGGCGCCCACATCTCCCATAAACACCTGGGCCGGGTAGGTATTATACCACAAAAAGCCGACACCGGCGCCCACCAGGGCCGCGCAGAAAACGGACAGCTCCCCGGCGCCTCGGACATAGGGAATTTGCAGGTATTCAGCAATCTTGATGTTCCCGCTAAGATAGGCGAAGATCATAAAGAAAGCGGCGGCAATGGTTACCGGACCGATAGCCAGACCATCCAAACCGTCGGTTAAATTGACGGCGTTGGCGGCGCCGACTATGACAAAAATTGCCACCGGAATGAATCCCCATCCCAGATCAGGCTGTAACTCTTTGAAAAAAGGCAGGGTCAAGGTTGTTTCAAAGCCGGGCAGCAGGTAGAGCCAGAGAGCCACGGCAGAGGCGACGATTACCTGGCCGAGCAGCTTGCCCCGACCGGAAAGTCCCCGATTATGTTTTTTGCAGACTTTTAAATAATCGTCATAAAAACCGATGCCGCCAAAACCCAGGGTCACGAAGATCAACAGCCAAATATAAGGATTGGTTAAATCGGCCCACAACAGCGTGGCGCCAAGGGTAGCGCCGATAATTAAAATACCGCCCATGGTTGGGGTGCCGGCCTTACTGTGATGGGAAGCCGGGCCGTCTTCCCGGATAAACTGGCCGATCTGATGTTTGGTTAATTGTCGGATCACCCAGGGGCCGATAAGAAAACAGACTATGAGGGCCGTCAAGATGGCATAAATAGACCGGAACGTGATGTAACGGAAGACATTGAAGCCTCCGAAAACGGTTTTTAATGGATAGAAAAGGTGATAGAGCACTTATTCATTCCCGTAAAAGAAAAATTATTTCTACTAATGAAAGATTTAGAATAGACCTGTTCTAAAGGCAGGCCAGGAGTTTTTCCATCCGCGCCCCCCGGGAGCCTTTAATCAGCAGCATATCGCCTGGTCGGCAGAATTCTTTAATGATTTGGGCGCCGGCAGCATGGGAAGGTACGGCATGAATGCGCGTCGCCGACATACCGGCGGCCACAGCCCCCGCCTTGACCGAGTTTTTAAATTTTCCGCACACAACCAACAGATCAACATCAAGGCGAGCTGCCAAGGACCCGAGATCCTGATGAGCCTGGACCGTGGTGCTCCCCAACTCCAACATATCTCCCAGGGCCGCCAGGGTTCTTCCCTGGTTCTTCAGATTCGCCAGAGTCTGCAAAGCCATGGCCATGGAACCGGGATTAGCGTTGTAACAATCATTCAAGACAACCAGGCCGGACTCGTGGCATTGTAACTGAGAGCGTTTATCCAGACTCTGAAATTTGCCTAAAGCCAGAGAAATCTGCTCTGACGACAATCCCAGGGTTAAACCCACGGCTGTGGCGGCCAGGGCGTTATAGATTTGATGCGGGCCCGGTAATTGAATCTCCACGGGCCAGTTGTGGCCGCGATACGTGATGGCCGTTCTTTGCCCCCAGAGGCCGCACCGGCAATTCCCGGAGGCACGCAGTTGGGCGCCCGGATCAAAGCCGAATCCCATTGTATGGCCTTTGAAATGTCGAATCGCGTTTCTCAGTCGAACGTCATCAAAATTATAAATAACGGTTCCAAACTCGCCCAAGCCTTCAATGATCTCACTTTTGGCCCGGGCGACCCCGTCAATACTTCCCAGGCCCTCCAGGTGGGCAGGGTGAACATTGGTCAAGACGGCGATGTCGGGTTGGGCAATGTGAGACAGCCGGCGGATTTCCCCGAAACGATTCATGCCGAGTTCCACCACTGCCACTTCATGTTCTTTGGTAAGGCCCAGCAAGGTTTGCGGCATGCCGATAAGATTATTCAGATTCAGGTCATTTTTCAGGACCGAAAATTTGCGGCTAAGCACCTGGGCAATCATTTCTTTCGTGGTGGTCTTGCCGCAACTGCCGGTTATGGCCACAACCGGACAGGAAAAATGTCGCCGCCAAAAATTGGCCAGATCTCCCAGGGCCCGGAGGGTATCCGGTACCAGGATAACGCTCAGGTCCGGGGGCAAGGGCTGATCTTGACGCCGACCCCAGCTGTCGGCCGCCACCAACGCGCCAATTCCTCGCTGGAGGGCGCCAGAAATAAAATCATGGCCGTCGAATTTTTCTCCTTTGAGCGGGAGGTAAATCTGGCCGCTCTGGGCGGTGCGGGAATCAGTAGTGACGCCGACGAAACGGGAACCGGAGCCCCTCTGGCGCAGTTGGCCTCCCGTGGCCTGAACAATTTCCTGAATGGAAAAATCTGCGGTCATTTTGGTTTACCCGTTGTTAACAGCGACAGAGCGAATAATTCTCTAAAGAATGATCATGCTTTATGATGCTTCTTGCCGCTAGATGCTAGTGTTCCCATTTGCCCTGGCCAACAGTGCTTCTCGGGCTTCCTCGCGATCGTCGAAATGAATGCGCCGGGTCCCTAAAATCTGATATGTTTCATGTCCTTTGCCGGCCAACAAGATGACGTCTCCGGGTGCACCGATCTCAATGGCAAGGCGGATAGCCTGCCGGCGATCGGGAACGACGAGATATCCTTGCCGGGCCGCAGTGACGTCTTCGACATTAAGGGAATGACGTCCCAGATCTTTCAAGCCCGCTTCAATCTGGGCGATTATTGCTAAGGGGTCCTCAGTGCGAGGGTTGTCACTGGTAACGATAACCAGATCGCTGCCCTGGGCTGCGGCCTGTCCCATAAGGGGCCGTTTAGTGCGGTCCCGATCTCCGCCACACCCAAAAACTGTGATCAGGCGCGAAAAATTTAAGGCTCGCAAGGTCTTCAGAACCTGCTGCAAGGCGTCCGGAGTATGGGCGTAATCCACGAGCACCAGCGGTTGCCCCGGGACCGCCACCGGCTCCAACCGGCCATCGACCCCGGTGATCGTGGCCAGACCGCCGATGACATCATCCAGGTCGACTCCCAAACCCAGGGCGGTGCTGCTGGCAGCTAAGATATTGGACAGATTATAATGCCCCACCAGCGGTGAGCTAACCTCCAAAGGGCCGAAGGGCGATGCTATCCTGGCCTGAATACCCTGGGGCGACAGGGTATAGTGCTCCGGGCGGATATCAGCGCCGGGGTCGAAGCCATAGGTCAGCACCGGGGTGGAAATCTGCTGCAGCAATTTCTTGCCCCAGGGATCATCATGATTGATAACCGCCAAACCGGCAGACGCATCGCTCACGGCAAGAAGTTCGGTAAACAAAAGGCTTTTGGCGGCAAAATACGACTCCATATCCTGATGATAATCCAAATGGTCCTGAGACAAATTGGTGAAAACCGCACCAGCGAACTGACAGGCATGGGTCCGTTTCAGATCCAGGGCGTGAGAGGAGACTTCCATGATGGCGCAGGTAACGTCTGCGTCCCGCATTTCGCTTAATAGGTTCTGAAGATCCAGGGATTCCGGGGTCGTCACCGGCGAAGGCCGAACCTGGGCGCCAAAGCGGCTATTTACCGTGCCGATGACGCCAACCTGGGCGCCACTGGCCTTCCAGATAGCTTCTAAAATATAGGAAGTCGTCGTTTTGCCGTTAGTCCCGGTAATACCGATGACCGTCAGGTCTCGGGAAGGATGATCGGAGAAAGCTGCGGCCATATGGGCCAGGGCCAGGCGGGAGTCTGAAGTCTGGACGTAGACGACCCCGGGATGATAATCCACTGCATCCTCCAGGACCACGACCTGAGCCCCTTTTTCGATGGCTTGGTCGATGAAGAGGTGCCCATCGGTTTGATGGCCTTTGAGAGCGACAAAGACCTCACCAGGTTCCACCCGGCCGGAATGGTACGACAAGCCCTTGACGGGAATGCTTTCATCTCCCCGAATATTCAGGATTTCCAGCCCTTGGAGAAGCCGAGCCAGATTTTTCCTGTTTTGCTGGTTTTTTCCCGACAAGGAGTTTACCTTTGGAATTTACTTATATTTAGCTATTTTTTGGAAAATATGAGAGTTTGGTGAAGTTATTTATAGATTATCCAAACTCTCTTGCCTTTGCAAGCCCATACTCACTCAGGGCGGTCATTACGATTAACGCAGAATACTTAGTTGGGCTTAAATTTTACAAAACAAAGGTTGTTGGGAGGAAGGGGAGCTCCCGGGTCAGGCCTTTGTTCCACGGCAATGCCACGGCCTTCGACCTGGCATCGTATGCCGGCGCGATTCAGGATAGTAATAACCTTTCTTATGGGCATACCTTTGAGGTTGGGCATCTGCTTGAGAGGCCCCACGTCTTGGGGAATACTGACTAAGTTTGCCTCTACCACGTTCATGGCAGCAGGCGTCGGGGTTTCTTTTTTGGAAGTTTTTGGTGATTTTACCAAAGTGGTATCAATTGGAATAGAATTTTGGGGCGCCGGACCCTCTTTCTTGGACGTTTTGGGTTGTTTTACCAAAATCGTCTCAGTCGGGGCAGGACTTTGCGGCTGGGGATAGTAACCCAAAAACCGCAACGATTGGGCGGCAATTTCCCTGAAAATGGGCGCGGCCACCACGCCGCCATAGATGGCCCCTTTGGGTTCATCAACGATTATGACAATGGCCAGAACCGGATTTTCCGCTGGCACTAATCCGATAAATAACGAATTATATTTTGATTTAGAAAAAGCTCGGCCAACGACTTTTTGGGCGGTGCCGGTCTTGCCGGCCACGGTGTAACCGGGTGGCACAGCTTCAGTGCCGGTTCCTCCTGGTTCGGTGACCGTTTTCATCATGGCCAACATGGTTCTGGCCGCCTCGGGCGACAGCACTTGACGAACCGGAGTGGGATTATACTGCTTCACAACCTTTCCCTGAGGATCGACGATTGACTTGACGAGCAGCGGCTGCATGAGAATGCCATCATTGGCAAAGGACGACATTGCCATGGCCATTTGCAGGGGCGTCGTGGTGATCCCCTGTCCGAAAGAGACGGTGACGCGATCAATGAGGGAACGGCAGGAAGTGATATTACGCACCAGACCATAATTTTCCCCGGCATAGTTGATGCCGGTTCTTTGGCCGAAACCGAAGCCTTTTAAATAATGTTCCATTTTTTGGGGACCGAGCTTGAGGCCGATTTTGGCTGCCCCGATATTGCTGGATTTTTTAATAACCTCGGCAACTGTGAGGCCACCGTAAGGATGAACATCGTGAATCACCCCACTGGCCCCCAAGCTATACGTGCCATTTTCGCAATGATATCTGTCAGTGGGTTTTACTACCTTGGCATCCAGGGCGGCCGCAACGGTAAAAATCTTAAAGGTGGAACCAGGCTCCAAAGCGACTGTGACATTGCGATTCTGATAATGATCTTTGGTATATTTATTATAATGATTGGGATCAAAACTCGGCATCTGGGCCATGGCCAGGATTTCCCCGGTTTGGGGAGCCACAACCACGGCAAAACCGCCGCTGGCATGCCATTTGTTGACACCCTGCTGCAATTCTTTTTCGGTAATATATTGAATAGTCCGGTCAATACTCAAAATTAAATTGTCACCCATGGTCTCGTCGGCCAGTTCCTTTTCGCTGGAAACCACAATATGACCACGGGCATCCATGAGATTCAGACATTTTTGCGTTTTGCCATAGATATTTTCATCGAAATAGCGTTCCAGCCCCTCTGCTCCCCGGCCGTCAGCGTTGCAAAATCCCAGGATCGGTCCGGCCAACGTACGGTGTGGATAGTAACGCCGGGCCTCGGGGATAAGGTAGATGGCATCCAGACTTCCTTGATAATCTTCTTTATCTTCTTTGGATTTTTTCTTACTGGCCTTAACTTGTTTTTCAAACTCTAATTTATAATTTTCCACCGCCTCGGCTTGTTGTGGGGTCAGATATCGTTTGACCCACACAAAGGGCTTGTCTTTTTCTAAAATTTCCTGGAGGGCGGCAGGGTGCATCCCAATCATGGGGGCCAGCTTGCGGCTGAGCTGCTTTTTTTCGCTCAGACGCCGGGGATGGGCTCCTAAAGATTTCACAAAAGGTACTAATGGCTAACTCGGTATGGTTGCGGTCCATGATGGAGCCGCGAATCGGCAAGATGGGGCAATTCTTCTGATGCTCTCGTACGGCCATCTCCTCCAAAGACGGGCCTTTGATGAATTTCAGATCAACAATCCGCGCCATAATCGCCAGGAAGAAAATCCCCAACCCTATACCGACGAGAATGATACGGACTCGAATCCATTTATTGAGCATAGAGGTTATCTCAGACTGACTACCTGCCGTGGTTCCGGTGGAGCCATGTTGTAATTCTCCGTTGCCAAACGCTCGAGACGCGCCAGAGATTTCAGATTAGTTAACTCAACCCTCAACTTCCGATTAGTGTTTTGTAACTCCTTTTGTTCGTTGTAGATCTGGGAAATTTGGTAGTTCTGAGTAATAAAGTGCAGGTGTGACCAGGCGAAAAGGCACCCGGTGATCACCATTCCGGCCAATAAGGTAATGATTATGGTCATCTTTCCCCGGCCAATTTGGGGAACAGGATAGACCGGGGCATAGCGGCGATTGTCACCCGCTAGAACTTTATCTAAAGCGATGCTGCGAACATAATTGCGGGGCATAAGCTCTTTTCCTTCCTGGTTAACTAATGGTTGGCAAGCAAACATCTGCATGAGCGGAAAGAATTGTTTAGTCACATAAACGACGAGCTTTAGACCACCTCCCCGGCTGAGTTTTGCGTGGCTTGAGGCACCTTGGCCGCAACCCTGAGCTTGGCGCTCCGGGCGCTGGGATTCCGGTGTACTTCCTCCTCTTGGGGGATGAGCGGTTTTTTATATACCCGCTGGAGATAGCCGGCCTTTTCCGCTTGCATAAAGGCACGTTTTACTATCCGGTCCTCCAAAGAATGGTAAGCGATAATAACCAAGCGCCCTTGGGGCTCTAATACTTTAATGGCCTGGGGGATAAACGATGATAGCTTTTCAAGCTCCTGATTAACTGCAATTCTGAGAGCCTGAAAGACTCGCGTGGCGGGATGAATCCGCCTGAAAGCGGTTTTCGCCGGGACTACCCGCTTAATGAGGTCCACCAGCTGGGTAGTTGTGGTTATAGGGGTTTGTTGGCGGACTTGCACCACCCGGCGGGCAATTCGGCGCGCCCACCTTTCCTCCCCTAATTCCCAGAACAAACGGTTTAAATCCGCTTCAGGTTTCGTATTCAGCAGATCAGCGGCCGTCATTGTTTGGGCATCCGGATTCATGCGCATGTCCAAAGTTTCATCTCCCCCAAAACTGAAACCGCGGCCAGAAATCTTAAGCTGTTCGGTGGAGAGGCCCAGGTCCAGCAGGATGCCGGCGACGGCTGGGATCTGACACCCCTCCAGGATTTCCGTCAATTGACTGTAATTACTATGGATAAGAAGAGCCCGGGAGCCGAAGGGTTTTAAACGTGCAATGGCCTTCTGTAGGTTCGCCGGGTCCTGGTCTAAACCCACCAGCCGGCCTGAAGGTGAACTTTTGATTAATATTGCCTCGGCATGTCCACCCAACCCCACCGTGCCATCCACGTACACCCCATCGGGTTGGCACTGCAGCCCTTCCAAAACCTCCTGTACCATTACTGGTACGTGCAGAATTCCCCTGTTGACAGCTAAATCCCCAATTCCTTCCGTACCTCGTCGCTATCCATATCTTCGATCCGCGCCATTTCCTGGTCCCAGCCCTGACGGTCCCAGATTTCAAAACAGCGCACCGCACCCGCTAAAACCACATCCTTGTCCAGTTTGGCGTATTCTCGTAAACTGGGAGGCAAGAGGATCCTCCCCTGGCGATCGAATGGACATTCCGACGCTCCGGAGACAAAAAACCTTTGAAACGACCTGAATTTTTTCTCGAGAATGGAAAGCTGGCTCAATCTCTGCTCAATAACTTCCCACTCCGATTGGGGAAAGGCGATGAGATATCCGTCCAGGTTGGTGACAATGAGGTGCCGTTCGTGGCGCTCCGCTAGGATCTCGCGGTAGCGCGGCGGGATGGTAATGCGCCCTTTGTCATCCATGACATTGAAAAAGCGCCCCCTGAACAATGTAGCCCCCTAATCCCCCAATTTAATCCACATAAAACCACTTTCTCCCACTGGTGAGTAAAATACGGGTAATCCCCCCAATTGTCAAGAAATTTTTTTGATTGTGAAAAATATCTTTTTTTCTAACTTATTGAAAAATAGAATTATTTTAGAAATTTTTCGAGGATTGTGTATAAGCCAATGAAAAGAATGAATTTTTTACAGATATTGCCGAAAACTACATTCAGAAGCTGGTGCTTCTTTGATTCCTTTGCGGTTGAGGAGGAAGGTATTTTAAAGGGAGGGAATATGCTTCTTGTCGGTCTCTTCTCGTTGGGAAGGGTCAAGAAAATTTTCGTCATAATGATAATTACCTGACAGGAAATTCTTGGCCACCATTTCCACACTGCTTTCTGAGTTCATCAACATATCCATCTGCCGGGTGAACTGCAAGAGGCGGCCCACCATGTCCAGTTTAGCTTCAATTACCTCCCGGGGATACTTTTGAAACCGGGCATAGACCCGGTCGCCAGTCACATCAACCTGAAATTCCTGGGCTTCCAGGACCGCGGCAATGGCGCGCACCCGCCGGTTTTTCCGCACCTCATCCGCGGCCCCGCCTTTAAAAGAAAAGGTGATGTAATTTTTATTCACGGTGTCCCCGCAATAGGCATCCAGGATGCTGTAGTGGTAGCCCACCCGGGAGCTGAAATTGAGATATTTATCGGAAATAACGGCATAACTGCGTTCGCCGAACCGTTCCCCCGGGGCTGAGAGCATCTGCTCCCGCATGACCGAAAAGAAACCGGTAAACTGAACCGGGCGCGGCCCATAGACCCGCAGTTCTTCATGCAGCATACCCTTTAACAGGGCTTTGAAGGGCAGCGAGTTGATCTGGTCCACCCTGACCCGGTGGGAGCCGGGTTTGCCGTTGTGCAGGCCCTCCCCCAGGTCGATGATGTACAGATCCAGGGGTATGGGGGCATCAAGTTTCATCGCGCCGCCTTCTTCGTCGGTGACCAGGTCACTCACCTGAAACATGGTTTGATAAGAAAATTCGTGTACCAACCGCCCGATATCGTGAAGGGACTGGCAGTGATCCGGATCAAAATCATGCGACTTGGGATCGATGAGGTGCAGGGGAATTATCAAATCCGCCACCTGTTGCAAAATCTGATATACCGGAGTATCCTGCATGTGGGACTGCCGGGTTTGTTGGATAGCTAGCAGCTTTTGCACCCGGCCTAAATAGACTTTGCCGTGATAGGCGTCTACGGTGATATCCACACCGGCGGGAATGCCGATGGTGGCGTTTTTAGTATCGAGAATGGTGGGCACGCCGAATTCCCGGACAATGGCCGCCATATGTCCGCTGACGCTGCCGGAATCCGTCACAATGGCCTGGGCCCGGCGCATTATCAGGGCGAATTTGGGAGAAGAGTGTTTGGCTACCAGGACGGCCCCATCCGGGAATTGGCCAAGATCAGCCTCTGATTTTAGTATGAAAGCCGGTCCGCAGCCGATGCCAGGGTGGGCTACGGCGCCACGTTCCACCAACAAAGGATGGACACACATATCAACATCAACTGCCACATTGCAGACATCGGAAACCTGTAAATGCAGGGGCCGGGTCTGTAAAATGAGGAGGCGTCCCTGGGGGTCCAGGGCCCACTCGATATCCTGGGGGCCTTTGTAGTGTTCTTCCAACCGCAGGGCATATCCGGCCAGGGTTTTGATCTGTTCCGGGGAGAGACAGGGAGCATCCTGCTGGTCCTCGGGCACCGGTTGGTCCACAACGCCGCCTCCGGGGACATTGACGAGCTTGGCCGGTTTGTGGGCCGTCTTAATTTCCTGAATGGTCAACTCGGCATCCTTGGCCACCCGATAGGAATCCGGGGAAATTATGCCGTCCACGGCATACGGCCCCAATCCCCAGACGGCACTAATCATGACATTATCATCCAGAACATTAAAGGGATGCCGGGTATAGACCACGCCGCTGGCCACGGAAGCCACCATCTCCAGGCAGACCACGCTCATGGCGATATCTTCATCCCGGATGCCCTTATTCAGCCGATAGGCGATGGCCCGGGGGGAATAGAGACTGGCGATGATCTGTTTGTAGGTCTGACCCAAGTCTTCCGGGGCCACGTTCAGGACGGTGAGGTACTGACCGGCAAAGGAGGTATCGCTGCTATCTTCCCCGATGGCGCTGCTGCGCATGGATACCATGGGTCGGCTCGGCTGGTCGGCGGTAGTGGCGGCCTGCCGGGCCAAATTGTCATATCCGGCGGTGATGGACTGTTGCAATTCCTCGGGCACCGGCGCGGCCAGTATCATCTCCTGCACTTCCTGACTCACCGTCTCGATGCTTTCCGGTTCGTTGACATCGATGTTCATCTTGCGCTTATTGATTTCATTGACCAGATCATTGCGGCTTAAAAACAAATCAAAGGCGCTGGTCGTAATGGCAAAACCTCTGGGGACGGGCAGGCCGGCCCGGTTTTGCACTTCCCCCAAATTGGCGCTTTTGCCGCCCACCCAATCGGTCATCTCTTTAGTTATGTCAGCAAAAGGCATAATCAACGCCGGGGCATCATGTTCTTTTTTCTGACCGACGATCTCCCGGATCTGGGTGTGGATTTTTTCTAAAACTTTGTATAACTCGGGATAACGGTTCCCGGAGAGGACATTCAGACTTTTCACCATCCGAAAGCTGTAAAATACCGCCCGGGTGGTTTGAGACCGGATATAGGACATGCCGAAAAGCTGGCGGCCCTGCAGTTTTTCCTCGATATCGGTGATGATATTGAGCAGCTCGGTGTTGGCTGCCAGCAACTCTTTAAAGAGACTGTATTTAAAGCGGAAGACACTGGCGACGTCCTCACGCACGGTGGTCGGTTTCCGAACCACGGAACTATACAGCTTTTTTAAATTCTCGATTATGGTCACGGGGCCACCTCTTATAAATTCTTTTGCCAATTGCCGGGTTATTCAGCCTGCCCGGAAATCGTCCTTTTCACCTGGCGTCTGAGGCATCAGGAAATTAATTTCTGCCCTTGCGGTAAGTATAACAAAATTTTATTAATTTCAAAAATCATACCACCTCGGCCCGCAGTATTAGTAACCATTTTGCTAACTAAATCAAATTGTTTTCTCTCTTCAAATTTTAAATTGGCCTCACTATCTTCTGCTTGTTTACTTCCCTTTTACAGACTGTAAAAAATATTGACAGAGCTTCAAAGGAAGCTTCAGCATTTCGTCTAATATATTTATATAATATTAATAAGTTAAATTCTTATCGATCTGTCGCCGGATTTGGCACAAGCATTGCTTTGTTGTTAATGGAGTTATCCGGCAGGAGAAACAGGTTGATTGGATTTATCGTATATTTTTCCTGGTAGTGAAAAACTGAAAGGGAAGGAGGTTTTTCATGAAAGTTTTGGTAGCAACCGACGGCTCCGAACACGCCATGAAAGCAGTGCAGCGAGGCCTGGAAATGGCCGAGCAGGGGGCCGAGGTGACTCTGATGTCCGTGGCCTATTATGCCGATATGGATGCGACTTTCTTCAATATTCAGGAAAAGCTGGAGAAAGAGGCCAGGGCAATCTTAGACCAGGCCAAGGCAGTGTTTGACGCCAAAGGCATTAAAGTAGAGACGATTCTGGAGGCGGGCATGGTCCCGGCCAATAACATCATTCGCCGGGCCACCGAGGGCAAATTTGACCGGCTGATTATGGGCAGTGCGGGAAAAACCGGATTAAACCTGGCCCTCATGGGCAGCACCGCGGCCAAGGTGGTGGCCCATGCCCCCTGTGAAGTAACTATTGTCCGTTAAAGTTATCTGAGGATTTTTATTGAGAAGTTAAGGAGGTTTGGCATCATGAACAGAATCTGGACGAAAATTACCGGGATGGCGCTTTTCCTGGGCGTTATGCTGCCCGAACTGGCTCTGGCCGCGGCGGAAAAAGCTGCCCCGCTGGTCCTCGTCGCCGATACCAGAAAATTGACCGGTCTGATGAGATGGTGGGCTGATCTGTATAATGAAAGCCATTTGTGGTTCACTGTCCTCACCGTTGTGCTTATCCCCGTCATCGGTTTAGTCTTCGGCGTTATCGCTGACATCGTCATGTCACATATCGGCATCGATCTGAAATCCCGGGATTTGGCCGAACATTAATTCACTAACTGATCAGTTAGCTTTGGGAGGATTTTCTATGGATTGGTTATATGTTCTCATGCCTATTTCCGGTGTCACCATTTTTTGGCCCGGTCTCATCATACTCGGCATCGGCGTCGGCATCATCGGTGGCTTCTTCGGTATGGGCGGCGCCTGGATGGTCACCCCCGGCTTGAATATTCTGGGTTTTCCCATGGCCTTTGCCATCGGCACCGATATCGCCCACATGGCCGGCAAATCCCTCATCTCCACCATGCGCCACGGCAAATTCGGCAATGTGGATTATAAATTAGGCCTCATCATGTTAGTGGGCACCATCGTCGGTTTTGAAGTGGGGGCCCAGATGGTCATGTGGCTGGAGCGCATCGGCCAGGTGGAAAAAATCGTCCGCTGGCTTTATCTTAGTCTTGCTGGCCCTGATCGCCTGGATGGTCTTTGCCGATGTGGCCAAGAAAAAGCGCAAAGACAGGGAAGCCCTGGCCAAAGGCGGTGAAGTGGATAAGCTGTCCACCGGCATCGAATGGCACAAAACCTTTCACAAGATCAAGATCCCGCCGATGATAACTTTCAAGGAGGCCCAACTCACCTGCACCGCCTGGCTGCCCATTACCATCAGCTTCCTCACCGGCTGGCTGGCCGGCATCCTGGGCATCGGCGGCGGCTTGATCCGCATGCCGGCCCTCATCTATTTCATCGGCTGCCCCACCCACGTGGCGGTGGGCACCGACCTCTTTGAAGTTATGATCTCCGGTCTATACGGCACCGCCACCTATACCTATAAGGGCCGCACCGAACTGGTGGCCGCCATCATCATGCTCATCGGCGCCGCCATGGGGGCCCAGGTCGGCACCGTGGCCACCAAATATATTAAGGGTTACGGTATCCGTATCGCCTTCGGACTGGCGGTTATCGGCTGCGGCATCTCCGTTCTCCTGAAGTTGATGGCTAAGTGGATGCCGACGTATGCAGTGACATTTGATAATATCGGCCACGGTTCTTATCTTAGGTCTGGTCGCGGCCATGTCGATTTATATCTTCGTCAAAATGGTCCAAGGCGCCAAGGCAGAGGTCGCCGCCAAAAAGGCCAAATCGTAGAATAAAGCAGAATAATGACTGCTGCTCAAGGAGATGCCTTTATGAAAAAATATCGCCTCTGGTTAATCGTTCTTCCCATAGTATTGATCGCCCCATTACTCATCGGCTGCGGCGATCTGGGGCAGGTGGATCAGGGCCGGGTGGTGGCCTATGATAAGGACAAAAAACTGGTGACCATTATTCAGGACAAGAAAGCCGAGCCGGGCCGACCTGATTACAACACCTTGCCGCCCCATGTCTATGCCATGCCCGCTGATGAGGCTGAGATCGGCGCCGTACCCAAGCCCGGCAAACGGATGAACCTGGACACAAAAACCAATACTATCACCATTTTTGATGCTGCGGCCGCGGATTTCAAAAAAATCCCCATAACCGTGCTGGATGAAAAAAAGGATGTCAGCCGGGATAACCCGCTGGTGAAGGATCAGAAATTTCCTTTGGTGGATAAAGACAAGAAAAAAATCACCGTTTACTCCGGGCGGCAGAAGATTCTGCTGACCTTTACCGTACCCGAGGAAAACTTTAATCTCCCCGACGACTCCTGGGATGCCGGTGATGAAGTGCGCATTTACTACCATAAACCTGGTGTGGCTCAAAGGTTCATGAATATCAGCAAAACCGATATTTTCAAGAAATAATTCCACACCTGTCTGGTTATTTTCAGAATCGCCCCAGGTCTGCCCTTCCTGCAAACCTTGACCTGGGGCGATTCGCTTTTTTATGATATAGATAAACTTGGGTCTCGAAAATAATTTTGGAAAATCGGGGTGGTTCTGCGACCTAGTTTATAAAACTGGCGACTCTCGAAAGTTTTTTCTTATTTGTCACCCCCATGCGGAGAAATGGATGGATCTTTCTCAGGCCAGGCGTTTCCAGTCGCTGGCCGGCAGAGCCGGTCTTATGGTTGGAATTTTGTTGGTGGCGGCTATGTTGGACGTGGTCATTGCCCGCCATCGCACTGATTTTAATGTGATGCACGTCCTGCCCGGCCAGGTGGAGCCCATCGACGGTCCTTTGGCCGAAAAAACCAGCGTCGAGGAACTCACTTACCAGAGCGATTCGCCGGATCTGAAGGTGTCGTTTGACGAAACCCACGCCGGCTTCTGGATGGGCGGGCAGATGTGGCGGGGGCAATTACGGGTGGGAAGTCAGATCCAACCGGGGAAGTACACCCTCAGCGTCAGGCCGAAAAACCCTGTGTCGGACCGCCCTCCCCTGGTGTATCGGGTCACGGTCTATCCCGATTATTCTGCCTGGCGTCAGAGTTCCAAGTCGTATCTGACCCGTTATGGTGGTCTGTCTCCCTGGTGGGTCATAGCCTTCAGCTTCGGTTCGCTGGCTCTGCTGGGGGGTGGATATCTTTCTCATGTCCGGCCGCGTCGACGCCCTCATGGCTCAGAGCGGCAAGGCTGAAGTCTATCGGGTCAGCAGAGTGGCCGAACGGCTATGAAATCAAGTTTGGTCTGGGCACAGATCACGGCCTGCACCCCGGATCCAAGCTGACCCTTTACAACCAGGACGGCCAACCCTTGGGACATATTGAAGTTATGGAGGCCTCAGCCCAGGATGCCGTGGCCGTGGGTGAATTTAATCAGGAGGTTAAGGCCGGTTTCTTTGTCAGCAAGGATGATTAATAACCGCTGGCAATGCCATAAAGGAAACCCCCCAACCTCTTGCCTACAGTAAGATGATCTATGTGGAAACGCTTCAGTTTACAAACTCGCATCCTGATTCTTCTGGTCGCCTTAATCCTGACGGCCCTGGCCGGCGGCTTGGTAACCGTCTGGCACACGGATGCCATCGACTCCTTGCTCACCGATCTCATCGACCAAAATGTCGCTTCATTCCAGGCCGCCGAAGAATTGGAATCTGCTCTCCTGCGTCAGAAAGGCTATACTACCTACTTTTTCTCTGGACCAAAATCCTGATTGGCTGGCAAAATTACAGGAAAATCATCTAGCCTTCCTGGATTGGCTGGAACGAGCCAAATCATCCGCCTATACTCCCAATATGCTAGTGCTCCTGAAGCAGATTGAGGAGGCTTACGCGGGGTATGTCAAAGGCAGGCAGCAGGTGATCTCTTTCTATCAACAGGGCCAGCGCCAGCAAGGAGCCGAACTGCATTGGCGGATCCGGGAGCAATTTCAGGACCTGTACAATCTTTGTGAGCGCTATAAACTCATCCATGAACAAAGAATCCACGAGGCCAAATTAGAAAGTCGTTTCAAAGCCAAGTTTATCACCAACACTGCGCTGGTCATTATGCCGGGAGTAGCTTTCTTGGGTCTGTTGCTGGGCTATGTGCTGTTTAAACAAATATTAACCCCTATCCGCAAAATGGTGGGAGAGCCCAATCTTTCGGAGCCCCCAAAAGCATCCCTGAACGAAGTCCAGGCCCTCAGTCAGAAAGTCCACAACCTCAGAGAAGATGTGGATCTGGCCCAATCCCAGTTGAAACGCAGCCAGGTGTCCCTGGTGCAATCGGAAAAATTGGCTATGGCCGGCAAACTGGCCGCCGGGGTGGCTCACAGCATCCGCAACCCCCTGACTTCGGTCAAAATGCGCCTGTACTCCATGCGCCGGCACCTGGAATTGCCGCCGCCCCAACAGGAAGACCTTGACGTGATCTCCGAGGAAATCGGCCATATCGACGCCATCGTGCGAAATTTTTTGGAATATTCCCGCCCCCCCAAGTTAAAAATTCAGCAGGTCAGACCCTCGGCGGTGGTGGATCTGGCCATAACCCTGCTGCGACCCCGGCTGGAGTCCTTCAATGTCTCGGTGACGGTAAATCGTAAGCAACCTCTGCCGGAAATCTGGGCTGACCCGGATCAATTAAAAGAAGTCCTGGTGAACCTCATGGTCAATGCCTGCGAGGCCATGGTCAAGGGCGGTTCTATCGAGGTGACGGAAGCAGAAGATTTTGTGGCCGGCCTCGGCCGGGTAGTCCGGATTCGAATTCAGGATACCGGCCCCGGCATCCCGGCATCAATGCAGGAGAAAATTTTTCAACCCTTTTTCTCCAGCAAAGAGGAAGGTACGGGGTTGGGCCTCAGCATCGCCGCCCGCATCATTGAAGAACACGGCGGCAGCATCGACGTAAAATCCCGATCGGGAGAGGGGGCCACCTTCACCCTCACCCTGCCCCTGAGAAAGATCAAACATGGGAACCATACTAATAGTTGATGATGATCCCCAATTGCGGCAGAGCTTTGAAAAACTGCTGATAGACGAGGGACACACGGTCTTAAAGGCCCCCAACGGCGAAGCGGCCCTAACTCTGGTGCGCCAAAATCCCCCGGAACTGGTGGTCATGGATATTCGCATGCCCGGTCTGAGCGGTCTGGAAGCCTTTCAGACCATGCATGCCATAGAACCCAAAATGCCGGTCATCATCATGACTGCCTTCGGCACCACCGAAACCGCCATTGAAGCCACCAAACTGGGGGCCTATGATTATATCCTGAAACCTTTCGAGATTCCCGACATCCTGGCCATCATTACGCAGGCTCTGGAAGCCGGCCGAATTATGCGCGCCAAGGTGGAGGTGAACCGGTCCCCGGCTACGGCCCTGGGGGAGGCTATTATCGGGCGCAGCCGCCCCATGCAGGAGGTTTACAAAGCCATCGGCCGGGTGGCGCCCACCGACGCCACGGTGCTCCTCCGGGGTGAATCCGGCACCGGCAAAGAACTGGTGGCCCGGGCTCTGTATCAACACAGCCTCCGGGCCGACAAACCCTTCCTGGTGATCAATTGTGTTGCCATCCCGGAAACCCTGCTGGAAAGCGAACTTTTCGGTTTTGAAAAGGGCGCTTTCACCGGCGCCATCAATCGCCGGGTAGGAAAAATCGAACAGGCCCACCGAGGTACAGTCTTTTTGGATGAGATCGGGGATATGCCTTTCAGTATCCAGGCCAAGATCCTGCGTTTACTCCAGGAAAGAAGCATTGAGCGTTTGGGCGGCCGCGACCCCATCCCCGTGGATGTCCGCATTATTGCCGCCACCAATCGCGACCTGGAAACGGCCCTGGCCGAAGGCCGGTTTCGCGAAGATTTATACTATCGTCTCAAGGTGGTGACTATCTGGCTACCCCCCCTGCGGGAACGCACCGGCGATCTTCCGGCCCTGGCCGACTATTTTCTGACCCGCTTCGCCCTGGAGATGGGAGTCAATAACCCCGGCATGACCCCGGAAGCCAAAAATATCCTCAGGCAGTACCATTGGCCCGGCAATATCCGGGAATTGGCCAATACCATCCAAAAAGCCCTCATTTTCAGCCGGGGTTACCTCATCCGGCCGGAAGAAGTCTCCCAGGTCATCGGCGGCAGCGCTACCAGAACCATGTCCGACAAGGATGCCCTGGAGTGCCTCCGCCAATGGGTTCGCCAGGGTTTGGTGACCGACCCGGAGGAAAACGCCTTTGATTCGTTTATGGACCGGTTCGCCAGCGTTGTGGTCAGCGAAGCCCTGGATCTCACCAGCGGCAATCGGACCCGGGCCGCCAAACTCCTGGGCCTTTCCCGCCCCACTCTGCAGGCCAAGATCGATAAATATCGCCTGCGGGTCCAAACCTCGGTGGTAACCGAGGAAGAATAATGTTCTAGTAATTTTCAGGCCAGTGGCGAGGTGGGCATCATGGAGACGTTAATGCTGCCCGTTCACCTGGGACATTTGGCGGAAGTTGTCGGCAAGTGTGGGATGCAATCGATTGGCTTCGGCGCCGGGGCAGTCTTTCCGGAGTAATTGGCCCACCCTAGCCGGACCTACTGTTTTCTCCGTTTCCCACCCGGCAAACAAGGCAAACCACAATGCAGTTCCCCCCTCGCCCCCGGTTCCTTCTTTTACAATTTGTAAAAAATTTCGACAGGTTTACCCTTCACTCATCCTCCAGCTACCATCTTTCTTGGGTTTATATGCAATTATTATAGATAGTTAAACTTATTCGGACATGTGCTCATTATGGTATCATCATTGCAAAAACACCTAATTATTAAAGACAAGGGATGGTCGAGACTGGTGGAAACAGTTCACATACTGCTCGCCGACCGCAACCGGCATGTCCGGGAGTTGTTACGACGGGAGTTGGAAACGGAAGGCTACAGGGTGACAGTGGCCCGGGACGCCCAAGAAATCCTGGGATTGCTGGCCCAAGGGAAAATCCCGGATCTGCTTATCCTGGATTTGGAGATTCCTTATATAATGGAAGTTAACCTGCTGGAGCAGCTCCAAGCCACCCACCCTACCTTACCGGTCATTATTCACTCATTTCAACCCGAGAACCCAAACGAGTTTATCATGCCCAATACCGTGGCTTTTTTAGAAAAAGCCGCAGATCCCAACCAGCTAAAAACTACTATAGCCGCTCTGGTGCATAAATAAATTTGTAACGATTCCCATCCCTTGACAGCTCACCGGAACAATTTCAGCAGCATCAGCCCGATGGTCAGAAACATCAACCCGGCAAAGGCCAATTGCAGTCGGGGGTGGGCAAGTTTGCGCTGCAGGGCGGCGCCAAGCTGGCTGCCGGTGGTTCCGGCGATCAGGAGGATAATCACCAGGGCCAGCTCCACGTTCCCTTTCAGGCTATGGGTCAAGGTGCCGTACAAAGAGGTAAGCAGGAGCTCAAATAAATTGGTGCCGATGGAAACCACGGTGGGCACTCCCAGAACATAGATCAGGGCCGGCATCCGGATAAAGCTGCCGCTCACCCCCAACAGACCGGTAAGCAAGCCGCTCATGAACCCAACTCCCACCACGACCCATAATGAGATGGCCTCGACTCCTGAGACTGGCAGGGAGATCAACGGCCGGAGATTAACCGTGCGCAGTCGGTTGGCCACCGGCGGGGCCATGGCGGCCGGAGCCGCCCCCATACTGGGCGCCTGCAAGGCAGCTTTGGCTTCCTTATACACCAACGAGGCAATCCATCCCATGAGCAGACCGTATACCAGGGTCATGACCAGTTGCAGCAGGCTGATTTTCCAACTTCCCAGACTGAGACTGCCGCCTGCTTTCAACATCTCCACCAGGCGGGCGCCAAGTTCCACCCCAAAAATGCTGCCGCTAAATATTAACAGTCCCAGCTTGTAGTCTACATAACCCGCTCCGCCCTGGCGCACCTTGGCCATGGTGGCCGTGCCCACCATTTGGGTCAAATCCGTGCCCACCGCCACGTTATAAGGCACGTTGAACAGCAGATTCAACCAGGGCGTCATCAGAAAACCACCGCCAACCCCATAGAAACCGGTTAACAAGCCCACCACCAGGCCCACCAGGACCAGCGCCGCCAGGCTCACAACCAGGTCGCCGTTGGTCTGGATGGTGTAAAACCAGCCTTGCAGAGGTTCGGCCAGCTTCGCCAGCTCCGGGTGTAAGGCCTTTTGCCAATAACTTGCTATCGGTAACGTCAAACTCATCAGAATATCCCACTATAAGAGCGTTTCAAGCAGTTTCATGACGAATGCTGCTTGTCTACTTGTCCCTTTTCCCTGCTTTAAATGCTGCCGCCACTGAGCCTGAAACCGAAAATCTTTTCCACGATGATGATAATCCCGGCCCCAACCAAGCCGATGAGAACCGGCGCCACCAAAGCTGTCACCACATATTGCCATTGGGCGGTAAACGACTGACCCGGACCACCGGCGCTTTGCGAAATACACTGCCAACCATTGCCACAAGCCCATGGGGACCTCCTTATAAAGAAAACGAACGTGATATTTTTCACGAATTATTCTAAAGACCTGTCTGCCACCTGTCAAGAGGGATTTATTGCTGGATGCTCGGCGGCTTCCGGATTACGTGATTTCCACCGTCTGGTTCAAATCGGGCTGCAGCACGTTCCGGAAGCCCAGATCATGACGCAACCGTTGGGCGAGTTCCTGGCCCGCGGCTGGGTCGCCGTGCACGATAAAGGTATGCTGGGGTTGCTGCTGCAAGGCCTTGGCCCAGCTCAAAAGTCCCGGCTCATCGGCATGCCCGCTGAAACCATTCAGGACCACCACTTCGGCTTCTCGATAATATTTCATCCCGAAAATTTTGACCTCCGGCGCAAGCTCCACCAGACGCCGGCCCAGGGTATGAGGCGCCTGCCAACCGACAATAAGAATCGTATTAAGGGGATTCTCGATATTGTTTTTTAAATGATGCTGGATCCGTCCGGCTTCAGCCATGCCCGAGGCGCTGATGATGACACAGGGCTCTTTCCGGCTATGAAGCCTTTTGGACTCCTCCACATCCCGGATGTACTGCAAGCGCCGGAAGCCGAAAACATCGCCGTCCGGGTCCTGACGCAGCAGGGCCAGGGTTTCTTTATCGAAATAACCCGGGTGCCGGCGAAAAATATCGGTGACATTAACTGCCAGAGGACTATCCACATAAACCGGGACGTCTGGCAAATCCCCCTGGTGATAGAGTTTGTTTAACAAGTAGACCAGAAGTTGGGTGCGCTCCACGGCAAAGGCCGGGATGATGACTTTCCCTCCCCGCTGACAGGTGCGTTGAATGACCTGGTGCAAACCTTTCTCCGAATCCTCCATGGGCTGGTGGGTGCGGTTGCCATAGGTACTCTCGATGATGAGGATGTCGGCCGCATCCAGATAGGTGGGATCGCACAAAATGGGCTGCGTCCGACCCAGGTCGCCCGTAAAGACCAAACGCTGCTTGGCCCCGGTGTTTTCCATCTGAAAATCCAAGGCCACAATGGCGGCGCCCAGCAGGTGCCCGGCATCATAGAAGGTTACTGAAATACCCGGCAAAAGCGGGTAGGGTTGTTCATAGTCTATCCCCTCAAAATACTCCAACGACGCCGTCGCGTCCTTTTGGGTGTAAATCGGCTTGAAAGGAGGCTCGCCCCTCTTGCGCCGTTGGCGATTGACGTACTCCACGTCTTCCTCTTGGATATGCCCACTGTCGGGCAGCATAGCCCCGCAGAGGTCAGTCGTAGCCGTGGTGCAAAGGATTCTGCCCCGGAAACCCTGTTTCACCAGATTAGGAATATTGCCCGAATGATCGATATGGGCATGGGACAGGACCATAGCATCGATATCCGCAGCAGAAAAGGGAAAATGTCTGTTCCGATTCCAGGTCTCTTCCCGCCTGCCTTGATAAAAACCGCAGTCAAGGAGAACTTTCCGGCCATTCACGGTAATCAAATGTTGAGATCCGGTAACTGTTTGGGCCGCGCCGAAAAAACTGATTTGCATGACATTACCTCAAGATTTTACTGGTTATTAGGTTGAACTGCTCGGTCCAGGCAACAATTAATGTTATTTTCTGATATTATTCTTTAAAGACCTCAGAATGAAAAGCATAAAATGGGGAAATTAGGTTTTTTAAAAATAATTTCGAGTGTATAAGGCAGGAAGGTCCAGACCTGTCAGATGGATTTCTAATAGGGGAAATTTTTATTGATCAGGATAATTGCGATGAGATAATTATTCCGCCTGATGCGGGGAAGACTCGGGGGCAGGAGGCAGGGACCCGGGTGCCCCCGCCTCAATTGTTGCAATTTTACAACCTTGAATCGAGAAATTCAAAACTTGAATCTTTCAATATGACCGGACCATCACATTACTCGATCAAGCTCACTGCTTTCTATCTCAAAAGGCCAAACAGCAGGCTGGTAATAAGGCAATCGGCCAATTTCCGGCAATCGATACGGTAAGAATTATTACGTATAGCGTTTGACAGGGGGTGGATTTTTTCCTGTCTCACTTCTGGAGCCTGGCGTAATCGCCTGAGAGCTTTCATAAGAACTTTGAGTTGTCGGCGAGTCGTGGCGCCCTCTATAACTATGGTCTGTTTTTCCATATACCATCCTTCCTGCCAGGTCACTAGTTGTGAACAGGCTTCAATTGGCAATCCTAAAGGGAATTTACTCCCATGATTGTTAATAGTATCGGCTTGTTTCAAAAAACCTTGAACAATTTTTAAATTTTTTTTTTGGAGGGGCAGTCGGGGCCATCGGGCTTGGCAGAGGAGAAAAGCCGGGACATAATGCTAAAATCCTGGCAGACGTGGGTAACCGGCAGCACCAGCATTGCTCCGGATTACTTTAAAATTTTATGCATCACCGCACTGAGTTGGGTAAGGTTATACGGTTTGGGCATAAAGCCGCTAAAACCATACTCATGAAAATCAGTCTTGAGAGGGTCATCGGAAAAGCCGCTGGAGACAATAACCTTAGCTTGAGGATTGATGTGCTGCAGATCACCTATCGTTTCTTTGGCCCCCAGGCCACCCGGAACGGTGAGATCCAGGATAACGGCATCAAAAGGCTCTCCCGCCATGGTTGCCTGCCGGTAATAGTTGATGGCTTCAGCCCCATCCTGGGCCACGATGACATCATAACCTAATCTCTTTAACATGGCGCTGGAAACTTCCAAAATCATTTCTTCGTCGTCCATGAGCAATACCTTGCCCCGGCCGAAACTTAATTTGAGGCTTTTGGCTTTGGGAAGGGGTCCTTTTTTCCGGCTCGCGGACAAATAGATGATAAACCTGGCGCCGCCGTGCGGGGTTGACTCCACGGTGATGTGACCGTCATGGTTTTTGATAATGGTATAGACGGTGGACAAGCCCAGCCCGTTGCCCCGTCTTTTGGTGGTAAAAAAAGGATCGAAAACTTTATCCAGATGCTCTGGCGGGATGCCGACGCCCTGGTCCTGGATGGAAACCTTGACAAACAGACCTGGCTTCAGGGGGAGCTGCGACTTATCGGAAATTCGGACATTTTCGGCCAGAATATGAATGGCGCCGCCCCAGGGCATGGCTTGATCGGCGTTGATCAAGAGATGGTTGACGACCTGATTGATCTGTTCCTCGTCAACCTCAACCCACCAGAGATCGGGGGGAATGTCGGCATGGCGGCGGACATTGGAGCTGCGCAACACCAGACTTACGGAAGTTTTCAACAAATCGCTGATGGAGACCAATTTCTTTTGGGGTTTTTCCCCTTTGGAAAAGGCGAGGAGTTGCCGGGTGAGATTTTGAGCCCGGAGACAGGCCTTTTCAGCTTCAGCCAGGCGTTCCTGGACAAACAAGTTGGTGTCGGCATTGAGAGACGCCATGGCGATATTACCTAGAATAGCGGTAAGCAGATTGTTGAAGTCATGGGCAATACCGCTGGCCAGCACACTCACCGACTCCAGCTTGCTGGTGCGTATCAGTTCATTTTCCAGAATTTTGCGTTCGGTAATATCCCGGGCCGCCGCAATGACGCCAATAATATCCCCCTCCCGGTCTTTGAGAGGAGAAATGGCAAGGTGGGCGTAGAAAAGGGTGCCTGATTGGTGACGTAATCGCAACTCCAGTTCGTAAAGACCCTTTTGATTCAGGACGGTCATGACCTCATCAGTGAGTATCTCCGACTGATCCGGCGGGTAGAGCCGGGAAAGCGGTTTTCCCAGCATTTCAGCGGCAGGATGCCCGAAGAGACGTTCGGCGCTTTGATTCCAACTGGTGATAAACCCCTCCAGATCGGCTGAGATGACGGCATCGTGAATTTGATCCACAATATGGGCCTGCCGCCAGAGCAGTTCCTCCACCAGTTTACGCTCGGTGATATCTGTCACCATCATGAGAGTGCCCTGGGAAGGGCCGCTCTTGGTCTGCAAGGGATTTGCTGCAAACAGCAGATAGAGGTGCTTGCCGTCCCGGCGACGAAAACAAAAATCGGTAAGCACCGGCTGGCTCTGCTTCAGACAGGTTAACAGACGTAGACTTTGCTGAGGATCGATAATTTCCAGCGGCGTCCGGTCCAGCATCTCTGCCGGGGCCAAGCCCAAAAGATCCGACAGTCGCTCATTGACATAGACGGTGCGATCCTGCGGATCGAGAATCCAAACGCCCAGATGGGTCTTCTCAACAACCTCTCGCCATGGAGTTTCCACGGTATCGGCTCTCTCAGTTCGTCTCTAACTGCGGGTTGTCGGTAATAAGGAAGTATACTTCAAGTATTATACTCGATTGCCCACCGATCCTCAAATGTTTTTACTATAAGTGAAATAAATAATACGGGAGGATACGCAGGTATTAACTACTATACTACTTTTTAAGCGCTCGGTGACTGGTTTGGGGAAGATGGGGGCGGTTTGATCCGCCCCTGAATGAACTTGAGGTGCCGGGAAAGCTGAAATTAACTTCGCTCCTTAAAAATTGCCAAAGACCACGTTCTTTTTGCCGTTGGGGTGACCAAGGAGGGCCAGGGCATATTCCAGAATACCGTGGGAGTCCAGTCCGTATTTTCGGCGCAGAATTTTCTGGGTGCCGTGTTCCACAAAGAGGTCACCCACAGCCAGGCGTTTAACGGGGATACCATGCATACCGTGATCGGAGAGAAGTTCCAAAACCGCACTGCCAAAACCACCTGCGAACAATGTTTTCCTCAACGGTTAACACCAGGCCGCACTGCGCCGCCAGAGAGAGAATTTTACTCTGATCCAGGGGTTTGATAAAACGGGCATTGACCACAGTGGCTTTATAGCCCTGCTTTTCCAGTTCCCCGGCGGCTTCCAGGGCCGGGTACACCGAGGCCCCCACCGCCAGGATAAGAAGATCTTCGCCTTCGGTGATGACTTCAGCCTGCCCTATGGGAATATTTTTCAATACGGGTGAAAGGGGCACACCGATGCCGCTGCCCCGGGGGTAGCGCATCGCGATGGGCCCTTTATGGTTCATGGCGGTATACAGCATATGCCGGAGTTCATCTTCATCTTTAGGGGCCATGAGGACCATGTTCGGCAGATGTCGCAGGTAGGAGAGGTCGAACAGTCCCTGATGGGTTTCGCCGTCTTCGCCGACAATACCGCCCCGATCCAGGGCAAAAACCACCGGGAGGTTTTGGATGCAAACATCATGCAGCACCTGGTCGTAAGCCCGCTGCAAAAAGGTGGAGTAAACGGCTACCACCGGACGGAGACCTTCCACCGCCAGGCCGGCCGCGAAGGTAACAGCGTGTTGTTCACAGATCCCAACGTCAAAAAAACGATCCGGGTAATGGAGCCGGAAATCCACCAGGCCGGTGCCGTCGGGCATGGCCGCAGTGATAGCCACAATACGATGGTCCTCCCGAGCCAACTTGACCAGGGTATCCCCGAATATTCCAGTATATGAGGGCAGGTCACTAACCGACTTTTTCGGTTCACCGGTCTCCAGATCAAAACAACCCAGGCCATGAAAGCAGGTGGGATTGCATTCGGCCGGTTCGTAACCTTTACCCTTGGTGGTCAGGACGTGGACCAGGATCGGCCCGGAGAGATTTTTCACGTTGGCAAAGGTCTCCAGGAGATGGTCGAAACGATGGCCTTGTACCGGTCCCAGATAATTAAACTTGAGAGCCTCAAAGAGCATACCGGGTGTCAGAAAGGTTTTAAAGGACTCCTCACTCTTTTTGGCCCAGAGCATGAGTTCGTCGCCAATGCCGGGCACCAGTTTCAGAAAATTTTCAAATTGGCGTCTGGCATACACCATGGCCCGTTTGGTCAGCTTGCGGCTTAAAAAGGAGGAAAGCGCGCCGACGTTGGGAGATATGGACATTTCGTTGTCATTTAAGACGACGATGAGGTCTTTGTTTAAGTCGCCGGCGTTGTTGAGCCCCTCGAAGGCCATACCCGCAGTCATGGAACCGTCACCAATAACTGCAATAACCCGGCGCCTATCCTTTTTTAAATCCTTGCCCACTGCCATGCCCAGGGCCGCCGAGATGGAAGTCGAACTGTGGCCGGTGTCAAAAGCGTCATAAGGGCTTTCCACTCGTTTGGGGAAACCGCTGATACCGCCGGATTGGCGCAGCGTGTGAAAAATATGTTTTCGGCCCGTGAGGAGTTTGTGGGTATAGGCTTGGTGACCCACATCCCAGATGATTTTGTCCCTGGGTGTATCAAAAATATAGTGCAAGGCAATGGTAAGTTCCACGACACCCAGGTTTGGAGCCAAATGACCGCCGGTGCAGGATACCGTGTTGATAATGAACTGCCTGATTTCCTGGGCCAACTGGGGCAACTGGTCCGTGGCTAATTTCTTTAAATCGGCCGGACTGTTGATTGTGTCCAGCAGCATTCTGGTTCGCAGGACCAGGGAATCTGGGTGGGGCGAGATTTGGGATTCGATATTCGACATGGAAACTCCTAAGGGTACAGTCTCCTGACCTACTGTCTCCTGATAAGCAAATATTGGGCCAGTTGCCGTAAAGGTTCGGCAGCTTCCCCAAAGGGTTTGAGGTCTTGCAGGGCCTCTTCCAGGTGCTGGCCGGCCTGGTCTCTGGCGCCCGTCACCCCTAATACAGCCGGATAGGTGGCCTTTTGCCGAACCGCGTCCATTCCTGTAGGTTTGCCCATTTCAACCGATTCGCCCTCTACATCTAACAAATCATCGGTAATTTGAAAGATTAGACCAAATTTTTCCCCATACCGGGTCAGGGCCTCTATTTGTTCTGGAGAACCGCCGCCTAACACGGCGCCGGCGCGCACTGACGCGGTAAGTAAGGCGCCAGTTTTTAAACGGTGAATTGCCTCCACCTGGTCCAGGGTGCTGGGCTCACCTTCGGCCAGAAGATCAGCCATCTGACCGCCCACCATCCCCTGATAGCCGGAAGCCGCGGCAATGAAACGGATCACCTCGGCATACCCTGCGGCCTGGGTAGGCTGGCGGACTGCGGCCTCGCCCAGGACAAAAAATGCCGCCGTGAGCAGGCCGTCCCCGGCCAATATGGCAGTGGCTTCATCAAATTGCTTATGGCAGGTTGGCCGTCCCCGGCGCAGGTCGTCATCATCCATAGCCGGTAGATCATCATGGATCAAAGAATACGTATGGATCATTTCCAGGGCGCACGCCACGGACAAAACCCCCCGGGCCTCACCGGACACGGCTTCGGCCGCAGCCAGACAAAGAATGGGGCGCAGACGTTTACCGCCCCCCAAAAGACTATAACGCATGGCCTCCACCACCCGAAAACCGGGACCGTCTTCGGTTGGCAAAGATTGCGCCAGCACCTGGTCGATGAGGGCCTTGCGCTCAGAAAGATAGTGTTTTAAATCCATGCCACATCCGTTTGCTCCGGATTCCTGTTGCCAGAGCCCTTGGTCGGTTCAAGAGTTAGTCCCTTCATTCTCATCGGCTACTTGAAAAGGTCGGGTAGTGAGATTCCCGGCTTCGTCCCGCAAGAGAATTTCCACTTTGCGGTCCACTGCATCCAACTGTTGGTTACAGAGGCGAATAAGACGCATACCCGCTTCAAACTTTGCCAGGGCAGTTTCTAAAGGAAGATCCCCATGTTCTAATTGTTGGAGAATTTCTTCCAGCTCTTTTAAATTTTCTTCAAAATTAGGCTCAGTCATTTTGGGTCACTATTGGGTCGCTAAACGGTATCATGATCATTCCAACTGTTGGTTACCTGACATTGCACGGCGCCTTGATGCAGACGCACCAGAATGTCAGCCCCCACCGCAGTTTGTCGGGAAGTCCGCAAGATCACCTGTTCTGGCAGAGTTTGAACAATGGCATATCCCCGGGCCAGGATCGCCGACGGATTCAAATGACCCAGACGGTCCTGGAAATGCTCCACCAGGCGGCGACGTTCATTGAACCTCCAGACAAACAACTGCTGTAATTGTTGCGCCCGCTGCTGGAGCAGGAGTCGATGCTGTTCACTCTGACGCCGAACGCTCAGTAGATTGAGGCGTGCTGTGGCCAGTTTGAGCGTGGCCTCAACCTCCCGGCGTTTGGTTCCCCAGAGACGCTGGAGTTGCTCGAGCCGGTCATCTAAACGCAGTCGCAGGTCGATAATCCGCCGACGTGGGTCTCCCAGGCGAGCCCCCAACAGACGCAAACGTTCCTTGGATTGTTGCCAAAGCATCAAAAACCGCCGCCGCATCGCCGTCGTCAAGCGCTGTAGCTGCAGCTCCAGGTCTTCCTGCCGCCGGACCACAAGTTCCGCGGCTGCCGACGGTGTCGGCGCGCGCAGATCAGCCACAAAATCAGCGATAGTAAAATCAATTTCATGACCTATGGCAGAAATGACGGGAATCTTAGAGTGAAAAATGGCCCGGGCGACCTTCTCCTCATTGAAAGCCCAGAGGTCCTCAATGGAGCCACCGCCTCGAGTCAAAACCAGGACGTCCAGATCAGACATGGTATTGAGGGCTTGGATGGCGGCCACTATGTCGTCCGCGGCCCCCTGCCCCTGCACTCTGACCGGATAAATTAACACCTGCATATTGGGAAAACGGCGGTTCAGAATCTGGAGAAAATCCTGGATCGCAGCCCCACTGGGAGAGGTCACCACTGCCAGTCGACGGGGCAGATAGGGTATCGGCACCTTATACTGGGCCTCAAAGAGACCTTCGGCAGCTAAACGGGTTTTGAGTTGCTCAAAGGCCTGGGCCAGGGCCCCCATGCCCAAGGGTTCCAGATAATCAACGATAAGCTGATATTCGCCCCTGGGTTCGTACACCGTCAGCTGTCCCCGGCAGATAATTTTTAGGGAATCGGCCGGTTTCACTCGCATCGCCTGCAGGCTGCTGCGAAAAATAACCACCCGCACCTGGCTTGCTTGATCTTTGAGGGTGAAATAACAGTGTCCCGAATGAGGCAACCTCAGGTTTGATACCTCACCGCTGACCCATACCAGGGGAAACTCCCGCTCCAGATGATTTTTTATCATTCTGGTCAGATCAGTGACGGAGTAAATAAGGGGATGTTCTGGCAGCATGCAGTTGTGTACTAACATATTTAATAAAGTATAGATATTAACATAGATGTAAGGTACAAGCAAAGCATTTTTAATGGACCGGAGGTTACGGGAATTTCCTTGGCGATTTGATGAAAATTTGATACTATTAGAACTAATTAGCGGTGGGAGGAATACCTATGTTCCAACTTGGCGAATTGGCTGTATATCCGGCACATGGCGTTGGGGTGATTGAATCAATCGAAGATAAGGAGATTTCAGGGAATAATCAGACTTTTTACATCATGCGGATATTAGATAATAATATGATCATTATGATCCCGACACGCAATGCCGCGAATGTTGGGTTGCGGAGCATCATTGATACGCAGGCAGTTATGAATATTTATGAAATCTTGGCCAAAAAAGAACGGGTGGTGGAACATCAGACCTGGAATCGACGTTATCGGGATTATATGGAGAAAATTAAGACCGGCTCTCTCTTTCACGTCGCCGAAGTCCTCCGTGACCTCACCCTCCTGAAGTTAGATAAAGACTTGTCTTTTGGCGAACGGAAAATGCTGGATACCGCTAAAAACCTCTTAGTTAAAGAACTATCCATTGCCGAAAAAAAAGAGGAAGACAAGATTGAAGAAAAAATAAATATCTTGTTAGACGTAACTTCTATTAGTTGATAGGCGCCGAAACGACAAAACCCTTGAGCGCGCCGGCAGGTCATAACCCCGGGTTACCAGAGAAACAGAGGTGATTGCGGTTGCTTCATAAAATTCTTGTGGGAGGGGTATTAGGAAGTATATGTGCAGTTAGCGGCTACCTGATCGGGAAGCAGATCCCACACTTGAATGGACAGTGGTGGGCTGGTTGGGCAGGAGGCTTTGTTGGACTGGCAGGCGCCTTGCTCACTCTGCAACTGGAACAAATCATCAAGCGGGTTCCGTTAAAAACAATTATTGGTGGCACCCTTGGGCTTTTTACCGGTTTGGGTATTGCCAAGTTAGCCAGTTATCCTTTCGACCAATTTTTAGAACTGCCCAATCTTCAGATTCCCTTATATATTTTATTTTCAGCAATTTTTGGCTACATCGGTTTGATGTTAGGCGGCAAGAAGATGGATGAGATCGCCTCGCCCCATTTTTTGGAGGGCCCAAAGTATTCTCGCCACCTGCCAAAGTTATTGGATACCAGCGTTATCATCGATGGCCGCATTGCTGATTTGTGTGAAACGGGCTTTTTGGAAGGAGCCTTGATTGTTCCTAAGTTCGTTCTCAAAGAATTACAATATATCGCCGATTCCCCTGATGATTTAAAACGTTTGCGAGGCCGTCGAGGTTTGGACATCCTCCAGAGGATCCAGAAGCAAAATCGGTTGCGAGTGGAATTTCTAGATACAGATATCGACCGGATGGACGTTGACTCCAAACTGGTGGAATTGGCCCTTAAGATGCACGCCAAAATCGTCACGAACGATTTTAACCTCAGCAAAGTAGCGCAGTTGCGGGGTATTGAAGTATTAAACATCAACCATTTGGCCAACTCTTTGAAATCTGCCGTCTTGCCGGGGGAGATGATGCAGGTGCAGATTCTCCGGGAAGGCAAATCCCAGGGGCAGGGCATCGCCTATATGGATGATGGCACCATGGTGGTTATTGAAAACGCCCGCCAATTTATCGGCAAAGAAGTAAATGTCTCCGTTACCAGCGTCTTACAGACCACTGCCGGGCGCATGGTCTTTACTGAAATCCGGGATGACGGCGCTACCCAGGTTCGATCTTAAGTTCCCCTAAATGAATCAAGTGGCTTTGAGCATCGAGGCCGAAGATCAGGGACTCCGCCTGGATCAACTCCTGGCGCAGAAATTACCCTCGCTCTCCCGGGCTCGAGTGCAGAAGTGGATTAGATCCGGTCTGGTCCGGGTTAACGACCTGGACCGGCCCGCCGACTACCGGGTACGCGCCGGCGACCAGTTAATCTGCACGATACCGGCAGTCCAGCCCTGGCATCTCGCCCCGGAATCCATCCCGCTGGAAATCTTGTACGAAGACGATGACCTGGTGGTTCTCAATAAACCCTCCGGGTTGACGGTGCATCCGGGGGCAGGCCAACGCCACGGCACCCTGGTAAACGCCCTGCTGCATCATTGCCCCAACCTGGAAGGCATCGGCGATGTCCAACGCCCAGGATTGGTGCACCGTTTGGACAAGGATACCAGCGGCGTCATCGTGGTGGCCAAAACGGCCATGGCTCACCAGTTCTTCCTGACCCAGTTCAAGGACCGGCTCGTGGATAAAAGGTATTTGGCCCTGGTCTGGGGCAGGTTGGCAGAAAGTCAGGGCGAGATCAAAACGGCAATCGGCCGCCATCCCACGCAGCGACACAAAATGGCGGTAACCACCCGGGGCGGTCGGGAATCAGCCACCTCCTGGCGGCGAGTGCAGGAATATCATGGACCACTGACCTTGCTGGAGCTGACGTTGCACACCGGCCGAACCCATCAGATCAGAGTGCATATGACCTCTTTGGGGCATCCGGTGGTAGGGGATAGCATGTATGGTGGCGGAGAAAAACGGCTTCTCGCCCTGCCGCCTGAGATGAGGCAGTTAAATTCCCTGGTCTACCGGCAACTGCTCCATGCCTGGAAACTACGGTTCAAACATCCCCGCCGGGACGAAGAGTTGACTCTGACGGCTCCCCTGCCAGAGGATTTTCAAACCGTACCTGGATTTTTTGGCAGACCGCCCATGATTAAAGTGGCCTTGACGGGAGGAGTAGCCTCAGGCAAAAGCACGGTTGCCGCCCTGATGCGGGAGGCCGGTCTGCCGGTCCTGGATAGTGATACCATCGCCCGGCAGGTAGTGGCGCCTGGAAAGCCGGCCTGGCAGGCCTTGCGCCAAAACTTCCCGGAAGAGTTTTTTCGGCCGGACGGCTCGGTGGATCGTCAGGCCTTGGCCCGGCATGTTTTTACCCGACCCGAGGCCCGGCAAAAACTTAACCGAATCTTACACCCCTATATTGCTCGGGAACTGCAAGATAATCTGTCCCGGTTACAGTCCCGGGGCGAACCGTTAGTCGTGGTGGAAATCCCACTTTTGTTTGAACTGGGCCTTGAAACTTTATACGATAGCATTATTGTAGTATACTCAGACTTGAAATCGCAAAAACAAAGACTGGCCCGGCGAGACCCCCGGGAGGCAGACGAAGTCGAGGGCATCCTGACTGCTCAAGGTTCCCTGCGCCAAAAAGCCGCTCAGGCAGATTTTGTGGTGGACAACTCCGGTTCCATTACGGCAACCACGGAACAAGTAAAAAAGATAATCGCCCAGTTGAGAAAACTGCTTGACAAAAAGGGGTAAAAAGTTTACCGTGCATTTTAGTCTGCCTTCAGGAAATACGGTTTCCAACCGATAAGAATATCGTGTTTGTCCATATCCGCAAGATAACAATCCAATAATTTCTGGTGGATCAGGCAATCATTCAGTTTCCATGTCCAATCTCAATATCCCGGTTTGCCTAATTGAAAATTAAACATCTCTCGGGGAACCTTGTGCTCCTTGGTTAGCGTCAAACGACAGTTTAATTGTTCCTCCTACTCGTTGGAAAATTGCAAACAAAGCTGGATATCGTGCAGGATACTAGGGTAGCAGTGCATTCAGGTCATGTTCTGAAATCTCTTCTTCAGATGTACTCAGTTGTCAGGGGGAAAAATTGAGATTTAGTGATTCCAGAACCTTAATTTTGGCAATAATTTATTATTTATATGAGGAAAGGCCGTGGCAACAAACGGGGAACTTATGAATTTAACGGAATTAAAAGAAAAGAAAATCGGGGAATTAGCCGGATTGGCCCGGGAATTCAATATCGAAGGGGCCGCCGGACTCCGCAAGCAGGAATTGATCTTCGCTATCCTGCAGGCTCAGACGGAAAAAAATGGCTTTATCTATGGCGAAGGCGTATTAGAGATTTTGCCGGATGGCTTCGGTTTTTTGCGTTGTCCTGATTACAATTATCTTCCAGGACCGGATGACATCTATGTCTCTCCTTCCCAAATCCGGCGTTTTAGTCTGCGCACCGGTGACACTGTTTCCGGCCAGATCAGGCCGCCCAAGGAAGGCGAACGGTATTTTGCTCTTTTAAAAGTAGAATACATCAACTTTGAAGACCCGGAAAGCACCCGGGATAAAATCCTCTTCGACAACCTGACACCGCTGTACCCTGATGAACGGTTGGAGTTAGAAACTGGTCCGGAAAATTTTTCCGGTCGGATTATGGATTTGATGACTCCCATCGGCAAGGGGCAGAGAGGTCTCATTGTGGCCGCACCCCGCACCGGTAAGACCATGTTACTGCAAAGCCTGGCGAATAGCGTGGTGACCAATCATCCGGAAGTAGTCCTCATTGTCCTGCTGATTGATGAGCGGCCCGAAGAAGTCACTGATATGCAACGGTCGGTGAAGGCAGAAGTGGTCAGTTCCACTTTCGATGAACAGGCCCAGCGCCATGTGCAGGTGGCTGAGATGGTTTTGGAAAAAGCCAAACGACTGGTGGAACACAAGCGGGATGTGGTCATCCTCCTGGATTCCGTCACCCGGCTGGCGAGAGCGTATAACACGGTGGTGCCGCCCAGCGGCAAGATCCTGTCCGGCGGGGTGGACTCCAACGCCCTGCACCGGCCTAAAAGATTTTTCGGCGCCGCCCGGAACATTGAAGAAGGCGGCAGTCTGACCATTATTGCCACGGCACTCATCGATACCGGCAGTCGGATGGATGAGGTCATCTTCGAAGAATTCAAAGGCACGGGCAACATGGAGATTCATCTGGACCGTAAATTGGTGGAAAAGCGAATCTTCCCCTCCATTGATATCAACCGTTCGGGCACCCGCAAAGAAGAATTGCTCATGAACCCGGAAAATCTCAACCGGGTGTGGATCCTGCGCAAGCTCCTGTCTCCCCTCAATCCCATTGATAGTATGGAATTTCTCTTGGAAAAAATGCGGGGCACCAAAAGCAATGCGGAGTTTCTGGCTTCTATGAGCCGTTAAGACGGTTAAGCCTCTGTGCCGAACACACCGGTAAACCAGACCCCATTACCACCACAGGGTATCTTCCGCCCCCTGGGGTCTCCTTTCTGATAATGAACTTAAGTTGATAAATAATATTTGCCTCTCCCTGAAAATTTCAGTCTTTTCAGCTTGACAAGATGTTTGCCCTAAAGGTTACAATGCAACTAATGCCGAGTTGCACTCAAATGGGCAACATATCCCTTGTAGGGGCGGATCCATGTGTCCGCCCGGGTAAGGAACTTCTGGCCATTGGTCAGGTTTATAATAATTGCCAGAAGTTCTGTCCTTTATTTTCCCCTCGCCCCTTGAGGGGTGAGGGTTAGGGTGGGGGGGCATCAGATCATGCTGTTGGCTACGACTGCACATAATGCCAGCCATCATCCCGGCGCCTGAGTTTTCCCTTTATTTTCTGAACGGAGACAAGCGATGGAAATTCCAGAAATCAAATCGGCAACGGTCGATATCGTGGTGGACAATTTTATCGATGTCTTTGAACCATCACTGCCTGGAGTAGTGGACCGGGTATCCCCCGGACGGTTGAAAAAACCCTTAATCGCCGCCCATGGCTTGGCCATGTTAATCAGCCTCCAGCAGAACGGTCAGACCAGGCGCATTCTCATGGACACCTCCAACTCGCCGCTGGTGCTGTTCAATAATCTGGAAGCCTTGGAAATACCCCTGGATACGATTGATGCCCTGTTCTTGAGCCATGGTCATCCCGACCATTACGGGGGATTAGGGGAACTCTTGAAACGGCGTCAATCTCCTCTGGACATTTACCTGCACCCGGACAGCTATATCCCTAAACTCTTGATCACCCCCAAAGGCCGGGTGGGCCCATGGACCTTGGGACGAGATGACCTGCTGCAGGTGGGGGCCAGGTTAAAGGAGAACACCGAGCCGACTTTGGTGGCCGACACGGCTTTGATTACCGGCCCTATTCAGGCCAGCAACGATTACGAAACACCGTTGCCGGGTCCCAAACGCCTGGTGGACGGCAAAGAGGAAAAGGATGATTTCAGGGATGAACAGGCCCTGGTCCTGAAGGTCAAGGACCGGGGATTGGTTGTCATCTCGGCCTGCTCACACCCCGGCATAACCAATATTATCAGGTATGCTCAGAAAATAACCGGCGAGACCAAGATAGCGGCGGTCATCGGAGGATTCCATTTAACTGCCGGCGGCCCCACAATTAATTCAAAATACCATCCAGGGCTTAAAAGATCTGGATATTGATCTCATTGTCTCCGGCCATTGCACCGGCTTCCGGGCCCTAACTCAGCTATCGGTCGCTTTTCCAGAAAAATTTATGGTCAGCGTTGTTGGGACAAAGGTGACCATCAGCTAAACGTGCGGGCGCCAACCGGACGGCTAATCGAAATTAAGGATAGCACGATCATCGGCGGCTAGGTCCAGATCGAACATCCGGCGGCCGTCCGGTCGCTCAATCACGGCGTAGCGATGGATATTTGACAGCATATACGTGGTAATACGAATATTTTCCAATTGTTCTAAAATCTTATTTAAATAATCATAACATTGGTGCTCGGTGTCCATTTCCAACGTCATCAAACTGATATAACCCATAATAACCTGCAAATATTGGTTCAACTTATGAGCCATGGTATTGCTGATTTCGGTGACGCCCATCAACCGCTCTTCTTCTAATATCCTTCCCGCCAGATTCCGGTTATCATGCATGTCTTCAACCAAAAGAACCACCCGCTCCCCGTGGGAATTGTTACTGGGGATGGAGACACTTCGGCAAAAGAGTTTCTGACTTTTTCGGGTCAGGACAATTTTGCCTTCGGTCAGGTGCTCTAAGGGGTTCCCTGGAAAATCTTTGACCTGCGGCCCCGAAGTCGGGGAGCAATCCGCCAAATTCAGGTCAGGGAGCAGGAGATGACACATTTCTCCCTGGGCTTTCAGGCAGTCCAAATTGAACAGTTGGCAGGCGGCCTTGTTGGCATAGCAAAACCGGCCTTGTTCATCAAAAATAAGCACTGCCACCGGGATAAATTGGAGGATATCTTCAGAAGGCTTCATATGACCTCGTTTATTGGGCCGATATCTGTTTACCGATGAGACTTTTTCAATAGCTTATCAAAAAAAAAGTCAGGAAGCAAAACTTGAGAGACACATCGGCAGAATCCGGAAATTAAATAAATCGGCCCGGCCCGGAGTCCGGCCCTGAACCGGATAGCAAAAAGAGTGACAAGGTTGGAACGGTGTGATATTTTTTGAAAAATAATTTTTTTAGATAAAGCTCATGAAAATCAGTATCGCACAGCTTAATCCCACTGTCGGGGACCTGACGGGCAATACGGGCCGAGCCGCCCAGTTGTATGCCCGCTTGGCGGGCACTACTGATCTTATTATCTTTCCGGAGCTTTTTCTGGTGGCTTATCCACCCCGGGACCTGTTGGAAAAGCCGGGTCTCATCGCTGGCGTCACTAAGGCGGTAGCTGAGTTGACCCAATTATCCCGCCGTCATCCGGAAACGGGTCTGGTGGTGGGAGCGCCCATGCCCTCGGATTTGGGATGCGGCAAGGGATTGTATAACGCTGCCTTGCTCATCTATCAGGGTCAGGTGCACATGCAGGCCAAATCTTTGCTGCCCAGCTACGATGTTTTTGATGAAACCCGCTATTTCGCTCCCCCCGCCCACGTCCAGGTCTTCCCCTTCAAAGATGAAATCCTTGGCATATCCATATGCGAAGATGCCTGGTATGAGTATGAAACCAAGACACGTAAATTATATCCCTTTAACCCTGTCCAGGAGTTGGCCCGGCAAGGCGCCACCGTTCTGATTAACATCTCTGCCTCACCTTTTTTTTGCGGTAAGGAGGAGATCCGCTGCCAACTTATCCAACAGCACTGTCAGAAATACCACCTCCCCTTTATTTACGTCAACCAGGTGGGGGGCAATGATGAACTGATCTTTGACGGCCGCAGTCTGGCCATGAATGGTCGGGGGGAGACTTTAAAAGTTTTGCCGGGGTTTGCCGAAGCGGTGGAAACTGTGGACTTGAGCCAACCGGTTGAGCCCCAATGTTTTCAACCCATGGAAAAAATCGCTTCCTTGCATGAGGCGTTGATCCTCGGGCTACGGGATTATTTGCGTAAATGCGGGTTCACCAAAGCGGTGATAGGACTTTCCGGCGGCATCGACTCCGCGGTTACCTGTTATCTGGCCCACAGGGCAGTGGGACCGGAAAATGTCCTGGGAGTGATCATGCCCTCCCTGTACTCCTCTCCAGGCAGCATTGTCGACTCCGAAAAACTGGCCCGGAATCTGGGAGTGAAGACCGTCACCATTCCCATTACGCCCATTTATCAGGCTTATCTGGCATCCTTAGACGAACATTTTCCCGTCTCGGACTTAGATGTCTCTTTGGAAAATATTCAGGCCCGGGTCCGGGGCAATATCCTCATGGCCTTTTCCAATAAATACGGTTATCTGGTGCTGTCCACGGGTAATAAAAGTGAACTGGCCGTGGGGTATTGCACCCTTTATGGAGATATGAGCGGGGGGCTGGCGGTAATTTCTGATGTTCCCAAGACCATGATCTTTGAGCTGGCCCGCTATATCAACCGCCAGGGTGACTTAATCCCTGAAGAGATCTTGACGAAAGCCCCCTCCGCGGAACTGCGCCCGGACCAGAAGGATCAGGACACCCTGCCGCCGTATGAGATCCTGGATCAGATCCTGGAATATTATATTAACGACGGCCTGGCCCTCCATCAGATCGTGGCCCATGGTTTTGATCCGGAGGTTGTCCGCTGGATTATCCGGGCGGTGGACCGCAACGAGTATAAACGCCGCCAGGCGGCTCCGGGCCTCAAGGTGACCTCCAAAGCCTTCGGCAGCGGCCGCAGGATGCCCATCGCCGCCCGCTACGAGATTTAAAGGGTTTGAGCCGGCCGGGGATTATGGTACATTAAAAAAAGGACTGAGAACTGAAGCCTCTTGCAAAATAGCAGTTTTTGTCATCCTGAACGTAGTGAAGGATCTAGATCTAATTGCCAAGGCTGGATTCTTCCCTTCGCTCCAAATGACCATCAGGGGAAAAGGTGACTTTTGCAAGAACCTCCTGAGTAAAAAATAAAAACTCAATGTGTAACAAAATTCCCTTCGAACTCTGAGGGGGCCTAGTGGAGAAAAGACGGCCATGAAAGTGTATGTGCCTAAAAATTGTGAGCATTGTTATGGGCGGGGCTGTGTCTGTGAAGAAGACATGAACTATCTGCCCCCGGAGTATCTCCTCAGCGAGGAGGAATATCAACAACTGCCGTCCCAGGAAAAAGAGAAGTGGGTCATTGTCTCTACCTGCGGTTGTCTTCAGGATTAAGTGGATTCTCTGACGGTTGAGAAGCTATCTGATTGCCCAAATTTCTGCCCTTTATTTCCCTCGCCCTTGAGGAGAGGGTCAGGGTGAGGGGTGAATCAGACAATACTTCTGCCAACGACTATAACCAGGGTGTGCTTCCCCCGCCCTTTTCACGGGAGATGAGCTATGCGGTCTGAACCGGTATTAGTGACGGGATCCACGGGATATGTGGGGGGCAGGTTGATCCCGCAATTATTAGCCGCGGGCTACCGGGTCCGGGCTCTGGGACGTTCTCTGGGCAAACTCAAATGCCGTCCCTGGGCCGGCCACCCGAATGTGGAACTGGCCCGGGGAGATGTGCTGGAGCTAAAATCCCTGGAAGAGGCGGCCCGGGGATGCTGGGCGGCTTTTTATCTGGTCCATTCCATGGTGGCGGCCCCCGATACCTATACTTCCACCGATCGCCAGGGAGCCCAGAACATGGTGCAGGCCGCAGCCTCAGCCGGTTTGAACCGCATCATCTATCTGGGGGGGCTGGGGAAACCGGGGGACCCCAACCTGAGCGAACACCTGCGCTCCCGCACCGAAGTGGCCACGATTCTGCAGTCCGGCCCGACCCCGGCCACCTTTCTCCGGGCGGCCATGATTCTGGGCTCCGGCAGCGCCTCCTTCGAAATTTTACGCTACCTGGTGGACCGGTTGCCAGTGATGACCACCCCCACCTGGGTGCGCAATCCGGTGCAGCCCATCGCCATCAGCAACGTCTTAAACTACCTGCAGGGATGTCTGGAGCACGACGACGTCCTGGGCCAGACCTTTGATATCGGCGGACCCGATATCCTGTCCTACCAGGAACTTTTCCGGATTTACGCCCAAGAGGCCGGCCTGCCCAAACGCCTGATCATCCCGGTGCCGGTGCTGACCCCCACGCTGAGTTCTCTGTGGATTCATCTGGTGACGCCAATACCGTCGACCATTGCCCGGCCTTTGGCCGAAGGTCTGCGTAATCCCGTCATCTGTCAGGAAAACCGCATCCGGGAGATTATTCCCCAAAAACTCTTGACCTGCCGGGAGACCATCCGGCTGGCCCTGGAAAAAACCAAGATGCAGCAGGTGGACACCTGCTGGACCGATGCCAGTGGGCCCCTGCCCCCGGAATGGGTCTATTGCGGTGACACTCCGTATGCCGGTGGCACTATTCTGGAATGCGGCTACCGCCTCAGGCTCCAGGCCACTCCGGCGGAGGTCTGGAAGCCCATTGTCAGCCTCGGGGGAAACAACGGCTACTTTTTCGGCAACGCCCTGTGGAAACTCCGGGGCGGTCTGGACCGGCTCCTGGGGGGCATCGGTTTTAGGGGCGGCCGGCGGCACCCCACAGAACTGCGGGTTGGGGACGCCCTGGATTTCTGGCGGGTGCTGGAGGTGGAGCCCGAAAAACGCTTAATGCTGTTAGCCGAAATGAAGCTCCCCGGCGACGCGCTTCTGGAGTTCACCCTGACCCCGGTGGGGCCGAACCTCGTGGAGATCCAGGAGCTTTCCCGCTTCCTGCCCCGGGGCCTGGTCGGCATCCTCTACTGGTACAGCGTCTATCCCCTGCACAACTACATTTTCCGCGGCATGCTCACCGGCCTGGCCCGAAAAATCGGCCGCCCCGTCGTCTCCGGTCCCCAGCGCTTCACACCCAAACTGCCCCAGGCCTGCCCGGTGCCAGGGGCCGGGAAGGAGGGGAGGGGGCAGGGTGAGGGGTGAGTGAGACAATACTCATATGAAAACCAGTTGCGGCTTGCGTCTGGACAATAACAACAACCTTCTCACGGTAGGCACTGACCTCCAGGTCTGTGCTGGTCGTCGTTTTCATGCTTCGGTTTGATTCTGAAACATGATGACTTTCGCAAAGGGTAAAGCTCAGCTTTCTAACTGCTTGATAGATGTTTTAGGGGGGATGCCGCCAGCAGGTGCGTCAGTTTTTCCAGTTGCGAGTTGGTGGATTCTATTATCCAATGGGCCGAGGCAACGGCTTCGCTGGCGCTGCCAATCGGCCGCAGCTGCGGCGTCTTCCAATCCCACGGCAGTTTCCCACAGGGTTGCCAATATCCAGTATTTTTCGTCATTCGATTTCACCCCCTGGTCCAGGGCAGTCTTACACAACTTCATCACTTGGTGGCGGAGACGTCTGGCCAGGATGAAATCAGCAATGGCCTCGGAAATGTTTCCTTCCTTTTCCTCCAAATCAGCTTTGATGTTATGGAGAAAGTGCCAAGTTGATGCCATTGTAGTAATCTTGTTTGAGAAAGAAACCCCTGGCATAGGCGTCGACGGCTTCTTCCAGGGAGGACCGGTCCTGGATAAGGTCCCAGAGTCGCTTGTGGATCGCCCCCCTCCAAAGCCCCAACGTCTCCGGGTCATTGGTAGTTTCCAATTAAGCAATTTGAGCAGATTAAGGGCCTCCTGCAAACCCGCAGTTTCATCCGGTTGATTCCTCTTACTTTTGTAGGTCGCCAGGGCCAACTGCTGCACCACATAATCATCATCTGGACGCAGTAACCGAACAGCCTCAAAGAACGGCTTGGCCCCGTTGAAATCGCTGCCGCGCTTATGGCCTGACGCCCCAGGTCGAGAAGCTGCTTGGCACTTTGGTCCGTCTCCCCTGCCGGCAGCCCCGCCACCGGCTGGCTTGGCTGGGAAGGTTTTGCAGCTTTCCGAGTAGTCCTTTTTTCCGGGGATTCCCCCACAGCTTTCGAGCTCACATCAGACTCCTGCTGTTCTGACGGCGGGAAAAGATCGTGCAAAAAAGTATACACCGGGCTGTCGATCTTTTGGGCCGCCACGATTTCTTTGATGGCCTCCTGCAAATCCTTCTTGAATCGAGCAGCTTCCATCCTCCCGATGTCCTCACCCAGGTGTTTGTAATTGCGGATCGCGATGTGGCCAAAGTCAAAGGGGTTCTTAAACTGGTCTTCCGCGACATGATCGTGGCAAAGGGACGAAGGCCGTAACGCACCCCGAGTTCGTAGGCGGCATTGACATTGTACGTGGAAAGGTCGGCAATTACCAGATCAGCGTGAAGAATCTGTTCGTACATCAGTTCATCGATGGTGCCGGAATGCTGGATTTTCCTCGGCCCGGATACATTCCAGGCCGGCCTCTTCCACGGCTTCTTTGATCACCTGATACGAGGCGTCAAGATTGAGCTTCCGGCCGGTGGTGAAGTCGGTCTTTTCCCCAAACCCCTGGACAACGAAAACAGTCTTCTTCGTGGTCATAAGTCACCCCTTATTATTTATCTAACCCAGTTGCTGAACGAGTGGCGCGAGCGCTTGCCCTCCTAACAATGAAAAACTATACATTAAGATTACAAAATAATTATATAATGAAAATCGCTTCTGCGCAATCATTGCTATCAATGCGTTCATGATGATCATTTAAAGGTTTCACCATACAGATCATATTTTCAATGAATTGAAATTTTTAAGAAGATTTGATCATAGCAAGTAATATATTATTTTATTTTTTTCGATGTCCTTTTAACTTGACTACCATTCCTCATCACCCTAAAATTTTTACACTTCTAGAAAATAGTCATCGCGCCATAAGGAGGATTATTCCATGTCTGACATCTTCATCTCCTATTCCCGAAAAGACAAAGACTTTGTCATCGGGCTTCACAAAACCCTGGAGGCCAAAAAAGGGAGGACTGGGTGGACCTGGAGGACATCCCTCCCACCGCCGAATGGCGTGTGAAGATCAAGCAGGGTATCGAGGGCGCCCGGGCCTTTGTCTTCGTGCTTAGCCCCGATTCCATGACCTCTCCGGAATGCCTGAAGGAAATCGACTACGCCGTGGCCAGCCATAAGCGTCTCATTCCGGTGGTCTGCCGGGAGGTGGATAGCCGTGCTGTTCCCGAGCCGCTAGCAGCTCTACTGGATCTTTCTGCGGGAACAGGACGACTTCGTGAAAGGGATAGACACCCTCCTCACCGCGGTGGACACGGACCTGGAATGGGTAGACGCCCACACTATTCTCCTGGGAAAGGCCTCTGAATGGGACCGCCAAGGACGTAAGCCAAGCCTGCTCCTTCGAGGTGAAGTGCTGCAGGAAGCGGTAATGAGGCGGGACTTAAATGCTTGGCAAGGAACCTACAATGAATGATCTCGTATTGAGTTACATCAGGGCCAGCCAGGAGGATGAGAGAGAGCAGAAGCGTAGCGGCAGGCGTAAGTCAGGGACGGTATTGATGATCATCGTTGTGCTGATAGGGGTAATATTTATCGGGTTGAAATCGTTGTCGTCAACCCGAGTTGATGTAGACAAGTAACAGAAATAAATACATCTCCCATACAGAGGCTGAGAAAATGCGAAAATTGCGCGAATAATCGCCCAGCCGTGCCACCGTCTGAGATACTCTCCGAGCCGTTTCACCCGCATGTGGGGCGGCTCTTGCTCATAAAGCCGGAGAGCTTTGCCGGCGCAGTTGGCCAGCGTCTGTGTTGCCAGGCTAAGGCCTGACGGGACGAAATGGTAGCCCAGGAAATCGAAACCGCGTTCCACCCTGCCCATGGTGGTCTTGTCCGGGTGCTTTGACAACTTCAGCCCGTCGAAGGTTTGGTTCAGCACCCGGATGGCTTTTTTCAGCTTCCATCTGGTCTCGGCCAGGATGAGGATGTCATCCATGTACCGGAAGTATTTTACCCCCAGGCTTTCCAGCCGCCGGTCCAGTTCCCGCAGATACCAGGCCCCTAACAGAGGTGACAGGGAAGCGCCCCGGGGGGATGCCTCTCTTGACGTCTTGATACAGCCCGCCCCACTCTACACAACGGTTTAAGAATTGCCAAAGATAGCCGATGATCGTCCGTTCCCGTATCTGCTTGTGCAACTGCAGGAGCAAGGTGTAGCTGTCAGGAGCCATAATAGGAGCGCACATCCGTTTTGAAGAAAAACCGGTAGTGGGGCAGAACTTTGAGCACCTCCCGCACTTTGGTTTTTCAGACTCTCCCGGAACCGAAAGCTTTCCCAGTTACAGTTGATGATATAGGCTTTATGAGTCAGGCGATCCAGCAAGGCGGCAGTCAAGGTTGGTTCTCCGAAGATTTGCGTCCAGTCAGCAAAACCCAGATTGCTGGTGATGATGACGGAGGCCCGTTCATGGCGTTCGGTGAGGATTTGAAAGAGGAGTTCGGCACCTTGTTTGGAAAAGGGCACATACCCCAACTCATCGAGCACCAGGAGTCCAACTTTGGTATAGCGCTGGATGGTGCGACTGAGGGTTTTGCCATGGCGCGCCTCGATCAGTTCATTGGTCAGACCGCAGCCGGTGACAAAGCGGGTCGTTATCCCCTGGCGACAGGCGGCCACCCCCAGCCCCCGGCCCTTTTCCAGGGCCAAGCCGCCCAGCCTTGTCCCGAGAGAGTTTAAAGCAGCGCCCAAGTGAGCACAAGCTTATTGACCCGGTTTTACCTTCATGCTGTAGAGCAGCTCCCCAGCGCTCTTTGATGGTTATCAGCTTAAATTTTAGTCGTTACCCTTCAGCAGCACCAGATCCAAGATCTGGTTGATCTCCTCGGCCAGGACAATCTCCAGGCCTTCTCTGGCTTCTGCTTCCACAATACTGACATCCACCTGATTCTGTTGGGGTAAGACTACTACTTTAACGCCGGCCCGCTGGGCGGCCAAGATTTTTTCCCTGACACCGCTTACTGGCAGGAGACCGCCGCTCAAGGTAATTTCGCCGGTCATGGCCACCTCACGGCGGGCGGGTCGGCTGGTGAGCAGTGAAATGAGGGCCAGGGCGATGGTAACTCCGGCGGAAGGGCCTTCTTTGGGCACGGCCCCGGAGGGGATGTGGATGTGGATATCGCTCTGGCTGAAAAAGTCCGGATCGATCCGCAGATCTTCGGCATGGCTGCGGACATAGCTGAGGGCGGTTTGAGCCGATTCCCGCAACACCTCGCCCATGGACCCGGTTAAAATAAGCTGTTTGTGTCCCTTCATCCGGGTGGCTTCCACAAAGATGATCTCGCCGCCGAACTCGGTCCAGACCAGACCGGTGGCCACCCCCAGCCGGTCCCTGGCAGCCATGATCTCATGCATGAACTTCCTGGGACCCAAAAGTTTTTCCACCAGGTCCGTGTCGATGTGTATGGCTTTGCACTCCTGGAGGTCCCGGAGGCAGAGACGGGCCAGTTTCCGGGAGATGGTCGCCAGGACGCGGTCTAACTGGCGGAGACCGGACTCCCGGGTATAATCCTGGATGACCCGGGTAATGGCCTCTTGAGAAAACTCAACGGCGAAGGTGGTCAGGCCATGGTTCTGAAGCTGCCGGGGGAGAAGATAACGCAGAGCGATTTCACGTTTTTCCCGTTCGGTATAACCCTGAAAGGGGATAACCTCCAGGCGGTCCAATAACGGCGCCGGTAATGCTTCCACAACATTGGCAGTGGTTACGAACATAACCCGTGAAAGATCAAAGGGAACATCCAGGTAATGGTCCACGAAGTGGCGGTTTTGTTCTGGATCCAGGACTTCTAAGAGCACGGAGGCCGGGTCGCCGCGAAAATCCTGTCCGAGTTTATCGATTTCATCAAGCATAAAAACCGGGTTGTTTACCCCCAGACGACGGATTTCATTGATGATCCGGCCGGGAAGGGCGCCGACGTAGGTCCGCCGGTGTCCCCGGAGTTCGGCTTCGTCCCGCAATCCGGCCAAAGACAGGCGCACGAATTTCCGGTCCAGGGCCTCGGCGATGGCCTGGCCAATGGAGGTTTTGCCGGTGCCGGGAGGACCGGCAAAACACAGGATGGGACCCCGGGACATCTGAAAATGTTTCTTTTTGCCCACCAGTTCCTTCACTGTTTGCCGGAGATCATCGAGATTTATGGGCTTGGAAAGGTAGTGGGCGGCGCCCTTGCGCAAGGCGTCGACGGCTGTGCTTACCGTGGCATAGCCCGTGATCATGACGAGTTCCGTGTTTGGCGAGATCTGCTTGACGGCTTCCAGGAGCTGCAGACCGTCCATTTTCTCCATCTTCAGATCAGTGAGCACCAGGTCGAAGTCCTGGTTTTTGAACCTTTCCAGGGCTTCGCCGCCGCTGGCGGCAGACTCAACCTGGTAGCCGTCTTTGCGAAGAATGTATTCCATGTTCGTCCGGGCAATCTCCTCATCGTCCACCACCAGGATACGGGAGGTCTGCAGGCTGCAGAGGGTCCGGCCGGCGAAATATTCCAGAATACGCTCTTTGACCGTGTCTAATCCATAGTGCAGCCGTTCCAGAACCCGCTCGGCGTGCTGGAGATCCAGATTGTCCTCGGTGAACTTCGTCCAGGGGAGCGAGGCCAACAGATCCAAGTAGTTCAAACCGATAGTGTATTCAGCCAAGCCCGGGTCGGTCTTCTCCAGCCGCTCCAATTCCTTCCTGGCCACCTGGGCCGCCACCTCGGGAAGCTGCGCCTTTTGGATGCCAGCTCGCACTTCGTCGAGTTCCGGACTCGTCTTGGGAGTTTCTGGCTCGCTTTTACGGAACAACATTACAAGTGCCTCGCTGAAGTTTTTTGACCAAGTTTCGAGTTTCAAGTTCCAAGGTTTGAGTTAAAAACTACCGCAGATCATTTGGCATTAGTATATGCAGTATAAAGGAAAGCCTTTCCGGGAGCAAGGCGCAGAACTGTTAAATGTGGGGCAGTAAGAAGGGGTGACCCAGAAGTAGCCTGGTTTCAGGACAAATGTTGCAAATTGCAATAGCATTTCGGGAATCGGTGCAACAGTTAGTAACATACTGAATATATTATTTAATTAAAATTAATTAGTATGTCTGTTGCAATTTGCAACGGCTGTTCCAGTGTAACAAAATCAACTTAAACTATATTATTTAATAAAATCAAGATGTTTCGCTAATAGCCGAAGATGGCCTGCCTTTTGCATTAACTAAGTTCCAAGGAAGAACACCAATTAAGGAAGAAGAAGGGGGTACAAGGCATGTCCAGAGAAAAAGCGATACCTCCAGGTGGGAAGGAAAGGCCGGCGGGTAAAATGAACAACCTAAGTTCCACAACTAAGAATGATGACCCGGCAAGCCAGTCCCAGGGAAACCGCAAGATTCTTATTGTCAGCCGGGAGGCCCGATTCAGTGAATCGGTAGTCAACTACGCGGTCAATCTGGCGGAGCGGTTGGGATATGATCTCATCGCCCTCAATGTGGGGGCAGACGGGTCCGGCACAGGTATCTTTCATTCTCCCTATCAGCGGTATTTGGAAGAAAAATTCAAGAAGCAGGCCAAGACCGCCTCCTCGGAGATTCAAGCCCGCCTCATTTCCAAAGGGTTGGGATTTGAGCATTTAGTGCGCTTCGGGGAGTTTGGTGCGGCTGTGGAGACCTTGAATCATGAAAAAAGGCGGATTGAATTTGTGCTGAACGCCTCGGAAATGAGCGAGGCAGAAATGATGGGCGGAGTTTCACTACCAGTGTTCACCATAAAAGGTAATCAAGGAGATATGATCATGGCTAAGGAATCCACTTGGGACCGGACGCTTATTGGGAAAACCATTGCATATGGCTTAGGTGCGGTGGCCTTATACGCTGCGGTTTTTCTTAATGCCGACACCGTGATGAATTATTTCACTCGGGGCGGCTGGTATGCTGCTTTGCCGGTGGGCACAGTGTTTTTGTTTTCTTACGTCCATGGTTCCTTTTCTCATAATGTCTGGGAAGTCATGGGAATTCGTGCCCCGCAAAAGACCGTGCAGCCGCAGCCGACTGCCGAACGTCCGGTTCGCCGCCAGCGTCCCCGTCCCCGTCTGCGTCTCAATGTCTAGTATGTGTCTGAAAAGAAGTAGTTTTCCTGTCGGGGCCGGTTTTCCCGGCCCCAAGCAGGATTTTCAGAAAGTATGATCGAGAATCACGGTCTCTAGCTGTTAGGAGGAACTTGGCATGCAAGATGTGGCTGCTCAAACAGTAAATTTCATTGACCTCAATATCACTTCTATCATCTTTCTTTTTATCGTCGGTTTTATCGGGGGGCTGGTGAGCGGTTTCATCGGCTCCGGGGGCGCCTTTGTGCTCACTCCCGGGATGATGAGCCTGGGTGTTCCGGGCACCGTGGCGGTGGCCAGCAACATGTGCCATAAATTTCCCAAGGCCTTAGTGGGCGCCATCAAACGCTACAAATACGGCCAGGTGGATATCAAGCTGGGGTTGGTCATGGCGGCCTCGGCCGGAGTCGGAGTTCAGGTAGGCATCAAGATCCAGGAATGGGTATTGGCGAAGTGGGGGCAGGCCGGATCTAATCTGTACGTCAGTCTTTCCTTTGTCGCAGTCCTGATTATTGTGGGTGGGTATGTGTTTTACGATGCCTGGAAGATCTCCCGAAAGGGTGGTGAGGAACAAACCTCCTCTTTGGCTCTCTGGCTGCAGAGCATCAATCTCCCTCCCATGGTAACCTTTAAGACGGCCAACCTCAGGATCTCCCTGTGGTTTACCATTCCCATCGGCTTTGCCACCGGTCTGCTGGCCGCCACCATTGCGGTGGGCGGCTTTGTAGGCGTGCCGGGCATGATTTATGTTCTGGGCGCCTCCGGTCTGGTAGCATCGGCCACAGAACTGGTAATTGCGTTTGTCATGGGTTTCGGCGGCAGTATTAAATGGGCCATCGGCGGCATGGTGGACATTCGCCTGACCCTTATCATCCTGGGTGGATCGCTATTGGGCGTGCAATTGGGCGCCATCGGCACCACGTATGTCAAAGAGAACATGATCAAGATCGTCATGGGCACGATTATGCTCATTGTGGCGGTCAGCCGGGGCTTGGCTGTGCCCGAGTACCTGAAGGCTCTAGATCTTATCTCCATGGACCAAGCCACCATTGCCATACTGGGCAAGTTAAGTTTCATTTCCATGTGTATCGCCTTGATCGTCGGCGCGGTGATTATTCTGGGCGCCATGTGGAAGGCCAAGCTCGCGGAAGCGAAAAAAGCCAAGGGAGAATATGGGGCGGAGGAATCCTATGGCCGCGTATAAGAACATCTTGATGGGTGTGGATGGCTCGGACGCCAGTCTGCATGCCTTCACTGAGGGAGTCAGATCCGCGGGCCGAGATGCCAGATACGTGGCCGTCTCGGTGGCCCCGGAATATACCGGCGACCTTGGGCTGGTGGGGGTCCACGATCCCCAGAAACTCATCAGCCAGCCCTGCGACGTGGCCTTGACCAAGTGCCTGGAAGCCGCAGCAGCTCAGGGAGTTCAGGTAAAGACCATCTGCGCCCTGGGCCAACCCTATGCCCGTTTAGTGGAACTGGCGGACGACGAAAATAGTGATCTCATTGTAATCGGCACCAAGGGTATGACTTCCCTGAAATATGCCCTGCTGGGAAGCGTGGCCAGGAAGGTGATCGGCTTCACCCAACGAGATGTCCTGGTGGTGCCGCAAGGATCCAAAATCGGTTGGCAACATATCCTGTTGGCCACAGATCAATCCCCGAACAGCCAAGGGGCGGAAAACCGGGCATTGGAACTGGCCCTGGCCAACCAGTCGAAGTTAAGCATACTGTCAGTCATGGAACTGCCCACCTGTTTGTATGGCGAAGGGGGTGAGTTGGGGTGCAGCCTACCGGAGAGCCGGACCAAACCCCTGGAGGAACTGCAAGCCAGGGCCGTTTCTTTGGGAATTACCCCCGAAATCATCCTCAAACAGGGGGAATCCTTTCCATTGATTGTGGATACGGCTAAAAATCTCGGGGCCGAAGTAATAGTCATGGGTTCGCATGGCCGTACTGGTCTGACCAGGTTGTTGATGGGCAGCATTACGGAAAAGGTCATCGGTCACGCCGCCTGTCCGGTTTTGGTGGTGAAGGTTTAGAGGGTCGGCCCAGATCAGGGTGGCCAGGGCAAACTCACGGAAGATTAGGGAGGGCTTTATGTTTAAATTCCTGAAGATGTTCCTGAAAGAAGTAGAAGATCCCAAGGTTCGCCTGCAGGAGAATTTTGCCCATTTCCGCCGTCTTTTGGACAGCAACAACGAAGCGTTGTCTCTCATGGCGAATCTGGAGGAACAGGTTTCTCCGGAAATCCTGGGCGACAACGGTTACCTTTTTTCCCAGGTAGAGCAATTGGGCGAACATGTCTCACGGATGGTGACTGAACTCAATCAGCTCAGCCGGGATCGTTATGCTGCCTTAGTTTCCGTCTTCCAACGTGTCCGGGAAGATCTGCAACAGGAATTGGAGAAGGCGCCGGAGATTCCGGAAACTCCCTATATTCTGCCCCTGCACGCCCTGACCAGGGAAAAGACTGCCGCCGTGGGCGGTAAAATGGCCAACCTGGGTGAAATTCGCAACCGACTGGGATTGACCGTGCCTCGAGGCTTTGCCATCACGGCCGCGGCGTATCAGGCTTTCATGGAGGAAACCGGGTTAGCAGAAACAGTCGGCCAGAAATTGGCCGAGGTTGATAAGGATAATCTCGAGGATCTCCAAAGGGTCAGTCAGGAGATCCAGGGCTTGATCCTCAAAACTCCTCTTCCCAGGGACCTGGAGGAAATTTTGCTCCTGACGGCCCAGGCGTTGCCCACGAACCGATTGGCCGTGCGCTCCAGTGCGGTGGGGGAAGATACGGAATATTCCTTTGCGGGTCAGTTTGCCACCCTCCTCAATGTCACGGTCGAGGATTTGCCTCTAAAATATAAGACCATAATTGCCAGCAAATTTACGCCTCAAGCCATTCGCTACTGGAGTCGGCAGCAGTTTTCGGTCTCCGAATTGCCCATGGCCGTGGGCGTCCTGAGCATGATTCCAGCCCGGGCCAGCGGCGTCATGTTCACCCTGGACCCGCACGAACCACGGATGAATACCGTAATCATAAATGCACTCTGGGGTTTGGGGAAGTATGCTGTCGAAGGCGCAGTCAATCCAGATCTGTATATTGTCGAGAAACGGGGTGAATACCGCCTGCTGCAGCAAAAGATTGCCCATAAACCAGTGGCTCTCGACGTGCTGCCGGAAGGCGGCTGTCAAGAACAGACTTTATCACCGGAGCAGGCGGACGCAGCCTGTCTGAGCCCGGAACAGATCAGAACCCTGGTGGAGATCGGTCTGGCTCTGGAGAAACACTTCGGCGGCCCCCAGGATGTGGAATGGGCTGAGGACCAGGAAGGCGCCATTGTCATTCTGCAATCAAGGCCCCTTCGGGTGGATAGCTCCCTGGAACGTGAACCTGATGACAGCCGGGGAGCGGAGTCACAGCCGTCCCCGAAGGTTCTCCCCTTGCTGGAAGGTGGCGTCCGCGCTGTGGGAGGGGTTGCTTCCGGACCGGTCTATCGGCTTCAGAACGACCGGGATATTCATAAAATTCCGGCAGGCGCGGTGGTCGTGATCCGGCACCCCTCCACGCGACTTGTTCTCGTTATGGATCGCGTCAATGCCATTATCACTGAGGTCGGCAGCCCCACGGACCACATGACGATTTTGGCTCGAGAGTTCAAGGTCCCAACCATCGTCGGTGCTGGGACCGGCAGTCCAGATGCTGCCAAGTGAGCAACTAGTTACTGTAGATGCTGACCATACCAGGGTCTATCCCGGTATTGTGGTGGAACTCTTACAGCACCGATATGAGAAAGTAGAGTCCTGGCAGGAAACTGTCATGTTTCAAAAGTATCGCCAACTGGTTAAAAAGATTGTCCCTCTGCACCTCATTGATCCTGAGAGCCCGGATTTTCAGGCTGATAGATGCAGTACCCTGCACGATATTACCCGTTTTTGCCACGAAAAGGCCATGGATGCCATGTTCAGCCCGGAAGTGGATGAGGCGGTGTCCTCGCCGGGAGTGACCCGGTTACAATCCAATCTGCCTTTTAATCTTTTCATCATGGATCTGGGGGGAGGATTAGCATTGGCAGATCAGAAGGTAATCACCGAGAAGGATATTCTTAGCCGTCCCCTTCAAGCCTTGCTCAGGGGATTTCAAAACCCGGAAGTTCGATCTGGGCAGGTGGCCCCTGATTTAAAAGGGTTTATTTCGGTGTTCGCCAATACCATGTATGACCAGGGAAAAGCGGAAACCGGCCTGGGCGGGAAAAGTTTTGCCATTATTTCTGATTGCTATATAAACTTTAGCTCTCGCCTGGGATACCATTTCGGCATGGTGGATGCGTATGTTTCGCCGGAAATAAATGATAATTACATCAGCTTTCAATTTAAGGGCGGGGCTGCCAGTATTGACCGCCGGGAGCGGCGAGTCCGCATGTTGCAAACACTGCTGGAAGATTTGGGATTTAAGGTAACCACCAAGCAGGACTTGGTCCAAGGGCGGCTGGTGAAATTTTCCCTGGAGGAAATGGAATCGATCCTGGAATCCCTGGCGGTGCTGATGGCCTACAGTCGCCAATTGGATATGGCTTTTACCTCCGACGCCGTGATGCAAACCTATTTGGAGGCCTTCCGCAATAAGGATTACATGCTCGAGTCAGCCAAAACGTTACAGTAATCTGGTTGCAGAGTTGATCCGTTTGAATGGATATTTTTATTTTGAAACTGCAGAATTGGTCCCGGGTGGTCGGCGGGGCGATTGCTTCCGTACGATAGACCGGCAATATGGCCATAAGTCCCAGATTAAGTCTCCTTATTCCCAATCTCCAATATTTTCCCACCAGAAAAATAGTCTGCCCGCAATTTTGGCCACCCTGTCAGGTCTAACCGACGCTGAGGACATGAGCCGAGCCCTGCTTGTTAATGAATTCCTCAATGTGTTATGATAGGAAAAAACCCCAAAGATATAGAGGCTGCCAATTTAGTGGGAAACCGCGGGAGACGCAAAAATGCTCCAAAGGCCCGAGGCGCGGCGTTCTCCTGCCTGACAAGCCAGAATTGGGGACAAGAAAAAGGTGTCCCCTCCCATCAAAATATTCTTAAAGTGACGGTGCCATGAACTTGAATATTCGCCAAAAGGTTGCCCTGGTGTTTGGCGCCAGCATCGTGGTCATAGCCCTGATTGCGGGCTATTCTTATTATTATCTCAAAGCCATAGAATTAAAGCAGCACGTGGTTGAGGTCTCGAATGACCTGCGGGAAATTATCCTGGAAATCAGACGTTATGAAAAAAACTATCTGCTGTACGGTTCTCCTGAGGATTTGCAACAAAATTTGGACCAGACCAAACTTGCCTTGGAAACGTTAGAGCAGATCTTACCGGAAGGCAGGAATTTAAAGATAGCCAATGAGTTGAAAAGTCTCAAGTGCGGAACTGTTGGCTTATCAACAGTTGATGCAACAGATCCCCCAAGGACAGCCCCGCCCGCTGGTAAGCGCCAGGCAGGAAGACGAAATGCGGGAAAGGGGCAAAAAATTAGTGGAACTTTCAAGGCACTTAGTGGTTTTTGAGCGTCAGAGGATTCTGGAGATCATTAACAATTTAAAGACCCAGCTGCTCACCTCCACCATCCTGTTTGTAATCTGCGGCATAGTTTTGACTATGTTGGTGAGCCGCAAGATCATCCGCCCCCTCAAGGTCATCGAAGGCACGACCTTACGTATTGCCCAGGGAGATTTTCGGCCCCTGCCGGTGCTCAATACTAAGGATGAGACCCAAAACGTGGTGGAGGCCTTCAACCTCATGGTCGAGGAGCTAGCCAGACGCCAGGATCAACTGGTTCAGTCCAAGAAAATGTCGTCCCTGGGCATCCTGACGGCCGGGATCGCTCACCAGTTAAATAATCCCTTGAATAATATCTCCACTTCCTGCCAGATTGTTATGGAGGAATTGGATCAGGGTGAGAAAGAATTATTGCGCAAAATGTTGGGGAATATCGAACAAGAAGTGCACCGGGCCCGGGATATTGTCAAGGGATTATTGGAATTTTCCCGGGCCAGAGATTTTGCCATCCAAAACGTCTCCTTATCCCAGGTGGTGAAGCGCGCTATTAAACTCATTTCCAGCCAGGCGCCGCCTGGCGTTGAAATAATCGACGACGTCCCGGCAGACCTCATTTTACAGATCGACCCCCAGCGCCTGCAAGAGGTTTTTCTCAATCTCTTGATGAAATGACGCCATTCAAGCCATCATCAAACCACCGGGGCAGATTCGTATTGCGGCCAGGGTTGATGAGGAGCAT